>JANQRJ010000039.1 GCA_028284635.1 Pelagicoccus sp.
GTCATTGCCGCAGAGCCTACAGAGGGAAAAACCGGCGCGGCAACGACGGAGCGTTGCCCTCCAAAGGATGCTTCTTCCGTTAAGTTGACGCCAATGCGCATTTGCGGGACGATCGGGCCCTACCTTGTAAATCGATCTATGATACGCCTTTCGAGAGGCCGCAGGCTCCTGATCAGGTGACCGTCAAATGCGACCAACTAAACGAAAGCCGCCTAGACCTTCAGCAGATCTCGCAGGATTCCGTTGACTTGGTAGTTATAGATGAACGGCGGGAAGGCTTCGTGGCCGGGGCCCATGGCGAGAAATTCGACGTGCTCGGCGGTATGATTGTAGGACGAGAAGGCGACACCGGTCTTTTCCAGCAGTTCCTGCTCGAATACGCCTGCTACCGCTGCATTGAAATAGCCATTGCGTTGCGGAACGAGCTCGACGACTTGCTGGGCCTGCTCTTCCGACACCGAGATGCCAGTCATTTTGGCAAAGGCCGGGCCATCGAAGCTTCCGGTTTCCTCGTAGCGAGCATGGAGAGACTCGAAACTGCCGCTTACCTTCGAGAGGCTATCGAGGGCGTCAAAGGTATCCAGATAACCGCTACCGACGCCGTTCAGCTGGCAACCGCCGGTGCCGTGATCGGTGGTCAAAACAATGAGCGTGTCGGGATCCTTTTCCAGGAACTTCCGGGCAATCGGAATGCAGCGATCGAATTCGAGCTGTTCGTGAACAATCGTCGCAGGGTCATTGTCATGCCCGGCGTGGTCGACTCGTCCCGCTTCGACTTGCAAGACGAAGCCTTGAGGATTGCGGCTGAGGATCTCGAGGGCCGATTCGAACATCGACTCGAGGCTCGGAATATCTTTGTGTGCCTCGCTGTTCTGGCGGTCGATAGCGTAGGGAATGTGGCTGTCGCTGAAGAGGCCGAGCAGCTTGTTTGCCTTTTTCGATTTCCTTAGCGACTTCCTGTCGGTGGCAAGGGCGTAGCCTTTCGCTTTGAAGGGCTCCAGGAGGTCCGAGCCCTCCCGTTTAAAGTGACGCAGACCGCCGCCTAGATAGACATCGAGTTCGCGCTCCAGGTATTGGTCCGCGATGGCGTCCTCCTCATTCCGTTCTTCTATATTCGCCACGAAGCTGGCGGAAGTCGCGTGCGTGATCCTGCAAGTCGAAACGAGACCGGTGGCTTTCCCCGCGTCCTTCGCCAGGAGAAAAAGGGGCGTGGGCCGCATGCCGTCGGGCGTGACGTTGATGGCTCCGTTGTTTGTTCTCTGGCCGCATCCCCAGGCGCTTCCTGCCGCGGCGGAGTCGGTAACCGGAGAGTCTGCGGAGGCGGTGTCTTGCAAGCAGCGCGTGTAGCCCCCTTTCTTGTAGAGGTCGAACCACGCCGAGGACCGTCCATTCAATCGCCGATTGTAGACCTCGGCGAGAGACAGGGTGCCGGTGCCCATTCCGTCAACGACGAGAAAGATGAGATTCTTGGGGATACCCTGGGTCTTTTTCGACCCGGCGGCAAAGGCTTGCGAGGAGATGGCAGCGGCTCCTGTCAGGCTTGCCAATCTAATGAACTCTCTACGGGAGGCCTTGGAATGCGAACTCATGCCAGGAGTCTCTCGCAAGGACTCAACCGGAGGCCAGCCCTGTAATGTGAAGAATAGGCAACTACCGGGCGCTTGACTGCAGCTTGCTTTACGCGCCGCGAGGCCTTGCGCTCCCCTACTCC
Organism: Pelagicoccus sp.; assembly: GCA_028284635.1. Taxonomy (GTDB): domain Bacteria; phylum Verrucomicrobiota; class Verrucomicrobiia; order Opitutales; family Opitutaceae; genus Pelagicoccus. The sequence goes on from JANQRJ010000039.1 coordinate 1,712, forward strand.
TCTCCCCAGATCTGAAAGAACTGAGGTTCGGAAGTTTCCGGGCAGCCGACTTCGAAAACGATAGAACCTTCCGACACAGTCCTGTTTTGCTCCGGATGAAGATCCCACGACTCCAAATCGCTGCTCGAATAAAGCTGATAGTCAATCGGCTCGCCTCCGGGCACTGCGGTGATAGCCAGGGTTTCAGATTCCGTCTTTGCGATCCCGCTGATCCGAATGGACGGCAGACTCGCTGGATCCACCTGCAAATAGAGCGTGTGCTCCGCTCCAAGCGAGATGCGTCGATGACCTGTCAGCTTGAAAGACTGGTCCTTCAAGCTTAGCCATTGGCCATCCTTCAGGTACCACCCATCTTGGCCGTAGCCCGCGTCGACATCCTCCACGTTCGTATCCAAAACGATGGGAGTGTTCGTCTCCGGACCTTGGCCGGGAAGATTCGCCCCGGTGGCATACAATGTCCCGTCTTCCTTTATGTAGTAGCTTTGATTGTTGCCCGCTACCGCTTTGCTGACGTTCGTATCGATCAACACCGGTTCGGTACGAGTCTCGAAAGTCCCGTCGCCCAGTTGGCCCAGCTGATTCCATCCCATAGCATAGAGATTGCCGTTCAGGGCAATATAGACGCTGTGCCCAATACCGGCGGAGGCCTGCGCAACACCGTCGGCAATCTTGATTGGCGAAGTTCGCGGCAGAGCGCTTCCGCCATCGCCAAGCTGCCCGGTGGCGTTCATCCCCATCCCCCAGAGCGTGTTGTCCGACTTGATGAACAAAGTGTGACCCAAGTCGCGGTGGCGTCCGGCTGAAACGGAAATGACGTCGGTCGCGACCTGCACCGGATCCCAGGTACGCGTCGTGGTCCCGTCACCCAACTCGCCGTTTACATTGCTGCCGATCCCCCAAAGCGCCCCATCCGACTTGATATACATGATATTGGCAGCGCCGGACGACAGATCAGCTACGTCCGTGTCGATCAATCTGGGATCGGCGAAGAAATCGAATGCCACATGGGCTCCCATCTGCCCATCGGTGTTTTGCCCCGTTCCCATCAACTCGCCATCCGCCGTAACAAAGGCGCTGAAAAGAGTGCCCGCAGAGGCTTTCAAGACATCCGATTGGAGAAAGGTCTCGGGCAAGGGATCGATACTCGATCTTCCCTGGCCTAGCTGCCCCCAATGGTTTCGACCGACTCCATACAATGCCAAGGGCGTCTCGCTATCGTCCGTCTGGGCGCCAACTTCCGCTGAAAGCAGCAGACCGAATACCAAAAGAGCGACGTCGCAAAATCTACGGATCATGCTGCAAGGCAGGTGGGGGCGAGGAGGGAGGAAAATGGGACCCTGCAGTATGCAATGCATCGAAGCCATGTCCAGCCCCATTCAGGCAAGGTCCAAGAAGGGGAGAGATCCCGAAGCGGCAATAGAGATCCCCGCCACACGGAGCGTGTTGAAAAAGTTGAAGTTTTCTGTTGTGGGAGCGTGAAAGGCTGAAGGGGTTTAGACTGAGGGCTGAGGGAGTCCAGACTGACGGCGGAAGTTTGACTGCCTTAACTTTGGCAACTCTTGATAGCTACGCCTCGTATCCAAAACTTGGGGTTGCCTAGGCCTACTTTTTTAGATAGTTGGAATGGCTGAAATGCAGGACCGGCGCTTGCCGCCGAGCCGTTGCAGACCTTGAGCTTGTCGAAAGGCAAAGAACGGATAGAATTTACGCGGCTCGGCGACAAGCGCCGGCCCTACAAACATCAATTTAACAAAGTAGAGCTAGGACTATTGCCGCAGGTGCCTTGAGAGACGCAGGGCTAGTCCTCCTAAGGCGCGGACGGGATTGGCTGCGGTACTTATGGGCATGACCGACATGTCGCACACGTAGAGGCCAGCCGTGTTTTTGACTTTCAGGTTCGTATCCACCACGGAATCGGAGAAATTGAAGTTTGCCTGCCCTCGGCGCTCCTTCCATGGCATTCGCAGGGTTCCGCAGGCGTGATGCACGGTCCCCCAACCGAAAGGCCAGCCATCGTTGGAGTAAAAGGGGTCTGCTCCGTACCCTTCTATCTCGAAGTGACTGAAGACACGGTTCTTGGTTTCGCGTAGGAGGTTCAAGAAACTGATCTTGTCTTTCTGCCAACCGGCGATTTTGGGAAAGCGTTCGTTCAAGAGGTGATATTGATACCATCTTTTGAATCTGACGTGCGGCTTATAGCCATCGTTGTACCAGGAGAGGATCCCGTTGTAATTGTCGAGCAGGTTGGCGAAGCTGAACTTGATATCCACTCTCACTTTATCGCGGTCTTCGTCAGACAAATCTGGAATACCGGACGAGGGATCATTGTGCCGCAGGTGCCAGTACTCGTGATTGATGTTCATTTCTATATTAAATGGAAACTGGATGTGGCCGTTCTGATCGAGCTTGCCTTTCGAGTAGAATACTATCTTCGCATGATCGTCCCGCTCGATGGGTATGCTCTGTACGATAGTCCCGTTTTTCTCGAGCTGGGCTTTCTTGACGAAAATCTGGGCCTCCGAGCTTACGGGATGGTCAGTCAATCCGAAGCCGACATGCCGTCTTACGTTGTCGGGAAATTTATGATACACCGAGGATCGATTTATCAGCTTGGGACTCTCGGTCGAACCTGCCGCAATGACAGCCTTGGGAGCGTAATAGCTTCGTTGGCTCTTGCTGAGAGTGTCAGTGACCACGACTTCCTGCCATCCTTCCGGCGTCTCGTTGATCGCTTCGACGAATGCGTTTAGCTTTATGAAAAGACCGTTGCCATCGAAGCCGCTACCCGGGGTGAGGCCCGCTTGATTGACCAAAAGCTCAGCAGTGTTAAAGACGCCGGTCGGCTCCGTGTAGTATTCTCCTTTGGGCTGCCCATCGGCCTGAAGGTAGGGCTGGTGAACGGCTCTTGGCGTTTCTTCGATTACGAAATCTTCGCTAAGGTCCGAGTCCCGAAACAGCTTGACCATCGAGTCTGCGAATTCGCCTAAGGAGATAGATGCGTTCATCTTATCGCCTGCTTCTGTCAGGTAGTCGTTTTCGAAGTCGGCCTGCACTTCAGGCGGGAAAAAATCCCTTTCCCATTTCTGAGGAGTGGGAATCAGGCCGGACCAAAATACCGACCGTCCTCCCAGATTCATTTGAGGCTCTTCTCCGATGAAATGAACCGGGTCATTCTGGTCCCGCTCTATGTTCACTACTCCAAAGTGCCGCGCCACGGCGCCGTTGGAATAGCGGCTAATGTTGTAGACATGAGTCGGGTAGATAAAGGATCCCGCGTCGAGAACGAGAATCCGCTTCGAATCACCCAGGTTGTCAGCTAGGTCATCCGCGAGGATGCCACCCCCGATCCCGGAGCCGACGATGATGAAATCAAAGTCGGAGTTCGCTCCTTCGTAATCGCGAATCAGTCGGGTGTGAGACTGTGGCTTTTCTGAGACAAGATTGTGGTAATGATTGTCAAAAGGCATGACAGGAAGAGTTGGAATTCGCCGTAAAGAGCAGCAAATCCAACGCCCGCAGTCGAGCTTCGTTTCTCTCCGAGAAGACGACCCGGGCGGGCCTTATAAGGTGGTTCGGACGCTAGCGGCAACCGCTCGTCACGGAATCCAACATATGATCCAGGCTAGAGATTGTAGACGCGAGCAGCGTTCTCGCTGAAGAAACGTCGACGGCTCTCAGACGATTCATTGCCGAAGAGCTCATGGATAAAACGAATCCAAGTAGCCACATCCGCGCCTAGATTGCAGACCGGGTAGTCACTCCCCCATACGATCCGGTCAGGTCCAAACAGCTCGGCACAAACCTCTACGAACGGGCGCAACGAGTCGATCGACGGCTGATCGCCAAAGTAGGCGATGATGCCGGATATCTTGCAAACGACGTTCTGGAGACGGGCTAGCTTCCCCATCTCGGACTTCCAATTCTCGAAGCTCTCCGGATCGCTACCGATGCCAGACGCGCCGCAGTGATCAAGGACAAAGACCGTGCCCTCGCAAGCACTTGCCAGCTCAGCGGCCAAAGGTAGTTGCCAAGCCAATACGCAAAGGTCGAAGGGATAGCCCTCGCGACCAAGGCTATCTAGGTTTTCCCGAAAGAGGCGGTCCTGAGAAAGCGCGTCCGGTTGCGTGTGCAGGACGCGTCGGAACCCCTTGAGCTTAGGGTGGGCGATCTTTTCGACATGGGCAAGAAAGCCGGGAGCTTCCGGTCGGCAAGCCGCGATGACACCCTCTAGGATCGAAGCGGGATCTTCCGCTAGAGCGAGATAGCGCTGCGCCTCCGAAACCATCTGGCTGGGCGCGACATCCGCTTCCATGAACAACGCTCCGCCCACCTCCCCTCCGGCAAGCCCGGCGTAGCTTTCGACAGCGAAAGTCTTGCCGGAAAAAACGGGAAAGTCCTTGGCCCAGTCGTAGGAGAAGCGCTCCGGCTCCAATAGATGTAGATGCGTATCCAAAAGTTGGGGTTGACTCATAGCTATTGGCCTTTCGGTTCGATGTTCTTCAATACGTCTCTGACGATGCTGCGCACCAAGGCATCCCGCTCGTCCTTGCTACTTGAAGTCTTGCCGCCGCCGACAGCCGCGCAGGTCTCGGCAGCTTCCGGGAATCCGCATTCCGCTAACAAGCAAGCAATTCGGCCTCGGATTTCCTCCATGCAACGACGCTCGTCTACCGAAAGCGGATGGCGGGCGGGCCCCACGCGAAAGCCGCGAATCTCGTAGCCAGCCCGAAATCCCTCCGGAAAATTCGTCGCCGAGACCATAGCTTGAAACACTTCGAGCAATTTGAATTGCATCCGCTTCGCCTCGGCCCAAGCGCCGGACCGGGCCGCATGGTACATCTTCATTATGGCTTCGGGAGCGACCCCCGCTGTGGAAAGCGTCCCTCCATCCGCTCCCATAAATAGCGACGGCACGAAAAGCTCTTCCCAACCTACCAAAACCGAAAACGCAGGCCGTTGGCCTTTGACGGCGTTGAGCGTGTGGAGCATCCGGCACATGTCCATGCTGCTGTCTTTGACTCCGACGATTCGCGGGCAATCTAGCGCGAGCCGTTCGAGCACCGGCAGGCTGATCTCATTGGCGAATTGCGGGATGTTATAGAGAATGATATCGATCGGCGAACGCTGGGCGATCTCTCGAAAATACTGCTCGATGCTCTCTTGGCTTACTTTGTAGTAGTAAGGACCGGTAAGCGACACTGCCCGGCAGCCTAGGTCGGCACAATGTCTGCACATGTCCAGAACCATGTCTATATTCGGCTCTGCCGCGCCCGCCAAGATCGGTACCCGCCCGCCTGCTGCACGGGCAATGATCTCGACCACCTTTTTGCGCTCCTCGAAGCTCAGACGAATAAATTCGCCCATGCTGCCGTTCGGATAAAGGCCGCTAATTCCTTTTCGAATGAGCCAATGGATGATGTGCTCAAGCTCTGCTTCATCAATACTTCCGTCCTTGGTGTAAGGAACAACGGTTGGTACGAAAACTCCCTTTATAAGTCCTGACATGGCATGGTATCGGTTTTAGTTTTATCTATCGTATCGATCGAAAGTCACTTACTGTTGGCAGACGCCAAAGGCTGGCCGACCATCGCTGGCAAGAGCGCAAGCATGTCTTCATGGGGCCGCGCGATCAGCTCTGCGGCGATTAGCTTGCCGAGGTCTCCCACCGCTTCGCTGCCGGCCCGCAAGGCGGCTTCCACGGCAGCCACATCACCACGGATAATAATCGTGACGTAGGCGGCTCCTATCTTCTCCTTGCCGACGAGAGAGACTTGAGCGGACTTCAGCATCGCGTCCGTAGCCTTCAGCGCCGCCGTAAGCCCCTGCGTTTCGAGAATTCCTAGAGCGTTCGTATTGTTCGACATAGTTTTTTGGTTTGGCTTGTAGTCGTATAGCGTAAGTTCCTCGCGTCCCCCGTAGAGACCGTTGATTGAATTGGGCGCCGCATTCAGAGACATCAGATCCTCTGATACAGCCCCCAGAAGCTTCACCATCACACGGCCGCGCAATGCTTCCCCATGCAACTCAGCAGAATCCAAGGCGCTTTGCACATTGCCGATAAGAGGATCTGAAATCCGTATCTGTATCCGCTCGGTTCCCAAAGGCTCCAAACCCAAAAGGTTCACGGGAGACTCCTTGGCAATACGGTTCGCGACAACCATCGCGATACTGAGATGGTCGCACTCGACGCAACCGAGATGAATGTTAGATGACTTCAAATGAGAACTTTTTTAGGGGTCGGAAACAAGTCAGGCGGATTGAAGCTGTCCGCCGATAGCGGCAGCGCATTTCAGCAGCGGCTCGAGCAAATCGACTTCCGATGCCGGATCGGAGCGATGCTTCGCCCAAGTGGTCGTCAATGCCGCAACCACCGATCCATCCGGAAGGCGCACCGGCACTCCAAGATCGTGCAAGCCGTGGTAAGCGGAGCTCGCTTGATAGAGATAGCCATTGGTCGCCAAATCACGAGAGCGCCGGACAAACTTTCGTCGGATCGTCGGCTCTAGATCGGGAAACAGCGTATCAAGCGCCTGCGGAGGCTTGTCGGAGAGCAGGATGTAGCCGCTTGCGGATCCCGTGAGGTCAATCGTCGTTCCCACCCGCAACGTAATCCGAACGAGCGCATCGCCCGGCGATTCCTGTATGATTAAGGCGCTTTGTTCATAGCGAACGGCCAGATGAACCGATTCGCCCGTTTCCCTGCTGAACTCGTTCATGTGAGGGCGGGCGATCTCGCTCAAGTGACGGTGTGGGCTGTAGTGGCGAGCGAGTCGGAACAGCTTGCTCGACAGAAAATAGCCACCCTGGGATTCGCGGTACAGGTAACCGCAAACGACCAGCGTTTTGACCATTCTTTGGATCTCCGAGACTTTCCTCCCGATTTCCGAAGCGATCTCGGTCAGGAGCAGCGGCTTAGGGCTCGCAGCAAGCAGCTCGATGATCTCAAGCCCTTTTTCCAAGGCCGGAGCAGTGGATCGCTCTTTATTATCACTCATGATAATTTTTATTCTATCTGATAAAGCTATGGACAAAGCCTACGAGCAAGCCCAAAGTCTCCGCCATGATTGACGAAAACGACCGAGCGCAACGGTTGCTCCAAGGGTATTCGGGCGCGATCTTCGATGTTTTGCGCGCCATGGGCATGCCGTCCCAAGCGCTTCCACATTCGATCCGCCCGCTGGACGATTCTCTTAAGGTGGCCGGCCCGGTTTTCACGGTGGAAGGCCGTCGCGTGGACGGGCTCGATGCCCACGAGTCGCTTTTGCAATGGACGTCCATGCTCTCCCGGGCGCCGGCTGGCTCGGTCGTCGTCTGCCAACCGCACGACTCGGAACTGGCGCACATGGGAGAACTGTCAGCCGAAACCTTCCACAAAAAGGGAATCCTCGGCTACGTCGTCGACGGGGGTTGTCGCGATACGGACTTCATCACTCGACTCGGATTCCCCGTTTTCTGCCGCTACAACACGCCGGTCGACGTCGTGGGCCGATGGCGGGCGGAAAGCTTCGGCGAACCCATCCGCATCGGAGACGTCGAAATCTGCACCGGAGACTGGATTTTCTCGGATCGGGACGGATCGGTCGTCATTCCCGCCGATCATATCGATGCCGTCATCGAAGATGTCGAACGCGTCCTGCGGACGGAAAACAAAGTCCGCACCGCAATCATGAACGGGACCGATCCAAAGGAAGCGTACTTGACCTATGGAAAGTTCTGACGCCCACCTTCAACTCATTCGCCTTCGTCCCGAAGACAATGTAGGAATCCTGCCAAAAGGCGTCGAACCTGGAGAGACCCTGCTAGTGGAAAACGAGCCGGTGTCCTTTCCCGAAGCCTTGCCCCTGGGACACAAGATCGCCCTGCGTCCTATTTCCGCCCGCGAGAAGATCATCAAGTACGGCATGCCCATAGGCTCGACCACTCGAGCCATACAGTCTGGGGAACACGTGCATCTGCACAACATGCAAAGCGACTATATCAACCCGCAAACCCGTTTGTCCGGAGATGGAAGCCACTAGCAAGACAACCGCCTATCTCAGGCCAGACGGACGCAAGGGCATACGCAACGCGCTCGTGGTGGTGTATCTGGTAGAATGCGCCCACCATGTCGCCCGCGAGATTGCCTACCCCTATCGGGAGAGAGGCGTCCAAGTCATCGGTTTCTCCGGCTGCTATCCCAACGACTACTCGCAAAAGCTCCTGCAGAGGCTTTGCACGCACGCGAATGTGGGAGGCGCGCTGCTCGTATCCCTGGGATGCGAGGGCTTCGATCGCGACCGGCTCGCTGAATTCATCCGCGCCTCGGGGCGTCCCCAAAAGACATTGGTCATCCAAGAGGCCGGCGGCACCCCTGCCTCCATCGCGGAAGGGCGGCGTTGGATCGATGACGCCCTGGATGAAATGGCCCGCGTCCCCCGCGTTTCGATGGGATTCGACGAACTTGTCGTCGGCACGATCTGCGGCGGTTCGGATGCCGCAAGCGGCATCTCAGCCAATCCTGCGGTAGGCCACTGCTTCGACCGCCTGGTGGAGCGAGGGGCGACCTGCATATTCGAAGAGACCGGAGAGCTGATCGGCTGCGAACAAGACATGGCCCGGCGCGCGGCGCGTGACGAACTCCGGCAACCCTTGCTCGACTCCGTCGCCAAAGCCGCTCGGTACTACCAAACCCTTGGCCATGGCAGCTTTGCTCCTGGAAACGCCGAAGGCGGTTTGACGACTCAGGAGGAAAAATCCCTCGGCGCCTATTGCAAGAGCGGCTCCTCTCCTATTTCCGGCATAATCAAGCCTGGCGATGTCCCTACTGCTGGCGGACTCTATCTCCTAGACGTCGTGCCGGACGGGGAAGTCCGCTACGGATTCCCAAACATCAATGACAGCGCCGAGATCGCCGAACTGATCGCCTGCGGCTCCCATCTGATTCTCTTCACCACCGGGCGGGGATCCGTGGTGGGCTCCGCCATATCCCCTGTCATTAAAATCTGCTCCAATCCAGAAACCTTCGCCCGGATGGAAGAAGACATGGATATCAACGCGGGCAGGATCCTTTCGGGCCAGGCCACCATCGAATCCGTGGGCGACGAGATCATAGCCCGCCTAGGCGAGGTCGCCAACGGAGCGCCCAGCAAATCCGAAGGGCTCGGCCACCAAGAATTTGTAATGACCTACAAGAGCTTCGAGCCCCTCGGGCCAAGCTGCTTTCCAGCCTAAACCACCACTAGACATGCAACTCCAGCTAGACGAAAAAACCGTATTGGTGACAGGCGGCACTCGCGGGATCGGACTCGGCATCGTCCACGCCTTTCTCCAGGAAGACGCCAGGGTGCTGGCCACCGGCCGCTCCGCCGAAAGCATCCAACACGCACAGCAAGGCCTGAGCGAAGACATGGCGCAGCGCTGCGAATTTCGCGCCGTCGACATGAAGGACGAGCGGCAGGTCGAAGCGCTGCTCCAGGAAATCGATGCCCAATGGGGAGGCCTGGACGTGCTGGTAAACAATGCGGGCGTGAACGACGCCGTTGGCTTGCGACGCGAACCCGCAGACTTCCGAGCCTCCTTGGAAAGCAACCTGGTTCACTATTTCTCCTGCGCCCATTTCGGGCTAGACGGTCTTGTCAAAAACAAGGGCGTGATCCTCAACATAGGTTCCAAAACGGGAACCACCGGCCAAGGAGGAACTTCCGGCTATGCCGCTGCAAACGGCGCCATAGACGCATTGACGCGAGAGTGGGCCGTAGACCTGGCCACCCATGGCGTTCGCGTAAACTGCCTGATACCCGCCGAGGTGATCACTCCGCAATACGAGCAGTGGCTAGCCGAGGCTGAGGACCCGGAAGCCGCCCTTGCTCAGCTCAACCGATCCATCCCCTTCGGTTCGCGCACGACCACCATCGAGGAGATCGCCCAGACGGCCGTATTTCTCTGCTCTGCCGCCTCCTCCCACACGACCGGCCAGCTTATTTTCGTGGACGGCGGCTACGTCCACCTAGACCGAGCAATGACCTCGGGAACCTCTCACTTGAAAAGTTCCTAGGCCGCCCAAAGCAGGCCAGCGCAAGGGGATCCGTCGCTGTTCTCTAATCGGGCCCATTTTCTGAATACGATCTCTCGACAAGCGGAGCCTCGTGTCGTCATTTTGCCTCTTCGCCCGGCAATATGAATTTCGCATACCAATAACGGATGCAACCTCCGACACCCTCAACCGAAAAACAAACACGCGGGTGGCGAGCCTTGGGCCCTGGCTTTGTGGTGGCCGCTACGGGAGTCGGAGCGGGCGACTTGATCGCGGCGGCAGTCGCAGGGCAGCGGTTCGGATTGAGCATCATCTGGGTCGTCGCGCTAGGGGCGCTCTTCAAGGCCTTTCTCAACGAAGGGGTCTCGCGCTGGCAGCTCGCCACGGGCACCACGCTTATAGAAGGCTGGATAAGCCATCTCCCGCGTTGGGTGGCCTGGTACTTTCTCCTCTATCTTTGCTTTTGGGGATTTCTGGTCGCCGCGGCCCTCGTCTCGGCCTGCGGGCTGGCGGCTCACAGCCTTTTCCCTGCCCTGCCCATACCGGCGTGGGCTACCCTGCACTCCCTGCTGGGAGCGTTCCTGGTGTGGATCGGACGCTACGCCGTTTTCGAGACAATCATGAAAGGCCTGATCGCGGCCATGTTCGCCATGGTCATCGCCTGCGCCATCTGGATCGGCGCTCCCGCCTCAGAACTCCTGTCGGGCCTGTTCATACCCACCATCCCCGAAGGGTCCGCCCGCCTGCTCCTCGGCGTGATGGGTGGCGTGGGCGGCAGCGCCACTCTGCTCTGCTACGGATACTGGATACGGGAAAAAGGCTGGAAGGGCCAGGCGATGCAGCGACGCGCTTGGATAGACCTCGGCTCGGCCTACACGCTCACCGGCCTTTTCGGAATCGCCCTGATCGTCATCGCCGCAACCGCCAAGCCTGGCGACGCCTCCGGCTCGGCCTTGATCCTGGCCTTGTCCGAACGCCTGGGGGAGATTCTCGGTCCCGTGGGAAAAGTCGCCTTCCTGATCGGCTTTTGGTGCGCCGTCTTCAGCTCGCTCCTGGGAGTATGGCAAGGCGTTCCGTATCTCTTTTCCAACTACATCCAAACGCTGAGCCGCAAAAAGACGGACTCGACTTCCAGCCGCTCGTCGAGCTATCGGGGCTTCCTGCTCTTTCTGGCCCTCCCGCCGCTGGCGATGCTCTTCTTTCAGCGACCACTGACCATCGTCATCCTCTACGCAGTCGCCGGGGCGTTTTTCATGCCGTTTCTAGCCGCCACCCTTCTCATCATGAACAACCGGGCATCATGGGTCGGCGAAATGAAGAACGGATTAGCGACCAACATCATTCTCGTCTGCTCGCTCATCCTCTTCGCCCTCCTATTCGGCTTCGAAGTCGCGCAACGGCTTTTTTAGAGTACGCGAGAAAGGCTGAAGGGGTTAAGGCTGAAGGCTGAGGGTGGGTTCTGCGGCCTTCGGCCTATCTGGCTTTGCCAGCTTGGGGACTCAATGGGGTTAGATCAAAATCCGTAGGGCCGGCGCTTGCCGCCGTGCCGCGGAGAATAGATCCAACCAACGCGGCTCGCTCGGCGATCGAGCCCTACCTTGAGCGACTTATCGTTTGGATAGGCTCTAGCAAATCATCACTTGCAAAACCGTAACGTTATGGTTTACGGTTTATGGATGACTTTTGACGCCCTAGACCGAAAGAAATCGGAGCTAGACGCTCATCGGCCTCTTCCAAGCGAGCTCGTCGCCAATCTGGATGAGTGGTTTCGCATCGAGCTCACCTATACGAGCAACGCCATTGAAGGCAATACGCTCACTCGCCGCGAGACTGCCCTCGTCGTCGAGAAGGGCATAACCGTTGGCGGGAAATCGCTGGCAGAGCATCTAGAGGCGACCAACCATGCCGCAGCCTTGGATTGGGTGAAGACGCAGATAAAGCGGAAGCCTCAGCAAATTTCCACTCAGGACATCCTCCACATCCACAATCTGATATTGAAAGGGATAGACGATGCCCACGCCGGTCACTTTCGCAGCGTTCCCGTTCGTGTCTCGGGATCGACGGTCGTTTTTCCCAACCCACGCAAGGTCCCCGACCTGATGGACGAGTTTCAGGATTGGCTGAAGGCAAAACCGAAACTGCACCCAGCCGAACTCGCAGCCGAGGCCCACTATCGCCTTGTCACGATTCATCCCTTTGTAGATGGCAACGGTCGCGCCGCTCGGCTGCTCATGAACCTCATTCTGATGATGAAGGGCTTTCCTCCCGCCATTATCCGCAAGCAAGATAGGCTCGCGTACATTGGTTCTCTCGAAAAGGCCCAGACAGGCGGCGCTAAGGACGAGTACTTGAAAATCGTCACCAAGGCTGTCGAGAGATCACTGAACATCTACTTGAAAGCCGTTACTGCGGACGAAGATACTTCCGAGCAGGACAGCGACGCCCTTCTCAAGATTGGCCAACTAGCAAAACGAGTTGGCGTACCCAATTCGACAATACGCCACTGGACGAAAGAAGGACTTCTCGAAATAGCCGAGACAACGGAATCAGGCTACCAGATGTACAACCCTGACATGGTTGAGCGCATTGAGACAATCAACCAACTAAAGGAGAAGCGGCTGACTCTCGAAGAGATCGGAAAGCGACTGAGTCGCTAAACGCCCCAAGCGACCCCCCGTCTTTACCCAAGCTGTGGGGAATGTACACGCTGCGATTCAAAGTTGCACATCTAGATTCCGTAGGACACGTTCCGCTCGAACAACCTTATGGACTTCTTGATTGAATTTCTCGGGCGACTCGTCGGGCAGCTCCAATCTCCTACCTTGGGCTTCCTCATTGGGGGCGTCCTCCTCGCTGCCGCCGGCAGTAAACTCACCATACCAAACGCTATCTACCAGTTTATCGTCTTCATGCTTCTAATGAAGATTGGCATCCAAGGAGGGCTTGAGATTCGTGATGCAGACCTAACGGCCATGCTTTTACCCGCCCTCTTCTCAATGATCATCGGCGCGGCAATCGTCTTCCTGGGCAACGCCTTTTTCTCACTGCTGCCTGGAATCAAGCGTGAAGACGGGATCGCCACCGCAGGACTCTTCGGAGCGGTTAGCGCATCAACTATGGCAGCCTGCATGGTCGTACTCGAGGAGGAGTCAGTCACCTTCGAAGCGTGGGTTCCTGCGTTGTATCCATTTATGGATATACCTGCTTTGGTCTTGGCAATCGTTCTGGCCAACATTTATGTCAAAAAGACCAAAGAAGGAAAAACGTCAGAAGTAAGCATCTGGGGAATCGTCAAGGAAAGCCTAAGAAGCTCCGCCCTCTCCGCTCTGATCCTCGGATTGCTGCTGGGACTGCTCACGCGTCCGGAGCGGGTCTTCCACGGTTTCTACGATCCTCTATTTCGAGGCTTCCTCTCGGTCCTTCTCTTGATCATGGGTATGGAAGCCTATTCACGCATCCACGAACTGAAGCGTGTCGCCCATTGGTACGCCCTCTACGCGACCGTCGCTCCAATCCTACACGGTCTCCTAGCCTTTGGCCTCGGCTACCTAGCCCATATCTGGACCGGCTTTAGTCCCGGAGGTGTCGTGCTATTGGCCGTAATCGCAGCCTCGAATTCCGACATTTCAGGTCCCCCAACCCTGCGAGGCGCGATCCCCTCTGCTAACCCATCCGCCTACATTGGCGCCTCTACCAGTCTGGGAACGCCAGTCGCCCTAGCGGTCTGCATTCCACTTTTCATCGCACTAAGTCAAGTCGTCTTCGACACATAAACTCACACCATCGCAACTCGAAATTCTTCGTATCATGACTTTGCATACAGCTGAAAAACTCGTCGTCATCACTGAAAAATTTATATCCAAAAACGTCTGCGACATCATCGAGGCCTGCGGGGCGACTGGATACACCGTTGTCGCTGCCGGAGGCAAAGGCAGTCGCGACGTACGGGCCACTACGGAACGGGCATCGGTCATCGACGACTTCTCCAACGTCAAGATCGAGGTCATAGTGAACGATAAAGCTATGGCCGAAGAAATTATGGAACGTGTAGTCAACGAATACTTCGATGACTATCCCGGCATAACCTACCTCGAATTCGTAGAGGTCCTCCGCCCTGCAAAATTCCACAAGACCGAACTCTGAATATCCCATGACAGGTTCAAACTTCAGAAGGTTTGTGGGAAAGGCTGAAGGGGGAAAGGCTGAAGGGGTTAAGGCTGAAGGCTGAGGGTGGGTTCTGCGGCCTTCGGCCTTCAAGTCGGACCAATGGGCGCAAAAAACTAGAAGCGCTTTTCGTATAGTCAGTCGCGCTTTGGCAATTCAGCCCCGATCTGAATTCAGAACAACATGCGGCTTGAGGTAGGGCCCGATCGCCGAGCGGGCCGTGTTGCAGGATCCATTCCCCGCAGCCCGCTCGCCGATCGAGCCCTACCTCAAATCCTACTCGGGCCGCGAAACCTCTTCTGCGCCGCAGCCGGATTGTTCCCCCTCCCCCGACCTCACAAGCAAGCGGTTGCTTCAATCTCGACGAGCGCTCCGAAGTGAAGCTCTCGGGTAGGCACTACGCAACGCGCCGGCTTGTGATCCGCGAAGAACTCGCTGTAAACCTGATTCACTGCATCCCACATTTCGATACGGGGGATGTAGAGCCGCATCTGCAGCACCTTGTCTCGAGAAGAGCCTGCCTCCCGCAAAACGAGGTCGATATTCCGCAAGGTTTGCTCTGTCTGAGCCTCGATTCCTTCAGGCATCTCTCGAGTCTCCGGATCGAACGGCAGTTGGCCTGACAAGTACAGCAATCCGCCGTGCTCGATGCAAGTGGAGTAATGGCCGTTGGCGGCAGGTAGTTTTGGAGTGGATACGATTTTCATAGGTCTAGTTCTTGTTTCCAACGGCACGGGCTGCGTTGGTGCGCCGCAGATCGGCATAGCCGGTCCACGAACCGTCCGGGTTTTTCAACGCGGCAGTGATTCCGCCAAAGGCTTCTGGATTTTCCTGGACGCCGAGCTCCCAACCGAGCGCTTCGAGGGCGGAGGGACTGGTTTTGCCGACACCCATCTCAGCATCCCATAGAAAAGCGGGGTCACCGCTGCGACGCGGGCGGATGGGATGCCAACGGGCCGCAGAAACCGCTGCGGCAAAGGGCTGCCCCGACATCCAATCCGCCAAAACCTGAACCGTAGTGGACGGAATACGCGCCCCGCCAGGCAGCCCGAAAAGAGCAACCGGGCGACTGTCGGAATCCGCGATCAGCAGCGGCGCGATCGTCGTGCGCGGCCGCTTTGCGGGAGCGGCGGCATTCGGACTGTCCGGAGTGTAGTAGGAGAAGTTGGTCAGCGAATTGTTCAAGATGATGCCCGTTCCCGGAATGGAAACCCCTGCCCCGAAATGGTGGCTGAGGGACTGCGTAGCGGACAAGGCGTTGCCCTCCGCATCGACGATCACAAAATGCGTCGTAGAGGGACAACCGAGAGCTTCCGCCGACAGGGGTTCAGGGCGTCGGGCGGAAATCGGCTCGCGGCCGATCAGGTAGGCTTGCACGCGCTCGCGCACTCCCGGGACGTCGCCCACCAGCGAGCGAATCTCGTCGTCCAGTCGCCGGTACTTTCGTCCAAACCGGTCCAGAAGCTCGGGACTCCCCCGCGTTGGCCTGCCATCCCATTGGCGAAAATAAGAGGCGACCAACACCCCGCCCATCGTGGGCGGAGGGGGCAGCCAAAGCGAGCGACCGTCCGTTCCCAGCACTGCCCTCATTGCCGGAGCTACACGAGCTTCAAACTCCCAGTCGCTGGGCGCAAACTGGCCCCTTGAAGCAGTCGCAGCTCGTCGCGACATCTCGCGCCCATAGAACCAATCCGGCCCCCGACGGGCCAGCTTCCGCAAAAACCGGGCATGGTCGGCGTTTGCCAAGCGACTTCCTACCTCCGGCAAGCCGCCATTGGGAAGCAGCCAAGCCTTGAGTTCCGGATCGCTCAAACGATAGGCAGCCGCTTCCATGAAATGGCGATTGCCCGGCAAAACCTCCGCTCCGCGTTCCACGAGCTCGGCCACGGGCTCGACCACGTCCCTCCAGGAAAGCCTACCCCAACGGGAGTGGCCGGCGGCCAAAGCGGCAACCGTTCCCGGCACCGCAACCGCCTTCCAGCTGTAGGGCCTCTCGTCCCGCGGCGCTTCTCGGTAGCGGTCCGCATCCCAGCTCTCAGGCGATCGATCCAAGCCATCGACCGCGAAGGGCGCCTCGGCGCCGACCGGCAGATACAAGTAAACCAGCTTGCCGCCGAGGCCCGAGCCGTAGGGTTCGCTAACGCCCAAAGCCATGGAAACCGCGACGGCCGCATCCATCGCGGCGCCGCCTCCTTCGAGCACGGACACCCCCAACTCCGCTGCCTCCGGGTGACCCGCGACCACCACGCCAAACGAGCCCGAGCGTTCCTGCACCTGCCCAGCGAAAACCGCCGCCGCCCCCAACGAGGCGACGCCCATGCAAAAGACTCTCAAGTTGGGCAACATAGTTGAAATGCCTCAAGGCCGATTCGCGACTCCCCACTTCTCCAGCGGCCCGTCCGCCGCTTCGCCCGTGTCGAAGATGTAGTAGCGCCCTGCCGCAGAATCGAACATCTTGCCACCATGATGGCCTACGCCGGGGACAATGGCGACGCGATGCCGCTCGTAGATCTCCTCGCCCAGTTCCTGACCGACATGGTGGAAGTAGCGAAGCCCGCGCTCCAGCCGCGTTGCCCCCTGCATCAAGGCGGGCCCACTTTTGTCGAGACTGCGGTGGGTCGGGTCGTTGTCGTCCTCGCCGAGCAGGTAGACGACCTCCCGCTCGGCGTACTGGGCGCGCATCGCCGCCTCGCCCGCCCGGGCCAGGTAGTGGTTGATCTCATCAAGCCCATACTTGTACATGTTGTAGCTGGGAACGCGATCTTCCTCCTCCTCGGTGGGCTCGCGAAACTGGTCCCGAGCCGCCCCAAGCGGCCTTTCCTCCGAAAAGTAGACGTAAGTGGAAGGGTTCGAAATGATATAGCGGACGGCGACTCCGTGCCGTTCCTGCAGGAAATCGTGGATACGGTTGGCAGCCGCGTAGCGATTGACGAACTGCCCCCCCGCCGAATGGCCCGCCAAAACGATGCGTTCAAGATTTGGATACAGCGCCGCCAGCCTGAGCAGGAAATCGTCCAAAACCGCGAACGGAGAAAGCTGGGCCACTTCCGGGCGTCCATTGCGGGTCAGCGAACGATCTCCCCGCTTCCAGCCGTCGTTGCTCCACGCCAGGACGTCGTCGGTAAGTCCGAAGGCCGCCACATCCTGCTCCATGAGGAGCTGAGTCGCCACCACGACGGTATCGTCAAGCGCGTCGAGAGCCCGAGCGGGGGTCATCATCCGCTCGAAATACACATCCGCATTCCGGCTTGCCCCATGCAGGGAAAAAACCACCGATCGCACCGATTCATCGACCTCGACCAGCGATTGGGAAGCATAGACAGGGATGGATACCGCAAAACCGCCAGCGGTCGTAAAAAAGCGGTCTGCGCCCACTACCTTGACGGGCGGGCGTTGAGCCAGCAGCCCAGCTGAGAAGCAGGCGTTAGCGAGAAACAGAAGCGTGAAGATTCGCGCGGTTTTCATAAAGCGTATTGGCAAGGTTCATACAGATTTCGACGCTGATCGCCGTTCTTCGAATTTGGATACGATGCTGGTGCCCACCAGATCGCCCATGCAGTTGATGGTCGTATTGCCCATATCGATTAAACGATAGACGCCCGCCACTGCTGCGGCGATTTCCAGCGGCAGGTTGAAAGCCTCTACAAAGATCAGCGATACGACAAACCCGCCGCCGGGAAGCCCGCCCGAGCCCTCGGAGAGCAGCAGGCCAATGAGCAAGACAGCCAACAGACTCGCCAATCCAAACTCCACGCCGGCCGCCTGGGCGGTGAATAGCAACACCCCCGTCAACATTATCGAAGTGCCGTCCTTGTTGATCTGCGCCCCGAGCGGCAGCGTAAAGCCGTAGATACGCTTGGGCAGCCTAAGCTTGCGCCCGGCGATATCCAAGCTGACCGCCAAGCTCGCCAAACTGCTGCAGGTGGTCGCGGTCGTCGCGTAGAGTGGAGCCGAGAGCTGCAAAAAGCGCCAAGGCGACGCCTTGACCAGCAGTTTATACAAAACGAGATAAAGCGCCACCATGGCGAGCTGCCCGATCCAGATCGCCCCGATAAGCTTGGCCATGGGTCCGAGCAACTCCGCTCCGTGACGCCCGATGGTGGTGGCTGCCAGGGCCGCCACGCCGTAGGGAGCCAAGTAGAGGATGCCGCCCACCAAGCGACGCAGAGCCTGGGCGACCCGATCGAAAAACTGGCCCAGCGGCTGGCGCTGCTCGACTGGCAAGGAAAGCGTCGCCACGCCAAAAAGCGCTGTAAACACCACGATCGACGCCACCTTCCCCTCCGCCAAGGCAGCGAAAACGTTGCGCGGCACCAGTCCGATTATCGTTCCCCAAACGCTAGGCGTCTCCCCGAGGTTTTCCGGCACTTCCCCCACAACCGGAGCGCCTGCTCCAGGCTGTATCGCCAACATCAATACGATGCCAATCGTCAGGGCGCAAGTGGTGGTGCCGGTATAGTAAAGAAAGACCCGCCAGCCGATGCGGCCAAACGAGCCTATATCGTCCAAGGCGGTCAGCCCAGCCAGCAGATTGAACACCACCAGCGGGATCGCCGCCATCATGAGCAGCCGAAGAAAAAGCTCGCCGATGGGTTCCACAACGAGGGCTCCCTCCCCGAACCAAAGCCCGCCTGCGACGCCAATCGTCAGCCAGAGCAAGACCTGCCAGCCAATACCCCATCGGAAATATGCCTTCAGTAAGCGCATGGCTCAGTCCCCTTCGGCAAAGCGCGGCAAGGCCTCGGTCAAGGCCTCGGTCAAGGCCTCGACGACGCGTTCGATCTGCTCCGTCGACTTGGCCGCGGTCAAGCGCAGAAAGCCCTCGCTGGCCGGGCCAAAGGCGACTCCAGGAACCAAGACCATGCCATACTCATCGATCAGCCGCGTCACCGTGGGTTCCGACTTCAGCCCGAGACCGCGAACGTCGATCCAGCCGTAAAAGCCGCCCTCCGGCACACGGCAGCGCACGCCGGGAATCCGATCCACCGCCCGGCAAAGCGTTTGGCAGCTTTCGAACCAGCTGGCCCACATCGCATGCAGCTCCTCGTCTGCCTGGCCGCGGTAGGCGAAAGCCGCCGCTCGCTGCGACAAGCTGCCGGCGCTGGTCTGGTAATGAGCCTGCAACTTGACCATCTGAGCCACCGCCGCCTCCGGGCCATAGGCGAAGCCCACCCGCCAGCCGCCCATCGCGAAGGCTTTGGTCGTTCCCATCAAGCCAACCGTACGCTCGGCCATGCCATCAAGCGAGCGCAGGCAAACGTGCTCGCGCCCCTGCCAAGTCATGCGTTCGTAGATTTCGTCGACGATCACCGCCAAGTCTCTCTCTATAGCGAAGTCGGCAATCTGCCGCAAGTCGTCCCGCGAATAAACCGAACCCGCGGGATTCTGCGGCGAGCAGAAAAGCAAAACGCGCGTGCGGTCGCCAACAACTCGCTCCAAGTCTTCCCGTCGCCAGCGAAATCCGTTCTCCGCTCGCAAAGGAGCCGCCACGGGGCGCCCGCCAAGCATCTCGATGGCCGGTCCGTAGCTCACGAAAGCGGGATCTTCGATCACCACCTCGTCGCCTGGATCCAGCAGGACGGAAAGGGCCAGCATGAGGCCTTGCTTGCAGCCGAGCGTCGCGACGATCTCGCGTTCCGGATCGACCGACAAACCGTTTTCGCGTAACAGTTTTCCGGATACCGCCTCCAAGTACCTGCGCTGGCCGCGAGCCGGGGTCTGGTGCGTATCGCCCGCTCGCATGGCCCGCATCGCTTCCTCGCAAATCGAGAGCGGAGTCGAATCGGGCGGCCGTCCAGCGGAGAAGTCCCAGACCGGCAAGCCCTTCTCGTGCCGCGCGGTGGCAAGGTCGGCCAGGCGAATCGTCGCCGAGTCGGCAAGCCCCTGGACGCGGCGGGCTAGGACGTTGGGCGAACTCACTTAGAGCTTCGGTAGTTGAAGTTTCGTTACGAGGAGCGGCTCGCTACTCATCGCCGTAGATCTTGACGACGATTTCGCCTTCGGCAGTAGTGAAGCCCCGATACATTCCCCGGCCGGTCCAAGACGCGGCAACGTTGCCCTCGGCATCGATCGCCACTGCTCCGCCGCCACCGCCGCCTTCGACCAGGCGCTCGCGGATAACCAAGTCGAGCGCATCCTGCACGCCGTAGTCGTTGAACTCCATCAAGTGCGAAACGGTGATGGCCGAGCCGAGCGCGATGTGCACCTCGCCGAGGCCGGTGGTGGACACCGCAGCGGTGCCGTTCTTCGCGTAGGTGGCCGCCCCGATAAGCGGCGAGTCGCCCACGCGGCCCATCATCTTGTTGGTGCGTCCACCGGTGGAAGTGGCTGCGGCGAGATTGCCCTCCTGGTCCAAGGCGACTGCTCCAACTGTGCCGTAATACGCCGGCAGATCGGGGTCGTAGGAACTCTGGCCCGAGGGAACAGGCTGACCGTAGGGCACCTCCTTGGCCTTGCGTTCCTGCAGCGTCTTCCAGCGGCGCTCGGTGAAAAAGTACTCGGCCGGCTCCAACTCCAGTCCCTTTTCGATAGCGAAGGACAATGCCCCGCTCTCCGAAAGCAGCACGTGGGGAGTGTCTTCCATAACCGCTCGAGCCAGCTTGACGGGGTTCTTGACGAAACGCACGGTGCAAGCTCCGCCGCCCTTCATGGTCGCTCCGTCCATGATCGACGTATCCATTTCGATGGTACCTTGCTCGGTAAAGGCGGACCCGCGCCCGGCGTTGAACAGCGGGGAATCCTCAAGCGGCACGATCGCCGCTTCGATGGCGTCGACCGCCGTGCCGCCCGCCTCGAGCACGGCCTGTCCCGCAGCCACTGACTGCTGGAGCGCCTCGCGATACTGGACCTCCAGCTCGGGAGTCATTTTTTCTCGGCTGAGCACTCCGGATCCGCCATGGATCGCGATGCCGAAGGGCTGTTCCGCTGGGAGACTGCAAGCCGCGCCAAGAGCGACAAGGAATGTGGTTAGGATGCGTACTTTCATGGTTGGACAAGGTTCTGGTCGATGGATGCGGAAAGGACTCCAGCCTGCTCGACAGCGGCGAGCCAGCCTGGGCTGGACCGGACAGCTTCAGGAACGAGCCGGTCCGACTTGAAATAGCCTGCCGGGAAGAAACCCCTCTGGATCGCCCCGCGAAGCTCGTTCTCCGCTTCCGACTCGGCTCCACTGAAAACGGCGGCATGAACCATCCGGTAGTAGCGCTCGCCATCGCGAATCTCGCGCTGGCGCAGCCTCTCGCCAATGGCCCTGGCAGCCGAACGGTCGTTCGTCAGTCCAGCGTGATAAAGCCGAGCAAAGGTCGACCAAACCGTCGCGGGCTCGGTTTCCCAGGAAGCGGCCAAGGCCTGGGCAGCGGCTTCCTCCTGACCGGCGTACCAGCAGGCCACGCCGCGGTAGAAATGCTGCTTCTCGTTCGTCGGGCGCTCCGCTTCGCGACGCAGCGCTTGGCTGCGGTCGTCGGAAGCGAGAGCCGCCTCGGCTTGGCCGAGATAAATCAGGTTTTTCGTGATCTGGTCTTGGTAGCCAATCTGCCGCTCCAGACTGTCGCCTGCCAAGGCGATCGCCTGACGGTACGAGCGGATCGAGTCCTCAAAGCGACCCGCGTAGCGCAAGACGTAGCCGCGACCGGCCGGGAAGCGATGGTCAGCCGGATGGGCGGCCGCTCCGGCCGAAAAGCGCCGCAGGGCTTCCTGCGGTCGTCCCGTCTTGGACAAGGTCCTGCCAAGCAAGTGGTTCGCGTCGGCGTCGCTCGGGGCGAGAGCAACGGCGAAGCGAGCCGCAGCCAAGGCCTCCTCGTACCTTCCCGCCGCCGAGCCCACCTCCCCTGAAAAAGCGAGGTAGGCCGTACCCAGTTCCAGCCAGTAGCCGCTCTGCGCGATTTTCCGAGGGAACTGCGCCTCCAAATTTTCGATACGCTGCAGCGAATCCGCGACACACACGCTGGCCGCGCCCGCCAAAGCGAGCGCGGGGAAAGCCAGGCGGGGCGAAAGCATCAAGCCCGGGCGCATCGGCTAGAAGTCGTAGCGCAGCTCCGCGAAGTAGTAGCGACCGCGGTTGCTGTGCAGGTTCGACTCGTAGCCGTAGGACTCGTCGGGATTAAGCGGTGGGTCTTCGTCGAATACGTTGCGCACGCCGAGCGTCAAGCGGGTGCCCTCCGCCCAGCCTTCGTCGAAGCGGTAGCTGGCCGAAGCGTTGAGCCGCCAAAAGGAATCGACCACCCACTCGCGCGACTCGCCCGTCGGGTCGAGGTCCTCGTCGGAATCGACGTCGTCGTCGACCACTTCGTCGATGTAGTTGCCCGACAGAGTGGCTCGCCAGTTGTCCTTGCTCCAGCGGAAGCTGGCATTGGCTCGAAACTCGGGCTGGGCCCGGTCGGCATCGCCCAGGATCTCGTCGTCGATCGGACCGTCGACTTCCGCTTGCTCGATGTATTCGGAAAGTCGTGACAGATTGCCCGTAAAGCGAAAGTCGCCCAGCGCGCTCTCGGGAAACTGGTATTCGATCCCGAAGTCCCAACCGCTGACTTCGCGCAGGGCCCGGTTTTGGAACTGGTTGAAAACCAGGTCGATCTGCCCCACCGCGAAGACGTCGGCGAGGCGGGCGTTTTCGATCTCGGCAGCCGTCAGCGGACGGCGGCGCACGAGCGAGCCGTCGATCTGGGGGGCGTCGCCCGGGCTTACGCTGTCGTCGAAGGCCAAGGCCTCCGCCAGTTCCGCCTCCAGAGCGAGCACGTCCTCGGTATCGTCGATCCGGATAATGTCTTTGATCTGTATATTGAAGTAGTCGGCGCTCACTGTCAGGCCACGCAAGCCGGGCACTCGAAAGGCAAGCCCCATCGTGTAGGTTTCCGACTCCTCGGGATCGAGGTCCTGGTTTCCGCCGCGCAACTCGCTGACCGGCTCCGTGCCGTCGGTCGCGGGCGAGCGGGCCGCATCGTCGATGTCGGTGACGATCTCGCCGTCGCCGTCGAGCAGATTGCCCTCCGCGTCGCGCACGACGTCCCAGGCGAAGCGGTACTCGTCTTCGATGCCGGTGTTGAAGCGCTGGATCGGCTCGGTGAGCAGAGAGAGGTTTGGCGCGGTGAAGCCTTCCGCGTAGGTGGCCCGCAACAGGATGTCCTCGGTCGGCGTCCAGGAGATGCCGACCTTGGGCTTGGTCACGCTGCCAAAGTCGTCGTAGTCCTCGAAGCGGACCGCGGCCTGCAACTCGACCTGGTCGGTGATGGGCAGCAGCAACTCGCCGAACGCCCCGTAGACGCTTCGCTCCGAAGAGGTGTCCGGCGTCGGGCTGACGCCGATCACGTCCGAAACGCCCACCACCGAGTCGTCAAAGGTAATGGTTCCGTCGATACGCGGATCCCGGTCGTCGGAATAGTCTTCGGAGCGGGCCTCGATGCCGAAGGCGATGCCCGCGCTTTCGCCGAGGAACTCGAAAAGCTGGGGATTGTTGACCCGGGCGTCGAAGGTGAGCAGCTCGGTTTCGCCAGTGCGCTCGACTTCGATATTGGCCGCTTGGAAATTCGCCGGATCGTTTACTCCTCCGCCCGCGAAAAGATTGAGAGCGTCGGGCGTGGAACGCGACAGCGCCTCGATGAATCCGGTCTTGGAAAGGCGGCCCGTTTCGAGGTCGTTGGCTTCGTTGCGGTTGAAGCGCAGGCCGGTTTCCCAGCGCCAGTTGTTGCCATAGAGGCCCTTGAGGCCAATCGTTCCCAGGATAGACTCGTTTTCCACTGAAACCAGACGCTGGCCAAAGTCCTGAGCCCGCCAGTTTATTATCGCGATGTCGATACCCTCTGCGGGGAGCGGCTCGCCTCCGATGGTGATATCGTCGAGACGATTCGGATTGGCCGAACCGTCGGCAAAGGTTACCGGTCCGAATGGATTCCAATAGTTGTCCGCCGGGATGACCAGGTTGGCGCTGCTGCTTATATTGGACGGAGCCCGGGCGAGAAAAGTATCGGCCTTGTAGTAGCCGAACTCGGCAAACAGGTCGATGCTGTCGCTCAGGCTGTGCGAGAGATCGACAAAAACATTGGTCCGCTCCGCCGCCGAAGTGAGCGTGCGTAGAGGCACCGTATCGTAGCGCTCGCTGCGGGGCAGCGAACCGTCGTCGACCGTGAAGCCGTTGTTTAGCGTGGCGCGCGTGCCGCTCGAGCCCGGCGGCTCGATGTGGAAACGCCCGCTGCTGCTGGAAAGCGTGTTTCCATCGATGCGCAGGCGCTCGCCGCTCGCGGCGCCAAGATTCGCGTAAATGCTGCTCGACGAAACGTTTTGGATGGAAGTGTCGCCCTGAAACCACTCGGGGACCAGCGGACGCTTGTCGCCCTGGGCAGCGTAGTCGCGCTCGGTCGTCCTTATCTCCGGCCGGTCGAAGTAGCTAGCGAAGAAGGAAACGTGGGACTTCCCCTCGTTGAACTTGAAGCCGTTGCGATAGGTTAAAAGCGTTTCGTCGAAATCCCCTTCCTCGGTGAAGCCGTAGCGAAAGGTCAAGCGCTGGCCGTCCAGGTCGCGTTCCAACAAGGTGTTGACCACGCCAGCAGAAGCGTCGGTGCCGTAGAGCGCCGAAGCCCCGTCGCGCAGGATCTCGATGCGGTCGATCAGACCGGCTGGCATCACGTTCGAATTGACCAACACCGACGGCGTGGCGTCGATCGTCTGGTTGAGCGGATGAGGCGCCAGCCGACGGCCGTTGAGCAGCACCAGCGTGTAGCCGGAGCCGATGCCCCGCAGATTGACCGAAGTCACGTCGCCCCGAGCGTCATTGGGACCATCCGACGACTCGTTGAACTCCGCGCTGCCCGTGAAGGAAAGCTCGGAAAAGATCTCGCCCGGCGTCACGAAGCCGTCGCCCTCCAGCTCGCCGGAACCGATCGAGGTCACAGGAAGGGTCGTCTCCCGGTCGAAACGCGTGATAAAGGAACCCGTGACCGTGAAGGAATCCAACATGAAAACGCCTTCCGGGTCTCCACCGGTCGGCGAGGCGTCCTGAGAAAGAACCGCCACTGGCGAGCCGAGCAAAAGAAACACGGCTAGATGCGATGCGAAAAATCTACGAAGTTTGTAAGTCATAAGCGTCAAGAAGGTTGTTGGGTACAGGTAGCAGGTTGCATGCAAGAATAGCCAAATGATTAATTTTTGTATACAAAATATTGGAGATGCGGCCATTCACGCAGAGGCCACAGGCGGAATTCTTCACCGGACCGAGCATCGAAACCCTCAGAACCGGAAAAATCCCGACCGACGACGAACGGACGTATTAGCAAAGCTTAACAGGTTCGAAAAGTTGTTAACTCCAGACTTGCAGTCTTCCCGAAAACGGCAAGCGTCCGCTGCACCTTCAGCCTGACTCGTTGTGGATGCGAAAACCGAACTAAGACCAGATTTTGTATACAATATCCTCAAGAAGGAAATCCTTGAGTGCATCTTCCAGCCGGACGAGCGGCTCGTGGAGAAAGCCCTCTGCGAACGCTATTCGGTCTCGCGAACCCCAGTACGCGAAGCGTTGAACCGGCTCGAGCTCGAAGGTCTCGTAGTCGCCCGCCCGCACGCCGGCTTTCGCGTCACCCCTCTTACCATCGAGAGCTTTCGCCATCACTCCGAGCTGCGTCACTGCCTGGAGCCGGAAATTGCCGCAAAAGCCGCCGAAAAGGCCTCGAGCCAGGAAAGGCTGGAACTCATCCGCGAGGCTGAATTGAGCTTCGACCACCAACGCCCGGAAACCTACCGCGAGTACATGGTTCGCAACCGCGAATTCCACCTCGGCCTCGCCAAAGCGACTCGCAACCCACGCCTGCTGGCAATCATGAGCGGCATCTTGGACCAGCACCAGCAGCCCGCCTTCCTCGGCGTCATCGGCAAAAGCTCGTCCCAAACCTCCAGCGCCGAGCACTCGGAAATCGCCCAAGCGGTGGCCGAAGGACGCTCCCACGATGCCCGCAGGCTGATGAGCGAACACATAAGCAGCGGAGAAATCCGCATCATACGCGGCCTTCGCATGGCCGGCTTCCCGGAGTTCGAGCAAGGCTCCGATCTCCTGCCGAAGACCGCCGCGTCATGAACCCTTTCGCCCACCTGGCAACCCCTTGCCTGCTGCTCGACCGCGACATCCTGCAGGCCAATCTCGACCGTATGCGAGCAACCGTGGAAGCCCGCGGCTGCAAGCTGCGTCCGCATTTCAAAACCGCTAAAAGCATCGAAGTCGCTCGAATGGCCCAGGCCGGTTCCACAGGCTTCACCGTCTCCACAGCGCGCGAAGCGGAATTCCTGGCGGACGCCGGTTTCGAGCAACTCTTCTACGCCGTCACCCCCAATCGCGAACGCCTCTCTCGCTGTGTGAAGCTTTACCAACGTGGCGTGGAGATCATCATCGCCCTGGACAGCGTCGCCGTCGCCGAGATCGCAGCAGAGGAAGCGGAAAAATCCGGCGTCGCGATGCGGGCCTTGCTCGAAGTCGATTGCGGAGACCATCGCTGCGGCCTCGAGCCAGACGATCCCGAACTGCTCGAACTGGCGCATCAGGTCCACAGCTCTCCACACCTCAGGCTGGAAGGCATCTTCACCCATGCCGGACACTCCTACGACGGGCGCGACAAAATGGACTTCGAGGCGATCGGCAAAACCGAGGCGGACATCGCCCGCCAGGCCGCTAAGCTCTTACGCGAAAATGGCTTGCCCTGCCTTACTGTCAGCATCGGCTCGACCCCCACTGCCCGTTTCGGCGGCTCTCTGGAAGGCATCAGCGAAATGCGAGCGGGCGTCTACATGCTAGGCGATTGCTTCCAGGCCGGCATCGGCTCCTGCCGTTACTCGGACATGGCTCTTTCCATCCTGGTGACCGTTCTGAGCATCCAGCCGAATCGAGGGCAGATCGTCGTCGACGCCGGCGGCATCGCCTTGAGCAAAGACCGCTCCACCGCAGTCCTCGAAGGCGATGCCGACGTGGGCTACGGACTGGTCGCCCGCGCGACCGACGGCAAGATTATCCCCGGCCTCACAGTCGCGGCTGCATCCCAAGAGCACGGCCTCATCCGCTCCACGAGTAAGATCGACTTTTCAGCGTACCCGATCGGAAGCCAGCTCCGCATCTACCCCAACCACGCTTGCATGACCGCCGCCCAGCACGCCGGATACTACGTCGCGAGTTCCGACAAACCCATCGCCTACTGGCGCCGACAAAACGGCTGGTAAACACACCCGCGTCCAACAGGCGACAGAGGCAGAATGGGTCGAACGTTAAGGGACTATCAAGCAACTGAAAGGCGAACGACTGACTTTCGAAGAAGTAAGAAAGCGACTGGGTCAGCAAGTACAGCCGATCTACCGAGAATGTATCCCACGTATTTGCATTTAACGTCTGATATCTTCGACTCCTTCTTCTACGAGGTCTTTGCGCAAAAGGCTGAAGGGGGTTAGACTGAGGGCTGAAGGTGGGTTTTGCGGCCTTTGGCCTTCAAGTCAGACCAATGGGCGCAAAAAACTAGAAGCGGGGCAGCATGATAAACTAGCAATGGTTTGACACAATAAACTAGAGAAGGCAACCGGGGCAAACGAGGAACAGGGCAAATCCTGGCTTGAAAGAGCAACATGGCGTCTCCATCCGAACGTCTAGCGAAACCTCTGGGTACCGGAACGGCCAGGTCTATATCAGAGGCTCGATGCACGTTCCCATGAAACGCAAAGCCGTTCCCGAGAGCATGGAAGCGTTTTTCGATCTTCTCACCGAAGAAGAGCATCCCGCCGTGCGGGTCGTGCTCGGCCACTTCCTCTTCGTCTATATCCATCCCTATATGGACGGCAACGGACGCATCGGCCGCTTTCTCATGAACGTCATGCTCGCCTCCGGCGGCTACTCATGGACCGTCATTCCAGTCGAAGCCCGCGATTCACACATACAGGCTTTAGAGCAAGCCAGCGTAGCCGGCGACATCAAGCCATTCGCCCGTTTCATCGGGGGTGCGATTAAAAACGTGTCCTAATATTGGTCAGAGGTAGGGCCCAACACGCCGAGCGAGCCGCAGAAAACCTCATAAACTACACCCGCCTATATTTGTAGATTGTCTGGGCTCCCTTCCCCTCTTTCGATAGGAACTCTCGATCTAATCCCAACTTCAGATCTCTGCTAGCCGTCGCGCTCGATATAGTCTTGAGGTGAGTTATATAGTCTTTCCTCGAAAACGGCCTATCTCCAAAATAGTTATGAGCGATCTCCAATCGCCTTTCTGGACTCAAAGGGCTCGGCCGCAGGGCATCTAGAAAATCTGCCAAGGCTTGATGGATCACAGAAAGCGAAAATTCGACAAACGGTGTCGAATCGCCAAGGCTATCAGACTTTTCCAAGGCTTCGTAATACTCATTCTGGCTCTCCTTAATCAGGGATTCAACAGGAATATATTCAAATACTGGATGGTAGCCATACAATAAGAGGCTATGCCAAAATCGACCCATGCGACCATTGCCATCTGCAAAAGGATGAATGAACTCTAGCTCGTAGTGAAACACGCAGCCGCGAATCAGCGGATGATGCTCTTTGTTCCTTAAAAAAGCGAAGAGCTCCTTCATTAAGTCGTTCAACCGATCCGCTTGAGGAGCAACATGAGAAACGACCGAGCCTTTGATGATCCCAACATTGGAACTTCTGAGCTTTCCGGGCTTATCAACCAAGTCACGCATCATGACTCCGTGACTCTTCAGAAAGTCCTTCATTGAAAAAGGATCGAGCCGCCGGATGCTATCGTACGCCTCAACGGCGTTGAGAACTTCTTGAATCTCCTCCTTCTTGCCAATTACGACTTTCCCTTCGATCAGAGCCGTGACCTGCTCCAAATCGAGAGTATTACCTTCAATCGCAAGGCTACCTTGAACGGTACGAACGCGATTCGATTTGCGAAGATAGGGTTGAGGTTTCGGCTCATGAAGGCCTTCAACCCGACCGATCAATCGCTCGATTCGACCGATATCTCCCAAAATCCTTGGCGTTATTGAGAATGGAGGATTCATAAATATGATAGTATCATATGATACTATCATGAATCAATCTCAATATGCGGATACGTTCAATGCCAACCGCTAACCAAGACACTGATTGACTGTTTTACATGAGAAGGGGGGGCAGCCAAATAGGCCAAACATCAAAAATAAAACCTTGTTGGCTACTCACCTAATCTTCCGATCTGCCCTCAATCCCTCTAGAACCTAGGCCTCAGCAGTTGCTTCGAGCAATTCGAACTCCCATGGTCCCGAAGCATGCGACTATCCCATTGCCTCTTCTTCGCGCTTTGCCTTCTCCCTGCGGGTTGGCTTTTCGCTGCGGCTCCGGCCGACAGCCAGATCAAATCTGCGCTGCAGGATCTGGAGCGGTATGAGCAGCAGTTCCCTGCTTCTGCTACCGTAAATCCTAGCTCGGCCCGGCGCACTCTCAAGCTACTTGGGCTGACGCGTCAACGGCTCGACTCGTCCTCGAACCAGCAGCACGCATCCTGGCAGGAAGCGGATGCTCGCCTCAAGGCATTGATCGCACGGCTTGACGCGGCGGTGAATCCAAGCTCAAGCCCACCGCCCTCGGCTCCCCAACCAACTGCCTCGCAACCCGCGGCGACTCAGACGACGCAAAGCATCCCTGCCGCCCCGCAGATGATATCCCAATACCGGGTGCGTATCCAAAAAATCCTGCGGGACATCAAAAGCGCCACCGACACCATGGATCAAAGCGGGGTCAAGCCCTTCCAGGATCCCGAGTACGTCGCCAAACTCGAGCAGGCCGCAGGCCGTTTCCAAGCCAGCCTGGCTAAGTACCAGAACTTCGCGAACGACCCGGACGTCGTGGCGGCGAGCTCCGCCTTTTCCCAATTTCAAAACATGATCGCCTTCGGCAAGCAGCACGCCGCCCAGACCTTGCAGGAGCTTGGCGACGTGCAACAGCGTCTCGCCGTCCTGAACCAGCAAATACGCCAGCTGGAAAAACCCGAAACGCCCCAGCAGCCTTTCCAGGAAGGGCAGCTCGCCACCTGGCTACAGCAGCTGGCCCGCACCCGCCAAAGCGCGGTGGCTCTCAGCCAGCCTCTCCCCGAAATCAAGCAAAAGGCCTACCTGCCCAACAACCGCTTCACCGTGGAGCAAGGCAGCCCCTACGACTTCAATGACGTGGATCGCCTCGAACGCTCGCTGGTCGAATTCGTCCGCGACATCGACACGGAGCTCGAACAGTTCGGGATCGGCCTGCAAAACGCGGTCGGGCACATTGAAGAAGGCCTTCGCTTCTTCGAAAGCTTCGATCCCCTCGACCCGAATCATCAGATAAAGCACTTCCTCGGCGAAGGCGAAGCAGACGAGCTGCGCCAACGGCTGGCCCAATTTCGCCGCGACGCCCAGGAAATCGCTGAATACGCCAAGCTCATAAACGATCCCGCCTACCCGCAGCGCCTCGAGCTCGTCGCGCTCGGCCAAGCCACCGAGGAGCGCTTCGAGTCGGACTTCCGCAAAGCGCTCGCCGCCGTGCGCATGCCAAAGCCCGCCAGCAAGGACTCCAAGCTGATCGACATCGCCCGCCAGACCCTCGCCAACTACGACTATATCGGAACGATCGAACGGCTCATCATCAACGCCGACAAGGTCCGCAGCAGCAAGGAGACCAGCGAGGCGCAATACGACAAGATCGACGTGAGCCTCAGCGGCGACATCACGCTCACCGGCACGAAGACCACCTACTTCTACGAGTGGGACCAGTTCCAAGTCGCCACCGCCGAACCGGTCGGCGATCGCTATTTCATCTTCTACAACACGCTCAAGTACTACGTCTCCGGGGCAAGCTCCACCCCGCTCGACAAGTGGATCCTCAGCGCTCGCATCCAAGGATCCCAGATCCCCAAGGAAAACATTCGCAAGGACTAGAGGACGTGTCGAAAAGCCAGATTCTCAGGCGTAGGGCGCGTTCAAAAAGTCCGCAGATCGAGCCAGGCTAACTCTTCCTGGGTCAGTTCGCATTCCACGGCTCGCAGGTTGGCTTCGGCTTCTTCTTCCGTGTATGCGGAGGCTAGGGCGAAAGCGTTGAAGTCCTGGTTGAGCACATAGGCCAAGGCGATCTGAGCAACGGTGAGGCCCTTGTTCTCGGCCAGCTCTTTAACGCGAGAGAGACGCTGCCAGTTTTCCTCGCATATGTATGCCTTGACGGCATGGTCTTCGAGCATCTCGGCATAGTTTTCCCTGGTCACTCTGCCGGAAAAAAAGCCGCGAGCGAGGCTAGACCAAGTGAATACCGGCATCGCTTTCTCTCTATACCACTGGCGAGCAACCGCATTGTCCGGACCGCTAATCGTAAGACAGTCCGAGCCCCAGGGGGAGGCGATCTGCTCGGCTAGGCTGAAGTTCGGACTGCTGGACTCGATTCCCTTCAGCCCCTGCTTACTCGCATAGGCGTTGAATTCCTCGATGCGAGGAATCGTCCAATTCGAAGCTCCGATCGAGCGCAAGCGCCCGGCAGCAATGTGCTTGTTAAGCTCCTCCACAAGAGGACCGACAGGCGCCTCCGGATCGTCTCGATGAAACATCCATACATCGAGGCAATCGACCTTCATGCGAGCCAGCGAATCCATTATATCGGAAGAGGCATCGTGAGGCGTCACTCGTTTCCGATCATTGTTATGATGACAGCCTTTGGACAAAATCACGATCTTCTCGCGACATCCCCGATCCGCTAGCCACCTGCCAAACACGCGATCGCATTGCCCGCCTCCATACACATGCCCGTTGTCGAAGACGGTAACCCCGCGCTCGAAGGCTCGATCCAATATAGCAAAACCTTCATCGAGCTTCTTTTCCTGAAGCATCATACAGCCTTGAGCCCAACGGGACATCGGCTTACTGACGGATTCTATGGTAGCGTATTTCATATGCGGCTATTCAAAGGGGTAACGCAGGCCGATCTGGCGGCGGATTTCGTCGAGAAGCTCAAGGTTCGCCAGAGTGTGGGCGTGCGACATGACAGAGCTTTCTACCTGGCCAGCTCTCACGCAGCGCATGACCTCCTCGACTTCGTATTCGAAGCCGTTTCCTCGAAGAGGACAGTCGGCCTTCTCAACCAAGTCGCCTTTTCCATCGTACAAAGCCGCCTGCGTGCCAGTCCAGAAACTGGGCTGAATCTCGATGTATCCTTCGGTTCCATACAGCGTAGCTAGATGCGTGGTCTTGGTTCTCACCGCACAATCCAACACCGCAAGCCGACCTCCGGAATACGACAACACAACAGCCAGTTGCTCGTCCACGCCACTTTCCCCGATCGAAGCCAACGCCTTGGCCTGAGCTGGACTCTCGCCCATTGCCCACTGGGCCAAGGCTACGGGATATATCCCGACGTCGAGCAAGGCCCCACCCGCCAGGTCCGGATTCAGCAAGCGACCTTCCGGCTTCCATGCAGCGCGAAAGCCAAAGGACGCCTTCAGCATGCGAAGCTCGCCGATCGCGCCGGATTCCAGCCAGGTCCGAACTTGGCCCATCACCGGCAGGAAACGCGTCCACATGCCTTCCATGAGAAAGACACCACGGGCCTGGGCGGCTTCGATCAGCTCTCGCCCTTGCGCGGCATTGACTACCAAGGGCTTTTCGCAGAGCACCGGCTTGCCTCCTTCCAGGCAACGCAGAGCCACTTCCTTGTGGGCGGAGTGCGGCGTGGCTATATAGATAGCATCCACCTCGGAATCCGCTATCAAGTCGTCGATCGAAGCGTGAACCCGAGCCACTCCAAACTCCCGGGCAAAGACTCCGGCCCGCTCCTCGCTACGACCGTAGACGGCCTGCAGCCGCGCATCGGAAACCACTTTCAAACAGTTCGCGAATTTCCTGGCGATATTGCCCGGCCCGACTACCCCCCAACAAAACGTATCCATGCCTCCACTATAAGCTCGTCGAAGCGCGAAATCTAGACAGGATCCAGCTAAAAAACGGTAGTATCTTGCTATGGCGAATTTCGACTACTTCAAAAGCGCCCGAATTCTAGCCGGACGCACCGAGCTCGTAGACACGCCCAATCGGGATATCTACAGAGAGCATGGCATTCCCATCTGGACCTTGAACTACACCGAGGAGGGACGAGGGCGGATCCACTGCAGCGAACCGCTATATCACTCCGAAGTAGGCGACCTGCTTCTGATCCGTCCCAACGTCAAAAACGACTACGGAATCGAGGAAGAACTAGCGCGATGGACCCACCTCTGGGTCGTCTTCCACCCCGAGGATTGGTGGTATCCATTTATGTCCTGGCCCGAAGCGCAGATCGGCGTGGGACGGATCCACGTATCGGATCCATTCGTCAGAAAACGGATCGTAGAGCTCTTCGGCCAGATCAAGGAATTGTTGCTCAGTCCCTTTCCCCAAAGGGAAGAGCTGGGGCTCAACCTGACTCGGCAGATCCTGATCTGGGCGGATATGTTCAATACGGAAAAACAGGAAAGCTCCATCGACCCGCGAATCCAGTCGGCTCTGCGCTATCTGGGCAATCATCTCAACGAGGCTCTGTCGCTGGACCTGCTAGCCGCCCAGGCAAGCCTCTCCGTCTCGCGATTCGCCCACCTGTTTAAGGAGCAGCTCGGGGTGACGCCTATCCGCTACTTGGAGCAGGAACGCTTGAGACGAGCGGCAGACCTGTTGGTCGTGACCTCCAAGCCGATTGCCGAAATATCCGAGGAGGTCGGCATCCCTGACCCAGTCTACTTCACGCGACTTTTCAAAAGGCATTTCAAAAACACGCCTCGGGCCTTCAGAAAGGCGAACCATGCAAAAACAGGACAATCCAGCTAGGCAAACGGGAGTCGATCCTCTCTCGAGCGACACCGGCAGCCTCCCGGACTGCTGTCTCGTCGTCCTCACCGACACCTTCTATCTCCCCGGAACCGTACGGCTGCTCGAGTCCTTTCAGCGCCACAATGGTTCGCTGCTGCCTTGCATCGCGCTCAGCGACGATCTCGCAGCGCTTGACGATCCCATCCTTGAGAAGCTCTGCCATCGTCGCGAGCTTATCGACTCCGATCGCTACGCCTCGCTGCCTATCTACAAGAAAAGCCGCTCCAAGCGACACGCCCGCACCTTTCGGAAGTTCGAGGCCTTCGCCGACTACGGCTTTTCCCGAAACCTCTTTATCGACAGCGACATCCTCTGCCTGCGCCCTGCCCCACTGCTCTTCGCCCCATGCGAAGCGCCGCTGCAGGCCGCTCGCGACACGGGGTTTCGTCCGACTCGCGGCTACCGAGGATCGCCCGAAGAGATAAACAGCGGCGTGCTTGTCATTGACCAGCCACTACAAGGCAATGCAACGGTAGACCAGCTTCTCCGCCTTGCCCACGAGCAACCCGGCCGCAGCGGATACGACTCGGGCGACCAAGGCATACTCAATAAATGGATACGCCAAGAGACCATACCTCTCCGACTGCTGCCCAAAAACTACAACCTCATCAAAAAGGACTACTCCGACGCGACCCATTGCGACGACTGCTCCCTCCTCCACTTCGCCGGCCGCAAGCCATGGCTTCCCCTGACGACGACCAGCGAAAAGCAAGCCCCGCTGATCGAGCTCTGGCACAGTCAAGCTGCACGCTGCCGGACGTCGCGACACTCGGAAACGAAGCCGGAGGAATGCCAGAGAAACTCAGGGCCCGTCCATCAAGGTTGATGGGTGGATCCGGAGCTTCTGAAGAGCAAGGAATTGGAGACTGGAGGGCAAAACGGGAAGCGCGGTCGCGATTTATGCTTGGATGGCAGCCTCCGGTTGGCGAGCCTCGCAGCTCGAACATGGATCCAATCAGCCAGGGAGTGCTCGGAGCGGTGGCAGCGTGCTGCAGCGCCAGAAAGGAAAACATGCGCCTCGCAGCGCTTGTCGGCTGGGCTGGCGGGATGCTGGCGGATGCGGACATCTTCATTCGCTCGAGCGAAGACCCGCTGCTCAATATCGAATACCATCGGCATTTTTCCCACTCGCTGGCCTTCATCCCAATCGGTGGGCTGGTCTGCGCCTTGTTCTTCTGGGCGCTGCCGCGTCCACGAGCGCCGTTTAAAACGCTCTATCTGTTCGCCACCGCCGGCTACGCTACGGCTGGCTTGCTCGACGCATGCACGAGCTATGGGACGCAGCTCTACTGGCCGTTTTCCTCGGAGCGCGTCTCGTGGAGCATCATCTCCATCGTCGATCCGCTTTTCACGGGCGGACTGCTCGTCCTGACCTTTCTCGCATGGAAGAAGCGCGCTCGCCGCTTCGCACTTGGGGCGGCGCTATTCGTCGCCAGCTACCTCAGCCTAGGCGCCTGGCAAAATCATCGCGCCCTCGCCGAAGTCGAGGAGCTCGCCGCATCCCGAGGACACCAAAACATCCAGCGAGCGAGCGTAAAACCCAGCATCGGCAATCTCGTTTTGTGGCGCGGAATCTACGAGCACGAAGGGCGGTTCTTCGTCGACGCAGTGCGAGTCGGCTGGTTTTCGCCGCCTCGCGCCTATCCAGGGCCGAACCTGGAAGTCGTCACTCTAGACCAACTATCCAATGATCTCGACCCGGACAGCGCCCTCGCGGATGACCTGCAGCGTTTCGCCCATTTCTCAGAAGACTATCTGGCCTGGTCCCCGAACCAGCCAAATCTGCTCATCGATCTTCGCTACTCCGCGATCCCCAACTCGAGCGATCCGCTGTGGGGAATCGAAATCGACAGATCCACGCCAGACCGCCACGCGCCATTTCGAACCTTTCGAGAAGTTGACGACGAGGCACAGGAAACTCTTCTCAACATGCTGATGGGAAAGGACCTGTAAACGCGGCCCTCGAGACGACCTCCAAGGAAACAAGCGCGACAAGCTTCATTTTGGAACGCGCTGGCCGAAAAAGGAGTCCATTTGCTGCCAATCATACGGGCCAGCCGCGCCCATTGAACGCCTGCCCGGGCGATTTGCAGGTTGAACTCCGCCTTCCTGAACTCCATTCAGTAAAAAGTCTAGATCCCTTATGAATCCAACAAAGACCCGCTCCGTTCGCAATCGAACCGTCAACACGCTAGCGAGCCTACTCGCTCTTGCAGTCTTCTTTGCATTCGCGGAAAGCGGCTTCGCGCAAGGAGCAATAACAAACGGCCAGAATCACGTCGGCGAGATCTCATCGGCAGGCGAAACCGACGAGTGGACTTTCGTCGCAGAGGCCGGGAAGCGAATCGACGTCACGTTATCCGAAGGAGCGGTAGACACCGCGTTTAGTCCGAAGATCGAAGTTACTGGACCGGACGACACTGTCCTAATTTCGAATACAGGGGCACTCGTTACAGGAGGAGCTGCAGTGACAGCTCTCGAGGGAATCCATAAGATAAAAGTGTCCGCGAACGCTGAGAGCGGAGCGGGCAGCACCGGAACCTATACGCTGAGGTTCACTATACTGCCAGACAGCTTCGTGGTGCCAAGCGGCGATGAAGGTGGGGAAATCATCGCCGGAGACATCAAAGCCGCTTCCATCAATGAACCCGGAGATGTAGACATCTGGCGTTTTTCTGCGACAGAAGGTGAAAACGTCACTGTCGAAGTGACTAGAACTAGCGGTAGTTTCACTCTTTTCGCAATCCTTTCTACTCCAGAGAACGACCCTCCATTCCTTTTGAACCCAGATGCCATATCAATAAACTACCCGTCTGCCGTGGGAGGGGTCTATTACCTTAGAATCGCAGCCGGTGGAGACGGAATTTCCACGGGCAACTACACCATATCCTTGAACGGCGCCACCGAACCCCAACCCCTCGACATCTCCTCCATCGCCTTCACTCCCGACCACACCGCGGCGTTCAGCTTCGAGGTCGAAGCTGGCAAAACTTATCAGCTTCAACGATCGACCGATCTCGACGAATGGAGCGACGTGGGCGATCCCTTCACCGCCGACAAGACGGAAACCATCCAGCTCTCCGAGCTGGAAACCTCCAGCGTTTTCTACCGAGCGCAGGATGTGACGCCTTAAACAATACGTATCCTCCGTGAAATCCCTCCTCGCCTTCGCCTTCCTATTCATTCTAGCAAACGCCGCACTGGCTCACACGTCTCCGCTGCCCCACAGCCACGAGGGTGGGCAGACGAACTGGTTGCCCGCCATCGCCTCGTTCGCCGCGCTGACGATGGTCGTAACGGTATTCGTCACTCGTTGGCGAGCGGCCTCGAAACGCTAGCGCTCAAGCGGCTGCAAGTCTCTGTAGGGCCGTCGCTTGCGACGTGCCGCAGCGGTCTGATCAGCAGCAAGCGGCTCCTGCAACGCGGCGTGGCGGCAAGCGCCAGCCCTACCCAAGCAACACAACGTTAGTCCCCCTTCGTCTCCTGCAGGAACTGCTGCCGCGTGATGTCGTGCAGCGTCACCACCCCAACGACACGGCCCTCGTCCAACCTGCTCACCACCGGCAGGGCAATCCACTCCGTCTTCACGAACTGCTTGGCCACGTCCCGTATCCGGGAATCTGGATACACTTTCGGGAAAGTATCGGAGATGAAGATATCCCGCACCGTCTTCTCCGGATCGGTCTGACTCACGATTCGCACGCCCTTGCGGTGCACGAGGCCGACGTAGCGACGGTCGACGTCGACAACAGGATAGATCTTGAACCTCTCGTCCTTGATTTCCTGATACACTTCGCCCAACGGCCTGTCTGCCTGGAGCGTATGAACCGTATTCGTCATGATGGAGCTCACCGGCATGTTCTGCCAGCCCTGGCTCGGACGCAGGATCGGGAACTTGCGCAGATTGATGCCGTCCTGCAACAGCAGCGCCTCGTAGATCGGCACGTTCCTCAGACGAGTGGCGATCGCGTAGGACGTCAGGTTCGCTAGCATGATAGGCAGTATCAGACTGTAGTCCCGCGTCAGTTCGAAGATAATCAGAATCGAGGTGACCGGAGCCCGAATCACCCCCGCAAACATCGCTCCCATGCCGACCAGGGCCAGGATGCTGAGCATCTGCCCAGACGATTCGCCCAAAGCTTGAGCCAGCCAGCCAAGCGAGCCCCCCATCATCGCCCCGATAAAAAGCGTGGGAGCGAAGATCCCCCCCGAGCCACCGCTCGAGTAGGAAAACAACGTCGCCGCAAACTTCCCCACCAGCAAGGCCAGCAACACCCAAACGCTCAGCTCTCCCGCCAACGCCGCCGACAGATCCGCGTACCCGATGCCAAACACCCCGAGATGTCCCACATTTACGAATACAAGCGCTCCGATGCAGCCCGTGAGCAAGCCGCCAAAGCCGGGAAGCATCCAGTTGAAGCGCCCCTTCACCAACTTCGCTCGCTCCCGCAAACCGAGCAAGGCCTCCACGAAAGCGTGGGAAACGAACCCCGCCAGGGCTCCCAGAACCAGGCTCCACAACAAGCTCAGCCAGGAAACGTACTCCGGATGCGGCGGCACCTGAAACATCGAGTCCGAACCAAGCAAAGATCGCTCGATCACCGCCGCGATCACCGCCACCATGACGATGCCGGCGAGAGCCTTGTGCTTCATGTCGCCCATGATCTCCTCGATGGCGAAGACGATAGCAGCCAAAGGCGTATTAAACGCAGCCGCCACGCCTCCCGCGCAGCCGAGCGGGACCAAGGCCATCACCTGCCTGGGAGCCAGTCCAAACCAGCGCCCAACCCAGGAAGCGATAGCCGCCGAAAGGTGCACCGTCGGCCCCTCGCGTCCCAAACTCGCCCCGCTGCCGATCGAGATGGTGCCCAGCACGAACTTGCCCATCGCAGCCCGAAAACGAATCCGTCCGAACTTCAGATAATACGCTGCTTTCACCTGCGGAATCCCGCTGCCCGCCGCCTCAGGCGACCAGTGCTTGACCAGGAAGCCAACCACCAGCCCGCCAATCGCCGGTAGCAGAATCATCCCCAAGATCCCCATCCATCCAGGGTTTTCCGCCACCCGCAGTATCCAGTTCTCCTCCGCCCAATGGATCGACTGGTGAAAGGCCACCGCGCTCAATCCGCTCAGGATGCCAATCAAGATCGCCAACACGTAGAAGCGGTGCTGCCTGCTCAAAGACGCTCGCTCCATCAAGTTCGCCACCCATCTTCGGCTCACGCGATAGTACGACCGGTCCTTGCTCCTAAACATTTCGAGGCGATAAGGAAGTCCATCCGTGCCGGACGCAAAAACGAAAAAAGAAAAAAAGCCAAGCAAGCCCAACACCGGCTGCGATTGAAGATGTATGGATTGCAGCCTTTAAGTAGCCGAACTGGAAAGAGTTTGGTTCTCTGCCCTATTATCCAAACTCTTTCCAGTTCGGCTGCCTCGCGTAAGCAGCGTCCGACCTCCCATCTGTCCCACCACTTTCCATCACGCCCCTCGACAACTCAAACAGGCAAATAATTCTCCAACGTTGGAAAGTTCAGCACAACAGTCCAATCATAAGAAACTCATAATCAGAAACTTGCCGCTTTAAAAGACAACCTTGAACTTTTGGTTGGCAGTTCCTGAATACAGCTCGAAAAAGCAACGCTGAGTAGAGATGCCAGAGAGCCGACGTTCATGAGGAATGGGGTTCGCATATGCCAGGCCAAGCGATTTGCTTGCCCATTCAGGACGAAACTCTGAAACAGGCCGCACACGCCAGCCCCCCTGCCCAAAATCGTTGCAAAAGCTTGGAGGGCCGCCAAATAATCCGGCCCAATCCCAGATGCTTTGGCTCAACCGCCTTCCAACTGGCAAAGGCCCATCCCACATTACGCACATGAAGCAAATCACCCGGAACGCATTTCTCCTCCTCGGCATAGCCATCGTCACCAGCCTCAGCGCCGCCCCCAAACGCGAGAAGCTCGTCGAACGCCTCGTCACAGGCGAGTACGTGCTAGAGGAAATCATGGCCGACACCGGCACTGCCATCCCTGCCAGTATTCTGCAAGACGCCCACGGCATTCTCCTCACGATCAACTACCGAGGTGGCTTCTTCATCGGCGGCCATGCGGGCACCGGCATTCTTATCGCCAAGAACCCGCTCACCGGCGAGTGGGGCGTGCCGGCCTTCGTCAAGACCGGTGGAGCAAACATTGGCCTGCAGCTCGGCATCAAGGAGTTCGACACCATCTACGTCATCATGGACAGCGACACCGTGCGCAAAGCCTACTCTGGCCGACTCGACTTCGGCGCGGACGCCGCCGCCGTAGCCGGCCCCATCTTCAGCGCTACGGAGTCCCGCCCAAGCATCGATTACCAGACCGCCAAGATCCTCGTCTACACCAGCAAGAAAGGCCTCTATGCCGGCGTCGCGGTAAAAGCGGGTTGGGTTGCCCCCGACAACAAAGCCACCCAAGCCCTCTACGACACTTCCTACCGCATCCCCGAAATCGTGCTCAGCGACTGGTTCGAGCTCCCCCCCGAAGCCGTCGCCCTCCTCCAACGCCTCAACTACTACACCGAAGGCGGAAGGTAGCGAGCGCTACGCGCGAGTGGTGAATGTGGAATAGTGAATGGCGAATTTTCGAGGAAGAAGAGCCGGCCTCAATTCACCATTCACTATTCCACACTCACCATTCGCGCAGCGCCGAGAACGCTGCACAACACGACTCCAGGCCACAGGGCAAACGACGGATCTTGCAGCAATAGCTTCTGCCCTTCCCTGAGCAGCGTGCCCAGTTCCGCCCAGTTCGGGTCTCCCGCCAGTCCCAGATAGGTCAGGGCGCTCAACTCCAGCAAGGCGAAGGCGAATACCAGCTTCCACAGCGCCACAAGCTGCGGCAGCAGGTTCGGCCAGATCGTGAAACGCAAACGAAACCAGGCCGAACCGCCAATCGCTCGACTCGCCTCCACGAACGCCATCGAACTCAGCTCCAGCCAAAGGATCCGCAATTGTCGAAATGCGAATGGCACGCCAGCCACCGCCACCGCGACTGCCAAGGCTCCTCCCGAACGCTCCATAAACGTCACCACCAGCAGCCCCACGAAGATCGCCGGCAGAGCGATGCCAAACGAAACCATGGCCCGTATCGAATGACTCACTACGCGGCCTCCACAACGTTCCCCAAGCAGCAGCGCGGCTGAAAAAGCCAATGTCGCCACACTCGCCGCGACGGCAAACAGCAGCGAATTGCCTGCCCCACGCCAAACCCGACTGAAATAGTCCTGCCCGAGACGATCCACCCCCAACCAATGCTCCGCGTTTGGTCCCGTCAGTCGCAGCTCGAAAAAGGACTGCCCGTACGGATCGTGCGGCGTGTAGAACAAGCCCAACAGACACGCCGCATAGACAAGACCGGCCACCACACTGCCGATCTTCGCCATCAGCTCTCCTCCCCTCCCTTCTTCGGATCGAGCTTCCAAACGACTAGATCCGCGACGAATGCCACTGCGATCACCAGCAACACCAGAAAAGTCAGAACATTCTGGGCGACAAATAAGTCGCGTCCCAGAATAGCGGATACGAGATAGCGTCCAATCCCCGGCCAGGAAAACACCGTTTCCGTCATGAAGGCGCCACCCAGCAAAGCCCCGAACGAAGTTCCGACCACCGTGATCGTCGGCGCCGCTGCGATCCGCAGCAAATGCCGCCAAACGATCCGCCATGGTCCGTAGCCTCGAGACCGCAACGCCGCCACGAAAGCCTGCAGTTCAGGCTCCTGCAAGCGAGCGAAGGTGACCGTCGCCACGCTTGCCATCGGAAAGAACGACAGACAGGCAGTCGGCAAAGCCAGGTAGCGCAAGACCTCAACAAAGCCTCGCTCGCCAATCGCCAAGTCGGAGCGGCCGCCCATTGGAAACCACCCCAACCACCAGGCTCCCACCACCAGCAAAAGAATGCCTATCCAAAAAATGGGGACAATCAGGCCAATCGAGCCAATGCCTTGAGCCAATCGAGTCAACCAGGGATGCGCTCCCAACGCCGCAGCCAAGGCCACGCTCAAACCTACCGCCACCCCAAGGGCCAAAGCGCTCAAGCTCAATTCCACCGTCGCTGGCATAAAACGCTGCAGATCCTCCAGCGTCTCTCGACCGGTTGTCAGGCTACGCCCCCAGTCGCCGGCAAGAAACTGCTGCTGGGAAATCAGATAGCGAATCGGCCACGACTCATCCAATCCCAATCTCTCTCTCTCCAAAGCCACTCGAGCCGGATCGATA
The DNA here is from genome assembly GCA_028284635.1 of Pelagicoccus sp. GTDB lineage: Bacteria > Verrucomicrobiota > Verrucomicrobiia > Opitutales > Opitutaceae > Pelagicoccus. The sequence goes on from JANQRJ010000039.1 coordinate 43,971, forward strand.
GCCTTGCCGAAACGCGACGCGATTGGATCGCCCGGCACCGCATCGATCGCCGCGAAGATCGCCAAGCTGGCAAACAGATAAAGGCCAACGAAAAACGAAAGCTTTTTGGCAAGAGCGGCTGTCATGCGATGCTCAAACTCTTTCGAGTTCGGCTACTCTTTCAAGTCTGGAGCCGGATCGCGCCTACGCCGCACCTCGCTAAGCCGCAAGTCGCCGATCTTCTGCAAAGCGAAGCCGGTGAACTCCGAGCGCAGGACCACGATGTTGTCTCCGTGGCATAATGGTAGGATCGGCAAATCTCGATGCCACAACCGCAAGGCATCCCGGTACAAGGTCGCCCGTCGCTCGGGATCGATTTCCTGACGAGCTTCTAGAAGAAGCGTATCCATTCTTTCATTTCGATAGAACGAGTAGTTCGTCGCGGCTCCCTTCACCGCTGACCAGCTGCCGAAGAACACGCTGAGAAAGTTGTCCGTGTCCCCATTGTCCCCTACCCAGCCGATCATGCCGGCTTCAAAGTCGCCATTGCGTAGCCGGTCGAGCTGCGTCTTGAAATCGAGGACCGTCACCTTGGCGGGTATGCCTAGAGCTTCGAGCTGGCCCTGCAGAAACGTGGCTGCGGTTACCGGATCAGGCAAGTAGGGACGCGGAGCATTCATCACTATGATCTCCAGAGGCCTCTCGGCAAACAGGCCGAGATGCGGGGCAATCAATTCGCGAGCCTGGACTAAATCGAAAATCGATGCGTCTTCGAAATCCGGATACCCCAGAAAACCCTGCGGGATTGGAAAGCTGGCCGGACGTCCCGCCCCCTCCAGAGCAACGGTGGCAAAACGCTCTCTGTCGATAGCCAACGATATCGCCTTGCGTACTTCAGGAATGGCTACGCGGGGCGTTTCGAGATTGAAGGCGAGGTAGCCTACGTTCAGCCCGGCATCTTCGTAGACCGTCACAGCGGGATCCGTCCGCAAAGCGGCTACTTCGGCGGGCTGCAAGCCATCCATGCCATGGGCCGCTCCCGACTTCAGCTGCAAAAGCCGCGTAGTGTTGTCCGGCACCACCTTCATGACCAGTCGCTCGAAGGCCGGAGCCTCGCCCCAATAGTCGGGATTGCGCTCCAGGAGAATCGCCTCGTTTGGCCTCCACTCCACGAAACGATAGGGTCCGGTGCCTACAGGGTGACGCTGCATTTCCGTCCCGTAGGTCTCGTAGGCTTTCGGACTGATCAACCAGGCTGGGAAAATCGCCAGAGAACGCAGCATGGCCGCGTTTGGTCGATACAGGCGAATCTCCAGTCGCATCGGCTCCACCGCGACTACGTCCTGAATATCCTGATACAGGTAGCTCCAGTAGGCGAAAGCGGCTTCCGGCAGGTGAGCTGGATGGTCCTCATCCATTTGACGCAGGAAACTGTAGGCCGCAGCCTTCGCGTCGAGCGGCGTACCGTCGTGAAAGCGAACTCCTTTCCGAATATCGAAGGAATAAACGAGACCGTCATCGGAAATCGAATACGACTCCGCCAACCAGGGCTCGATCTCCAGCGTGCCGCTCTTGAAGCGCACCAATCCCTCGCAAATCTGGGTGAGCGTATTGACCGACTCCCCATCGTCGACATCCGCCGGATCAAGCTTCTGAGCATCGCTGCCCCGAGCGAAGATGAAGGTCTGGGAAGAAGAGACTTCGCCAGCGGGTTCACGGCTGCAGCCGACGAGAAACAGGAGGGAGACGAGAAGCAGAGCAAAGGTGGATCTCATGAGTGCTGGAGCTTCGAAGAAGGCGAAGCGGACGGCAATATCCAAAGTCTTTCGACTTCGGCTACCGGAAAAATTTGTAGCCGAACTCGACAGAGTTTGGATTCCTCGCCAGCTTCCCTCCCATGGCTAACAAGTCGAACCTCCCGCGGTTACAAAAGGAAGCCTACCTTGGACAGACAACCGTTCACTGGACGCACACCGTCTCCAAGCGTCAAACTGGGTGGCTCAGCGATACCTTTCACGCCCAATTTCGTGAGACTCTGCTCCACTCGCTCGTTCGATACGCAATGAGCTGCTCCGCCTACTGCCTTATGCCCGACCACATGCATGTACTGGTCGATGGTCTGAAGCCAGAAAGCGACCAATTGCTCTTCGCCAGGAGATTGCGTGGCGACCTGAACCGGCTCTTGAAGCCCTTTGCTCTGCAACGGCAGGGACACGACCACGTCCTCAAAGACCATGAACGAGAGAGGGAAGCATATCGCTCCATGGCTCACTATATTCTGAACAACCCCGTGCGAGCAGAGCTTTGCTCGAAAGCAGATACGTATCCGTTTAGCGGATGCATGTTCCCAGGCTATTTTGGCCTAGATCCTCACGTAGATGGGTATTGGGATACTTACTGGAAGCTCTATGGGTTGAGCGTAGGATGACGGGTTCCAAAGTCTTTCGACTTCGGCTACCGGAAAAATCTGTAGCCGAACTCGACAGAGTTTGGATAGCTGCCACTACTCGAAAGCATGCAACTCCAGCTCTATACGATCGACGCTTTCGAATCCGGACCGTTTACGGGCAACCCTGCCGCGGTGTGCCCTCTGGAGAACTGGCTTGACGACGCTCTTCTGCAAGCGATCGCCGCTCAGAACAACCTCTCGGAAACGGTGTATCTTGTGCCGAAGGGAGCGGGGAGCTACGGCATTCGCTGGTTCACTCCTGCAACCGAGGTCAAGCTTTGCGGTCACGCTACGCTGGCTGCGGCATTCGCGTTGAAGACAGAGCTTGGGGAGGAAGCGGATACCATCCGCTTCGATTCTCTCAGCGGGCCGCTTTCGGTGGTCTGCCAAAATGGACGCTACACGCTCGATTTCCCCTCTCAGCCGCCAACCGCTTGTCCTAGGCCGTCTTGGCTTCCCAATGCCCTGGGGGCAAACCCACGCGAATTCTACCGGGCCGAGTACTGCCTGGCAATCGTTCCGAGCGAAGAGATCCTCGCCGCTATCGAACCGGATTTCGCGTTGCTGGCCAAGTCCTCGGATTCCTATCTCATCGTCAGCGCGCCGGGAGAGGAGCGCGATTTCGTCTCGCGGTTTTTCGCCCCAGCGGCAGGTATCGATGAGGATCCTGTCACGGGGTCCGCCCATTGCACGCTCACGCCTTACTGGGCAAAGCGGCTGGGAAAACGTTCGCTCTCAGCTCGCCAGATCAGTCCTCGCGGAGGAGAGCTGACCTGCGAACTGGCGGGCGACCGGGTGAGGATCTCGGGCTCGGCTCGACTCTACGCGAAGGCTACGATCTTCGTGTAGCATCATAGATCGATTCACGAGGTAGGGCCTGATCGCCGAGCGGGCCGCGAAGAATGGATCCTGCAACACGGCCCGCTCGGCGATCGGGCCCTACCTCAAGACGCATGTTGTTCTGAATTCAGATTGGGGCTGAACTACCAATGCGCGACTGACTGTAAGAAAAGCGCTTCCAGTCGTAGCCGCGTTCTCACGAACGCGGCTACAATATCGCAGTTTTTCAACAAGCTCCGAGGTGGACGCGGACCCCGCGGCTAACTCACTCCGCGTAAAGACTGGGATCGACGCCGAGACAGCCTACGAGCTTGTCGCGGTAGTCTTGGGAACGGAAGGTTTCCAAACGGCGATCGATGGTGCTACGAAGCCTGGACTCTTCGATTCGCTCTCCCAATCCGTGGTTCAGAGGGTTCGCGAGGAATTTGTCGAGATACGAGGCGTGACGCTCCCAGAGGGCCACTTCGACACGCTGCTTGGCGTCGAGACGAGCCTGGTACCAGTCGCTGGCCATGAGCGCATCGAAGGTGAAGAGCTTGCGGACCTCGAGATCCCGATAGCTTTTTCCTTCGTACTCCCCATGGGCCATGATGTGCAGCAAGGCCTTGAGCGGCGGGCAAGCGGACTCTATGGAGCCGTCTTCGAAGTAGTTTAGGGCGACGCGACGCTGGGTCTCCACGATGTTCTTCACCCCGTCGACAAAGGTGTCCATATCCTGACGCTCGGGGCGCAGGATATTCTCCGGGAAGACCGAAGAGGGATTGGAGAAGACGCGCCCCCCGAAGGTCTGCACGAAGGACGAAGTGATGCGGTAGCCAAGACGGCTGACCTCGATCTTCTCGCCCTTGTATTCGATATCCTCACACGCTTCGAGGTAGCCTTTGCGAATCATGTAGGCGGCGCGACGCTCTTCGGGCCTCATGCGGCACCAGATCTCGGGAATGAGCAGGCTGATATCGTGGTCCACCCGGAAGTTCGGCCCGACGTAGCCAGCCGACGAGGCGAAGCCTTCGTATCCGGAAACTACATACGATACGAGTGCATTGTTGAGATCGACGATAGGCAGCAGGGCGTTGAAGGGCCCCTTCGTCAAGGCGCCCTCCGAGCCGGCCCCCGTGGTGGAGGGAGACTTGCCGGTGAGGCTGGCGATGAACTCCATGAAGAGCTCGGGCAGCTCCTGGTAGTGGATCGGATTGAATACCGCCAGGGCGCGGATGCCTTTGCTGGGCGGGTTGTTGCGACGGCCGGGCAGCACGCAGTTGACCGGGAAATGGGCGGACTGCTGCTTCTCCAAGCGGCGGTAGAGTCGCGCTCCGACCTCGGCCACGTAGACGCTGCGTTCGTCTTCGAGATCGAGACGGTTCTGCAGGTAGCGCGGGTTCTTGGTGGGAACGCCGTCGACCAGGCGCGGATCGGAGGAGGAGATGACGTAGTCGGGCGAGTCTTCCCTGTTGAACTCTCGGAGCGTCCTCTGCATCTGCTCGGTGAAGTTTCCAAAGCGGATGGCATCCTTTTCCATCTCCTGGCAGGCAGGACGCTCAATGGGCTCGTAGTTGGAAAAGAATACGCCGTTGCGAGAGAAGTCGAACTCGGTCTTCTTGTCGTATCCGCGCACGATCGCCTCGTCCGGACGCTGGAATAGCCGGTACTCGCAGTTCTGGATGAACTTGAGGGAGGAGAATTCGCTGGCTCCACCGTCCAGCCCTTCGAGCAGGCTGGCCGGAACGACCACCGAGGCAGAGATGTCATCCTCGGTCTGAATCTTAGCCGCGGGGAAGAAGTCCTTGCGCAGGCTGAAGACACGCCAGGAGCCGTCGGATGCGAAGCCGACGCGCAGGTACTGCGAGATGAGCTTCTGATTGCGGTACTTGAGCTCGTTGCCGGGCTTGCCGTTGACCACGTCCACGCCGAAGCGGTCGCGCCAGTCCGTTCCCCAGTCCGGCTTGTAGAAGCGCTTGACCACAAGGACGATGTCGATGACGTAACCGGGCACGCCCTTGAGCCAGGCATTGTACTCGTCCGTGTAGGCAGGCGATGGGGAGAGCAGCTTGATGACCGAGCCGAGGGAGCGCTCAATGCTGAGCAGCGGGCGGCCGGCGGGACGGTTGAGGGACTCGTCCTTGAAGCGGTTGCCGTACTCCTTGTTGACGATCTCCTCGACCATGTCGAAGTCCTTCTTCAAGTCGGCAGTGAAGACGGGGCCCATCACGATGGCGTCGGTCAGGGACTTGGAGATCTCGGACTTGCCGCCGCCGGAGACGGTGCAGGGCTTGTGGCAGAAGGTGGGCGTCGCGCTGGTGCCGATCAAGCGCCAGCGACGCGAGGCAGAGGGGCGCTTCATCTCGACCTTGTAGCCAGAGGGCAGGATGTAGGTCGCCTCCGGCTGGAGCTGGAGGCTGTGAGTCTCGCCGCCGCTTTGCCAAGTCACGCTTTGGTCGTGCAGAGTGATGTTGGCTCCCTCGGATATGTAGTAGATATTTGGATACTGCTTGTCTACGGCGTAGCCGCTGGGATGGACTTCGACGCGGTCGCCGAGAGAGGTCAGCACTTGATCGAAGCCGTGGTCCACCGAGGAGACGTATTCGCTGAGGCGGAAATCCTCCCCGAGGTCGTAGCTGGCGAAGGCCAGAGCGCCGCCGGCATGCTCTTCCTCTACGTTGCCATAGAGGTTGGCAGCAAAGGAGATCTGGGTTTTGACCTCCTTTTTGCAGTAGCCGTAGTAGTTGTCGGCGATAAGGGTAACGACCACGCCACGGTTGTCGCGAGAAGTGATCTTGAAGGCGCCACCGTCGTTGTAGAGCTCGTCTTCGGACTCCCAGCACATGCCGTCGCGCTTCTGCCGCTCCGTGGCTTCGGAGATGTTGGGCAGTCCGAGGTCCTTCTTTTTGCAGCGAATGAGGTGCGGGGCGAGGATGACGCAACCGGTATGACCGGACCAATGCTTGAAATCCAGACCGGCATCGTGACTGGCCAGATAGGGATCGCCTGCGTTGCCGAAGATCGACTCCACGAAGTCGAGGTTGCTGGTCATGTTGCCTGGAGCAAAGAAGCGCACCTCGAGACGCTTCTCCTCCGTAACCCCTGGCACTTCGGGCTGCACCAGGGGCCGCAGCAGCAGGGAGACAAAGATGCGGGCCTTCTCCTCCTGAGTGGAGGTGAAAGGCAGCTCCATCAGGGATTCCGGCGGGTTCAAGGCCTCGGTCAGCAGGTTGGCGAAAACCTTGAGCGGCACCTGCTTCTTGTCGGCGGGAATGGGGAGCCCACCCTCGGAGACGTGGAAGACGCCCTGCGTGGTGCGGCGGTCGCTTTTCGGATTGTTGAGCACGCCCTGCTTCACGCGGAAAGAGCTGACAATGTCGGACTCGAACCTATCTTTATCCGGCGGCAACGACAGAGCGCGGGCCATGCCATGACGCTCCAACACCAACGCGTTAGTCGGCACCCAAGTACGTTTCTCCAGACCGAGCGGAGCGAAGAGGTCCGTCAGGTAATCCTGAATACGCTGATCGGCCGGACAGAGGTGCTCCTTGAGGAGGCGATTTTTTTCCTGCACGCTTTCGAGAAGCGAGTTGCCCATCTCTAGAAACGGGTAGTCCGACTCCTTGCCGAAGATAGGACATCCGCGGGAGCGTAGCTTTATATTGAGATACTCTGTAAGTTTCGCTTCGTCGTACTCGTTTTCGGCCTTCTCCGGGTCGAATCCAATGTGTAGCTTCAGATCAGTCCAATCTGCATTCATATTTTCGATACTTGGTTTTCGGTTTCGTATTGTGTTAGGCGCGGGCGCTGGTTCAGGCAAAATTCAATCTGGATACGCAGTCTAATTGGCACGGATACTTGGCATATCCGGCACGGCGGCAAGCAGTTTGCGAGCGTATTCGGTTTGTGGCGACTGGTAGAGAGATTCGGCGGAGCCTTGCTCGACGATCCGCCCTTCCTGCATGACCAGCACCTGTTGGCTGATATGCTCCACCACGGCTAGGTCGTGGGCGATGAAGAGGTAGGCGATGCCGAACTCCTCCTGCAAGTCCTGCAGCAAATTGACGATCTGGGCCTGCACGCTGACATCGAGGGCGCTCACGCATTCGTCGCACACGATAAACTCCGGACGCGAGCTCAGGGCCCGGGCGATACAGATGCGCTGGCGCTGGCCGCCGCTGAACTGGTGCGGGTAGCGTCTCATGGCGTCCATCGGCAGGCCGACCTTTTCCAGCAAGCTAGCCACTCTCTCGTCGCGCTCCGAGCGGTTCAGCGAAGGCTCGTGCACGATAAGAGGCTCGGCAACGATGGAGCCAACCGTCAAACGTGGATTGAGCGAAGCGTATGGGTCTTGGAAGATAGTTTGGATTCGCTTGCGAAACGGCAGAAAATCTCGCTCGCCCAGGGAGCTGATCACCGTGCCGTCGTATTCGATTTCTCCCGACTCGATAGGGATGAGCTTCAGGATGGCCTTGCCGATCGTGCTTTTGCCGCTGCCACTCTCGCCAACCAGACCTACCGTCTCTCCACGACGGACCACGAACGAGGCGTCGCTAACGGCTCTGAAAGATCCTGGCCTGGAGAAAAGCCCGTCGCTGCGAATCGGATAACTGATCCTCAGATCACGCGCCTGCAGCAAGGGGACCTCTTCGGCAAGCGGCTCACCCATGAGCTGCGACCTCCTCCGCTTCGATCAGCGAGTAGTCGACCACAGGCAAGCGGTCGCGCTTCATGCCGATCTGCGGTATGCAGCGGACAAGAGCCTGGGTGTATGCGTGCTCTGGAGACGAGAGAACCTTGCCAGACGGACCGTTCTCCACAATCCGCCCGCGATACATGACGGCCACTTCGTCGGCGAAACCGTCCACGATGCCGAAATTGTGCGTGATGAGGATGATCGACATGCCCTCGCGCTCCCGCAACTCGCCCAGCAGCTCCATGATCTGAGCCTCGATCGTCACATCGAGAGCAGTGGTCGGCTCGTCCGCCACGAGGATGTCCGGCTGGCAGGCTAAAGCGATAGCGATGACCACCCGCTGCTTCATGCCCCCGCTCATCTGGTGTGGGTAGTCGTCGAAGCGGCGAGCCGCCTCACGAATGCCAACCTTTTCCAGCAGGGCTATGGCCTCCTGGCGCGGATCCTGGATATCGTCCCGGTGAAAACGCAGAGCCTCCACGATCTGGCTGCCAACCGTGAAGTAGGGATTCAGCGAAGTAGAGGGCTCCTGAAAAACGTAGGCGATCCGCTTTCCGCGAACTTGACATAGCTGACGCTCGGAAAGATCGAGCAGGTTCCGCCCATCCAGCAACGCCTCGCCGGATACCTCGCAGCGAGGCGAAGGTGGCAGCAGCCGAGTCAAAGCCATCGAAGTAACGCTCTTGCCGCTGCCACTCTCACCCACGATGGCCAGCGTCTTGCCCTTCTCGAGGCTGAAGGAAACGCCCCTCACGGCCTCCACGCGAGAGCGGCGGCTGTTGAATCCGATTTTCAGATCTCTGACTTCAAGGAGCATTTTCGGAGCCCACCATCCTGCAAAGCCGGACTGGCACAACAAGGGGAAAAGGGTGACTTTCTTGCGATTTTTTGGTGAAAACGACCTTCCCCGGGAACGCGGGCGGCCCGCCCGCAGCTAGCATGATCCTCCATCCATGCGGGCGGGCCGCCCGCGTTCCCGGAAAACTATCCAGGAATACCTCGCCCCGCTCAAACGTCTCTTTCCCTACCATGAGTCTAAAAGCCTTCTTCGCGCCCCTCCTCGCCATCGCCATCCTGGCCGCCGGAGCTCAAGCTCGCCCGGACCTCGAAGTCTACGCCGACGATCTCGACCCGCTTTTCGCCAAATACGTGAAACCCGATGGCGTCGCCTATCGGGCCTGGCACGCCAACGAGACCGACCGAGCCACCCTCCGCAACGTCCTGGCGAAGATGGCCCAGCTTCCGCTAGACCAACTGTCCGAAAACGGCCTGAAAGCGTTTTATATAAATCTCTACAACGCGGCGATGGTCCAGATCGTGCTGGAAGCCTATCCGTTGAAATCGGTCACCGACATCAAGCCCAACTTCGGAATCTTCACCAGCCCCACAATCGAGCTCGGAGAAGAGAAGCTCTCGCTCGACGACGTGGAAAAAGGCATCCTGTTCAAACGCTTCGACGACGAGCGCGTCCATTTCGCAGTGAACTGCGCCAGCCTAAGCTGTCCTCCTCTAGCGGATACAGCCTACCGGGCCGAAAACCTCGACGCCCGGCTCGACGAGCAGACGAAAGCCTTCGCCCAAAGCGAACACGCTGCTCGGATCGACCGGAAGAAAAAGCGTATATACTATTCCCAGCTGTTCCAATGGTACTCCCATCACTTCGAGACAGACAATCCTGTGCAGTACTTGAACCGCTACCGCTCAAGCGAGCTTCCCGAGAATTTCGCCATCGATTGGATAACCTACGACTGGACGCTGAACGAATCGGAGAAATGATATATAGATCTCGCCCTCCATCCCCATTTCTGCCCTGCTGAAAGCATGTTTTCCGCCATAGCATCCTACACGAACTGGCTACACACGCGCTGGCCCGCCGGCGGAGTCGAGAAGTCCCCCAAAGTAAACGACGATGGAACCACGCGCGTGCCTGGCGTGCGCGTCGTAGGCGATCTGACCGGAGTTCCCCTGCTCAAATTCTCCGCAGACACCGGAGCCCGAGCCGTAGAGGCCATCCTCGCCGAATCCGACTTCCAAAAAGGGGCAGACGGCTACGACCACGATCTCGTGATCATCGGAGCCGGCGTCTCCGGCATTTCAGCAGCCATCGAAGCCAAGAAAAACGGGCTCGATTTCGTGCTCTTCGAAGCATCCGAGAGCTTTTCCACCATAAAGAACTTTCCGCGAAAAAAGCCGATCTACACCTACCCGACCGAAATGACGCCCGCCGGCGAGATGCGCTTCAAGTCGGAGATAAAGGAAGACCTGCTCGTCGAGCTGGAAGAGCAACGAGCGAAGCGAGGCATAGAACCCGTTCCAGCCAGCATAGACAGGCTTTCCCGCTCGGACGGAAAGCTACGCGTCCATCGCAAGGGAGGAGACGACGTCATCGCCCAACGGGTGATCGTAGCCATCGGCCGCACCGGAAACTTCCGCAAGCTCAACGTGCCGGGCGAAAACCTCGACAAGGTAGCCAACCGCCTGATCGACGCCCGCGACTACGCCGGGCAAAAGACGCTCGTAGTCGGTGGCGGCGACTCCGCCCTCGAAAGCGCCATCTCCCTCGCCGAGACAGGAGCCACAGTCGACCTTAGCTACCGCAAGCCCGAGTTTTCCCGCCCGAAGCCCGACAATATAGAACGGCTCAAGGAGCTCGAATCCCAAGGCAAGCTCACCCTGCACATGAACACCAACGTGCAGGACATAGCGGAAAAGACCGTCACCCTCAGCGGAGACGGAGACGACTACCAGATCGAAAACGACGCCACGCTCATCCTGATCGGCCGCGATGCTCCGCTCGATTTCTTCCGCAAGTCGAAGATCGGCGTGACCGGCGACTTCACCGTCCCAACCTGGGCGGGTCTCATAGGATTCTTCGCGGCATTCACCATCTTCTACCACTGGCAAAAAAGCCTCTGGCTGACTGACCTCAGTCCCGCTTGGCTCGCTTGGGCCGTCAGCTCGCTAGGCGGCCTCCTGCAAAGCGCCGTCGACAGCCCCCAGCATTTCCTCAACCACCTGCGCGGAGGCATGAATCAGCCAGGGTTCTACTATTCCGGCGCCTACTGCCTCTGTGTAGTGGCTTTCGGGATACGTCGCGTCAGAAGACGCAAGACCCCATACGTGAAGCTCCAGACCATTACGCTGGCCCTTTTCCAGGTGCTCCCGCTCTTCCTGCTGCCCTGGATCCTTCTCCCCTGGGCCGGGGCTAACGGCTGGTGGGAGTCCGGCATCGGCGGCTGGATCGGCGACTCCTTCTGGCCCAACGGAGAATACTGGCGGGCCTTTGGGCTCATACTGGCGTGGCCGCTCTTCGTATACAACTGGTTCACCGAAGAGCCGGTTTGGGGCTGGCTGATCCTCGGCTTCCTCCAGACCTTCGTCCTCATCCCCTTCATCGTATGGCGCTGGGGCAAGGGAGCCTACTGCGGCTGGATCTGCAGCTGCGGCGCCCTAGCCGAAACCCTCGGCGACGCCCATCGACACAAGATGCCCCACGGTCGCTTCTGGAACAAGCTCAACATGGTCGGGCAAGTCCTGCTTTTCATCGCCCTCGTTATGATGGGCCTGCGCATTGTCGGCTGGATCCTGCCCGACGGCAACTTCGCCGCCGGTATATTCAAAGCAATGTTCGACGGACTCCCCTTGCTCAACTGGAAGTACGCCGTCGACGTCTGGCTCGCGGGCGTGCTCGGCGTCGCCTTCTACTTCCACTTCTCCGGCCGCATCTGGTGCCGCTTCGCCTGCCCGCTCGCCGCCCTGATGCACATCTACGCCCGCTTCACCCGCTTCCGAATATTCTCCGATAAAAAGAAGTGCATATCCTGCAACGTATGCACCACGGTCTGCCACCAAGGCATAGATATAATGAATTTCGCCAACAAAGGCGCCCCTATGGAGGATCCCGAATGCGTCCGCTGTTCGGCCTGCGTGCAATCCTGCCCGACCGGCGTGCTCAGCTTCGGCCGCTACGATTCCAGAGGAGCTATAAAGCTAGACGACCTCCCCGCCTCCATCGTGCAAATGGCCGAAAGCCGCAAACGTAGCGCGGAGCTTTAGCCCGCGGCCGCAAGGCCAGTATCCATTATGTGACGACGCGGGCTAAAGCTCCGCGCTACGAATAATATTTCCCATACAATCGATTCCCAATTTCCGCCGCCTTATCCGGCTTCCAGAAACGCTGCCAGCCATAAGTCAACAACAACCCTAAAACGAGCTTGAAGCGCAACGGAGCCGCCTGCTTCCATTTGGCCGAATCGGATGCGCACTCCCTTCCCAAATAGGACAGCTCGCCCATAGCCCGCAAGCGAAGCGACAGCTCGACATCCTCCATCAGCGACTGCCTGGGAAAACGTTCATTCGACAAGGCCGCCCTATCGAAAAACTGAGCCTGGTCTCCAAAAGCGATGCCCCAGTTCTGGGCCCGCAGCTCGTTGAGAAACTCGATAAAACGATAGGGCAGCAGACCATTCCTATCAAACCGCTGTCCCAAGCATCCGCCCACCACCTCCGGACTTTTCACCATGTGAGTCCTCAAGTCATCCAGAAAACTTTCCGGCAATCGGCAATCCGCATGCGCGATCAACGCATGGCGCGAAGCAAAGCGCTTCAACCCAGCGGCAATCTGGTTTCCGCGTCCCCGTTCCGCGGATACGACATCCACTCCCATCTGCTCGGCGATCCGCAAAGTCCCATCGCTCGATCCGCCATCGCAAACCACGATTCTATCCTGCGACCTCAAATCCGTTCTCAAACTCTCCAGGCAGGACCGCAAACGACTCGCCGCATTGTACGTCGGCACCACCAACAGCCAGGAATCCTCCGCCGATCGCTGCGGAATTTCCACGACTCCCCTAGATCCCCGCCAATCCTGGAAAGATTTGAGCCCGTACGGGATCGCCAACAAGAAAAGCGGCGACCAAAGCAAAGCGCTCTGCCAGACGGTCAAATCCCAATCCCCAGTCGCCGCATAGTTTTGCCAAACCCAGAAGTAGACCGCCTGCGAGACCGAGAGCAGCATCCAAAGCAACGAAGGCCGCAAAGCCATAGTCACCGCCAACCAACTCAAATACCAGAAATGCAAGGTGGGAGCGAAAATCAGAAGGCTCCCGATCTGCCACTGCCAGTGGCTCGCCCAACTATCCCGACCGCGCTTGACGATCCACGGAAGAGCGAAAGCCACCAGGAATCCTCCAAGAAGAAATGGCTGTAACGAACTCTCGGATACGCCCAAGAGTTCGCCCGCAATCAGTCCACTGCCATTGAATCTCCGCTCCGCGCCAAAGCTGTACAGTCCGTCGAACAAAGCCGGGATCGAACTCCAAAACGGCAAGGCCAGCAAAACGACCGTCCCCACAAAACCAAGCCCCGCCCTGACACGCCCCTTCCACAGCAAAAGAGGCAGCCCCAATACCGCGACGAACTTCATCTGAACCGCCAAACCCAACGCCGCGCCCGCCCAAAGCCAAGCCCTGCGATCGATCGCCCACAAGCACGCCACGACTCCGGCCAGCATGAGAGCATCGAAATGACCCTCCCCCGCGAAGGAAACCAAAACCACCGGATTGAAGGCGTAGTAGCCAAGCTGCCGCACCGGCAACCTGCGACGTCTCAGTATCAGAAATATAAATACGACCATACCGAAATCGATCAAAGCAAACGCCACCTTCAAGGTCGATAGATCGTAGCCCAGTGCCCCGATCGCCGCGAAGGCCAGCATCGAACCAGGCGGATAGGCCGTGAGCTTATCCTTGTTGTTCATGCCCTCCCAATACTGATCGCGGTAAGGCTCCAGATCCGGATGGTCGCCCCGCAGAGCATATGGGCTGATGCCCTCGCGAACCAGCTTGCCTTCCCAGAGATAGCGATACGCATCGTCAGACGCCGCAGCAGGCAGCAGCAAGAGGCGCAGCGACGACGCCAGCCCAAGCAAGAACGCCGCCTCGTAGCGGCGCTGCTTCCACTGCGGAGCAAGCAAGACCAGCCCCACCATCGCCACGCCCAGCAAAAGAAAAAGTATCGGACGCCACCCCGAACTCTCGTCGAAGCTCGTCGCCACCTGTCCGTAAAGCCCCGCCGTCGCTACGCTCAAAGCCGCGAAAGCAAGCCATGCGAAGAATCTGGAGCGAGAACAGGAAACCATCCTGGAAGCGATTTCGCCCGACCCGACTCTCGAAGCAAGCGCGGAAACGAGCGTAGCCCAATCCTGACCTCCATCGAGAGCAAAATCATTGGTGGCAAAATCATTTCGCAAGCGAGGAATTCACGCGTTCTCGAACCATCTAGAGGATCTAGCATCCGTTCGAGAAATAATGATTTTGCTCTTAATGATTTTGCCTCAAGAAAGCCCTCGAATCGATTCCCCAAACGTTCCCCTCTCGCAAAGCCTTCATGTCATGAAAAAATACGCCTTTATCCTAGCCATTCTCGCAACCACCTCGGTTCGAGGGGACGCCCCGAACTTCGAAGCGAAAGACGCTGCCCAGTTCGCCACCTTCTGGTCGAGCGGAGCCGAGATCACTCGCTACGAACTCAGCCAAAGCCGCTACGGCGAAGCCCATGCCGGTCACGCCGAACTGATCTTCGTACAAGAGCCATTTCTTCCGGACGCTCAGGTGAAGAGCGATTCCGGCGGCCCGCCTGCCGAACCGACCTTCAAGCTCAACGCTCTGCGCACTTTCAATACCGGCTTCTACAGCTACCGGACCATGCAGTCGACCTTCGCTCCGATCGACCGCGAGCGCTTTCCGCACGCCCTGAAGACAACGCTCTCGGTGCAAGACTGGTGCGGCCAAGTCTTCCAGCAGATAAACTTCCGTGACGGAAAGTGGCAGCATCGATCGTATTCATATTTCCAATCCGAGGGAGATTTCGTCGAAGAACTGCCCGAAGCCTGGCTGGAAGACGAGCTGTGGCTGCTTTTGCGCCGCGACCCGAACTCCCTGCCTCTAGGCAAAGTCGAGGTCATACCCGCCTTGCTGCACGGCCGTTTCGCTCACCAGGCAGCGAAGATCGAAACCGCTCAAGCCAGCCTGCAAGCCGACGGCAATGAGACGGTCTACCAAATCGACTACACCTCGACCTCCCGCCGCCTGAGCATCCGCTTCAACACGGAGTTTCCTCACTACATACAAGGCTGGACCGAAACGAGCCCTCGCGGCACCACCACCGCCCGACGCACCCACGGCATGGGCCAAGTCGAATACTGGAGACTCAACCAGCCAAAAGACGCCCCCCTCCGCGAAAAGCTAGGCCTAGAACGAATCCCAAACTGATCACCTTCCCCATCTGCTTCTGCTTCTACTTCTTCATCTGCTTCCAAAATTGAAATAGATGAAGAAGTAGAAGCAGAAGAAGATGACAAGATCATGGGAGCGAGGCTTGACGGCGTTCTCGTAGCGAGGAGATCCCTACCGTCAGGAATCCCAGAGCGTAGAGCAAGAGGTAGGGAGCCAGGAAGAACTTCGCCAGAAGCACCGCCAACAAAAGACTGACCAAGGTGTAGAACCCCATCGCCGTCTCCAGCCAAGGAATGATATTGCCTCGAACGCTGTAGGCCTTGCTCGGCTTGCTGCCTTTTTTCGGAGTACGTACGAAGGGAGAGTCCACCCCACGCAAGGCCTGCACCACTGCAGTCGTATTCGACAAGCAGATACCGAAGCCGATCAGCATGAGTCGAGGCAGCATGACTAGCGGCTTCTTGATCGAACGTCCCTGGGCGATCTGGCTCGCTATGTAGAGCTGGCTCGGACCAATCGTGGCAGCGAGCAGCGGGATGAAGCCGAGAAGCCACCAGTAGCCAATGCCGCCAGAAATCTGCGAAAGCATGATGAGCAACGGTATCGAAAGAATGGACACGGCCAGCATGCAAAGGTGCATGCTGTACTGGGTAAGGTGGAAGATCGAGTGGAGCTTCACCCCGAACGGCAGACGCTCCTTCAAGACGCGCGGCAAGAGCAGCTTGGCAGTCTGGATCGAACCCTTAGCCCAACGAAACTGCTGGCTCTTGAATGCCTCGTAGCTGGAAGGGATTTCCGCCGGCACCACTAAATCGTCCAGGAGAAAAATCTCCCATCCCCTCAACTGAGCCCGGTAGGAAAGCTCCAGATCCTCGGTCAACGTCACGGCTCTCCAACTGCCCGCGTCCTCGATCGCTTCGCGGCGCCAAAGCCCCGCCGTGCCATTGAAGTTGAGAAAGAGCCCATTCCAGGAGCGAGCCGGCTGCTCAATCACAAAATGCCCGTCGATTCCCAAAGCGACCGCTTTCGTAAGCATCGACTCGTTCCGATTAAGATGCCCCCAGCGGGCCTGTACCAGACAGCGCCTCGGCCGATCTTCGAATTGAGCCAGACAACGCCACAAAAAGTCGATCGGCGGCACGAAATCCGCATCGAAAATGGCAATGAACTCCCCGCTGGCCAGCTTCATTCCCGCCTTCAGAGCCCCCGCCTTGTAGCCGCTTCGGTCCGACCGACGAACAACATCGATCCAGTGCCCCCGCCCCTTGAGTTCGGCAGCGACGCTGTCCACCAGATCCGCCGTCTCGTCGTTCGAATCGTCCAGGACTTGGATTTCATGACGGTCGATCGGATAGTCCATAGCCGCCACCGCCCGCATCACCCGTTCGGCCACGTTCAGCTCGTTGTAGATCGGGATCTGGGTGGTCACAACCGGGAATTCCACTCGCCCCTCATCTATCCGCTTCCTGAAACGACGCTCCCGCAGCCGAGCCAGCCAGCGAACCGACTTCGCCTTGCGAGCGAAAATCCAAACGACGTAATAGGCCTTAAGGCCGTAGCCGAGCATAGCCAGGCTACAAAGGCCGTAGAGAATCGCAGCTAGATAAAGAGTGAAATGAGTCATCGAAAAAAGCGTGTCGTCTGTATGAAAATCGAAAAGCGCACGCCTCTAACCCATTGGACACGAGCGGCTGACCGCTATAAGCCGGTAAACGTGCAGGCAATTTCGATCACTGCAACGAGAATGAACGAGCGACATGGCCGATCCCCCTCAGTTTCTTTCCATCGCAGCGGTAGCAGCTCCACCAGAGGGGAACGCGCCGAGAAACACGCGCCCGGCGCATCGACGGGGAGCGCACGCGTCTCGCGTGCTCGGTTGGGCGTCTCGCCCAACCGCACCCTGCTCAAGATGTCTTGGGCGAGACGCCCAAGACTGCCTACGAGACGCAGGCGTTCCCCGGTTCAATTGCGCTACGCCAAGCTGGCGCAACTCCGGCTGAATCGCTAACACCTTCAACCCACACCAAGTCGCCTCATCGCAATGCCGAATCCCATCCGCTCCGCCCTGGCCTTCGCCATCGCCCTGCTCTTAGCCCAATGCCCGTACGCAGCCAAACCCTGGGGCGTCTACCAGATGCTGACCCGACACCACAGCTGGCCCGAGCAGCTCGACCGCGAACTCCAAGCCCTCGGAGGACAAGCGGATTTCGTCCTCTTCTTCCGCGACCTCAGTCCTCGACGCGGGTTTCCTGCCGGTCCGGCAAAGAGCGCCCAAGAGAGGAGCCTAATTCCCGTCATAAGCCTCGAGCTGACAGAGTGGAGCTATGGCCAAAGCGTCAACCTGCTGCCCGAAATCGTCGACGGCGGATACGACAACCATTTCCGCAACTGGGCGACCGAAGCCAAACGCCACGGAGGAGAAATCATCCTGCGTTTCGGCTTCGAGATGAATGGCGACTGGTTCTCCTGGGGCAAACAGCCCGATCTGTTCAAGAAAGCCTGGCGACGCGTCCACCGGATCTTCGCCGAAGTCGGTTGCGAAAACGTGAAGTGGATGTTCTCCCCAAATATCCTTTGGGGCACCATGACTTCGGAAGATGGACTCGAACCCTACTATCCCGGCGTCGAGTTCGTGGACTGTATCGGGATAGACGGATACAACTTCGGCGACCACCACGACCAATGGCACGAATGGCAAAGCTACAGCGAAATCTTCGAAAACACGATCGACGCCTGCACCCGATTCGAAAAGCCCATCTACCTCTCGGAGATCGGCTGCGCCGACGACCCACGCAAAGCCGCTTGGATCGCAGACTTCCTAGAGAACGTCTCCCAAGATCCACGCGTGCAAGGCTTCATTTACTTCAACCACTTCAATCCACGCAAAAACGAGCCCAACTGGCGCCTCGACAGCGATGCGGAAACGCTCGAGGTCTTTCGGCAATGGGCCGTGGAAACTGAGCGTTTGCAAAATCATTAGAGGGGCAAAATCATTCTCCTGCACGTTGAGAAGGCATTGAAAAAGTCATTCAAGGTAGGGCTCGATCCCGCAGTCGCGCATTGGCGTCAACTTAACGGAAGAAGCATCCTTTGGAGGGCAACGCTCCGTCGTTGCCGCGCCGGTTTTTCCCTCTGTAGGCTCTGCGGCAATGAC
>JANQRJ010000046.1 GCA_028284635.1 Pelagicoccus sp.
TCGTTGCCGCACCGGTTGTTCCCCCTGTAGGCTCTGCGGCAATGACGGAGCATTGCCCTCCAGCCCACCGCCTTTTGGCTTAAGTTGACGCTAATGCGCAGGGCGGGACCGCGTCCTCAAGAGTTCCTCATCGTTATCCTCATCTTCATCTTTATCGTGGGATGAGGATAAGGATGACGAGGAGGATGAGGATTAATCGGACGGTCGTGCCCTGCAGGATCCGTGCTGCTTTTCTAGTCCTCCCAGCTCGGGATAGTCTTCTTGCGCTTTTCGCCAGCTTTTCGCGTCGTCCACGTCGGTCAGCTCTACTAGCTTGGTCCACGACAGGCCGAGCTTTTCCGTTTGGGCTATGGTCTGGGCGAAGACTTTTTCCGTACTCCAGTCGATGTCTGCAAAGAGCTTGGGGTAGTAGGCTTTCATTCCCAGCAGGTAGTATCCACCGTCCGAGGACGGACCTATGCAGAGTTCGTATTCCTGTAGGGAGATGATAGCTTTGGCGATGAGCTGCGAGGTCAGTCCGGGGCAGTCGCCGCCGATGAGGAGCGCGGGCAGATCGGAGCGGTCGAAGTGGTCTTGCGTAACTTGAGCGAGCTTCTCTCCCAGGTCTCCTTGGCATTGAGGGCGGTATTGGTAGCCTTCTCCGAGCCAGGCTCGCATCTCGTTTTCGCTTTCCACTGGGTAGTGGTTGACGACGAGGTCGCAGTTTTCGGGAATCTGGGATAGCTGGCGAGACACGAGGGAGCGGTAAGCGTCGAGGGCCGCTTGCTTGCCGATGGTGTCGGCGAGTCTGGTTTTCACGCTACCGAGGCGTGGGGCCTTAAGGAAAATATGGATACAGGCGCGTGGCATTTCAGTGGGCAGGGGTGTTTTGCAAAATCATTAGAGGGCAAAATCATTTGAGAGAGCTTCTGGTATGATTCTTCTCCTTCTTCAAGCGTGTTGAAAAAGCAGAAAATTCCATGTTACGAGGGTAGGGACCGATCGCCGAGCGGTCCGCAGTGCCCGACGGAAATCCAACCAACGCGGCTCCCGCGACTGCGCATATGCGTCAACTCAAGCCGAAAGGCGGTGGGCAGGAGGGCAATGCTCCGTCATTGCCGCAGAGCCTACAGAGGGAATAACCGGCGCGGCAACGACGGAGCGTTGCCCTCCAAAGGATGCTTCTCATGTTAAGTTGACGCCTATGCGCATTTGCGGGACGATCGGGCCCTACCTTGGAAATCGATCTATGATGCGTCCTCTAGTTTTCGAAGCTCTGGCCCTCTTCGGAGCCCTCGTCCAGGTCTCTTTTGAGCTTCAGGTCTGAGATTCGCGCCTGGAAGTACCCAATAGCCATCTCGGCTCTCAGCGAGATTTCGACGCATTCCAGAATTTCTTGATTCAGAGCTCCGTTGGAGCAGCAAGTTTGCATGGCGAAGTGGATCAAGGCCTCCAGGTTCAAGATCTCTTGGCAGGCCTTTATGACTTCGTTGTTCTCCTTTGGGCTGAGGCTGCCGAAAGTTTCCAGCGCGTCGAGCAGCTCGGTTCGCAGATTCGCTGCCTGCGAACTGTGGTTGATTTCCTTGCTGTTCACGATGCTCACGCGAGCCACAGGGTAGGGAGCCGATTGCAGGACCTCGTCGATGTGCACTCGGGCCGCTCCCATAAGCATGAGCGTCGAAGTGCCATCGGGGTTCAATTCGCTCATGCGCACCAGCCCGGCCGTAGCGATGTCATGAAACGTCTCGGGGTCGTCGGTTTTCTCGTTGGCCGCCGATTTGCGGTTTGCCACGGCGAAGATACGCCCCCCTGCGAGCACGTCGGAGAGCATTCGCCGATAGCGGTTCTCGAAGATGTACAAGGGCAAGACCATCTGCGGAAAGAGCACGGTGTTTGGCAATGCCATTACCGGGATTTCCTCGGGTAGTTCGAGTTCCATGGAGGGTTCGTTCTTTTGTGGCAGATACGGAATGGGGGCGGCGGTCCAGGTGTCACACTTGTCTCGCTAAGGTAAAAAGCGTGACACAGACTGTGACAATCTGGCTGCCCAATTGAGCCCGTCTGTTTTGATTTTTTGTAAAATTAAATTATAAGTCGTTGATTGTAAGCCTCTAAAGGAAATTAAATGTTCGTTGGTACAACGATTGCATGGCGGCGCCCATGGCACGTGTATTAGGCATAGACTTAGGAACTACAAATTCCTGTATGGCGGTCATGGATGGCGACGAACCCGTTGTGATCCCGAACGCGGAGGGAGCTCGGACCACTCCGTCGGTCGTCGCTTTCAGCAAGACAGGCGAACGCCTCGTCGGCCAAGCAGCAAAGCGCCAGGCTATTACCAACCCGAAGAACACGATCTTCTCAGCGAAGCGTCTCATCGGGAGAAAGTATGACGAAGTGCAGGGCGAAGCAACCGGCTTGCCCTACAATATTGTGGCGGCCGACAACGGAGACGCCTACATCGAGTGCCAAGTCGGCGACAAGACCGAGCAATTCGCTCCCCAGCAGATCTCCTCTTTCGTGCTCGCCAAGCTCAAGGCCGATGCGGAAGCCTATCTCGGCGAGTCTATCACTGAAGCGGTCATCACCGTGCCTGCCTATTTCAACGACAGCCAGCGCCAGGCTACCAAGGACGCTGGCAAGATTGCCGGGCTCGACGTCCTGCGCATCATCAATGAGCCCACTGCGGCCTCCCTCGCCTACGGACTCGACAAGAAGTCCGAGGAAAAGATCTCCGTCTTCGACCTTGGCGGAGGCACCTTCGACGTCTCCATCCTGGAAATCGGCGATGGCGTTTTCGAGGTGAAGTCTACCAACGGCGACACCATGCTTGGCGGAGACAATTGGGACGAAGCCATCATCGGCTGGCTTGTAGACAGCTTCAAGTCCGAGAACGGCATCGATCTCAAGAGCGATCCCATGGCCCTCCAGCGTCTGAAGGAAGAGGCCGAAAAGGCCAAGATCGCCCTCTCGTCCGCGACCACCTACGACATCAATCTCCCCTTTATCACTGCGGACGCGTCAGGCCCCAAGCACCTGAATCTCCAGCTCACCCGCTCGAAGCTCGAGCAGATCACCGATGATCTCTTCGCCCGCACCAAGGTACCCTTCGAGAACTGCCTGCGCGACGCCGATCTCTCCGCTTCGGAAGTCAACGAGCTAGTGCTCGTCGGCGGCATGACCCGCATGCCCAAGGTCATCGAAATCGCCACCGAGCTTGCCGGCAAGAAGCCCAACCAAGGCGTCAACCCCGACGAGGTCGTCTCCATCGGCGCGGCCATCCAGGGTGCCGTTCTCAAGGGCGACGTGCGTGACGTGCTTCTGCTCGACGTGACGCCGCTCACGCTCGGCATCGAAACCGCGGGCGGCGTATCCACCGCCATGATACCGCGCAACACCACCATTCCCGCCAAGAAATCCCAGACCTTCTCGACCTACTCGGACAATCAGCCTTCCGTCGAGATCAAGGTTCTGCAAGGCGAGCGCCCCATGGCCACCGACAACAAGGTCCTCGGCACCTTCCACCTAGACGGCATTCCGCCCGCTCCTCGCGGCACGCCGCAGATCGAAGTCACCTTCGATATCGACGCCAACGGCATTCTCAACGTCTCCGCCAAGGACAAAGGCACCGGCAAGGACCAGAAGATCACCATTACAGGTTCCGGCGGTCTCTCCGAAGACGAAGTCGAGAAGATGACCAAGGACGCGGAGCTGCACGCCGAAGAGGACCGCAAGGCCAAGGAGCTAGTCGAAAACCGCAACCAGCTCGACACCTCTATCTACCAAATGGAGAAGATGCTCGGCGAGACCGGAGACAAGCTTCCCGAGGACAAGAAGGCTCCCATCGAAGGCGCTATCGCGGAAGGCAAGAAGGCCCTCGAAGACGGCAATGCCGACGAAATCAAGAAGGCCCTCGAAAACCTCTCCAAGCTCGGAGCCGAGCTCTACCAGCAAGCCGCGGCCGCCGGAGCCGCTGGCCCAGACATGGGCGGAGCCGAGGCCCCGCCGCCACCGCAGGGCGCTGACGAGCCAGCCAGCGAGGAGCCCAAGCCAGCTGACGTGGTAGACGCGGATTTCGAAGTCGTAGACGACGAAAAGAAAAGCTAGTATCCAATATTTAGGGACGTTTCGCCTCCGGCGGAGCGTCCCCTTTTGTTAACGAACCAAGACAGTTAATCTAAACCAAATCGATAACGCAAAAATGAGCGCAACAACAACCGTAAACGTAAAACCCTTAGGAGATCGCGTGCTGATCAAGCACGTTTCTGAAGACGAGCAAGTTCGTGGAGGCATCATCATCCCGGACTCTGCCAAGGAAAAGCCACAGGAGGCGGAAGTCATCGCTCTCGGCACTGGCGGCAAGGACAGCGACGGCAAGCCCGTCTCCTTTAGCGTCAAGGTCGGCGACCGCGTCCTCACCAGCAAGTACGGAGGCACTGAAGTCAAGCTCGACGGCGAGACCTACCTGCTCGTTCGCGAGGACGACATCCTCGGCATTATCGAGTAGTCTCTGTATCCAATTACCAATCACTAAAACATAAACCAGCAACCTATTTATAAGTACAATGGCCAAGCAATTGTTGTTCGACGATAAAGCCCGTCAAAAAGTGCTCCACGGCGTAGAGACTCTCGCCAAGGCAGTTAAGGTAACCCTCGGCCCCAAAGGCCGTAATGTCGTAATCGACAAGAAGTTCGGTTCGCCCACCGTCACCAAGGACGGCGTCACCGTAGCCAAGGAGATCGAGCTTCCCGATCCCTACGAAAACATGGGCGCCCAGATGGTGCGCGAAGTCGCTTCCAAGACTTCCGACTCTGCTGGAGACGGCACGACGACCGCTACGGTTCTCGCCGAGTCCATCTTCCGCGCCGGTCTCAAGAACGTGACCGCCGGCAGCAACCCGATCTATCTCAAGCGCGGCATCGACAAGGCAGTTGAAGCAGCCGTTGCCGAGCTCTCCAATATCTCCAAGCCCGTCGAGTCTCGCGAAGAGGTCAAGCAAGTCGCTACCGTTTCCGCGAACTGGGATGAAACCATTGGCGACATCATTGCTGACGCCATGGACAAGGTCGGCAAGGACGGCACCATCACCGTCGAAGAAGCCAAGTCCATCGAGACCACCCTCGACGTCGTCGAAGGCATGCAGTTCGACAAAGGCTACCTTTCTCCTTACTTCGTGACCGACAGCGAGTCCATGGAAGCCGTCCTCGAGGACGCTTACATCCTCATCCACGAGAAGAAGATCTCCAACCTCAACGACCTGCTGCCGCTGCTCCAGGGCGTGGCCAAGACCGGCAAGCCCTTCCTCCTCATCGCCGAGGACATCGAAGGCGAAGCCCTCGCCGCTCTCGTGGTCAACAAGATCCGCGGCACGCTCAACGTCTGCGCCGTCAAGGCCCCCGGCTTTGGCGATCGTCGCAAGGCCATGCTCGAAGACATCGCCGTGCTCACTGGCGGCCGCTGCATCACTGAAGACCTCGGCATCAAGCTCGAGAATGTTCAGATCAGCGACCTCGGCCAAGCCAAGCGCGTCACCGTCGACAAGGAAAACACCACCATGGTGGAAGGCGCCGGTTCGGCCAACGACATCCAAGGCCGCGTAAAGCAGATTCGTCGTCAGATCGAGGAAACCTCTTCCGATTACGATCGCGAGAAGCTCCAGGAGCGCCTCGCCAAGCTCGCCGGCGGCGTAGCCGTCATCAACGTCGGCGCCGCGACCGAGCCCGACATGAAGGAAAAGAAGGCCCGCGTCGAAGACGCCCTGCACGCTACTCGCGCTGCGGTCGAGGAAGGCATCGTTCCAGGTGGAGGCGTAGCTCTCATCCGCGCTGCCAAGGCCATCGACAGCCTCACCCTCGAAGGCGACGAGCAGATCGGCGGCGAGATCGTCAAGACTGCTGTGGCCGGTCCGATCCGCCAGCTCTGCGCCAATGCCGGCGTAGAAGGCTCCGTAGTGGTAAAGGAAGTACTCAGCCAGTCCGGCAACAACGGCTACAACGTTGCTACCGACAAGTATGAGGATCTTCTCAAGTCCGGCGTCGTCGACCCGACCAAGGTAACGCGCTCCGCTCTGCAGAACGCAGCCTCCATCGCAGCTCTCCTGCTCACCACCGAGTGCATGATCACCGATCTGCCCGAGGAAAAGCCCGCCGCTGCCGGCGCTCCCGACATGGGTGGCATGGGCGGAATGGGTGGCATGGGCGGCATGATGTAGTCCTTTCCAGGATACGAAACGTACCCAACCAATTCCAAATCAAGCGGTTCCCGGTTTCCGGGAGCCGCTTTTTTTTGTCTTCACGGATTTCGGTTCATAGCTGCTTTCGAGTAGAGAGATTTGGCAAGTCGTGGATCTTGAGATGAAGGTATGCTCTGTCCCTGTATCCATAGGCCTGGCAGATCAGCCGATCTTGTTGTTGAAGCCTTCCAGGCTGGTGCGGGTGATGTAGTCATGTCTCCAGAATCCGAGCGAGCCCTCCATGCCCCTACAGATCGTCTTGGTCATCTGCTTGAGGCAGTGCACCGCGGAGGCTTCGGCCTTTTCACATCATAGCGTGAAGGTGGCCTGGGCGGTCTCGATGCCGTAGATGTTGCGGAGAGTATTCCTTCGTCAAGGCCGCCGTCCCTAAGCGAGCGTGCAAGGCGGTCCAGCTTCGAGACCAGGACCGTGTCTTCACCTTTCCAGCGAAGACGTCCTTTCGAAGCTGATCGAGAGCTAGACGCTTCGTACCCTTTTCGCTGATACGGTCTTCGTACCATTTGATCTTAGCTAGCCTGTGAGCTTCCGCCCATGCTTCAAGCTCTGCTTTCTGAGCATCGGGCTTTTGGTCTTCTATCGAAACTCTCACATACGCCGCTATTATGGAAAAATAGGAACATCCTATTTTTCTTGTCCGCTTTCGAAGCCATTGCGAGAATACCCCTTGCTTGTTTCCTCTGATGAGTGCACATTTTAATCATGAGCGACGACAAAACGAAGAAGAGCGAGTCGGGAAAACCACCGACTGGAAGGCAGACCGGTACCATTACGGCTGACGGTAAAAGTATTCGAGGAGATTTGTAGAAAGGCTCTCTATGTCGGATGAAGATAATATGGCTGCAAAGCCGGAGCCGCCACCACAAACGGGACCAATAACGAAATCGGACTAGACATGGCTGACAAGGAATCTTGCGGAGAGAATGCGTCGAGCAACAAGCCCCCGAGACCTAGACAGACCGGAGCGAACACACGTTCTGGCTATACGCATCTTCCCGGCCATAATTCGGTTACAACGTAAGAAAGGCCGCTTACTAGGAGGATGGCACTCCAGAGTTTCGTCAGAGTGTTGATCCTCGATCCCAGTTTCTTTCCTATCTTTCTATTCGTATCGATTCGCTCTTGGTATAGCTCAGCTTCGGCGGTTATCATCAATCTAAGATCGTAATTGCAAAGTCTCTTCCTGAGTAGGGAAAGAGGCTCATTTCCCTTGGGCATTATCTGGGTTGTCCCAAGTGCTCCTAGAAACATTGCAATTGCGAGGGCTGCGTGGAGGGTAGCCAATGCAGCAAAAATCATCGGGTTTTCGGAGTCGCGAGCTGCCTGAAGGCAGATCGCGAAAATTCCCGACCAAGCAACGACCCTGTAGTAAGCTTTCTTTTCGAGTGTTGAGAAGGCGTCTTGGGTTTCCTCCAAGCTTAGCTGAACTTGCTCGAATATCCACTTTGCCTTTTCTGCATCCATCTTATCAGGATCGAAGTCGTACGGGTCGTTCTCGGTTTTCATGCATTGTTCTTAGTTGGTTAAAAAAGAGGTTCGAACAAAATTGGAGATACTCGCATTAAGAAGTGAAAGTAGCAATATTGCTAATAGTCTTACATGCTTTGATCGCTAGAAGCCCCTCGGAAAACCTGAGAGGGCTTTTTTAGGGCTATTCATGTAAGCTTACTCGTGCTATAAGCTTATAAATGACCGAAAACCGATCAGAAATGCGGCTCTTCGACGCCAAGGGAAACCGCCTCTATCTCGACGCCGAGGAACGCTCTGCCTTCCTTGCGGCTGCACGCGATCAGGACAGGAAGCGTCGCACCTTCTGCGAGACGCTGTTCTTTACGGGGTGTCGCCTTTCCGAAGCGAGTGGACATCACCTCTAGTCAGATCATCCTTCGCAGCCTAAAGAAGCGAAGGGACGACGTTTTCCGGGCTGTGCCCGTCCCGTCAGAGTTTCTGGATACGCTCGACATGGTTCACGGCGTCAAGAAATCCAGACGCCGTGCGAAGCATCAAGGATGCTCCACTTTGGGCTTGGAGCAGCGTCCGCGCGTGGCGGGTGGTCAAGGCCGTGATGGAAGAGGCGGGCGTTGCTGAAGGGGCTCACCGTTCGCCTAAAGGCTTGTGGCACTCGTTCGGCGTCCACGACAGCGTTTCAGGTGTGCCGCTGAACATGCTTCTCGAAGTGGATGGGGCATTCGGACATCAAGACGACAGCCATCTACGCCAACGCGATTGGCAAGGAAGAGCAGGATATAGCTTCTCGTATGTGGTGATCACTCCTTGTTTACTACGAATTTGAATCCGCTTGCACTTAATTGGCGGCGGTAGGATCGTTTTCTGTCTGGTGATCTCTGGCAGCGATAGTCTAGAATGAAACGTTCGAGCAAGTTTCGAGAGCCTTCATCAGAAGGTCCTCTTCTTTCTCTGCTTGCTTGGCTTTTTCCTCATTGGTTCGCATTGCTGCTTCACCGAATGCAATTAGATTATCAATCAGCGACTTGAGGTCAGGATTTACATCCAATTGCAAAGATTTCAGTGACGCTATGGCTTCGGGTTTTGCTATTTCCTTCCGATCTAGACCATTGCTAAACCAGTTCTTTAGATTGCTCAATCCGGACTCTTGAAGAGCAAAAAATGCCGTCTCTTTTATAGATTCATCCACATTTTTCTCTATTCTTGCGTTAGCAAGGCTGGGATCGCTTTTCAAATAGCTTATGGCCGAGAGAATTTTTAAATTTTTTCCATCTTTTGCGATTTCGAGAGCCTTAGCAGCTTTGTCCTCTTCGTCTTGAGCATTTTCTTTTTTTCTTCTCGCGTTTTCGGCGGCAATGTCAGCCCTCGCTTGCTCCAGAGCGGAATCTGCTGCCTTGTTAAGATCTGGGCTAGCAAGCTGGAGCCCTCTTAGGGCTTTATCCAGCTTTCTAACCATACTGTCAGTGAGGGCATTAACCTTTTTTATAGCAGCTTCGCTCAACCATTTCGACTCATCTTCGACAAGGCCATCGAGTTTGTCTTTGGCGTGATTGACCTCAATTAACATACAATAGAATGCTTCGGAGGCTTTGCGATAGTTCGATTCCTGAGCAGCAAGATGGTACCGTTGCTCGTAAACGTCCGTCGCGGACGACACGCCCGCTCCTGCTATGGCCCAATCGATTTCTTTGGCAATTCCAGCACCTAGGCCTACGATGGCTCCGCCGTAGGAGACGTCATTCAGATCATCCTGCACCTTTCTCAACCTGTTTGCCTGGTCTGCGTACCACATGGCATAGACCTCTATGTTATCTATCGCATCTTCGGCTTTTTCTGCAGGTAGAAGCCCTCTAGCCTCTCCGCGAACATTCTCTGGCTTTGTTCTTGTTTGATTTGCTTCGCCACTGCTGTCAGTGCCTAATTTCGGATCTGGATGCCTGGGGGGATACGGCCTGTGGAGGTTTGTGCAACCGGACATAATCGCAGCAGCAAACAACGCCACAAGAAGAAAGAGTCGCTCGCACCGAGCGACTTGTAAGAGTTGGATCATGCCTCTTTGCAAACATAAGCTGTACTCAAAGTACACCCTATTTTTCTACTTTTCTGAGTGCTTGCCGAAACGGGAGCCTGAATTTCTAATGAGTTCATGAATCTGGCTTTTCGATCTCTTGCATCGTTTCTTCTTCTGGTCTTCATGGCTGGCTGCGTCACGCAGCAGCAGAATCCTTACTCGGATGAAATCTCGCGTGATTTCGAGATCATCACGCGTGACAAGCAGAGGGTTGCGGTGACTGGTGACTTTATCGTTCAGCAAGGAGTGCCGGTCAGGTCCAGAATGAAAGTTGAGGGTGCCCCTGTGAGGCTTCTTGTTCGCGGTGGGTTCAAAGAGATCGAAACCCTCTACGACAAGGTAGGCACCGAATTTGTAGGTGGGTTCATCCCCAAATACAGCGGTCTTGCTCCGTATCGTATAGAGGTTGCTGGTACGGGATATTCGAAAGGGAACCTCACTCAATTCGACTTGCCGGAGTAGGGCCGCTACCTTCATATTCCGGGCTCTGGTGCGGTCACTCGGACACGTTGGATAGTTTCTTTCGAGGGAAACGTGAAAGGGTGAATTCTTTGCATGCGATGCTTTTCCATTTAGCCGCGTTCGTGAGAACGCGTCCGTCGGATCTTAAGCTAGCCGAAAGGCTTTGCATTGCGGACGCGGTCCCGCTCTGCGGGATCCGCGCTACGGTCGAGGTGCTAGAAAGATGCCGGAGAAGGTCAGTGAGGAAGTGAATTCCGGCGTAGAACTGCTGTTGATCGTAAGCGTGACGGTCTTTCCCGCCGCGTGGCGGATTTCGAGCTCGTAGGCCCAGGAAGTGAATTGATACGGGGTTAACGCGATTGGGGTCGAGGCCTTGGTTTCTTCCAGTTCCGCCTCGATAAAAGGCGTGCCGTGGAGGCCCTTTCCGTGCAGAATCAATTTGACGGCATCTTTCGGTATTCGAACTTTCACTACGATTTTGGCGCTCGATTCCCGGTCGCTGCCTCCGGTGGAAACTCCTGGACCTATTTCCGAAAGGGAGGTGTAGACGGTTCCGTCGCTCCAATGATAGCTGGTTACTCCTCCCCAACTCATTGTTTTGCCGCCACTGAGTTCGACCGAAGCGCTTTGGATGAAGTCGGCATCGATGCGCTGATCGAATGCTACGAGATCCGAACCTTGCAGGTTTTCGCTGGTGATCATCCACCAGTCGAGCGGTCCGGTCGCGGTGGCATCGATTTCTGGCGGGAGGCCATAGCTAATGGCTGCCTGGATTTTCGGAGCGGGTGGAGGAGCTTCGGGTGCCGGTTCCGAGCAAGCAGCTAGAATAAGGATGAGGATCGGTGAGAACTTTGCGAAGATGCGATGCATGTCTGTTTGGTTGGGTTAGCAGTCGAGTTCTAGGCTGGCAAAGCCAGAGGCCAATAGAATTTTAGGCTGTCCTTCGACGGGCTCAGGATCTGCAATAGGAGTTTAGCATCGCTGAAACCATATTTTCGCTGCTTCTCAAAACAATGATTTTGCCCTTAATGATTTTGCTTGTCCCATCCTCTTGGTTGTTTGCAGGAGCTTTTTTGCAAAATCGTTTTTCGGCAAAATCATTATCCGGAGCGGCGAGTTTGACTATGGCCGAGAGCAAAGCTACCCCTGCCCCATGGAGCCGACTGTAATCGAAAAATGCGTGGCTGCGACACTTCGTTTGCTTGAGGGCTCGTTGGTTGGCTTCGCGGGCATAGTATCGTTTCTGCTGATCGGAAAATTCTTGGGAATGGCGACTTGGGTCTCGCTTGTCTTTTCGATCGTCATGTTGGTCGTCCTCTTCTGGAAGCTCTCCAGGCGTATTAGATTTTTCGTGACGGGCGGGCTGGTTTTCCTTGCGGCGCTTTGGTACGCCAGTTTGCGGCCCTCCCACGACCGCGATTGGCAGGCGGATATCTCGGTGCTGCCGCGTATCCAGATTGAGGGTGCGGAGATGCGGATCTTCGGCTACAGAGACTTTCGCTGGAGTTCGACTTCCACTTACGAGGCGGCCTGGCGAGACGAGGTATTCGATCTGGACAAGCTCAGTGGGTTGGACGTGATCGTCGAGCCGTTTGCGGATTCGGAGCTGGCGGCTCACGTCATGCTCGGCTTTCGCTTCTCGGATGGACGCAGGCTAGTCGTCTCGGTCGAAACGAGAAAGGAAGTCGGCGAATCCTACAGTTTGCTGGGCGGTGCGGCTCGTCAGTTGGAGCTGATATACGTTTTCGCGACGCCGGAGGACGTCCTCGATCTGCGTATCGCGCATAGGGGATCGCGAGTGTATGCTTTTCCCTTGAAGGTAGACGGGGCTTTCATGCGACGAATACTCGAAGAGCTTTGCGCCTCCGCCAACGCTTTGCGCGAGGAACCGAAGTTCTACGCGACTTTGAGGCATAACTGCACGACTACGCTCTTGCGCCACGTGAATCGCATTCGTGAAGAGGATATCGGTCTACGCTACGAGATCGTGTTTCCGGCCAAGCTGGGCGAATTGCTGCATCGTCTCGGATACATGGATACGGATCTGCCGTACCAGGAGGCGAGGGAACGTTTCCTGATGCGTAGTGCGGAGCGTTAGCCTTCCCTTCTCATCATCTTCTTCTGCTTCTTCATCTTCTTCTTTATCAAATTTGAAGTAGAAGAAGATGAAGAAGCAGAAGAAGATGATGAGGTCCCGCTAGCCTTTCCTTAGCTCGGTGTAGTCCTTCACCAGCTTGTCGTACACGTTTCTATAGAAGACCATGTCCGCTCCGTGAGCGAGTAGCTGGGCTCCCATGTCCTTCATCTGGCGAGCGTGGTCCATGTCGAAGACTAGGGTGCCGAATTTCTTGCCGGCGGCTAGGGCGGCTTTGGCTACGCTTTCGGCGGCCCTTATGGTCTCGGCGTGGCGGACATCGCCAGGCCTCCCCGAGAGGGCGGAAAAGTCTCCCGGACCGAAGAATAGGCAATCGACCCCTTCGACCTCCGCGATCCGTTCGGCGAGCGGTACGGCTCTGGGAGATTCGATCTGGATGGTTATCCAGGTGTTTTCGTTCGCCTCTTCGGTGTATCCGCTTGCGGGATACTGGCCGTAGTTGTTGTCGGGACCGCCGCCGTCGAAGCCGCGTTCGCCTAGAGGGTGGAACTTTGACCATTTCACGACTTCCTGAGCTTCCTCGACCGTTTCGCAGCGCGGGTACATGATGCCGTGGGCTCCGGCCTCGAGCAGACGACCCATCCTCATGTATTCCCAGCGAGCGGGTCGGGCGAGTACGTCGACGTCTCCGACGCGGGCGGCGCGGGTGAGCGAGGAGAAAGTTTCCAGGCTTTTCTCCGAATGCTCGAGATCGATCCAGAGAAAGTCCAGGCCGGACTGGCTGAGGATCTCGGTGTGCACGGGATCGATTGACTTTACAAGGGTGCCGATGGCGACGTCGCCTTCGTCCCAGATTTTCTTAACTACGCTTTTTCGCATGTTCAGAATCAAGGTCGGTAGCAGAGGCGAGGCGAGCTGTCTAGTCGTGAAGGTTGGTATGCTTTTCATACCAGTTTGGGGCGTTTCTTCGTCTATATGCGACGTGGTTCCAAGAAAGGCCCATCTGCTTTTATTCGAAAATGCGGCTATATCAGCTTTTTTTTACTCCGACCTAAGCGCGTTGGCGAACCGCGTGGTTGGCTGGCGCATAATCCAACTGTAATTACCAACCAATCGCTATTATGAGAAACGTTACATCACGTTCTTTCGGAGCCCTATGCCTGGCTCTTTTCGTTTTCCTGTCATCAACGTCTGCCGTCACTTATGAGGCCGAAAGCCTGCCTCGAAGCCAGAGCGGAGCGACTTCTGGCGTTATTTCCGATGGAGCTGCCAGTGGAGGCCAGTGGGTAGTTCTCCATGGCGACAGTGTGGGCGACTATCTTGATCTTACGATAAGCAACGTAGGTGCAGGCGACTACGATATCAGCTATCGCTACAAGTCCCACAGCGTGCGCGGCAACGTGCAGCTATCGGTTAGCGGCTTTAATGTAGGCGGCGCGATCAACCAGTCTACGTCTCCCGACAATCAATATAGAACGGCGAATCTGGGAACTTTCACCTTCGGCGTGACGGGCAGCAAGGTTATGCGATTCTCGGTTGCCTCTTCAGGCAACGGCGGCGGCGAGAAGATCTCGGTCGATTCGATAACGCTTACGCCTGCGGGCAGCGGCGGCGGAACTGGATTTTTCGAGGACGAAGGAAAAATCGCGACGGGTCGATACCATTTGCCTGGGATCCTGGCGGTGAACAGCAGTACCATCATGATTATTGCCCAGGAGCGTATCGGCACACAGTCGAGTCACCAGGACAAGGGAGCTTCTCATGTCACAGTGCTGCGCAATACGAACAAGGGCGATGGAAGCTGGAGCAAGACTCGGCTCTACCAGACCTCCGGCGAGTTTGGCGACTGCGGCTACGGTCCGGTGCTGGTCAAGTCCGGCTCCGAGGTTTTGGCCTTATACACCATCGGGCCGAGGGATTGGGGTGTGACCGATCTCGTGGTACACATGCGCAAGAGCAGCAACAACGGATCGAGCTGGGGCTCGCAGACGACGCCATCGGTGAGCAGCTCGCACGACAATGGGAAGCCGACGAATGGTGGCAAGGGCTTTACCTACAGCAACGGTCGGATTTGCATACCGGGCCGCAAGTGCGTGCTCTACAGCGACAATGGCGGCAGCAGCTGGACGGCCACCTCCGAGTGGGCGACTCATGTGGAAACCAAGCTCGTGATGAAGCGCAATCCGGGCGAGACGACATTGGGACTCTTGCAGCAGCGCAACCAGACTGGCGTTTCCAATTCGATTCGCACGGTCCGCCTCAAATCGGGGACGATTGCCCAATTGTACAATACGACCCACAATATGAATGGGAGCAATAACTGCGGCCTGGCCCGCTATGACAATAGTCGCCTGATCCGAACGGCGGAACGTGGAGACAAGCTGTATGTGGCGACTAGCACGAACGAAGGCGTCACGTGGACGAACGAGAAAGAGATCCCGATTGGCTCGTCTGATGGGGTTCACTACAGTGAAGTGGATGTCATGTCCGATGGCACGATTGTCGTGGTATTCATGGAAACCGTTGCGGCGGGAGATGATCTGCGCGTCGTTCGCTTCGACCTTGATTGGCTGCTAAACTAGCCGGATTCATAGATGATGGGTTTCTGACCGGTTTTAGACCCTGGCTTTCGCTGATTTCGGGTCGTTTAGCGACCCGAATATCAGTGGAAGTCGGCCTTTTGAGTCGATGCTTCGAAGTGAGTGCTAAATAAGCCTCGCAAGGTAGGGCTCGATCGCGGTTCGATAGGCTGACCGCTCGGCGATCGGTCCCTACCTATTTCAGATAGCTTTCTCACGAAAGCGGCTACGAAAATGTGTGACTTGATCGACTTGCCAACAGGTTTCTAGGGCAGTGCTATCTCCATTCCGTAGATGGAGCTCGGGCCATCGATCTCGCCGCTATAGAATACGAGAAACCACTTGTGTCCCTCCAGATGGGTCATCCACGGGTAGCTGAAGTCGGGTATGTTGGTGGCTTTCACGATCAGACCTTGTCTTTCCCAATCGAGTTTCGACGCATCGGCTTTCCAGAGATAGATTGCCGCGCTGCGGGGCTCCTTGATGCGTTCGGATTGCAGAGCGTATATCGTGGTGGGATCGTTGGGATCGGAAATGATAAAGGGGCTTGGGTAGCTGCGTCCTTCGTCGCGCTGTAGAACGAGTTGCGGTTCCGTCCAGGTCTCTCCCTGGTCGTCGCTGACGATTTGCTGGTAGGCGCTTTGCGTGTCGTCTCGGATATGGCCGACGATGCGTCCCTCGGTAAACCATAAGGTTGGCTCGAACCACTTCGTATCCGCGATCAGGGTTTTGGGTGGACCCCAGGAGCGTCCTTCGTCTTGCGAATAGGCGATCCAGATGCCGAAGCCTCTGGGCAGCCGATAGTGGCCGGTGAGGGTCAGTCCTTTGTCAGGAGTTTCGAAGATATGGCCGAAGACGGAGCCCGTCTGGCTTTTTCCCAGGGCACTCGCATCGACAGGCTGCCAGGTTTCGCCGGAGTCCTCCGAACGCCAGCCGAAGATGTCGTTTCGCTTGTTGCCAGTGTGGGTCATACCCATCAAGACGACGGCTTCGTCAGGCGCTAAGCCGATGGCTAAGTTGGCGGCGTGCTCGTACTCCGCGCGGGAATCGTAGTGGGCTAGGATGCGTGGTTCGCTGAAGCTAGCTCCTCCGTCCTTGGATATCGAGACGGCTGGGCAGCCGTCTCCAGCGACGTGTTTGCGAGCGGCAATATAGGCTACGACGAGCGTGCCGTCCGGCGCCTTGACGATCTTCGGCCAGGCCAGGTGCTGGTAGCGTTCGTTCTCCGGGGCGGGTACGATGACACGGGCCTCGCCGTAGGCGCCGAATGTCAGGGATTCAGAGGCGTGCCCTATTGAGGGGTAGCTCATCGTTAGCAGCCCAATAGTCAGGATTGTTGCGAATCGGGGACTTTTCATGATAAGTAGCTCCCTGGGCTCGCGGGCGGCTCGTCCGCATTTTCATACGAACCTTTGTTAAAGCGGGCGGGCCGCCCGCGATCCCAGGGATGGCGTTCTTGCAAACAAGGAGGACCGGCTTGCTGCGGGGAAGCTGCTAGCGCTTGAGCTAATGTAGAACCAGTTGATTGAGGTTCATGGCAGGCCGCGCTTCCTGCGAGCTGATCGATCTCTGGCATGAGTATTGAAAAAACGATTCTAGTAGGATCCTCGGCCGAGTCGCCCAAGCAGAGCGAGGGGACGATGCTGCGGCTGATGGATGGGAGAATTCTTTTTCTGTGGTCCCAGTTTCTGGATACGGAGCGGATGAGTTTGGAAGAGCGACCCCAGGAATCTAGCCTGAGGCAGGCTGCGTATACGGATGACGGATACGCTCGGATCTGCGCAAAGACTTCCGATGACGAAGGCCGGAGCTGGTCGGAAAAGCGTGTTGTGGTCGACGATCGGGATGCTTTGATCAACTGCATCTGCCCAGCTTTATCGCGCTTGCCGGACGGCCGTATCGCCTTGCTGTACAGCTGGCGCAGTGGTGGAATTTACGACGGCAAGCTCGGCTCGGCCGCTCGGCGGCTGCGTGTTTCGTCCGACGAGGGGGAGAGCTGGTCGGAGCCGGTTCGCATTACGCCGGCCGAGGGCTACCATACTGGGGCTCATGATCGTTTGAGGACTCTGTCTTCCGGTCGACTCATTGCTCCGTGCCACACCATTCTGAAGCCGGGAAAGGATCAGGAGATGGCGGTCTACACGGCGTTTTCCGACGATGGTGGAGCGAGTTGGCGCTATTCGGACTGGCTTTTCGAGCCGCGTCGTCGGCGTTTCGAGGAAGGCTGCCTGGCGGAGCGAGCGGATGGTTCGCTGCTTATGGTGATGCGGACCTATTTGGGGCAAGGGTTCCTGACGGAGTCGCGCGATGGGGGTGCCTCTTGGAGCGAGCCGCAGCCTTCTGGCGTGGTCGCTTCGGCAGCTCCTACTTATCTGACGCGTTTGCCGGGCTCGCATCGTCTCCTGATGGTTTGGAATCCCGACTTCAATCCGGACATCCCATGGTCGCGGGGAAATCGCTGCCCTTTGCTCTGCGCCACGAGCGACGATGGCGGCGGGCATTGGGGTCTGCCGTTGGCTTTGGAGACGAATCCGGAGTTTTGGTGGGAGTATCCTGGCGTTTTTTTCACGGGGGAGGAGGCGTTGATCCACTACCGGCGAACGCGGCGAGATCGGAAGCGTTCGGATATCGTGTTGGCTCGTTTGCCGCTCGGGGCGTTTGAAGGGTAGCGGGTCGCATCCTCGTGCCTTTCGTAAATTAAACATGTAACGTTGCATGCTTAATTTACGGAGTGTAGGCGACTTCGGGCGCAGGTCTATCTGGTCCAGTTATAGAACCAGTTAGTTTTGTTTCTCGATGCGGGGAAATCGGGTTTTGGTACTTTCCTTGATCCGCCTCGGCGGCGACTGGTTTGCTTTGATTGTCATGGAATCATCAATACAGGAGGAAGCGGTGGATGCGGTTCGCTTTGGGGTCGTTTCTCCGGGACGATGGGGCAGAGTGTTGCTCGAATCGATCGAAGGCCTCTCCGGTCTGGAGCTGGCAGGGGTCTGCAGTCGGGATCCTAAGAGGGCGGCGGCGCTCTCCGGCGAGCTTGGCGGTCGCGCTTTCGACAGCTACGAAGAGATGCTGGCCGACGATACGATCGAGGCGGTCGTGCTGCCTACGCCGCATTTCTTGCATTACGAGCAGGCGATGGCCGCTTTGCAGGCGGGCAAGCATGTGTTCGTCGAGAAGCCGATGGCGAATTCGTTGGAAGAGGCTCGAGAGCTGCTTCGGCTTCAAGAGAAACGCTCTATGGTCATAGGCGTGGGGCAGCAACTGCGCCGTACCCAGGCTGCGAGGAAGGCCAAGGCTATGATCGCTGCTGGGGATTTGGGCGATGTGGCTCTGGTCAGAAGCTCGCTCGGGGCGCCATTGCTGGATGGATACGAAGAGGGTGACTGGCAGCTTGATCCTGAAAAGATTCCGGGCGGTCCGTTGGACAATCTGGCGATCCACTATATAGACTTGCTCCTCTATTGGCTGGGTCCGGTGACTCGGGTGTGCGGGTTTACCTCGTCGCTATATTCGCCCTCGGAGGTGCCGAGCGCTGCGGTGGCCACGCTGTTTTTCGAGAGCGGCGTGCTGGCCTGTTTAGCGACTCACCAGATGTCGGCTTACGTGAGCGAGGCGGTTCTATTCGGTTCGAAGGGCGCCTTGCATTTCAGAAAGGCTGGGCAGGAGCTGTTTTGGGAGAAGTCGACGCGGCCTGGAGATGCTTGGAGAGATGGGGTCGATTTGGTCGAAATCCCAGTGGGAGGACAGCGGGCTCGCGCTGACGCCTTGAGGGAGGAGCTGGAAGACTTCGCTCGCTGCATTCTCTACGGAGGGCTGCCGGAAGTGGGAGCGAAGGAGGGGCTTGCGGCCCTCGAAGTCGTGCGAGCTATCCTCGAGTCTTGCCGTTCGGACAGGATCGTGGAGTTGAGAAAGGGATCATTTCGCTGAGTCGCGATATGTATTGAGATTATGGATTCGACTAGTTGACCGGCTTGCGAAAGCGATATGCCACGCGTTCTGGAGTTTGCCTAATTGAGCTTTTCGACTATCTCTCCAATCATGTCCCTCCCCGTGCCCCAGAAGAGTTCCCTTGTCTCCCAATGCGCCGCTATCATCCGCGAGCAGATTAGGATCGGAGAGTGGAAGGATTGGCTGCCGAGCGAGCGGTATCTGACCGAGAAGCTGCGGGTGAGCCGCAACACGGTTCGTTTTGCCTTGCTGGAGCTGAAGGAGGCGGAAGTGGTGGAATCGGTCAGGGGCAAGGGCTACCGAATCACCATGGAGGAGCAGGAAGGCGAGAATCGGTCGACGGAGAAGACGATCGGCATCCTGGCTCCGGAGCCGACAGAGCAGGCCCGACCTTATATCGTTTTGGAAATCGAGAGCTTGCGGGCGCTGGGGGCCCGTATGGGATTCAAAGTAGGCCTATTCAGCGGGAAGCACTACTTCGGGGCGAATTGCGGGCGAAATCTGGAACGCTTGACCAGCAGCCAGAAGTGCGACTGCTGGATTCTCGTTTTCTCCAACGCTCGCGTGCAACGCTGGTTTTCCGCTCGACGCATCCATTGCGTAGTGTCGGGGCATTGCGATCCCTCCATCAAACTGCCGTGCGTCTCGGCGGACTTCCGGGCTTTGGCTACGCATGCGGCCGGTCGCATGCTCTCGCTTGGCCACCGCAGGATTTGCTACGTGCAGGGGGCGGTTGCAAATCCCGGTTCGAGAGAGGTGGCGAATGCCTTCGAGGAAGCGGTAGCCAAGTCGAAAGGCGGAGCGGCAAAGCTGATGGTCGTGACATGCGAATCGGATGTTGCAGCGGTTGTCCGCTCGCTGAAGCGAGTCATGGATGGAGACTTCCATCCCACAGCGTTTTTCGTGCTGAATCCGATGATGTTTCTCACCGTGTTTTCCTTCCTGAGTCGCCAAGGGGTAAGAATACCCGAAGACGTGTCGCTGGTGACCACTTTCGGCGATCCTTTTCTCGCCCATCTGACGCCCGAGCCGACGCGCTATGTCTATGATATAAAGAATTGGGGCACGCTTATTTTAGAGCAAGTGAGGGAGCTGGTGGAAAAAGGTTCCGTCTCGCGCCGGTCAGACAGCCTTATGCCCGATTTCGTCAAAGGCGGTTCGCTTGCCAAATGCCGCGAGTGACGAGGACGCGAAATTCTCGTCCAGCAAAACCATTGACGGCAAAATCATTATATCGAGAAGGGCTGAAAACTTAACCCAAACGTTTCAGAAAAAGAGTATTTTAGGAACCGCGAATGGACGCTAATGCACGCGAATTTTTCTACCGCTACGTGACAGCCATTCGCGTGTATTAGCGTCCATGGCGATGTCGCTTCGTTCGGTACGCGGTTAAAATTCTCGCCTGTCGCAACTTCCACCTGATTCGCGTTCTCACGAACGCGGCTACGTTGAAGGAGGCTTTCTGGGCCTTTTATGGGACCAGACCTATTTGTTTGCCTGCGTTTCGTTTTCGAGCCGCGCTACAGTGGCTATGTCTGCCGATCTATCCAAACCGAATGTCCTCGTGATTATGACGGACCAGCAGGCGCCGCAGTTTTCCAGCGTCTACGGTCACCGGCTCGCTCGGACTCCCAACCTGGAGCGCTTAGGCTCTGAGGGTGTCGTATTCGAAAACGCGTACACGCCGTGCCCCGTTTGCGTGCCGGCTCGCATGAGCTATATGACAGGGACCGAAGTGCAGCGAAACGAGATGTGGGACAACGGTGTGCCATTTCCCGAAGATGCCGTGACCTGGGCTCATAGCCTCAAGCGGCAAGGCTATGATGTGGCCCTTTCGGGCAAGATCCATTTTCGTGGGCACGATCAGCTTCACGGATTCGACGAGCAGCTGGCCTATGATATAAACGGTCGGAACAAGCCAGCCTTTCCGAATTGGAATAATCCCCACCCCGATCCTTCCTGCCGACGAGACAGTTGGCCTTGCGGTCCGGGACATTCGAAGGAAATCGATGCCGACAACGCGGTGGAAGAAGCCGCTTTGCGCTATCTCAGGGACCCGCTACGTACGGCGAATCCCTGGGCCTTGCATGTCGGATTCGTCTGTCCGCATAACCCCTTTTTCGCTCCGGACGAATACTACGACCGTTTTGCTTTAGAGGAGATCGACCTTCCTGAGATCCCGCCTGGCCACCTTGCCGAAATTCATCCCTTCAACCAACGCAATCGGGCGGCTCGGGGCTTTGGTGGCGAGTCCAGGATTTCAGACGAAAACATGCGACGCTTGAGGGCATCCTACTACGCCCTGATCCGCTTTATCGACGACAAGCTAGGCCGTTTGCTGGATG
This sequence comes from Pelagicoccus sp., assembly GCA_028284635.1. Taxonomy (GTDB): domain Bacteria; phylum Verrucomicrobiota; class Verrucomicrobiia; order Opitutales; family Opitutaceae; genus Pelagicoccus. The sequence continues at coordinate 21,198 of JANQRJ010000046.1, forward strand.
CTTTGGAGGAGACTGGACAACGGGAAAACACGCTTGTCGTCTTCACCTCGGATCACGGCGAAATGATGGGCGAGCATGGCATGGTGCTAAAGTGTTCGATGTACGAGCATTCGGTTCGCATCCCCTTGGTGGTAGCCTTTCCCAGCAAGAAGGGAGCTGGCCTGAGGGTGGATCGGAATGTCAATCTGCTCGACCTGACCGCGACAATTCTAGGCCAGAGTGGAGCGGATAACGACTTGCCGAGCGGCGCCAGGCAGGATGGACGCGACCTTGGTTCTCTCCTTACGCCAGCTGGTCTAGAGGCTTGGGACAACGCGACGTTTTCCGAGTACTACGCGGATTTCAGCTGGTCTCCCACTGCCATGCTCAAGCGTGACCACTACAAGCTGAACTGGTACCACGGCGAGCGACCCGAGCTATTCGATCTTAAGCGCGATCCTGGGGAGTTTGAGGACCTGTCGCGAAATTCCGAATACGAGGAGATCTTCGTCCAGCTCCGGCGAGAGTTGCTTGCCCGCTGGGATCCAGATGAGATCGGACGCCGCGTGATTCGCAGTCAGGAGCAGCGAAGCTTTATCAAGCCGTACCTTTTCAAGTACTTGGATTCCTAGCGCGGTGTCATTCGTCAACTTTCGCAATCCGTAGCGCGGAGCTTCAGCCCGCGTTCGCATTGCAGGATCTATTCTCCACGGACGCGGGCTGAAGCTCCGCGCTACGTCTCACGCATGACTGGCCTTCCCAGATTAGGAGTCGAAATTGGATCCATAAAAGTACAAGTTGGAATCCTTTGAGAGAAAAAGCTGCGGCGAGATCGTTTGAGATAAGCATCCGGTTCGTCTATGCTTTCCTTTGGAGCTTCGCGATGCGGATTTTATCAAACAACCCCAGATTTCTTCATCGTGTCTACCGCCTGTTTGGCTGTTCCCTGCTAGGAATTCTGGAATTTCACTGCCTCAACCCCAACTAGATGCCAAATGAAAATCGCAAATAGATACCCAAGACTGATTCTATTGTCCGCCTGCTTTTGCGCAGCTGTTTCGAATATAGCAGCCCAGGATGACGAGGAAGACGTTTTTATGTTAGACCCCTTTCTCGTCACTGAAGATGAGAACGACGGCTATCTTGGTACCCGTTCCATATCGGGAGCCCGCACCAATACTCTCGTCAATGAAATGGCGCAAGCCATGACGGTGCTCAGCAGCAAGCTTTTGGAGGATATACGTCCAGAGAAGGTAGGAGACGCTACGCGCTATATCTCGTCGGCCGCAGGGAGAGACGAGCGGGACGATGCGAATATATTGATTCGCGGCTTTGGCGCGTCCGTGTTGGCCGACAGCTTTGTGTTCAATCCTGGCAGGGAGGCCAGCTGGGATCTTTCGAATATCGATCGCGTCGAAGTGGTCAAGGGAGCGTCCGCCGTTCTGTATGGCTCGACCACCCCAGGCGGCGTGATCAATCTGGAGCGCAAGCGCCCGCTGCCGGATTCCGCGTCCTCGGTCGCAGTGGAAGTCGGCGAGAACAGCTTTTATCGAGGAGTAGTCGATGTGACGGGTCCTCTGGTGGAGGGAGATGGACTCAACGTTAACCACAGAGCAGTGCTGGCCTACGAGGACACGGAGAGTTGGCGCCCCTTCTCCAATCACGAGAAGCTTGCCGTGGGTTTGGCGGCCGATCTGATATTCGACAAGAATAGCTCCTTGTTGCTGCGCTACGAGTACCAGCTTTTCGATGGCCTGCAGAACTTCGCTCAACCGTTTGCCACAACGGCCAACGCCGACTCTCCCACCTTGGAAATCCTGGACATCCCAGTCGGTTTCTTCCGGGGAGAGCCGACTGACAATAAGAAGGTGAGCAACCAGCTCTTTTCGACCGATTTCAGGCATTATCTCAGCAGCGACTGGGTCATGCGCTGGTTCAACGCCTATCTGCTCTCGAACGCGGATCGTAGAGAGACTTTCATTACGGCGCCCGCTTTGCAGCCCGATGGCTCGTTTCTCTGGGATCGCTTCACCCAGTTTATTCCCAGAGATACGCGGGATTTCTACACGGAGTTCAATCTCTCCGGCAAGACGAGTTCGGAGGCCTTTGAGCAGGAGTTGCTTTTCGGGGCGCGTTTCCGAGGCTTTCACCAGGACCGCGGCAACACGAGATTTGCCGTGACGGAGCTGGATGGATCCCCCGAGATCTTCGATCTGTTCAACCCCACCTATGGCAAGGCGCTGGGCGCCGAGATAACAAGCGCCTCGCGCGATCAGGAAATCGACCAGAAGGAGTTCGGCATCTATTTCCAGGATGTCATCAAATTGATGGAGGGTCGTCTGCGTCTTATTGGCGGCCTGCGTTGGGATCGTCTCGAGATTACGAATACGAACAATCTTGCCATGGAAGATGCGGTCTCCACTCAGAGCGAAGGCAAGTGGTCTCCGCGATACGGCGCGGTCTTCAAGGCAACGGAGGACCTGACGGTGTACGCCTCGGTCAACGAGTCATTCCTCCCGTCTTCCGGCGCGGGCTCATTCGACGGAACGCCGTTCGACCCTCCGACGGCGGAGCAGAAGGAAATCGGCGCTCGCTTGAATCTCTTCGACAGCAAGGCTTCCGTCTCCGTATCGCTGTTTCAGCTTGCCCAGCAGAATCTCACGGTGAGCGACCCGATCAACCCCGGCTTTCAGATCCAGACCGGCGAACTGGAGTCGGAGGGTTTCGAGATCGATTTCCGATTCAACCCGATGGAAGGCCTGCAGATCATCGCTGGTTTCGGAAACCTGGAAGCCATCGTTAGCGAGGACACCAACTTGAGCCGTCTGGGCAACCAGCTCCGAGGCGTGCCGGAGACGACGGGCCATATTCTCGCGAGATACGACTTCCTCGAGGACAGCGCTCTCGAAGGCCTGGGCTTCGCCTTTGGCATATCGCATGTCGGGGACGCTCCCTTTGCTGACAACGTAGCCAACCCGGTGATGCGTCCCTCCTACGAGGTCGCCAACCTGACGGTGGACTACAAGTGGGACAATTATAAGGTCTCGCTGGACGTGGATAATCTCTTCGACGAGGAGTACTTCAGTTTCAATGGAGGTATCCGCTTTGCGGTGCCGGGCGACGCTCGCTGGGTGAAGCTGCAGTTCAAGGCCGATTTTTAAACCGATTTCGAGTTATAGATAAGGTAGTTTACGAGCCGCCGGAGGAGCGCCTCCGGCGGCTTTTTAGAGACAGTCGAACAACATGAATATCAAGACGGATGTACTGGTAGTGGGAGCAGGAGCCGCCGGTTTGGCAGCCGCCATTTCGGCCGGCCGAAACGGGGCGAAGACCTTGCTTATCGAATACAACGGGTTTCTCGGCGGCATTTCCGCGACCCTGCCTTGGCTCGGGTTTCACGACCGCGACTATCGCCAGGTGGTCAAGGGCTTGCCGGCGGAGTTCTGCCGTCGCCTGCGAGAGATGGACGGGGCGTCGGACTACGAGCTCGACGTCAAGTGCGGATCGCTGGTCAGCGTGCACAGTCATCTTTGGAAGTGCTTGGCCATGCAAATGGCTCGCGAAGCGGGAGTGAAGATCCTCTTGCATACCCATATGGTGGATACGGTTCGAAATTGGGATCGGATCGAGGCTGTGGTTGTCGAGACGAAGTCCGGCCGCCAGACGATAGAGGCGAATATCGTGATCGACTGCAGCGGCGATGGCGATGTAGCGGCCCGGAGCGGAGCGCCTTGGAAAAAGGGGCGCACGCGAGATGGATTGGTGCAGGCGCCCACCCTGGTCTTCAATCTCAGCGGAGTGAATCGAGCCCGGCTTATCGAGGCCTGCAAGGATGACAGTCTGCTCTATCGCGAGTGGCTGCGCAAGCATCCCGACTTGTTGGAGAAGAACGGGCGGCGACTGGATCGCGTGAAGACCTTTGTCTTCGGCGGCTTTGCCGGTCTGATCGAGCAGGCTCGCGAGGCGGGCGATTTCCCGATTCCGCAGACGCGTGTAGTAGGAGTGAAACTACATACCGAAGACGAGTTTAGCGTTGTCATGACCCGCGTGCTTGGGCTGGATCCCACCGATGTGGAAAGCGTTTCGGATGCCTACGCTTTGGTCTACGAGCAGATTCCTCATTTGGCGCGTTTCTTCAAGAAGTGGGTGCCGGGCTTCGAGGATTCCCGGATCAAGGAAATCGCTCCCATGCTGGGCGTGCGAGAGAGTCGGCGCATCATGGGGGACTATGTCATGACGAAGGATGATGTCGTTTCCGGTCGGCGCTTTGACGACGCTATATCGATGGGGGCCTACCATATCGATATCCACAATCCCTCCGGAGGATGGGTCGAGTCCTACAACGTGAAGGCCTATACGGTGCCCATTCGCAGTTTGATGGCTTCCGGATTGGAGAATCTCGGCATGGCGGGCAAATGCCTTTCGGCGACGCACGAGGCGGTGGCCTCGACTCGCGTGATTCCCATTTGCATGGGACAAGGCCAGGCGATCGGCACGGCAGCGGCTTTGGCAGTCAAGTCCGCAACGGATCTGCGCAGCGTATCCGTCGAAACGCTACAGGGAACTTTGATGGATCAAGGGGCGGAGATAGGGCAGAGCCTTGGCGAGCCGAATTGGCAAGCGATCGAGGAGATCGGGCAGCTTCCATTCGAGGAGGAAGAGCTCCCCGAGGATGGCGATCCAGTATCTTCCCTAGAGGGAGCTTGGCTGAAATGAAGCGTGGTGTAGCCGTAGCGCGCAAGTTTTTCGCCGCAAGCCTTGTAGGGCTGGCGCTTGCGCCATGCCGCAGTGCATGGGCGTGCCGTAGTAGGATCAGCCCGACGCGGCGCGACGCAAGCGTCGGCCCTACAAAGCGAGCAGTACTTGGTGCCGTAGCGCGGAGCTTCAGCCCGCGTCCGTCGGAGACCCTGAGCTCGTCGAAGGGCAGAGAATTGATCTACTCTCCACGGACGCGGGCTGAAGCTCCGCGCTACGGACTGCTCGCTTTGGTGTTCGCCCTGTTCAGCGCCAGCTTGGCTGCCGAGGATGCCTTGCCGGACCCTTTCGACTGGGAAGAGTCTGCGACCTTTGCCCCGGTTGGTTCCGAGGGAGCGCTCTACGCTTTTTTCGGCGATGGCCTAGTGGCTGTCGATCAGCCGAAAACGGGCATTTTTTATCCTTTCGAGGAAGGTGCGCCTGTCCGCAGTTTTTCTCTGCCCGCATCGTTTTTATATGGCGCGGCTATATCGGTAGATGAGAGCTCGCTCGTCCTGGTCGGCGGTATGGACGAGGGCCAGCCATCGAACCGAGTCGCAATGCTGAAGCGGGATTTGGATAGGGACTTGATCGAGATCGAGGAGCTTCCATCGCTGCCAATTGCTCTGAGTGCCGCGGGCGGCGTGTATTGGGATGATTCCCTCTATATTGCGGGAGGTTGGTCAGGTTCGGAAGCAGGCGCCTCCCGTTCGCTGTATCGCCTGAATCTTGAAGAACGCGTCGAGGCTTGGGAGAAAGTGAGCGAACTGCCTGGCGGCTCTCGCGTCTCTCCTGCCCTTGTCGTGCAGGAGCTGCAGCGCGACAAGGGATTGTATGTAATCGGCGGGTACGACTCGCTGGGCGGCTCTCCGCTCGGGACGATCGAAGCCTACCATCTCAAGGAGAAGCAGTGGATAGACCGCCGCTCGGCGCCGGTAGACTTTGGCCCTGCCGTACCGGCCGTCACCGGTCTCGCGCATGTCTTTCTCTACGCAAAGGATGGTCCCTCGCTGGCCTATCACACGATCACGGATAGTTGGATCGAGCTGGCGCTGCATGGCGACTTAGGGCGAATTCATGCCTTTTCGGAGTTTGGGGGAGAACGTTTGATTTTGGGTGTGCTCGATGGGGTCGCCCGCGTGCAGAGAGGCAGCGGCCATCTGGAGGAAAGGCGATCCCTGCCTCTGGTGGACTTTCTTGTACTGGGGGCGTATTTCGCCGCCTTGATTGGGATGGGCTACTACTTTTCCCGTCGCGGCAAGACGACCAACGACTACTTCCGAGGCGGCAAGCGGATACCTGGTTGGGCGGCGGGTATCAGCATTATCGCTACGAAGCTGAGCGCCATATCGTTTATGTCGCTGCCTGCTCTGGCCTATGCGTCGGACTACCGCTATCTGCTGGTGCAGGTAACCCAGCTCGTTGCGGCGGTATTCGTGGTGAAGTTCGTGCTGCCCATCTTCTGTCGTATCGATCTGACGACGGCCTACGAGTATCTGGAACGCCGGTTTTCGGTGGTGCTGCGGGTTCTGGTGAGCGCGGCGTTTCTGGTTTTCGAGCTCTTCAAGATGGGCATCTACGTGTTTCTGCCTTCGTTGGTCCTTTCCGTCATGACCGGCTGGAGTATCGAAGCCTGTATTATCACAGTAGGCGTGGTGGCGACTCTCTATACCGTAACGGGAGGCTTGGAGGCGGTCGTATGGACGGATGTGATACAAGGCGTCATCATGATTGGCGGCGCCGTGGGTATTATTCTGGTGGCCTTCCTTTCCGCTCCGGCCAGTGGCGGCGAAATCGTTCACTCGCTGCTCAGCTACGACAAGCTGCGCTTCTTCGATTGGTCGTTCAACCTGACTTCCATAACCTTCTGGGTAGTCCTCTTTTACTTGCCGGGCTCGTCGAACCAGTACGTTTCTCTACAGCAGGTCGTGCAGCGCTTCGTCTCGACCAAGAACGAGAAGTCGGCGGCCCGCAGCATGTGGATCACCGCGACGGTTGGACCCTTGCAGCTCTTTCTCTTTTTCATGATGGGGACAGCGATCTTCATCTTCTATCAGGGCGCTCCCGAGCGGCTCAATCCGACTATGGAGCAAGGCGATCAGCTCTTGGCCTGGTTTATCATACGAGAACTGCCAGTCGGAGTGAGTGGACTGCTCATCGGCTCGATATTCGCGGCGAGCATGTCGAGTCTCGATAGCAGTATCAGCAGTCAGACGACGGTTTGGATAACGGACATCTATCGCCGCTTTGCGAACCGGGTGGATGATGCCAAGGCCTTGAAGATCGCCAAGATCCTGACCTTGATACTCGGGGCGCTCGGCACGATTTCGGGCCTGGTATTCGCGAGCTACGATATCAAGTCGATTTTCGAGCAGTTCTTCGAAATACTGCAGCTCTTCGCTGGCGGCCTGGCGGGCCTCTTCTTTCTGGGAATCTTCACGACTCGAGCGAATGCCCGTGGCTCTCTGATCGGCTATTTGTCGAGCGGCGTGATGATGTACTTCGTTCGCCAGCATACGGATCTGAACTTCTTGACCTTCGGCACTATCGGTCTGGCGACCTGCTTCTCCATCGGCTATTGCGCGAGTCTCTTTTTCCCTGCTCCGAAGCGTTCGCTGAAGGGACTGACCTTGTCGAACCGTCTTCCACCCCAGACCTGATCCTTTTCCATGAAACCGCATATCGTATTCATAACGACCGACACGCAAGGCAGCGACATGATATCCGCCTACGGGCGTCGTCCTGGAGTGGATACGCCTTGTATCGACCGGCTTGCGGAGGAGGGCGTCCTTTTCGAAAACGCCTTTACCGCGAGTCCGGTCTGTACGCCGGCCCGGTCTGCCTGGTTCACAGGCCTGTATCCGAATCGCAATGGCGCCTTGACCAACGAGGTATCGATCGGTCGGCAGGTGCCGATCCTTGCGGAGGAATTGAAGAAGGTCGGCTACCAGACTCATCACTTCGGCAAGTGGCATCTGGACTCCGGCGCCTATGAGGGTAGGGGCGTGGCCGACGGTGGCTTTGATTCGGAGACCTGGTACGATTTGAAGAACTTCATCGACGAAGTCGGCAGGGAGGGGGCCAATAAGTTCGGCGCTTGGAACAAGGGTTGGAAGGACGAGAGCTTCTGTTTCGCCCATCGCGTGGCCGACAGGGCGATCGCGGCTATGCAGGGGCGGGGGCAGGAAGATAGGCCGGGCTTTTTCGCCATCGAGTTCGACGAGCCGCATGGTCCTTATATCTGTCCGCCGCCGTTTCGAGATCGTTTCCGGCAGGAGGATATCGAAATTCCGGATACCATTCGGCAGGACCTTTCGGACAAGCCGCGTCTTCAGCAGGAGTATTCCGCTTTCCTAGCCAAGTCGCGTGAAGATCCGAACTCGTTGCCCGACTACTACTTCCGCTACTACAACTGCAACAGCTACGTCGACTACGAGATTGGTCGCGTGATCGAGGAGGCGAAACGCGCTTTGGGCGAAAACACGCTGTTCATCTTCACCTCCGACCATGGCGACCATCAGGGATCCTTCGGGCTTTGCGCCAAAGGGCCTACCATGTATGAGCGGACGATAAAGGTGCCGCTAGTCGTGGCTGGCGCGTTGGTGGAGGGAAAAGGACGAAGAGTCGACTGCATGACGAGCGGTGTCGATGTTTGGGCGACGGTCATGGATGCGGCAGGGGTGAATCCTCCTGCGGATCGAGCCTATGCTGCCCGTTCGTTTCTGCCCGTCCTGCGGGGCGTAGCTGATGACGCTGGACGGGAAGACGTGATCGTCGAATACAATCGATTTGGCCAGCCTCACAAGCAATGCGACGGCTTTTTCCCGATACGCTGCGTGCGGACGAAGCGGTGGAAGCTGAGTATCAATCTATTCGATACGGACGAACTCTACGATCTGGAAGCGGATCCGCAGGAGCGTAGAAATCTTATAGGCGAGAGCGCGTTCGCGAAAACGCGGGACCAGTTGCACGATAGGATACTCGATCACATGGAGGCGACCCAGGACCTGCTGCGCGGGCCTGCATGGCTGCGACGTCCGTGGCGGGAAGACGCGGATTGGCCATTCGAGGGACTGCATACCACGGGGTATATCCAGGAGTGGGAGTTTGGGCGGCTTGCCGATCCGATTGGGTAGGGCCCGCTCGGGGGAGAGGCGGTCAAGGTGGGAGCGTGCTTGCACGCGATACGGTGCCTTGATCCTGCATTGTTTTCGCGTGCAAGCACGCTCCCACCTTTTGCACCTCTCGCAATGTCTTCGACAAGCTGGGTTGCGGTCCTTTTCGTCTAGGGCATGGCAAATCGAGAGCCTTTGCTGTTGGGCGTCGACGGGGGCGGTTCTTCT
>JANQRJ010000055.1 GCA_028284635.1 Pelagicoccus sp.
CCGATTTGCGTCCCAATGTGCACGCGTATGCGTTCCCGACTTCGGTCGGGACCGCACCACCCTCCGAAAATGCGACTGAACAAACGAAAAATGCTCTAGCTGCAGTTAGCTGGATGTCTCGCATGCAACGCGGCGGGCGTCCTCAGATTTGAGGTGTAGCCGAGGTCGATAGACCTTGGTTCTCTACCTCTCCGCCCAAGGTCTATCGACCTCGGCTACAGAAGAACCAATGAGCAGCTAAGCGAAAAACGACGGGCCGCTTTTCGGCAAGAGGAGCAGCTAAGCCACTATCAACAAACAAGTTTCGCGGGCGTCACGGAATTGTTACAATTTGCGTGGCCATCCGCTTCTGGTTTGCATGCTTTTTGGAGCAACGGCAGTTGTCTTGCTAGATTCCGATCAAGATTAGTTTCCTCCATGGCCCGACAAGATTTCGTCAAAAGCAAGTTCTTCGATTTCTACTCGAATATCGACTACGCGACTTACAAGCAGGAAAAGCAACGCCTGCAAGTCGAGCTGCTGAAGCTCCAGCACTGGGTCATCGGGAACAAGAAGCGCGTGGCCATCGTCTTTGAAGGTCGCGACGCCGCTGGAAAAGGCTCCTCCATCAAGCGACTGACCGAGTACATGATGCCTCGCTACTTCCGTGTCGTCGAACTGGGCATCCCCACCAAGAAGGAATCGAAGTACTGGTTTCGACGCTACGAGCAGCACTTCCCCAATCCCGGAGAGATCGTCTTCTTCGACCGTTCGTGGTACAATCGGGCGATGATCGAGCCCACCATGGGCTACTGCAAAAAGTCCCAGTACCGCTACTTCATGAGCAAGGTGCTCGACTGGGAGGAGCAGCATATCGACGACGGGCTTATCCTGATCAAACTCTACCTTTCGGTTGGCAAGGATACCCAGCTGGTGCGCTTCCAGCAGAGGATCGTCGATCCGCTCAAGTACTGGAAATACTCCAAAAACGACGAGCTCGTGCGCGACTACTGGGACGTGCTTACCAAGTACAAGGAACAGATGTTCGCCCGTACCGCTTCCAACAAGAGCCCCTGGGTCGTCATCGGATCGGACAACAAGCTGGAGGCCCGGCTCAAAGCCATGCTCTACATCCTCTCCAACATCCCCTACGAGGCAGGCAAGAACTTCAGACCGCTGGCCAAGGAAAACAGGCGGGAACGCTTCAGCATCACCATCGAAGGCGTTCCCTTCAACAACCTCAACTACCGCCAGTTCAAGATCCTCGAAACGCTGCACGGCCTCTACAATGCCTGACCTCAAAACCGTCGAGGCAGCCGGAGGTCTAACTCTCGACGCGGACGACAATGCGCTTTTCATCTACAAGAATGGCCGTTGGGACCTCCCAAAAGGCTTGATCGAACCACCTCAAGGCGGCCGAGAAACCGCGCTGCGCGAAGTCTCCGAGGAAACCGGCTTGCCGCTGGAAAGCCTCCGCATCCAGAGCGAGCTGATACCGACCACCCACGTCTCCAAATTCGCCAAGCAGCGTTCGCTCAAGCGAACGATCTGGTTCTACCTTCGCCACGACGGAATTCGTTCGCCGCTCGATCCGCAAATCGAAGAAGGCATCGAACGCTGTGCCTGGATCCCACTCGCCCAATTGGAAGTCCCACTCGCCAACTGCCCCATGCGTATCCTCTACCTGGTGAACTTCTGGCTGAAGATCCGCAAGGACCTGGAGAAAGCTTGATCCATCCTCATCTGCTTCCTTTTCCAGGTTTGAGGAAGAAGATGAAGAAGCAGAAGAAGATGAAGAAGATGAAGATTGTTTGTCCCCAAGATCCAGATACAGAAGCGGCGACCTTTTCGCATCGCGAAAGGCCGCCGTCTGAAGTGGCACGGGGTAAGGGAGTCGAACCCCTAACCTCCTGATCCGTAGTCAGGTGCTCTATCCAATTGAGCTAACCCCGCTTCAGCTTCTCTCCGGCTCAGGCCGGTTGAGAGCCGAGAAGAAAGTGGCATTGACCAGGCGTTTCAAGGACAATCTTCAAAAAATGAGCCGCCCGTAAAACACGGGCGACTCGAGGAAAATCAGGCAATTCGCCAACCCTCCCTACACCTTCGGGATGCTCGCTGGAATCTCGATTTCGTGCGTGTCCTTGCGCTTCGCTACCCGCAAACGAGAGCGCCGGCGCAACATCCGATCCAGTTTGTCGACCAGCAGATCGACCGCCTTGTGGCAATCCAGATCGGAGACCGACACGTTCAGGCTCGGACCGTTGATCTCGATGTGGCCTTTGGCCGTAAACTCATGCTCGCTCCCGCCGTGCCCATGGCTGCACTCCAGATCGACCTTGACCCTAATAATTCGCTCCTCATGCCTAAAAAGCCTTTCCACTTTCTCACGCACCATCTCCTTAAGGCTTTCGGTCAAATCCATGTGGATTCCGGTAATGATCAAGTCGCGGCTATTTTCAGTGTGCATAGTTATCCTTTGGTTTTATTTTATTACTCTCGGGTATGACCCAGAAATCCAAAGCAAACGAAAAGGGCTTCGAATATGGCCTCGCCATCGTGACGGGAGGCTCTTCTGGGATTGGAAATTCGATCATCGAACAACTTCGGAAAGTAGAACCCGCTCCCAAAGTTTTCAACCTTTCTCGGAGCAAGCCGACATCTTTTTACAACGACCCGGAAGTCGATCACCTTGAATGCGATCTCGCTGACCCTGAGCATCGCAAGGCCGTTTTCGCCGACCTCATCAAACGGATTGAGGAAGAGAAAGAGTCAGGCCCCATTCTCCTCGTAAACAACGCTGGCTTCGGACTTTACGGATCCGTAGACGATGTTGCTCCAGAGCGACACCTGGAGCTGATCCAGGTGAATATCGCGGCGCTCGTCGAACTCGGCACTCGCCTCCTGCCCATCATCCGGCAACGTGGCGGCTCCATCATGAACATCGCCTCTACAGCCGCTTTCCAGGCGACCCCGCACATGGCAACCTACGGAGCCTCTAAAGCCTTCGTGCTCAGCTGGACCCTCGCCCTGAACGAAGAGCTGCGCGGCTCGCCCGCCTCTGCCATCGCCGTCTGCCCTGGAGCAACCGAAACGAATTTCTTTCGTCAAGCCGGAGCGACCGCCAAAGGCGCCGTCCAGACGCCAGACCAAGTCGCTCGCGCCGCTTTGCAAGCCCTGCGAAAAGGCCGCAGCCACACGGTCACCGGCTGGACCAACAAGCTAATGATAGCTGCCTCCCGCATGCTGACCCTGTCTCTGCAAGCGTGGATATCCGGCCAGATAATCGCTCGCTTCCGCTCGCAGGATTCCTGAGGTCTTAACCCTATGCCAGCCACCGAATGGGGATGGCTCGTCACGCCAGACGAGCTGAAAGCTTGGACGCTCGTAGACGACGAACACGTATTGGTGGTGAACAAGCCAGCTCTGCTCGTGTGCCATCCGTCCAAAAACGGGCCATGGTCCTCCCTAGCCGGAGCCTGCCGCGAATATCTGGAAGGCGAACGCTCGCACTTGGTCTCCAGACTCGACCGCGAAACAAGCGGCCTAGTCATATTCGCCAAGCATCGCTTGAAGGCCAGACACCTGCAAATGGCCCTCGAGAAAAGGCAGGTTGCGAAGACCTACATCGCGATTCTCGAGGGAAGATTGAAAGAGGAGCTCCTCGTCGACAAGCCCCTCGGGCCCGACACCCAAAGCATCGTGCGCAGCAAGACCGCGGTTCGCCACGATGGCCGGCGCCAGGAGGCCAAAACGCTGTTCACTCCGCTTCATGGCAACGACCGATACACGCTTGTCAAAGTAACCCCGATCACCGGCCGCAAGCATCAGATCCGAGCCCACGCGCTGCACGCCAGCCACCACGTGGTAGGCGACAAGCTGTACGGGCCCGACGAAGGCCTGTTTCTCGACTTCATCGAAGACGGCTGGACCCAGGCCATGGCCGAAATACTTCCTCTACCCCGCCACGCATTGCACGCCTACCGCATGACTTTCACCCTGCCAGATGGCGAAGAAACCTACCAAGCCCCATTGACCGAGGATCTTGTCCAGTTCTGTCACGCTCGACTCGGCCTCGACGCAGCTCGGCTCGAAAAGCTGCTAAAGACGGTTTAGCTCGAATCCCGAGAAAATCGACGTAGCGCGGAGCTTCAGCCCGCGTCCACGCTGTAGGCTCTATTCTTTGACGGACGCGGGCTGAAGCTCCGCGCTACGGGGTCTGCATGATACGACACCAAAACGGCACAGTCCCAATCAGCATCGCAGGAACGGCACTGCTTCCATGAATCAATTCACTCCCATTAACGAAAAGCTAAAGGAATCCACTACATGTAAATAATCCGCTAATTAGCGCTTTCTTTACGCGGGCGCTTTGCTACATTTTTTCGCATGCGGCTCAACATGCTTGGCATTCTAACGCTCATGATTTCGGCGATCTTCATTTGGATCTACGTCATCGATGCAGTGTGGACGATCGCCCGCACCGTAGTCGCATAGTGCTGCACAGCCACTATTCCAAACCCACGTCTTGTCCGAAAAAAGCCGCTTCCCCCAGGAAGCGGCTTTTTCTATCTGCACTCGGAGCTCACTTTTAACTTTTCGCTCTTCGCTTTTCACTCTCTCCTCCTCCCGTGTCCGACCCACTCAGCCTGCCGAACGTCAAACGCTTCATCGCGTTTCGTATCTTCTTCAACGCCCGCTTCTACTACCCGGTCTTCACCATCCTCTTTCTGGACTTCGGACTGACCCTGGAGCAGTTCGCCATCCTGAACAGCATCTGGGCAATCAGCATCGTCTGTCTCGAGGTACCATCCGGAGCGTTGGCCGACACCATCGGCAGGCGAAACCTGGTCGTAGCTGCGGCGGCAATCATGGTGATCGAGATGGCCGTGATCTGTTTCGCCCCGATCGGTTCGAGCGATCTGGTCTTCTACCTCTTCATGGCGAACCGCATACTCAGCGGAGCCGCCGAAGCCGCGGCCAGCGGAGCGGACGAAGCCCTCGCCTACGACTCGCTGGTCGAACGCGGCATGGAGGAGCAATGGAGCAGCGTGCTGGAGCGACAGATGAAGCTCCAGTCCATCGCCTTCGTTGCCGCGATGAGCCTGGGGGCCATTCTCTATGACCACGAGAGGCTCAGCCTCGCTCTTGGCTTCGTGGGACTCGATTGGGAAATCAGCAAGGATTTCGCCATGCGCCTGCCTCTTTTCGGCACGCTCGGCCTGGGCATCCTGGCTCTCTTCACCACCCTCGGCATGAAGGAAACCGCCACCGAAAGACCCAGTGGCTCATCTTGGGCGGCAGTGAGCTCGGCCTTCCTGCGCACCCTGAAGGCAGGCGGATGGATTCTCAAAACGCCTCTCGCCCTAAGCGTCATCGTAGCCGGTCTGCTCTTCGATCACGTAGTACGCCTCATTCTCACCCTAAACAGCGAATTCTACCGGCAGATCGATCTGCCCGAATACAGCTTTGGCTTCATCGGAGCGGGACTGGCCTTGCTTGGCACCTTCGTTCCGAAGATCGGCCGCTACCTCTTGGACACCCGCAGCAAGACCTTCAACTACCTCGCCCTCACCGTCGTCGTCTTCGTCGGGATATGGATCATGGCTCGCTTCATTCCCTATTGGGGAGCCAGCGCCATGATCCTCGTCTACAGCGGCATCTTCCTCAACGGGCTTTTCGTCAGCCACTACCTCAACAAAATCACCGACTCGAAGCAGAGAGCTACCGTGCTCAGCTTCAAGGGCCTGTCTTTCAACCTGGCGTATGGAGCAATTGGATACGTCTATGCCGCAGTAATCGCAGGACTTCGCCAGTCCGATTCGACAAAGGCTCTCCCGCCACAGCAAGTCGAAGACAGCCTCTTCCAAACCGTATTCGTTTGGCTGCCCTACTACTTTCTCGTCTTGGCTGGCGTCGTCTTCCTCTTCGGCCTTTTCATGCTGGGAAAGCGAAACGCGTAGCCGCGTTCGCGAGAACGCTAGACTCTATGCAGGGATCGTCTCTACGGCGCCGTTGCCCAAGTCATCGCCTTCATCCACGGCATTCAGCTCGCTAAACCATTCCGGCAGATTCGCCAGGATACTCAGAACCGTGCCGACGTAAATGATCTGGCTCAGAGCCAGGCTGTCCTCACCGATAGGCTGGGTATTGTTCGCGACCCTGTCGGTGAACCGGGCCACGATCTCCAGCCGCGCCTTGAACTGCTTGAATTCGTCGTAGAGATTCGTATCCGAAAGTCTGATACCGGACCGAGACTTCCCCGAAAGACGGCTGGTCAGAGCCACCAGCCGTTCGTTGAGCCACTGCAAAGTGCCACGATCGCAGAAGGTACGAAATTCCTCGATAGTATCTAGAAACCCCCGTTGCAGCAGGCTTACCTTGTCCTTGCCGACGGCGCGAGCGAGAGACACGATCTCCTGGGACCTCAGCAGCTCTGGACTCAAGTCGATCGAGCCGTCGTCTTCCGGCGGCTTCTTCCGGTCCAACATCCGGTGATTGTCCAGGATATGGCGAAGCTGCTCCTGTATATCCAGGAATAGCAAGTAGCCAATCTCCCCCCTCATGAATCCCCACTGCCGGTCGCATACCGCGATGAACTTCGAAGATCGCACGGAGCTCGTCTCGCCCTCCATGCCATAGGAATTTTTCGCATAGCTGTCGGCCAGCTTCTGGTAGGCGCAAGACGCGGCCTTGGCGAATTCCGCCATGCGACTCGCCGCAGAATCCAGCATTTCGTCCAAAAAGTTCCTGCACTCCTCCTCGTAGCGTTCAACAGCCAATTCCTTGCTGCTCTTGCCGGAAACCACAGTCGCCACAGAATCCTTTTTCATATAGTCGGCCGCGCTGAGCGAGCTCTTGCCCACTGTGTCGCAACGCTTCGCCCCATCCTGCAACAAAGTCATCCCGATGTAGATGGCCACCCCGAGAAACGCGAGCACCGCAAAGCCGCCCAGCACCTGCATTATGAGGTCGCTAGAATGGCTGCTGGAGAAGGACGCTAGCAAATCGATGGCCATAGAAGAGAGTCGGACCCCGAATCAAGGCCCGCTCTAACTACAATTTCGACCGCCCCCGGACAAAAGTTAACCCCGGGGCCAACTCTCTGGACGGAACAGAAACCCCAGGGTCGTATATTAGCTAAACTTTAGCGCCAAACGGTCGACTAGGCGCGCCGGTCGATCAACACGCCCAACATCTGATCGCTGGTACGAACCACTGCCGCATTCGCCTGGTACATGCGCTCGGACACGACCAGCTCGACCATGCGAGACGAGTTTACGTCGCCCGACGCTATGCTGCGAGCCGCGCGTTCAAGCTGCTGTTCGCTCCGACGCAAACCCTGCTGGGCCACGCCAAGAACTCCAAAACTGCTGGAAGGAATAGGCGAAACGGACATCCGCCCATCATAGCAAAAGCCAGCTTCTCACACCATCGAGTCCAGCGCTCAAATGACGCTCCGCGCCACTCGTCATCAGGGGTGAGCGCTTTCCCCCCCGGAGAGCGACCAACCGGACATGCCCCTCTTCACCCAAAGCAACATTCCAAAAGCGACCGACATCTCTCGCAGCGTAGGAGGTCGCTCGGCCAGAACCCCTCCGCGCATTCACGGAGATAATCACGAATCATATGATTTACACAGGATTAAATACTTATATTACCTAGTAGTTAATATTTATCTAACCTCAACCCCCTCCTCCCATGCCTTGCCTCAACATCACCACCGGTCAGTTCATCAACAGCGAGTCCGCCCTCCTCTGGAACGAATCCTCCTCCGACACCGCCCCCAACGGTACGCAGATCACCCTCACTACCAGCGGCTCCAACCCGGGCCTGCTCTTCGAGCGAGGCTCTGCCAACCAGTTCTTCCCGCAATTCCCCGGCGGCCAGCTGAAATTCATGCGCTTCGGCGATCCCGCCAACTACATGCTGGCCCTCGATGTGAGAAGCTCGGGCGATCGCTTCGTCACCTTGATCGACACCAGTGGCCCGTCCGGCATCGGCACCCAGTCGATCATCTTCGTCAACGAACCAAGCTCCGTCGGACTGCCCGCCGTGCATCGCAGTCAGGGAAACGGAAGCCTCTTCTTCATCTTCTCTCCCTCCGCAGGCGGCTCCATCAAGAGCGTGCAGATCTGCCGCAGCGACACCGGAGACACGCTCTGCTCCGCCGTCCCCTTTTCGCCTTCCGGTCAGGCCAACGCCGAGGCCACCACGACCGCTCTTCTCATCAAGGACGGCGGTTCAACCGTTTCCTCTTGCTCTCGACCGCTTGGAGAATGCGACGTCATTCCGAACACCAAGACCTTCCCCGATGCGGTGCTTGGCCCCGGCGTCCCGGCAGCCCTCTCCTCCCACACCGAGCAATTCACCGTAAAAAACAAAGGCGACGACTGTCTGACCATCAACAACATCGGCAACGTTTCACCCTTTTCCGTAGCCGCCACCTCCGTTCCGCTGCCAATCACGCTCGATCCCAACGACGACTTCACCGTCGATGTGCTTTTCGCCCCAGGGATGCTGGGCAACTACGACGAAAACCTGCCCATCAACCCCACGCCAGCCGACGGCGATACCTTTCTCCGCTGCAAAGGCGAAGCCCGCCCTCCAATCGTTTCACTGTCCTATCCCGGCACCCTCTCATTCGGCAAAGTGCCCGTCGGTTCCTCAAGCAGCGAGTCGCTAACCATTTCCAATAACGGCGAGGCAAACGTCACCGTCAGCCTTCCGGCTTCCGCCCCAGGGTTGCTCTTCCAGTGGGCCGCATTCAATGGCAGCCTGGCTCCCGGAGCCTCCCAAAATATTCCGATCACCTTCAGCCCAGTGGCCGAAGGCGCCGCCAGCCAAACCCTCAGCTTCACCAGCTCCGCGCCGGCCAGTCCCCACAACGTCTCCCTCCAAGGCGAAGGTTGCATCGCCAACGCCAACCTCTTCGTCCAGCCGCCCAACGCATTCGGCGAGATCCAGCGGGGCTTCCGGACCGTCCGCGTCGTCAGGATCACCAACAACGCAGACGGCATCCTCAATTTCCAAGCCCATATCCAAGGTCCTGACGCCGCCCTGTTCGGCCTTCAGCTCGAGGGCGCTTCCATTACCTCGCCCGTCTCCGATCTAAGCCTGTCCCTGAATCCGCCCGCCCCCTGCGGAGCCATCTCCCCAGGCACTGGCGAACTCCTGTTCGCCGTCACCTTCTACGCCAATGACGTTCCCGGCAACTACAACGCCGAGCTGGTCATCGACAGCCACAATGCTACCAACGTCGCCGCGCCCTCCCTTACCTATCCGCTCTCCGCTTCAATCATCCCCCTGGTCAACATCGATGTGCAACTCGTCCTCGACCGCTCAGGCTCCATGAGCGACACCTCCGGCGAACGCCTCAAGATCGAAACCGCCATCGACGCCGGACAGCTTTTCGTCGAACTCGCCCGCCCCGATGTCGATGACCGTATCGGCGTCACCCGCTTCAACGACACGCCCGAGGTCATCCCAGGCCTCTCAATCACCAACATCACCTCCTCCAACCAAGGCCTCATCGCCGGAGGCATCAACGCCGCCAACCTTACCCCCACCGGCTTCACCTCCATCGCCGGCGGCGTCATGGTCGCCATCAAGGACATCGACGACCATCCCAGAGCCAGCCCTCCAGCCGAACTCAACACGGCTGTCGTCGTCCTCACCGACGGCTTCGACAACACTCCCTATCTGAATCCCGAAGACAGTGTCACCTACTCCCTCCTGGGCGAAGACGGAGCCACCGCACTACCCGCCCCCACTGGCAAGCGACTCTACGCCGTCGGCATCGGAGACAGCATCGATGTCGGACGGCTCAGCGTCCTCGCCCAGTCCACCGGCGGCGAATTCCTTCACGTCGAGAGCTTCTCCGGACTCGACTTCTTCTCGCTGGAAAAGCACTTCACCCAGATCTACATGGAGGCCGTCGATCTCGCCATCATCGAGGACCCCACCTACTACATCGACCCGAACAGCGAGCACAGCCACGACTTCGACGTCCTCAGAGGCGACACCCGCTTCATGATCGTCATCTACGACAAGCAAGGCATCCGCCTCCCCTTCTACCTCAAAGCCCCCAACGGCGAAATCGTCGAGCTCACCACCGTGCCCCCCGGCTACCAAGTCCGGCCCGGCATCGCCAACACTGCCCGCTTCCTCGAAGTCGTGCTTCCCGAAGGCCAGCCCGAACGCTATGCCGGACTCTGGAAAGCCATCCTCTACCATGACGGAAAAGCCTGCGTCGATCGACCGCGACAAACTACCGACGCCACCGGGGCCGCCGACAATCCCCAGCAGAACTTCGAAGACTTCTCCTTCGGCTTCCGTCCCGACAAGTGCCGGGAATACGACCAACCCATCCTCTACGGCATCGCCATCGGCGCCGGTTCGAACTTCCGCATGACCCCCTTCGTCCAGCCTGGCATCATCAAGGTCGGCGAGCCCATCAGGCTAAACGCCCTCGTATCCGAATTCTCGTTACCCGTCCTCAACTGCGCCGTCACCGTCGAAGCCCAGGACCCCAACGGAGTCGTCAGCCACCACACCCTCAAAGACGATGGAGCCCACCAGGACGACGACGCCAACGACGGCAACTACGGGCGGCTCTACACCGCCACGAATGTCGAAGGCGTCTACACCTTCACCTTCCGAGCCCACGGCTTCACCCGCGACGGCGAGCCCGTCAAGCGCGAAGCCGTTCGCTCGAAATACGTCGAAGGCCGCGTCCCGCTCAAGCCCACCGATCCAGGCCGTCCCAGCGGCAAAGGTGAGCTCGACTGCTGCAACCGCCTCGCCAGGTTCCTCCAATACCTCATCGCCTTGGTCGGCATCGCCGTCGTCGTCCTCATCCTTCTTCTGATTCGCTAGCCCTACTTTGTTGGACTATCATTTGTAGCGCCAGCGCTCGTCGCCGTGCCGTTTTAGAAATAGATCGAACCTACGCGGTGCGTCGCGAGCGACGACCCCACACTCGAGATGCTTTCAGTGACTTAGCAAAGTAGACCTAGTGTACTGTCAAGGATGCAACGTCGCGAAGAGTAGCGCGGAGCTTTCGAAGCCTGAAGCCCGCGTCCGCGATTCCCCCCTCCTCATCCCCTTCCTCATCTTCATCCTCATCCCAAGATAAAGATGAGGATGAAGATGAGGAAGGGGATGAGGATGAGGATAGGAACCGACGGAGATGTGATCTCGCTCTGCGGGACCGCACTACTAGCCCTCTACCAAATCATATCTACCCAAACCGGACGGTGATCGCTGCCTTGATAATAGTCGGCTCGATTTAGGATGCCACCGGGCGAAATAAGCCTCTCCGCCATGCCGCCAGAACGAAGAATGTAGTCGATCTGCGAATACTCGCCGCCTTTCTTGTAGTAGTGCGTCCAGACGAGCCCATGCTCGTCAAGGCACTCCACCGCTTTGGCGATCGCCGTCTCCCCGCGCCGCAAAAACCGTCTGACTGCGCGAGAATTCGGACCGTCATTCAAGTCGCCTACGATCAGAAAGCGCCCCGCAGCCGGATCCGGAAACAGCTGCAAAATACGATTGCGGGCCGCTTGGGCCTCGCCAACCCGCCGCTCCTCGGATCTCTCGTCTCGCGGATCGTCCGTGTATTTGCTTTTCAAATGCAGGATAAAAATGCTGAAACGCTCGCCATCAGCCATCGCAATGCGCAACTCCAGCATCCCCCTCTTCACAGGCTGCCGCTCCTCGAAGTACTTGAAGCTCAAATCCGCATGCGACACCGCCTCGACCGAAAGTCCTTCGCGCCACAGAGCCGCCACCCGCCTCTTCTCGTCGGCCGCTTCGAGTATCGCATAGCCCGCGTACTGCAGGCCCTCGGCTGCCAGATCGTCTCTTAGCTCGAGCAGGTGAGCCTCCGAACCCATTTCCTGCAAAGCCAGAATATCAGCGCCAACATCCCGTATCGAATATCTAACTACATTCTTCGCCGCTTCCGGCTTAGGGTAGTCCTGGCGAAACCGACCCTCGACAAGCCGGTCCATGCTCAGGTAGTTCCGCGCATTGAAAGTCGCAACCCGCAGGAAATCCTCCGCCTGCACCGAAATCGCGAAGAAGCTCCCAAGAATGTAGATACAAAAAAGTCGCATCGAATCACATTGCCGAGAACGAACACGAATACCTTGAAAGCACACCCTATTCGCAGGCATTGGCGGCTATTCGCGGTCTAGAAAGCCACGGAATCCTCATCCCCGCATCGCAGCCTCTCGCTCGAGCAAGGTCGGGTGCGAGTAGTGAAAGCCGCTATACGCCGGATGCGGCAGCAGGTTGCTCAGATTCTTCTCGCTCAGGCGACGCAAGGCTCCACTGAGCGGCTTCCAGTCTCCCACGACTTCACGGGCGAAGGCATCCGCTTCGTATTCGTGCTTTCGCGACAGACGATTGAAAAGCGGGGACAGCCAAAACGTAAACAGCCCTCCGAAAACGCTGAATAACAGGAACGCGACCCCAATGCTCATCGTCTCGAAGCCGAAGTCCTCGAAAAACCACTCGCTACGGGCCAGGTAGCCGACCAGCCAGAAGCCCGCCAGCATCATGACTGCCGAGCTGGCGATCATCTTCGGCACATGCCCCTTTTTATAGTGGCCTATCTCATGAGCCAGGACGGCCTCGATCTCGTCCTCGCCAAGCTGCTCGATCAACGTATCATATAGTACGATACGCCGAAACCGCCCGAAACCCGTAAAATAAGCATTCGAATGAGCCGAGCGCTTGCTGCCGTCGATTACCTGGATCGCGTTGCACTTGAAACCCGCCTTGTCAGACATCGCCATGAGACGACTCTTGAGAGGTCCGTCCTCAAGAGGCGTCAGCTTGTTGAAAAGCGGCACGATCAACATCGGATACAGCACCATCATGACCAATTGGAAGCAGAACATCAGGACAAAGCCGTAGAGCCACCAGTAGGCTCCCAGCCAATCCACCAGGCTGATCAATACCCAAAGCAGCGGCCCGCCGATCGCCAAGCCCACTAGCATCCCTTTGATCTTGTCCATTATCCACAGCCCAAGCGTACTGCGATTGAAGCCAAACCGCTCCTCGATCCTGAACTGTCGGTGGTAGTCCAGCGGCACGCCAACCAAGCTAATGACCATCATCGTAACGATCAGAAACAACGCCTGACTCCAGGCGCCCTCCCCTAGCCAGCCCGTCCAAGCAGCAAAAGCCTCCGGCAATACGCCGCTCAGAACCACGGCCGCCACTACGACCGCATCGAAGACCAGCTCCAGCGAACCAAAACGACTCTTGACCAGCGTGTATTCGTTCGACTTGGCGAAATTCTCCGCGCTCATCACCCCTTCCAAAGACTCGGGCAAGGCGCCTGTGCGCCCGGACACGTAAGCTCGATTCAGAAATTCAAGCGCCAGCTCAGCGACCAGCTTCGCCAACAAGGCAACGACGAAAACGATTTCCAGGGAAGACATACCGAGAAACACAACCCCGTACGCCCCACCCCTGTCGAGCGTCGATTCGCTCCCCTGCCTAAACGGGGTGTGTTTCAAAGTGGCGCCTTCCTAAATGCGACGCTTTTAATCACACCTGCCTAACCGAGCTCGACAAAACGCCAAGCGGATCCAATCGACGGGATCGCGCTACAGCCAACAACATCCCATGCATGACGTCTCGCGAGTCCCCCCTGCGCAAACAAAACTTCAACGTTGAAGTTTTGTTTGCGCAGGGGGGGCGGATCCAATCGACATCCGTATCTGCCGAATTTTTGGAAGCAGCCACATCAGCGACTCACGAGCGCCTCTTCCGTTTCGCTCCTTGAAGTCGGAGCCAGCCACGCCATAGTCCCCAAGCCGTGAGCGAAAAGAAGACGGAAAAGATCGCATCTTTCGAAGAAGGCCTGGAAAAGCTCGAAGCCATCGTTGAGGAAATGGAAGAGGGCAAGCTGCCGCTAGAGAAGCTAATCACCCAATACGAGGCAGGCAACAAGCTCCTCGCCGCCTGCGACGCCAAACTCAAGGAGGCGGAAAAGAAGATCGAGATTCTCAAGTCGAAGGACTCCGCCAACCCCCAGTTCGAGAACTTCGATCCCGACCGCTGAGCGAGCCGAAGGAGTAAGTTATGGACACGCCCCGCGCAATCCCTTCAGTTTCGCCCCTCCTCAAAACCAGCGCTTTGAACGACTCTTCCGAAAACACCGCCTCCGGCCAGGGCCCGCTTCTAGATTCGATCGCCGGGCCAGCCGACCTCCGCAGTCTTGACGAGACTCAGCTCGCCAAACTCGCGGAAGAAATCCGCAACCGCCTCATCGAGGTCACCTCCACCAACGGCGGGCACCTCGGCCCGAATCTCGGCGTAGTGGAGCTCACCATCGCTCTGCACCTCGTCTTCGAGACGCCCCAAGACCAGTTCGTCTTCGATACTTCCCACCAAGGCTACGTTCACAAGCTGCTCACCGGACGCAAAGGCCCGGAGTTCGATAATATCCGCTCTGGTTCTGGACTCAGCGGTTTTCTCGCTCGCGAGGAAAGCCCCCACGACGCTTTTGGAGCGGGTCATGCTGGCACCGCTCTCTCAGCGGCTCTCGGAATGGCTGCCGCCCGCGATCAGCTCAAGTCCAAGGACCACGTGGTCGCCATATGCGGAGATGCCGCCTTCACCTGCGGCATCACCATGGAAGCGCTCAACAACGTAACAGCTGCCACCAAGCGGCTCGTCATCGTCCTCAACGACAATGAATGGTCTATCGCCAAGAACGTCGGAGCGATCCCCAAGTACCTCAACGAGCTCATAACCAACCCCATCTACAACCGCCTGCACCACGACTTCGGCTCCCTGCTCCAGAAGGTCCCGGGAGGCGACCAGCTCGTGCGTCTCGGCAAGAGCGCCGAAAAAGGCTGGAAGAGCATGATGGTCCCCTCCTCGCTCTTCGAGAAGTACGGCGTGCGCTACCTAGGCCCCATCGACGGCCACGACCTCGCCCTCGTGAAGCGCTACCTCGAATTCGCTCGCGACTCCGACGAGCCCGTCATCGTCCACGTCGTCACCAAAAAAGGCAAAGGCTACAAGCCCGCCATCGACTTTCCCGAACGCTTTCACGGCACCAGCCCCTTCGCTGTCACCTCCGGCAAGCCAGCCGCCAAGACCGAGCCCTCTCCCCCGCCCGCCTATCAGGATGTCTTCGGTCAAGCCATGGTACGCTTTGCCAAAGCCGACTCCAAAGTGATCGGCATCACCGGCGCCATGCCCTCCGGCACCGGACTCATTCACCTCAGCAACAAGGTGCCCAAGCAATTCTACGACGTCGGCATCGCCGAAGAGCACGCCGTGCTCTTCGCCGCCGGCATGGCCACCCGCGGCCTCCGCCCCGTCTGCGGCATATACAGCACCTTCCTCCAGCGAGCCTTCGACCAGATCATCCACGACGTCTGCCTGCAGAACCTCCCGATCGTCTTCTGCATGGACCGGGCCGGCCTTTCGCCCAACGACGGCCCCACCCATCACGGCCTCTTCGACATCGCCTACCTGCGCATGGTCCCCAACCTCGTCGCCATGCAGCCTAGAGACGAGGACGAGCTGGTCGACATGATGCATACCGCCCTCAGTCAGAAAAGCCCTGCCTTCATCCGCTATCCACGCGGGGCGGGAGAAGGAGTTCCCATAAAGTCCGAGCCTGCCGCACTGGAAATCGGCAAGGCCGAAGTCCTGCAAGACGGCGACGACATTCAAATCTGGGCTCTCGGCCCCATGCTTAAAGACGCTCGCTACTTGGCCGACCAGCTCTCCCAGTCGACAGGTCAAAGCGTCGGCATCGTCAACGCCCGCTTCATCAAGCCGATCGACACGGATCTTCTTCTCGCTCAAGCAGCAAAAGCCAAGCTCGTCGTCACCCTGGAAGACGGCGTGCTCTCCGGCGGCTTCGGCAGCCTCGTCGCCGAAACCCTTTCCGACGCCAACCTAGCTACCCCACTACATCGCATCGGCTGGCCAGACGAATTCGTCGCCCACGGCGACAGCGTATCCAGCATCCGAGCGCGCTATGGCCTATCTCCCGAAGCCATGCTGGAAGGCATCAAAGCCAAGCTGAAGATCTTCTCCCTCACCTAAGAATCTTCATCCGCTTCTACTTCTTCATCTGCGTTTTGGAAAAAGATGAAGAAGTAGAAGCGGATGAAGATTGGGGGCTGCTAAACTCCTAGCTTCTTCAAGGCGCTGGGACTCAGTCCACCCATTTCGCAAACGGCGCGAAAATGCTTCAGCTCCACGGGTTGGATCGAGAGCCGCTGGCCGCGCTTGACCACCAGCATGTCGTCCAGCTCTGGCGTCTCCTTCATTTCCTTCAGCGAGACGAGGCGCTTGAACGCCGCCTTCCACTTGAAGTCCACCATCAACCAGCGAGGTTCGTCCTTCGGCGCCTTCGCATCGTAGTACTTCGACTTCGAATCCCACTGCGAAGGATCAGGCCGAGCTCCACCGCTCGCCACCGCAGCGACGCCCACGGCGCCAGACTCCGGTCCCGCGTTGGAATGATAAAACAGAGCCAGATCGCCTCGTTTCATCTCGTCCCGCATGTAGTTGCGAGCCTGGTAATTCCGAATGCCGTCCCAAGGCTCCGTCTTGCCTGGACAATTCGCCAGATCCTCGAAGGAAAACACATCCGGTTCGCTCTTGATCAGCCAAAAACTCTTCGCCATCCCCGATGCCTGCCTCTGACGGACTTTCAGCTCAAGAAAATTTCTTCACTGCGAACTACCGCAGGCGAGATTCAATCTTACGCATAAACTCGGTTTCAGAAGCGACTTCGCCATCTGACTCGAAAAGCTTGCTCATCAAGGAATAGGCGGTCGATTTCGATTTTTCCGAAACAAGTCTGCCGACGATGTCGTCGACTAGCTCTTCTTCCATTCTTTCGTCAGGCATAGCTCTCCTGACTTTATCAGTCGCAGTTGAAATGTAGATATCCACGGAAGTTCCGGAGTCCCAGCTAAGACGTTCCGCCTCTTCCTTGAAAACTCGATCCTCAGCTAGAGAAAGATGATTGTCCAAGTACGTACACAGCAGAAGGAGATCTAAGATCGCTTCTCTTTCCCCTTGCGCGAGGCCGTCGCTGCTTTGCGAATCTTGGTCGTTGCCAAATAATTTTGCTAGGATGTTCATAAGAGCTTTTTCGCCACCGCGAATCTGTTGAAGAATCTGGATTCTTGCAGAACTGGAGAGGCCATTTATCCATCAAGGATGATCGATTGTCGAGCGCCTAGTAGAAACGGCGCTATTCAGGGGTTTGTTTTAAAGTGTCGGCTCTGGGAACGCGGGCGGCTCGCCCGCAGCCAAGCTGATTTCCGCATTGCTGCGGGCGAGCCGCCCGCGTTCCTAGAATGATGCAGTTAAAAACACACCCAATAGAATCTTGCAACATGACTCACGACAAGTCCCCAACTCGTCGGGAGCCCTACCAAGGCATGTTTATAGCCGTGCTTCACGTCTCTATACGTCGCAGACCTTGAGCTTGTCGAAAGGCAGAGAGTAGAGCCTGCAATGCGGACGCGGGCTAAAAGCGCCGCGCTACTCTTGGTGACATCCCATGCATGACACCACACTAAAACATATCGACTGGTACGGTGGCGAGGGCTTCTTCTAGAGTGCTGAGCCCGTCCTTCACTTTGAGGAGACTGTCTTGGTGGAGGGTCTTCATGCCGGACTTCACTGCGGTACGCTTGATGTCGGCCGTCTCGCGTCCCTTGTTGATGTCTTCGATGAGCTCCTCATTGGTCGTCATGAGTTCGTGGATACCGACTCGACCTTTGTAGCCTGTGCTATTGCAGCGAGGGCAGCCTTTGGGGCTGTGCTTGAAGATGGGACCGGACCAGCCAAGAGCGTTTTCGAGAATTTCCTTCTCGCGGCCCTCGGGCTCGTATTGCACGCGGCAGGTCTTGCAAACGCGGCGCATGAGACGCTGGGCGCAAACGCAGAGCAGGGAGGAGGAGATCATGAAAGGCTCGATACCCATGTCGGTCAGACGGGCGACCGTACTTGGGGCATCGTTTGTGTGCAGCGTACTGATGAGGAGGTGACCGGTGAGGGCCGCTTCCACTGCGATGTTGGCAGTTTCCTGGTCGCGAATTTCGCCGACTAGGATGATGTCGGGGTCCTGGCGGAGAAAAGCGCGAAGAGCGCTGGCGAATGTCAGACCGATCTGCCGGTTCATCTGCATCTGATTGATGCCGTTGAGAGTGTATTCGATGGGATCTTCCGCAGTGCGGATGACGATGCCCGGATCGCTGATCTCGTTGAGCGCCGAATAGAGGGTCATGGACTTGCCGGAGCCGGTGGGACCGCAATGCAGGATCATGCCGTACGGGTTCTTGATGATCTCGCGGTAGCGTTCGAGGTTCTCGGGCGAGAAGCCGAGGGCGGGCATGGGAAGGGTCGACTTCTGCTTGTCGAGGATACGCATGACGACGCCTTCGCCGTGGTTGAGCGGGGCGGTGGAGACGCGGAGGTCGATGTCGACGTTCTTCTTGGTAAACTGTTTGAAAACGATACGACCGTCTTGCGGGAGGCGACGTTCGGCGATGTCGAGATTGGCCATGATCTTCAGGCGAGCGACGAGCGAACCGGAGACTTTCTGCGGGAGCTTGAGCTTCTCTTGGCAGACGCCGTCGATGCGGTAGCGCACGACGAGGTCCTTCTCGCGAGGCTCCACGTGGATGTCAGAGGCCCCACCGTAGTAGGCATCCTCGACGATGCGATTGGCGAGCTGGATGATCGGGGCGGACTCCTCGCTGTCGAGAGCTTCGTCGGCATCCTCGATCTCGCCTTCGTCGAACTCCATGCCGACCGCTTCGACAACGTCCCCGAAGTCGGCGGAGTCGGGCTTGACGTCCTGCTTGAGAACTTCGCAGATCTCCGCTTCGGAAGCGAGCAAAGCGACGACACGACGCTTGCTGAGGTTGGCAATGCGGGAGGTGAGCGTGAGCTCGAAGGGGTTGGCGAGGGCGACGACGATGAAACCGTCGAAGCAGCTCACCGGCACGACGTGGTTCTTGCCGCAAAATTCCTGATCGAGCACCTCCCAGGTGCCCTTGTTGATCTCGACACGCCTGACGTTGATCGGAGCAACGCCGTAGGTCTTTGCCTTGGCGAGATTGAGCTGGTGGTCGGAGACTCGATACTCGGTGAGCAGGAGCTCGTCGAAAGAGCTACCGTTGAGTTCGGCTTCGCGTTGCTTGATCTCGCTCGTCTGATCCGCGTCGAGGTATCCGAGAGAGCTGAGATGGTCTACGATGCCCGCTTGTAATCGCCCTAGCGCCATCCGATGCTACTTGGCCGCCATCGCGGCCTTGGCCTCCTCTGCCTCAAGCGATTCCAGGTATTCCGATATCGAATCCAATGGGGCGGCGTACCAGACGACGTTGCCTGGATATTTCTTTTCCCAAAACTCGCGAACGGCTGGACTGAGGTAGTAGGCGGTAGCCAGGTAGCAGGTCCCTTCCATCAGGTCGAACGGCACGGTCCAGGTGGCCCAGCATTCGGCGCGGTCGACGGTAGCGGTGAGCTCGTCCTGAGGCTCCAGATTGCGCACGTCGATGAGGCCAAGAGACTCCTCCTCGAGGAGGTGTTCCAGAAGCGTCTTTTCGGCAAGGCTCTGGTTCTCGTTTATCAAGATGGTAAGCAGACTCACGCGCAACTCTTCCTTGGCGTTGGAAAGCAGCTCGAGCAAGCGCTCGTTTGCCGCGTCCAAAGCGTCGATGGAAATGAGCCCACGTTCCACTAAATTCGCCCCGAGGAGGCGATTTGCGCGCATGATAAGTGGCTTGAGACTGGCCATGGGTCGGTTGGAAATCCTTTTTGACTACAGAGATTCCGAGTCGTCGTTCGCGGATTCGCTGTTGGCTATCTCGGCTTCTTTGGCCCTGTCTTTAGCCTCGGTCACCTTTTCCCACAGAACTTCCTTGAATTCATCCAATCCCTCACCCGTGAGACAGGAAATCGGCTGAGTGACGCAATCGTGACGCCTGCCAAACTCGGCAAGATTCTCAACCGAGACCTCCTCATCCATCTTATTGGCCAGCACGATACGAGGTTTCTCCAGCAAAGAGCGATCGTAGGCCCCGAGTTCGGCGAGCAGTTGGGCGTAGTCGTCCCAAGGCATGCGGCCATCGATGCCCGACATGTCGACAAGCAGCGCTAGGACGAAGCAACGCTCGATGTGCCGCAGAAAACGGTGTCCGAGGCCCCGGTTTTCGCTAGCCCCCTCGATGATGCCTGGGATGTCAGCCATCTGGAGGCGTTGGTAGCGATCGGGATATTCGATGACCCCAATGCCGGGATGCAGCGTAGTGAAGGGATAGGCCGCCATCTTCGGGCGAGCGTTGGTGATCATGTTGGTCAAGGTAGACTTCCCGGCGTTGGGATAGCCGACGAGACCTACGTCGGCAATGCTCTTGAGTACGAGCTTGAACTCGCCCCGCTCGCCTGCCTCGCCCGGATTGGACTGCCGAGGGGCTCGGTTGACCGAGCTCTTGAACTTGGCATTGCCCCAACCGCCATTGCCGCCCTTGAGCAAACGCACGCGCTGGCCGACCTCCAAGATCTCCGCTACAAGCTGGCCCGTGGAATGATCCGTAACCACTGTGCCAAGCGGCACCAGCAGCACGGCATCCGCTCCAGCGCGACCCATCTGGTCAGAGCCGCGACCGTGCTCGCCACGCTTGCCCTTCCAGTGCGGCTGATAGCGATACTTGACGAGGTTGTTCTCGTTGTTGGTGCCCTCGAGAATAACGTCGCCACCCTTCCCTCCGTCTCCTCCATTGGGACCGCCAAAGGCCTCGTACTTCTCCCGGCGAAAGCTGACACACCCATTGCCACCATCCCCCGCCTGGGCCATAATCCTGACTTCGTCCACGAACATGGGCGGCATCCAATAGATAAGCCCCGCCGAAAAGCAACTGCGCAGGACAGCCCAAGAGTTTGGGAGCAGCGACCATCCCGACAAGTTTCCCACTCGCTGGGATCCCTACTAGGACGCAGTTCTATTCGCACCTCCCGTGCAGTAACTCTGGTCAGGAGACCAGAGTTACTGCAAAGAAGATCGTTTCATTCGCAGGGTTTCGTGGTTAGGCGAAGAAACGACACCGCAACCGCTCGGAGCATGCACTCACGAACACGGCTACCCCTGAGAATCGTCCTTTTCAACATGCTCTCAGCGAAGTTCGAATACCCCCAGCAGAGCGTTGCCGGAAGTAGCTGACTCCGCCTTCAGCCGCGCCACGTAAGTTCCAGGTTCCAGCCAGATCCTCATCGCGGCATCCTCTACCGCCTCGAGCTCAGCCAATCCGACATCCAGGGCCGCGCTCAACAACGCTCGAAACGGACCCTGCGAAGACTCGCCAGCTAGAGAAAAAAGCGTACCCTCAAGCCAAGAAGCGTTGGCTGCCAATTCCTCGAACGCCTCGCCGTCGAAGCGAAAAACCGCCAACTCAGGATCCGCCCCAAGCAACGATCTAGCCGAAACCAGAACCTCCAAAGGCTCGCCGCCCTCCACGGAAAAGACCACTGCGGAGCCAGCATCTCCACCAACCGGAAACTGGAAACGCAAGGCTCGCGACAGCCGACTCGAAGTCTCCAAATCCCCCGTGGCCAAAGCTCGACCCACCACTTCCAACAAGTCCGACGAGTCGCCGGCATCCAAACGCTTCAAGTGCCCTTTGTCACTCAAGGCCACGAATTCCAGCGACGAAAGCGACAACGGCGCCCTACCCAGAGCCCCAGTCGCCAGTTCAGCCTGCGCCGTCTCGCCTTCGCCCACAAAGCTGCCAAAGAAACTCCCCTCATCTCCCAGAGCAGAGACCACCGAGCCAGCCCGCAGCCTTCCTTCCGAATTCACATCCTCCGCCTTCAGGAAAAACGCGGCTTCACCCACCGTCCCAACCACGCTCGCCGCCTCCAGATCGATCGATCCAGAAAAAGCTTCGCCCCGCGACGACGCCAACGAAAAGCTTCCATCCTCCTCGATCCGTCCCAAGGCCAAATCCGCCGCAAATCCCTCGCGACTCAACAAGGCGCGCCCATCCGGCAACACCTCCAGAACGACCGAATCACCAGCCCGGCCTAGAACTCCACCTCGGTACCTGCCCGCAAAAGAACTGCTGGAGAAAGGCAGAATCAGCGTCTCGCCATTAAAGCTTATCCCATAGCCCGGCACTTCGCCCACAAGCCCATCCACCAGCAAACCGGCAACCCGGCCTACCGAATCCTCCAACGTCGAAAACGCCCCTGAAGCGTCGATTCGGGCCTCTTCGCGAAACCTGTAGAAACCCGTATCCGGATCCAGAATCGTAACGTATCCAACATCCGATGACGGCTCCAACTCCAGCCAGATCTGCCCTCCGCCGCTCGTCTGTCCCGTATGGAAACGTTCCAGTCTCGAGCCGAGACTTCGCGTAAAGACCCGAGTCGCTATCCCGTCCGAGACATAGGCGCTCACCACGTAGGCGGTCTCGTCCAGCAGCCGAACCTCTAACGAGCTCGCCGAAGAGGAAGACACCTCGTGGCGGCCCAAACTCGAAACGCGCCACCGTGTCGACACTCCCGCTATCGAGAGATCTTGTATCGATAAATTCATGACATCCCCTGGCGAGAAGTCCTCCGGCCCCTCGAGCGTCGCTCCCTCCCAGCGAGCGGCCGTCATGCTGGCCCCCAATGCCGCCACTTCCGCCTCGCCTAGCTCTCGATTATAGAGCCGCACGCTAGCGATCGGGCCCTGCCAAGATCGATCGCTAGCCTCGTTGTTGCCCACGAACGCCGGACCGCTGGTCGTCGTCGCGCTGCCAGCCGGCAGCTGCTGCAAGCGCGCCGCCAGCCGCTTGCCATTCAGGAAGAGCGAAGGCGCGTTGTCCAAATTCGAGCTGTCGTAAGAGCCCACCACATAGTACCATTCGCCCTGCCGCACGGACTCGGGCGGCGCGTTCCAGACTCCGAAACTCTGGCTGCGATCCGCGTAGAACTTCAGGGTGTTTCGATTGCCATCCGGCGTACCCGCCCCAGAGCTGGAAGAGAAGTAGAGATAATAGGCAGGCGTATTCACAATCCGAGGATGCGGACTGGAACCGAAGTTGTCTGATCTCACCAGCGCGGCGATCGTGACGCGCGACGAGTAGTTCGCGTTGAAAAGCATCTTGCTCGCTCCACCGGCGAACTGGGCGGCCCGTCCGTAGTTAGTATCCAATTTCTGGGCGCTTTGCAGCGTTCCATCGCCGTTTCCCGCCAGATCCGGTTCGCTGCTGCCGCTGCCTTCGAACTCGTAGCGATGCTGCAGCCCGCTAAGCACGTCGTTCGCGGAGCCCAGGACAACCCACCGGTCCACTGTTTTCTCCAACCCAGACAGAACCGCCGAAAAGCGGACACGAGCCATGCCTTCCCCAGAAGGCAGCAAAGCGAACGATCCACCGTCCACCTCCACCAGCGTCGCCACCGTAGATCCATCCAAAAGCTCCGCCGCTACCTCTGCCCCAGGCAATGTCGCAACATCGAAGAAAATCGGCGAACGACTGCCGCCAGCCAAGACGATCGCGTCGTCCACGTTGCTGACCCCTACGAAATGTCCTTTCAACTCCGGTCGCAATGCCGCTAGCAGATTCAACCGCCCGCCCGTCACCGAGGTTCCGGCCTGGTTGGGTATCAGGTCTACCGTATCCAGAATCCGCTGTCTAATCTCGGCTCCACTCAGCTCCGGCTCCTCCCCGGCAATCAAGGCAACCGCTCCCGCCACCATAGGAGAAGCCATCGAGGTACCACTCAGAAAAGCGTATCCATTTCCTAGGTACGTCGAATAGATTTCCGTACCCGGAGCCGACAGATCGACACTGATTTCCCCGCGATTGGAGGCAAGGCTGAGAAGGTCCCCCTGGTTCGAATTGGCCACCGACAGAATATTCTCTATGGTATAGCCTGCAGGAAACTGCAAAGCGATCGAGCTGTCATCCATATCGAAGCCATCGTTGCCAGCCGCCGCCACAAACACGATTCCCAGGTCTCGATGCCGCCGTATTTCTTGCTGAACCGCCGAACTCGGAGAGCCAGATCCGTAGGAATTGTTCGTAACCGCAATATTGACTCCCGACTGCTTCATCCGAGCGACGTAGGCCAAGGCTTCCACGATCGCCCCCGTTCGCAAACCGTCGTCGGTCCCCACTCTCAGTGGCATGATGCTGATATCCCAATTGACTCCCACCGTACCCACCTGGTTGTCGCCCACTGCCCCCAGAATACCAGCCACATGAGTGCCGTGACCATCGATGTCGTCAGGCGAAGAATCGCCGTCGAAAAAGTCCCAACCAGACCTGTCGTCCCTCAATCCATTGCCGTCATCATCCAATCCGTTGTTTGCAATCTCCTCTGTATTCAAAAAAACATTACTACTAATATCCGAATGACCCACATTCAAGCCCGTATCAAGCACCGCGACCACCACAGACTCCGTACCCGTCGCAAACTCCCAGGCATCCAAGGCTCCGATCTGCTCCAGTCCCCACTTTCTCGAAGAATCGAACTCCCGCGGGGCCGCAGCCGTGAAGTTGACGATCTCCAACTCGACGATCGCATCCGGAAAACGCGCTTGATACTCCGCTACCAGAAACTCCAATTTTCCCAGACTCGGTTCTGGCACTCCAAAACTCGTGTATCCAGAAAGCGGCAACTCTCTTTCGACATAGAGATCGAACTCCTGGACGAACCGCTGCAGGGCCTTCCGATCGACCACTTCAGGATCCGTCTCCGCCAGAAACACGTTGCCCATGTAGGCCGTGAAGCCGAAGTATGCGGCCTCGCCACGACTATCGCGGCCCACTTTGTCCTCCCAGATGACGTAGGGAAAATCCGAATTCCCCGTCTCCAGCAAATACTGGATGCGAAGC
Source organism: Pelagicoccus sp. (assembly GCA_028284635.1). Taxonomy (GTDB): domain Bacteria; phylum Verrucomicrobiota; class Verrucomicrobiia; order Opitutales; family Opitutaceae; genus Pelagicoccus. The sequence continues at coordinate 24,870 of JANQRJ010000055.1, forward strand.
TCGTCAGGACTCCGCAAAAGACTGCGCTCCTCCCGAACGGTCGCCTCTGGATAGCGATCCAGCCAATCGCCCCCACCAGTCCCGTCCTCTGGGACGGTCAAGGCAACCGGAACCTTCTTTTCCTCAGGAGCTCGCAATAGATCCGAGTCCCGAACCACTAAACCGTCGCCAGAGATCGACCCGCGAAAATCGCTTCTGTCCGTAGGCCAGAGCATCAAGCCGATCAGGACCAGCCCAACCGCCAGTCCCGCCAAGCCCACAATCGCGAATTTCGAATCCTTCATGCCTAGAAAGAGAGCACGTTCGGCCCAAGGTATTCCCAAGAACCCAATCCATATACGGCGCAATCAGCCCGAGGTATTCATAAAAACGACACTCGTTTTTCAGTCGCCGTTCCGCTGATCGGAGCCAAGGTGACAGGCACTATGGCATTGAGACTTGGCGAATACGTCGTAAAAGGGGAACTCTATAACGTTGATCGGAATTCGACTCATGGGTGGCTGCTTTTGCGAGATCAGCCCGAAACGGTGACCTTCGAACTGACGGGGAATCCTTGGCCCGACTTGATAGGCAAGCGCTTGCGCTTCGCGTGCAGCGAGAGGGAGTTTGGCGGGGCAGAACATCTCTCGGCCAAGGGACGGGAAATTCCAGGACGCTTTGTTGGAGCGGTTGGAGACATAACCATCGAGCGCCAGAACCGTGTATTCGAGTGCTCGGTGGAAGAGTTCCTGCATCGCTCGAAACTGGGGGAGCCACTTCCCACTTTCTGGAAACGGTGTCTCTATCTGGAGTGGTATGGCAACTGCGGCCGCGTCGTTATCGAAATGGTGGATCCGCAAGCCTGCCTGATCGAGGAAGTCGATGGGGAGGAGATTGCTCTGCCGTTGCCTCCCCTGCCACCAGCGCCTTTCGATCCGAATAACCCGCCAAAGCCGAGCAAGGAAGACTCTGGGATGGAAATCACCGAGGTGGAACTCATCGACGAAAACACGGCTCGAATCACGCGTCACGAGACTGCGGATACAGAGGAGGAAGAGGATAGTCCCTACGCCCTCTTTTCCGACGACTTCAAAAAACTGATACAGGCGGACGAGAAGCCGGGCAGCAAATACACGCAAGAGCTTAAAATATTCGACTCCATCCTGGATGGAAGCGCCGAAGAAGACTCCTTGCGAAGTCTGATCGGCCCCACGCCTGACTGGTCCGAAATGAGCGACGAGGAGATCGAGACGAAACTGCTAGCCACGATAGGGAAGCTCGGGCTGTACAATATAGCCTACCACATCTGCCCTCACTATAGCATGGCACAGGCCTGCAAATACTTGTTCGAGGAACTGGCCGACGAGAAGATACATCCGGAGCAGCTGCCGAAGACCGGCTTCTTCCAGCATTTTTCGACGCCGGAAGATTGCCCGCAGTGCGTGGAGGAGATGGAGTCGTAGCGCGGATCCCGCAAAGCGCATAGGCGTCAACTTAAGCCTAAACGCAGTGCTGTGGAGGGCAATGCTCTGTCATTGCCGCGGAGCCTACAGGGGGGGGGAATAACCGGCGCGGCAACGACGGAGCGTTGCCCTCCAAATGATGCTTCTTACGTTAAGTTGACGCCAATGTGCAAAGCGGGACCGCGTCCGCGTTGTTTCTTATCCTCATCCTCTTCCTCATCTTTATCCTGGGATGAGGATGAAGATGAGGAAGAGGATGAGGAGGGGAATCGCGGACGCGGTCCCGCTCTGCGGGATCCGCGCTACACGATTACGACTCGCTTTGGACTTCGGTGCTTTCGACGTCGATGGCCTGCGTGAAGGTGAGCTTATCGCCGTCGCGACCGACGGCGAGGTTGTCGCCTTCCTGGACAGTTCCAGCGAGCAGCGCTTCGGCGAGGGGATCCTCGAGATAGCGTTCGATGGAGCGGCGCAGCGGACGGGCTCCATACTTTTCGTCGTAGCCTTCGTCGATGAGAAGAGCCTTAGCGTCGTCGTCGAGCGTCATGGTGATGTTCTTGGCGTCGAGGCGCTTCTGCAACTCGGCGATTTCGAGATCCACGATGCGCATCAGGTCCTCGCGGTTGAGGCTGTGGAAGACGATCATGTCGTTGATGCGGTTGAGGAACTCGGGTTTGAAGACCTTCTTGGCCTCGTCCATCACCTTCTCCTTGATGCCTTCGAAATTGCCGGACATCGAAGTGGCGGCTCCAAAGCCCATGGAGGTCTGCTTCTGGATAACGCTGGCTCCGACGTTGGTCGTCATGATGATGATCGTATTGCGGAAGTCGATCACGCGGCCGAGACTGTCGGTCAGGTGACCTTCCTCGAAGATCTGCAGCATGATCTGCACGACGTCGGGGTGGGCCTTTTCGATCTCGTCGAAGAGCACCAGCGAATAGGGCTTGCGGCGAACCTGCTCGGAAAGCTGACCGCCCTCTTCGTGGCCAACATAGCCGGGGGGCGAGCCGATCATGCGCGAGACGGAGAACTTCTCCATGTACTCGGACATGTCGACCTGGATGATCGAGTCGCGGTTGCCGAACATCTTTTCGGCCAAGGTACGGGCGAGGAAGGTCTTTCCGACGCCGGTTGGGCCGAGGAACATGAAGGATCCGATCGGACGCTTGGGGTCCTTGAGATCGGCCCGACTGCGACGAAGGGCCTTGGCGATCGCCACGCAGGCTTCATCTTGGCCGATGACCGCTCGCTGCAGTTCCTTCTCGAGCTGGAGCAGGCGTTCGGTCTCCTTTTTCTCGAGGCGCTGGAGAGGCACGCCTGTCCAGTCGGCCACGACTTTGAGGATGTCGTCCTCGCCGATGGTGATGCGATTTTCCTCACGGCTCTTTTTCCAATCTTCGAGGACGCTTTCCTGCTTCTGGCGCAGGCGCTTCTCCTCGTCGCGAAACTTGGCAGCTTCCTCGAAATGCTGCTTGCTTATGGCCTCTTCCTTCTTGGCGCAGACTTCCTCGACGTCCTTGGCAAGCGTTTCGATTTCGGGCGGGCGGTTGAGGGAGGCGATGCGAGCACGCGAACCGGCTTCGTCCATCACGTCGATAGCCTTGTCGGGCAGGTGACGCGAGGTGATGTAGCGATCGGAAAGCTTGGCAGAAGCGGCGAGCGACTCGTCGGTAAACACCGCCTTGTGATGGTCCTCGTACTTGGCCCGGATGCCTTTGAGGATGAGAATGGTGTCCTCGATGCTGGGGGCTTCGACCTTCACGCTTTGGAAGCGGCGGTCCAGGGCGCTGTCCTTTTCGATGAACTTGCGGTATTCGTTGAGCGTGGTGGCGCCGATGCACTGCAGCTCGCCGCGAGAGAGGGCAGGCTTGAAGATGTTGGACGCATCCATGGCGCCTTCGGCAGCTCCAGCGCCGACGATGGTGTGCAGCTCGTCGATAAAGATGATGACGTTTCCGGCCCGTTTGATCTCGTCCATGACGGCCTTGATGCGTTCCTCGAACTGGCCACGGTATTTAGTGCCGGCGACCATCAGGGCGAGATCGAGGGTGATGACTTTCTTGTCGACCAGGATCTCGGGCACGACGCCGCTGGAGATCTCCAGGGCGAGGCCTTCGACGATAGCAGTCTTGCCCACGCCGGCTTCGCCGATGAGGACGGGATTGTTCTTGGTGCGACGGCAAAGGATCTGGATGACGCGGCGAATCTCGTTCTTGCGGCCGATGACGGGATCGAGCTCTCCCTTGCGGGCGAGCTCGGTGAGATCGCGACCGAATGCCTTGAGGGCAGGCGTCTTGGTTTCCTTCTTGTCCTCGGCGGCTTGGCCACGGCCGGGGGCTACGGCTTCTTCCGTTTCGCCGGAGAACTGAGGATCGAGCTCGCGCAGGATTTCGTTGCGAGTATGCTCGATGTCGACGTCGAGCGACTTGAGGACTCGGGCGGCTACGCCTTCGCCTTCGCGCAGCAGGCCGAGCAGGATGTGCTCCGTGCCGACATAGCTGTGGTTGAGGGCCTTCGCTTCCTTGCCGGCCAGGGCGAGGACTTTCTTGACGCGCGGAGTGTAGGGAATGCTGCCCGTGGCCTTGCCTTCGGGTCCGGAGCCCACCTGCTTCTCGACGGCGCTGCGCACGGTTTCGAGGTCTAGGCCCATCTTTTGGAGGACGCTAACCGCAACGCCTTGGCCGAGCTTGATCAAGCCGAGCAGGAAGTGCTCGGTGCCGACGTAGTTGTGGTGAAAGCGGTCCGCCTCCTTGCGCGCCAAGGCGAGAACCTGTTGGGCGCGGGGGGTAAAATTGTTCATCGGTTCCATAAAGCGTTACTTGGTCTCCTTCTTGGGATCGTCGTCGTTTGGTTCGTCGACCGAGGTTGGCGTTTCGTGAAGGTTGAAAATGGGTCTTTCTACGTTTTCGAACTGCTTTCGCAGGTATTCGGCTCTGAAAGCATCGCGAGCGCCAGAATCGAATTCCTGACCGCCATGATACTGAACGTGGCCGGGTTGGCACTCGATGAACATACGGTCAACGATATGCCGGGTCTTCTCGGGAAACATCTCCAAGTCGACTCCGAAGCGGACGAGCGAGGCGAGATTCATGCACTCCGACGAAGTGAGCAGGTGGCAGTGGCGGAGAATGCCGTAGGCCCGGCCGATCTTGTCGAAAAGCTTGTAGGCGTCCTTTTCCAGGATTTTTTCCCGGGCGTTCATTTCCTGGTCGATGATGGTCCGCAACACCGCAGAGAGGCGCTTGATGATCTCCTGCTCGGACTCGCCAAGGGTGGTCTGGTTGGAAATCTGGAAGATGCTGCCGCTGGCGTCGGAGCCCTCGCCAAAGAGGCCACGTACGGCCATGCCGAGTTCGTTGACCGCTCGCACCACCTTCTCCATCTGACCGGAGATCACGAGGGCGGGCAGGTGCATCATGACAGAGGCGCGCATGCCGGTGCCGACGTTGGTCGGACAGGCCGTCATGTAACCGAGCTTGGATGAGAAAGCGAAGTCGAGCTGCTCCTCGAGGGCGGTATCGACCGCATCGATAGCGCTCCAGGCGGCCTTGAAGCGGTAGCCGGACTTGATGACCTGAATGCGGAGGTGGTCCTCCTCGTTGATCATCACGGAGATCGACTGGTCCTTGCTGATCACCACCCCAGCCGCGTCAGCATGGCTAGAGAGCTCGCGACTTATCAAATGACGTTCGACGAGGATCAGCTTTTCCAGATCGGAAAGTCCGGAAAGTTCCGCGGATATGCCGCGTTTCATCTGCGGCAAGGAGGTCACGGAGGGCAAACATGTCTCTAAAACCTCCTGGCGGCGCGACTCCTTGGCCCAGCCGGGAAACGGCACGTCGCTCAGGTTGCGAGCGAGGCGAACGCGGGTCATCAGCACGACAGGACACTTCTTGGAGCTGGCCTCGGTGACTTCAGACTTCCCGCCAAATATGCTTTTTATGAGCATCGTTCCTTCAATCCTCGCTGACTAATTCGGTGGCCGACTTCTTCAGCTCGATGATCTGGTCTCGCAAGCGAGCCGCATCTTCGTAGCGCTCCGAACCGATGGCGTCCGCCAAGTCGGTCTCCAGTTGGTCGAGTTCGTCGGCAAAGCTTTTGCGAGCCAAGGCTCGGCGCGGCACCTTGCCTTTGTGCGACACGCCTCGATGCATGCTCTCCAGAGCGGGATTCACCATGCTGGCAAAGGCCTCGTAGCAGGCTCGGCAACCCAGTCGACCGGTCTTCTTGAACTCGCGTTGCGTGCAGCCGCATTCCGAACATACCAGCACGTCGAAGTCCATTTGGCTGGATGACGCCTCGTCCGGCTTCACCAGCAGATCGGCCAGCGAGTAGCCGCTGGGGTCCGTAATGCCCTTCTGCTCGGCGCAGCTTTCGCACAGGTCGATCTTGTGAATCTGATTATTGATAATCTGCGTCAGGTGCACGGTCGCAGGCTTGTCGCAAACATCGCATTTCAGGGGTTTCGCCATTTTTTTATAAACTGTGATCTACGTGGGATGGGAAGGGGCAAAAAGCGCCACACTCCCCGGATGGCAGCTGCAATGCAGACGCCATGCCATAGTTGCCCGAGAGCTCTCTACCTGTCCACTCTGAAACCACGCTGGGCGCGGGTTGAAGATTGCGGGTTTATGATCGAAGATTGAAGTTCGAAAATTGAAGATTCGAGCTTGCCGTTAGCGAGAGGGCACTAGACCCACGCCGAAACCGGAGATTAAACAGAGCCTACACAGCCGCAGCCCAATCGCAATTTTCAATCCGCAATCTTCGATTTTCAATCAATCGAGATCATCGAGCCATGGGTACCCACTTCCTCGTGAAAAGCGGCGTGCAGCTGCTGCGTCACTTTGCCGGGCCTGCCGTCGCCGATGACACGGGTATCGAGCTTGACCACTGGAATCAGTTCGGCCGCCGTGCCGGTGAGGAAACACTCCTCCGCGTTCCAGATCTCGTAGCGCGTGAGGTTCGCCTCCTTTACCTCGTAGCCCGCAGCCTGCGCGATATCGATAACCGCCTGACGCGTGATGCCACGCAAGGCTCCATTGGCCACATCCGGCGTGTAGAGTATGCCTTTGTGAACGATGAAGATGTTGTCCCCCGTGCACTCGGCGACGAAACCCTGATCGTTGAGCATGATCGCTTCCAAGGCGCCGGACTGTGCTGCCTCGATCTTGGCCATGATGCTGTTCAGATAGTTGAGCGACTTGACCCCGGGATTCAGAGAAGCTGGGCCGGTGCGCCGCGTCGGCACCGTTACGATAGACAGGCCTTCGGTGTAGGACTCAGGCGGATACAAGGCGATCTTGTCCGCGATGATGATCAAGGAGGGCTTCGGACAGGAGTTCGGCGACAGCCCCAAGCTGCCCACCCCACGCGTGACGATCAGCCGAATGTAGCCGTCGCTCAAGCCGTTGACTCGACACGATTCACAGACCAGCTCGGCCAGCTCGGCTCGACTCCACGGCATGTCCAAAAGCAGCGCCTTGGCCGAATACTCCAGTCTCTCGAGATGCTCGTCCAGTCGGTACACGCAATTGCGGTAGAGGCGGATCCCCTCGAAAATGCCATCGCCGTAAAGCAGACCATGGTCGAAAACCGAGATCTTGGCCTCCTCCTTCTCAACGAATTGCCCGTCCAAATAGATTTTCATGCCCGCGGAATAAGTGAAGGCGAGCTGCCAACTGGCAAATCAAATTTTTCGGGCGACTCGGTTGACGGGTGCAGGAAGCGGGCGCGACTAAAACGTTATCCTGGTAGGGCCCGCTCGTCCCGCCGACCGCGCATAGGCGCCAACTTAGCGGAAGAAGTATCCTTTGGAGGGCAACGCTTCGTCGTTGCCGCACCGGTTGTTCCCTCTGTAGGCTCCGCGGTCCCGCAGTCGCGGGAGAGCATTGCCCTCCAGCCCACCGCCTTTTGGCTTAAGTTGACGCCAATGCGCCCTGCGGGATCCGCGCTACGGATGGCGACACCCTAGGCGTGACACGACGCTAGCAAGATCTAGCCACGGGCGTATCGCCTCGGTCACCCATCGCTTTGCAGTTCCGTTTTCTCGCGGCTGAGCAAGATGCCAGCTGTCGCGTCCCAGATCCTTAGGGTGCCATCATGGCTGGCGGAGGCTAAACGGCGGCCTTCGCGGTCCCAAGCCAGGTCGGCAACGCGGTCGCGGTGTCCGGGCAATTCGAGCAGTGGCTCGCCGCTTTGCCAGTCCCAGACAATGAGTTCGCCTTGTACGCCTCCTGACACCAGGCGGTTGCCATCGGGGTGCCAGGCCAAGGCGCTAGCAGTCTGGCTCCGGGCTTGGAATCGCCTGATAGGTTCCTGCTCCTCAACCGACCTGATGGCGATTTTGCCCGCACTGTCGAGAGTGGCAAAATACTGGCCGGCCGGATGCCAGGCACGGGCCTCGTTGGGGGCGACAGACATGCCGTCGCGGGAGAAATCTGCTGAGGCTGAGGGATCGTCACTCCGCATCCCCACATCCGCGTCAGCAGCATCCAGAATCGTCGTCTCCTGCCTCTGACCCGTCGTCGCGCTAAAAGCGGTAAGCGTACCCAAATTATCAACACAGATCACCTGCGCGCCATCCGGACTCCACTGGACTGATGCGAGAGGAGCTTCGCCCTCGTGCAGTATCCGAGCCGCTTCCGGCAGTCCATCGCGCCAAATCGCAATTTTCCCATCCGCGCTTCCAGCTACGATAGAGTGCGCCTCAGCGTTCCAGGCGAGCGCCGAGATGTGACCTTCGAAAACGTGGAAGTCATTGTTCGCATTCAGCGCGAAATCGAGCTGCATTATTTTCCCTAAGTCTTTAATGGTATGGAGCAGGACATGGCCATCCGGGTCCCAAACCAGGCTTGTCACCGGCGCCTCCCAGTAATTGTTCATGCCAATGTTCGCAACCCTCCGGCCTCCGGGAACGCGCCAGATCCTGATGGCTCCTTCAACGCTTCCGGTTGCGAGCCATGCGCTGTTGTACATCCAGGCCAGCTTCGTGAGTTGACTCTTGTGGCCCTGGTAAACTTCAAGCGGAGCGCCTGGCGCCTCGATATCCCAGACAAACACCTTGCTGGATTTGCCAATGCCGGCGAGGTATTGGCCATCGGGACTCCAAGCGATTTTTTCCAGTTCCGCAGGCGGATGAAGTTTCTCTGCTAAAAGCCGAGGCGCTTTGTTGCTGGACCAGATGCCGATGGTGTTGCTGGAGTGGAGAACGGCTAACCGCTTTCCCGCAGAGCCCCAGGAGACCGACAATGCTGGATCATCCTCGGGAAGCGAAGCAATCGATTCCGCTGTTTTGGAATTCCAGAAAGTGGTTTTGCCGGATTTCCCGAGCGTAACGATCATTTGCTCGTCAGTGCTCCATGACGAGTGAAGGTGTTCTTCACCGTCTCGCATTCTTCGGCCCATCACCCGAGTCAAGGTGTCGAAAATGGTGGTGCCTCGCGGGTTGCTTACGAGGAAGGATTCGCCAAACGGTGAAAATTCAAGCGAATTGATCGGTCCTTTTTGGCCGAAACGGATGGTGGGGAGGTGAAGATTTCCGAAGGCGTAATACCATTCCCAATCCCTAAAATCATCTTCGGCAGCGCCGGGCCGCAACCCGTTTAACATGGTTTGAGTGCCGATGGTTGGCGTGGTCCCAAGATGCGCCGCCATGGTGATCAGTCGCATGTTGGAGGCATAAGCCAAACGACGGTTCGCGTAGGCTCTTTGGTTGGCCAGCTCGGCCGCTTCGATCGCCTCCGCCCGCGCCTTCTCGGCAATCTCCCTCAGAGCCACCTGCCGGAGGGCCATGAGCGGTCCGCCGATGCCGAGCGACAACAGCAGGAGGACGAGCGAGCCGGACAAAGCAGCATGGACCGGCTTCCTCTTGGTCCATTTCAAGACCCGCTGGGCGAGCGTTTGCCTGCGGGCGGAAATCGGACGATTGTCGAGCCAGGCTTCCAGATCCTCGGCCAGACTTTCAGCGGACGGATAGCGGTCTGCCGGGTTTCTCTCCAGGCATTTGGCAACGATGACTTCGAGATCGCGATCGATGCTCGAGTCGACCATGCCGAGCCGAGGGGGAGTCTCCTCCGCGAGACGCTGCAGGGCGCCCATGAATGAATCCGCTTCGATGACGGTTCGTCCGGACAGCAAAACGTATAGAATCGCCCCCATGCTGTAGATGTCGGTCTGGGCCGATATCTCGCTGGCGTCGCCTACCGCCTGTTCCGGCGCCATGTACTGCGGCGTGCCCAGGATTTGGCCCGTGAGGGTAAGGCCGCTGCTCTGCGTCAGATCATACGCGAGCCCGAAGTCGCTGACGAGCGGTTCGCCCTCCTCGCCGAGCAGAATGTTATCCGGCTTCAGGTCCCGGTGGAAGATTCCCCGGTTGTGGGCGACCTGCATGGTGTGAGCCACCTTTGCGATTAGGCTCACCGCCTTCTTTCTATCCTTGCGGATCTCTTTGAGATGGCGACCAAGCGTGCCTCCAGGGATGTAGGCCATGCTGTAATAGTCGTGGCTTCGGTAGTGCCCTATTTCGTAGACAGGCACGATGTGCCGATGATTGAGGCCCGCCGCCGCTTCCGCTTCCTGGCGAAAACGCCGACGGCCCGCCGACGTCATCCAGGTGGTGCCAAGAATGACTTTGACGGCGACCTCGCGATTCAAGCTGACCTGTCTTGCCCGGTACACGACGCCGGAAGCGCCCCGTCCAATTTCCTCTAGCAATTCGTAGTCGCCCAGGCGCTGGATGGCTTTGCCCAGATCCGCCATGAAGCGGGATTCGCTTTGAATATCCTCGGCGAGGGCGCCCAGCTCCTCCTCCACGACGGAAAACCGTTTCGCATCCAGGAAATGGCCCGTTTCTCCGCTCGCTCTCAGCAGCCTTTGGACTCGCTGCAGCAACGCGTCGTCGCCCAGGCATTCGTCTCTGACGTACGTTTCTCGCTCTAGCGGGTTTTCGCGCTCGAGAGCGGCGAGAAAGATTTCCTTCTCGGATTTCGGGAAGACTGAGGGGGAGTCACTCATGAGCGCCAACTATGCGGTCCAAACACCAAAGCGTTATTCCGTTTTGGATTCTGCCAGGATGCAGGAAAGAAATTTTTACGATAATTTGGCAAAATATCGGAGATAAATCCGCTTTGGATGCCAGAAGCCGCATAGGCCGATTTCCAATTGGGCCCACTGCCTGGGCGAAAGGACTCGCGCCTTCAGCTTTATCCTCAGTCAACAACCAAACATCATGAAAAAGCCCAAACTTCCAATCCTCCTCACCGCATCTCTCGCGCTCTTCGCCTCGTCGGCCTCCGCAGTGACGGTGCTCGACCAGGCTTCCGACGGCCCGCAAAGCGATTTCTATATTATCGGCTCTCTATATCGAGCGCAGACCTTCACAGTAGGAATCTCCGGCACGCTCACTCGGTTCGAAGTGTTCATAGAATCGCTTTCCGGCTCGGCGCTGTTCGAAATTTGGGACGCTTCTTCGGGATTGCCAGCCCTGGCGAGCTCAGGAGTCGCACTAGCATCCGCCACCGTGTCCTATTCAGGCTCAGGCTTCTTCGGCACGGATGTTTCCCTCGACGTAGATGCCGGAGATGTTCTGGCGCTTGTCCAAATTGGAGGGAACTCCACAGGTATCGGTGAATGGGCGGGAAGTTCCGCAAATCCATACGCAGGCGGGGCTGCGTTCACGACCTTCACTTCCGATCCAGACGGCGCGTTTTTCCCAGAACATCCCACCGATTTCTCATTTAAAACCTACGTTGCCACCTCGGTTCCCGACGCCGGCTCCACCCTTTCCCTCCTGTCCGCATCCGCCCTCGCCCTCGTCTTCCTCCGCCGTTTCCAGAAAAACCCAAAACTCAGTTTAGCAAAGCGCTGAGCTATGCTTATATCATCTAGTGCCTCAAGCATTCCCTTTTGACACGCAACGCCTTACTAATGCGCCCAAAAATATTTAACATGCTCTGGCAGAGATGCGAAAAATCGGTTCGTCAGGATCTCGCTACGCTCGATACAGGCGTCGCTTCGGCGACGACAGGTCTTTCGGGATCAAACCTAATGCCGAAGGCACCTAATCGGCGAAGCCGACCTGACAAAAAACAACGAAACATAACAATTCCTGTGCCTCTTATCAATTTCTCGCACAGAAGATAAAGAACAATCACCCATTCAAACCTTCCTAGTCAATGAGCAAACCAATCGTATCCAAACTCCTGTTGCGCGGCGTCCTTCCCGTCGGGCTGCTTTGCTTCACCCTCCCGCTCGAGGCGATAGCCATATGGGACAACGGCGGACCCTACCCAGATCACACAAGCACCGCGTCTGCCAACGTAGACCCCTCTGCAAACGCATGGGAAGCCGCCGACAACTTCACGCTGGCGCAAGACACCTTTCTGACCGGATTCGACTGGTGGGGCACGGAAGCCGCGATTCCTGACTTTTCCATCCGGATCTAGGATCTATGAAGATGTCGGAGGAATCGCTGCAGAGACCGCGTCGATGACGCTTCTGCAGACGGACTTCACCGCATTTACCCAGACCTTCGCATTTACGAATCCGTTCCGCGAAGACTATTACCTGTTTCACGCGGAAGTCAGTCCTACTCTGCTAGGGGCCGGCAACTACTGGATTTCTTTCTTCAGCACTACCCCAGGCCAACACTGGAGCTGGAACGGAAGATTTGATCCGCCTGGGAATTCCATCATAAGGCAATCGGCGAGTACGAACACATGGGATCCTAACAACGATCCGGCGGACCTGTCGTTTTCCATCATGGGAGAGACAGCCCACAGAATTCCGGACACCAGCAACAGCATAGCATTATTAGCGATGGGTCTCATTGGCCTCATCGCCATCCGAAAGAAGATGGCCTGAGTGGAAACGGTTATGGCTAAATGATCCTCACTGTTTCATAAATTTGGGTCTGAAATTTCTTAAGTCGCTGGTTTTTAATTGCTTAAGCCTTAAAGACGAGAATTTCGCAACCCAACTAAAAGTGAGCTTTGGGGAAGGGCTAGTTTTGGCCGCAAAAAAGACGCAAAAAATGATAGGCTTCGTGGCCTTCGTTATAACGAAGGAGTTTACCTTGAAGATTAGCCCAATCGGTAGCTTGAAGAGCCCTATGGGGCGGTAACAGCCCGATCTTTTGCGCTTCTTTGCGGCTAAAAACAGTCAACTCGAAGACGGATAGTGCATGCTCCGTCCCCTTTTCAGAAGAGGAAATATGAAACGTTAGGGTTATGACATTGCTTGCATCATCTGAAAACCCAACTCCAAGTGAGTTTCCGAAAGACTGCTATTTTCTGAAGCTATGAGGTCTGAATCCGCGCATGCGCAACCGCGTTCCACAATCTCCAATTCGGATAATGATTTTGCCGAAAAATGATTTTGCAAAAAAATCTCCTACAAGGATCGAGCAAAACAGGTGGAGCAAAATCATTTTGGGCAAAATCATTAAAAATCCCTGAAACTGCGAGGCAAGCCACCTGCTACACCGGAGAACGCGGAGACACGGGAGCGTCGGAATTTCTTACGGGTTGCTAGATCTACTCAACTTCTTTTCCGTCAAAGATTTATATAATACAAGGGATCGTATGCGTGCAAAAGCATAAAAAAACTATACGCTTTCGAGAACTTGCTGCCCTAGGTTTTCTAAAACATTAAAGCAACAGAATTACCGTAAGTCCTTCTTAAACAAACTACTAGATCACGAGAGCCGAAAAATGCGGCCGCATCTAGCACGACAATTGCTAATAAAGAAATTCCTCTTTCAGCGTTAACTCCAGCCAACGGCCTGACATTATGAAAAAACCCAAACTTCCAATCCTGCTCGCCTCGTCCCTCGCTCTCTTCGCCTCGTCGGCATCCGCCATAACAGTGCTGGACCAGTCCTCTGAGGGCCCATACAATACTTTCTTTGAGACAGGTTCTTTATATCGAGCGCAGACTTTCACAGTTGGGATCTCGGGCACGCTTTCTCGGTTCGAGGTGTTTATGGATAGTAGTTCCGGCTCGACGCTTTTCGAAATTTGGGACGCTTCTTCGGGATTGCCAGCCCTGGCAAGTTCAGGGGTCGCGTTGGCATCCGCCACCGTATTCTACTCAGGAACAGGTCCTTCCTTTACGGGCTCGGGCTTCTTCGGAGCAGACGTTTCCCTCAGTGTAAATGCCGGAGATGTTCTGGCCCTTGTGGAAGTTGGAGGGAGTTCAACAGGATTTGGCAGATGGGCGGGAAACTCCACAAATCCATACGCCAGCGGGTCTGCCTTCACAACGAGCACTGCTGATCCAGACGGAGCGTTTCTCCCACTTCATCCCATCGACCTCTCTTTCAGAACCTACGTCACCACGGTTCCCGATGCGGGCAGCACCCTCGCCCTTCTCGGCGCCGCCTTCGTCGGCCTCCTCGGCTTGCGCCGGAAACTTATCGCCTGAAAAGCTAAGCCGGCAGAGCCGGAGGCCAATAAAATGAGGGCTGCGCGCTAGAAAAGCGGCTTCGGTCCCACGTCCACCCGCTTGCCAGTCAAGCGGTACAAGTGGCTGAAGTAGCCGCTTTCCCAAGCCTCTTCGATCGTGAACTTGCCGACCACTCGAACGGGCACGTTCTCCAAGGCGTTGGCCGTCTTGGTCATTTTGACGAGAACATATTCGTTGAAGTTGGGCATCATGCCGTAGCAGCAAGCCTGGGTGTTGGGCATGAGCAGAAATGTCTTCACCCGGTTTCCCTTGAGGGTCAGCGGTAGCATGTAACCGGAAATTTCCACAGTCGCCCCATCGAATGCCATGACTTTGTCCGGCATGAACGACTGCAGGTACTCAGGCTTGTCGCGCACCACGACACCCCTGTCCTCAGGAACTTCCGGACTGTACTCGAAAGAAGAAAGCTCCGCAAAGGTCAGCGGCAAAGCGACATCAGGCTCCCTCCCCCAAAGGCTGGAAACCATCAGCGCCGACATGCAGAACAACCCTGTCCAGTGGAATTTCATCGATCGTGAAGCGGCATTCTCAGTGAGACCCATCAGGATAGAAAAACCGCCGTTCGCCGAAACGGTTCCCCCTAATCTCGAAACTGCCCAATATGATCTCGAAGCGCGGGTGGTCTGCCAGCCAGGGCGCCAGGGCCGAAAAGCGAGCCGTATCTCCCACCGTCTCCCCCGTGGCCGACTCAGCGACAGGCAGGAACGTTATGGGCCGATTCGAGCCCCCCACCAAACCCGTAGCCTGAATCGACGAGGCATCGATACGGATGAAATTCTCAGCCTCCCCGTCGAGTATGTAGAGATCGAGAACCCCACGCTCCACGTCGCCTACGAATTCCAGCTGATAGACGTGGTTCCCGAGCATGACCAGAGAACCCCCATGCGGGGCGACGTGCACGTGCCCACCCTCATGGTGTTCGTGCGGCTCTCCTCCCGGACCACAACCCGTCAAAAGCCAAGCCAAGGCAAGCCACAGACCGGCCTGCCATCTCCACGGTAAAATACGTTTCGGTTTCATATCAGATTTTTAACCACATCCGTTCGATACGCCTTGAAAGCAGGAGCCACGCCCGCCAGCAAACCAATCCCAAAAATCCCCAATGGGGTCCACCAAAAAGCCGCATTGCGGGCGAAGATATCGAAAGCCACACCCGCCTCTCGCTGCACGAAAGCAGACAAGGCCGAACCGGCAAGCACGTACAATGCAAACGCTCCCACGAGACCGGCGAGCGTGATGCCCAGCGACTCAAGCACCGCGATGCCGAATACCGTGCGACGGCGAGCGCCAAGAGCCCGCCAGACCGCGATATCGCGTTGCCGCTCGCTCATCGCGTTGTAAAGCAGAGCCGTAATCCCCGCTCCGGCAATCACTGCCACCAGCGTCGCGATGGTGCGCAAGACATGATCGAACCAGCTCAGTTTGTCGAAGAGCTGCAATATGGAACGGCTCGCTGGCCAGGCGAAAGTAAGCCGGTCGCCCCGTTTGTTGTAAAGCATGTCGAGCTGGAAACCAGCCATCCTCGCCCCCGGTCGCAGTTTGACCAAGACGCCGCTCACGTCCGTAGCCGTCGCCGGGTCGTGCCCGCTCATGTTCTGCACCCCGGAGATCGGGATCCAGATCACCCGGTCGGCTGGCGTGCCGGTTGGCTCCAATATCCCAGTCACCGTGTAGAGTTCCTCATGCCGGGCCGAGACATCGTATTGAAGACCGTGATACGGATTGAAGGTATATCCTACCGACAAACCGAGCTGACGAGCCGCCACGCTGCCCGCTACGGCTTCCAATGCGTCTTGCTGAAAAAGGCGACCGCCTTCGGCGACTTCAAAACGGCGGCCCTCCCTGTAGGAGTGCTGCTCCAGGTATTCGATTTCCGTACCCACCAAGCGGATACCAAGATAGTTGTCGCCTACCGCGATCGGATAAGCGGCCTCCACCGCCCGATTCGCCTTTATCTCCTCGTAGTCCGCCCAGCGCATCAGGCCAGGCGACTCGTCCAGATGGTAAAGCGCGTTGAGCACGATCTGCAGCTTCGAGCCCCGCGGACCCAGCACGGCATCGAAGCCCCCGTCCGCAGAAGCGAAGGCCCGCTCAGCTTCGCCCTTGAAGGCCCAGACAAGCATGAGCAAGCAACCGGAGAGAGCCACCGAAAAGGCGGCGATACTGCTGGACACCGTTCGCTGCCGCAAGCCCTTGGCCGCCATGCGAAGCGGACTCATCGCGCCAATCCGCCTCCTGCGGAATTGAGCTCGGCAAACTCCACGCGTCGCTCGAAAGCCTCGATCACCGTTCGATCGTGGCTCGCCAGAATCAAGGCCGCCCCATTCTCCCGACACAGCTCCCGGATCAGAGCGAGAGCCTGAGATGCGTTGTCCTCGTCCAAACTGCCCGTCGGCTCGTCCGCCAAAACAAGTTTGGGTCGATTGGCCAAGGCCCTGGCCACGGCAACCCGTTGCTGCTGGCCGACCGACAAGGCCGAAGCTCGGTACTTCAATCGATCCCCCAAACCCACTCGCTTCAAAAGACTGCGGGCCAACTCGCGATCCACGCCCGCTCCAAAAGACATGCCCAACTCCACGTTCTCCAAGCAGGTATACTCCCGCATCAAGTGAAAGCTTTGAAACACGTAGCCGATATTCGCCGCTCGGAAACGATCTCGTTCCGCTTCTTTCAGTCCAGCCACATCCGTATCTCCAATTTGAATACGCCCCGAATCGGCCGCTAGGATACCGGCAATCAGATGCAGAAACGTCGTCTTGCCGCAGCCGCTTGGTCCCTGCAAAGCGACCTGCTCCCCTACCTCCAATTCAAAGGAGTCCACCGCAACCACAGGCAAAGCCGAACCATGCTCGCCCGCATAGCTTTTGCGAAGATCGGAAACGGAGAGAAGAGCCATCGCAACAAGAACGTAGAAGCCGGCCCTTCAACCGCGCAAACAATCTCGCGGCGCAACCGCCGATTTGGCAACCGCCAGGATCGTAGCCGCGTTCGTGAGAACGCTGATCTCCCAAGCCGATTCCGCGTTCTCACGAACGCGGCTACACTAAAAAACCGGACTTTTTCAACACACTCCAAGGGGCGGGGTATTCAAAAAGGTAGGGATCCCGACCAGTCGGGAAGCCGTCCGGCGAAGCATGATCTTGCACAGCGGACGGCCCGGCGGTCCATCCCTACCTCAAACGCCGCAAGCGGCGGGGTATTTATACCCAATTTGAATTCAGCTCAGCGCTTTGGGGAGTCCACCTTTTCCTCCGTAGCTAGGACCCGGCCGAGCAGATGGGCCGCGATAGGCGCGGTCGTGTAGAAAAAGGTCACGATCAGGACCGCTTCGATGTAGACGATCCATTGCCTAAAGAACAGAGAGGCCGCGATGAGCAGAAGCGTCGCTCCGAATGCCCCAGCCTTGGTTGCGGCATGCAGCCGACAAAGCGTGTCGGGAAAGCGCAGCAAACCGAGAGCGGCGACTACCGAAAAAGCGGAACCGAAAAGGATGAAAGCGGCTATCAGGTATTCCATTTTTCGTCGGATTTGCGGGACAGGTAGAGGGCAAGAGCCACCGTGGCGAGAAACGAGAGAGCAGCCAGGCACACCCCGACATTCAAATAGACGCTGCGGCCCGTCTCGAGACAGAGCAGGACGATCGCGGATAGCGCTATGCCGGAGAGAAGATCCAGAGCCGCGATCCGGTCGGCCATGGTCGGGCCCTTGATCAACCGGATGAAGGCAAGCAGCAGCGCTAGGCCAATCAGGCCGAAGCCGGCATTCAAAGCGAATTCGATCGCAGGATGGCTCATCAGATCAGAAAGCATTGCGAATCCTCCGTTCATAGCCCTCGCGCACCATCTCTTCGATCTCTTCCTTCTGATCCGCGTAAAGACTATGGATCTTCACAACCCGATTTTCCAGAGAGATATCGACCGTCAAAGTGCCCGGCGTCATCGTGATGAGATTCGCCAGCCAAAAGCCTTGCATCTCGTCCAACTCCCCACAGCGAATCTCTACGATCCCCGGCGAAATGCGCGGGCGGGGGCTCAAAACGTCACGGGCCACCGAGAGGTTACTCAACAACACCTCCTTTATATAGAAGGCCAGGAATTCCAGTTTGGCAAAAAGTCGTTT
Organism: Pelagicoccus sp.; assembly: GCA_028284635.1. GTDB lineage: Bacteria > Verrucomicrobiota > Verrucomicrobiia > Opitutales > Opitutaceae > Pelagicoccus. Next base: position 42,896 of record JANQRJ010000055.1, read on the forward strand.
CATATTTTTTTGCTGCGCTTTTTCTAACCACTAATTGCCGCGAATATACACGAATCTTTTGAAAACCAGTACCTCTTGTTAGCGTTCATTCGTGTTCATTCGCGGTTGAAGAGAATTCTTCCAAATATTCCGCCGGCAGTACGGCTTCCATATACAGGCTAGGGTCGAGGAGCTGCCGAGCCGCCTCTTCCGAGAAGCTGAAAAGGGGCTGGGCCATCAGACCGATGTAGAGCGTGATCGCAGCAAAGCCGACGACCGGCAGATAGTGCCAGACACCCGCCTTTCCCTCGGTTTCAGCGCATTGAGCCGGCTTCGCCTTCCAAAAGGCTTCTCCCCAGATCTTCGTCATCGAGTAAAGCGTCATCACGCCAACCGCGAGCGCAATGGTGGCCACCCAGTAGCCTTCGACATCCAGGCTAGCCTTTATCAAAGCGAATTTCGCCCAGAATCCGGACAAGGGCGGGATGCCGCCCAGGGAAAAAGCGGGAACGAAAAACAGCAAAGCCAGCCAGGGAGCCGACTTGTAGAGTCCGCCGATCTTCAGGACGTCGTCGCTCCCCAGTTTTTTGGACGCGATGCCGGCAATGAAGAACAGGTTCGATTTCACCACGATATGGTGGATCGTGTAGAATATGCACGCCGCGATAGCCAACTCGGTAAACAGAGCCAAGCCAAGCATGATATAGCCGATTTGGCTGATGATATGGAAAGACAATATCCGGCTCATCTGATAACGCGAAGCCGCGCCCAACACCCCTACCAGCATGGTAGCAAGCGTGAGGGCTAGCAAGGTCCCACGCATGAATTCCGGGTCCTGTGTAAAGACCAGCGTGAAGCAGCGGTAGAAGGCATATACGCCCACCTTGGTCAACAGCCCGGCAAACAAGGCGGTCACCGCCATCGGCGGCGTATGGTAGGACGCCGGCAGCCAGAAGAAGAAGGGAAACAGGCCTGCCTTGATGGAAAAGGCGATAAAGAAGAGGATCGCCGAACTGTTGGCGAGGGCGCCGCTCTCGTCGGTCGACAGCTTCAGGGCCACGTCCGCCATGTTAAGCGTACCCAGTTTTCCATACAGCAGGCCGAGGCCGGCGAGGAAAAACGCCGAGGAGACCAGGTTGATCGCCACGTACTTGAAGCCGCCCTCGAACTGCGGCTTCGACCCGCCGATCGTCATCAAGGCAAACGAAGAGATGAGCATCACCTCGAACCACACGTAGAGGTTGAACAAGTCGCCGGTTAGAAAGGCGCCATTGACGCCCATGATGAGAAACTGCACCAGCGGGAAGAACCACTTCTGTAAGTCCTTCGACTTCACGTCGCCCACCGCGTATATGGAAGTCGCCAAACCGACCAGGCTGGAAACCACCGTCATGATCGCCGCAAACCGGTCCGCCACCAGAGAGATGCCAAACGGGGCCTGCCAATCACCGAGATAGAGGACCACGAAATCCGCAGCATGAACCGCCGTCAGCAGGAAGACCGAAGCGATCAACGTCACCACGCTCGTCGCGATCCCCACCGTCGCCTGCAGCGATGTGCCATGACGGGCAAGCAAGCCAATCACCGCGCCAAGCAAGGGAAGCGCTATAGGAAGAATGGGAAGCAGCGTATTCATTTATCGGTGTTATCGAAGTCCTCCAAATCGTCGCTGCCCACGGACTGGATCGCCCGCTGAGAGAGGGCCAAGGTAAACGCCAGCAGTCCGAAGCCGATCACGATCGCGGTGAGAATCAACGCCTGGGGCAAGGGGTCCGCGTAGCCGCTCGCAAGCGTCGTGGCGTCTCCTTCGATGAGCGGGGCCTCGCCGCGCGTCATCCCCGCCGACATGAAGATCAGAAGATTCACCGCCTGGCTCATCAAGGCGATGCCCACGATAAACTTCGCCACGCTCCGCCGCAGCAGGCAGTAGATGCTGGCCGCCCCGAGGGCGCCGATTACGATTGCGACAAGAGTTTCCATCAGCGAGCGGTTTCAGGATTGGCATGCGCCTGGAGGGCGAAAGCGGTTTGTAGGGAGAACCCCCATACGACGAGGTAGACTCCCACATCGAAAATCAATGGCGTGCCAAGATGCACAGCGCCAAGAAGCGGCAAGGAAAAGGTAGGCAGCCAACCGCCCGTCATGAACGGCGCGCCAGTCGCCACTCCAAAGAGCCCGCTAAGCAAAGCCACCAGCAGCCCTACCCCGATCATCATAGCGGGAGAAACGAGTAGCTTCCGCTCTGCCGCCTCCGGCCCATGGGCCAGCGAGTACAGCAAGTAGCCCACTGCGGCCAGCAAACCGCCAATGAAGCCGCCGCCCGGCTCGTTGTGTCCCCGGTAAAGCACGGCAAGCGAGAGAACGACGAAAATCGGCAACAACAGCGCCGCACCCGTACAGAGAATGGGGCTGACTCCGTACTGGCGGCCCGACTTGCCCATGCCGCTCGACAAGCAAAGCGAGGCTCCAATCGCCGCGATACCCAGCACGATGATTTCGCCGAAGGTATCCAAAGCTCGGAAATCGACCAAGATAACGTTCACTACGTTCTTGCCCTTCGCCGCGACATAACTCCAGTCCGCCAGTTGCGAGGAGATGGTGGGAAAAAGCTGCAAGGCGTTCGCCTTCAAGGCCAAGGCGGCGATCAACACCCCGGCGATGCCAGACAGGACGATGTCGGCCGTCCGCTTGCCGCGCGGCGTGTAGTTGCGGAACTTCGGCAAGCTGCGAGCCGCGAAGAGCAGCAGAGCCACCGTCAGCGTCTCGACGATGATCTGAGTAATCGCCAAATCCGGCGCCCCATGATAGGCGAAGATCAAGGCAATGCTAAACCCGATCCAGCCCAAGCCGGCCAAGGCGTGCAGCAAGCTGGGAGCGAACGCAGTAAACGCCGCAGCAGCCAGCATGCTCAAGCAAAGCACGACTTCGAAAAACCCAACGTTAGCCGGATCCCAACTCGCCTCGACGCCTCCCAGATAGAGCAGCTTGTAGCCGATCAGCAAGCCTGCCGCCGCCAGAATTACCCAAAGGTAGAAGCGCAGGCTCCCATTCTGCAGCAGCCGCGTGACGAACTTCGACTTGTCCACGAACTGGGCGAAGCTGAAGTCGTACAGTCGCTCCGGGTCCCGGCGGGCGATTTTCTCGGAAATGCTCTGCTTCCGCCAGGTTCTTTGGCGAACCATGTAGATCCCCAGCCCCAAAGCCACCGTCAGGATGCTTAGCAGCAGGGGCAGGTTGAAGCCATGCCAAAGAGCCACCTTAACCTCTACCGGCGCCCCATATGCCGCAGCCAGGGAAGGCTCGACAATCGCCGCCGACCAGAAGCCCGGAAACAAGCCCAGGACCAAGCCGAGCGTAGCTAGGAACAAAGGTCCCAAAATCATGGATACAGGCGCTTCATGCGGCGAACGCGGCAGAAAGCGCGACCAAGGTCTCCCCTCGGCTCGCTCCGGAACTCTCGACCAATAGGGATGCAGGCCGACCTTCAAAGCGAGAGCCAGCAGCATCGCATTGCCGCAAAGCGCCACTACAGTCAGCAAGGGAGCCGAGGCCTCCAGCGCCGAGCTCGCCTTGTACACGTACTCCTTGCTGATAAAGCCGAGCAGCGGAGGAAAACCGGCTTTGGAAAACGCCGCCAAGCCTGCCGCCAAGGCCGTAAGCGGCATGGCCCGCCGCAGTCCGCCCAGCAAGCGAGCGTCGCGCGTGCCCGTCTCGTGGTCCACGTTGCCCGCCGTCATAAAGAGCGTCGACTTGTAGAGAGCATGCCCCAGCATAAAAAGGATGGCCGACTTCAGGGCCAACTCCCCACCCAAGCCAATCAGCATGACCAGCAGTCCCAGGACCGCCATTGTAGTGAAGGCCAGGATACGTTTGATGTCTCTCTGAAAAAGCCCCAGGACCGCCCCGTAAAGCAAGGTGATCGAACCGCAAAGCACCAAAGCCTGTATCCAAAGGTCGCTAGCGCCGTAGACCGGATGCAGACGAAACAGCAGGTAGACGCCCGCCTTGACCATCGTCGCCGAATGCAGGTAGGCGCTGACCGGAGTCGGCCCGGCCATGGCGTTCGGCAGCCAGAAGTGAAACGGGAACTGGGCGGACTTGGTGAAGGCGCCAAGCAGGATCAGAGGCAGAGCAATCCGCCCCAGCTCCGTCTCCGCCAAGGCTGTCCCCTGGCTGACCAGTCCGGAAAGCGAATAAGTCCCCCCAGCGGCCCCAAGCAAAAGCAGGCCGGCAAGCAAAGCCATGCCGCCCGCCCCTGTGACCAGAAGCGCCTGCAAGGCCTTCCAGCGAGCCGACTTGTCCTCGTGATTGAATCCAATAAGCAAATACGAGCTGATACTCGTCAGTTCCCAGAAGACGAACAGCAGAATGATGTTGTCCGAAAGCGTCAGCCCAAGCATGCTCGCCATGAACAGCATCAGAAAGCTGAAGAAGCGGCCCTTCATCGGATGCTTGCCCATGTAGCCCTCGGCATAGACGAGAATGAAGGCCCCTACGCCCGTGATCATCAGAGCGAAAAGCAGGCTTAGCCCGTCGAGACGCATATCCAGACCGACATTGAGCGAGCGTATCCAATCGATCCCGACGACAGGATAGTCGCCAACCATCACGCTCCCTGTCTCTAGTAGAAAGAGCAGGAAAAGGGCAGCGGGCACCGCAGCCAACAGCCAGCCCGTCCTAGATCCGGCAGACCGGAAAATCGGCCCCGCGAACACCGAACCCGCGAGGATGAGGAGAATCGACCAGAGCAACATCAGATTTCTTCGCCCCGAGAGCTGGAAGATCCGAGCAAGGACTCGAGGAAGCCGCGTCCCGTCCCCTTCTCCTTAACCGCCAGCACCGCAGTGCTTTTAGCCTCGCGCAGCACGTCTTCCGCATTGCTGCCGACCAGGGCTGCCGTCAGAGCGCTCTTGCCCCGGCAGCCGATGACCAGCAAGTCGTATCCATCTTCCTCGCACAGACTGAGAAGCCTCAGCCCAGGGACGGCGCTTTCCAGCACCCGAAGATTGGGCTCTATTCCTTTCAAATCGCATTTGCCCAAAAACTCCTCCAAGCGTCCCTTAGCATGGCTGCGCAAGTCCTGCACGAATTCATCTCGAGGGATGCTCGCCTTGTGCAGGCCCGGCGGGATCTCGTACATCGTAATCGCATCGACGGACGGTAGGTCTCGAGCCACGGCAAAACTGGAGGAAACGTCCATCACGTATTTCGAATAGCGAGAGAAGTCCACCCCTGCGGCAATCTTGCTGTAGTGCCCGCTCGACTCCGCAGGCACCAGCAGGACCGAACACGGCGCCTTGCGGGCCAGCTTGGTCACCAGCCAAGGGTCGCTCTCGCATTCGCCCGTGATCACCAGATCGATATCCTGCGAGACGCAGCGCTCAAGCAAGGCCAGCGACGGATCCTGCTCCTCCAGCTCCACGGAAACATTCGTCTCAGACTCGCCAGCGAACCCCTTCTCCACCGCGTCGCGAGCCCGTTCGCCTGCCGCCTCCTGAATCGGCTGCACCAGCCACGGGTACTGCTTCTGCAAAGACTCCGGCACCTCCACAGGCTCCCGCGAGTAGAGAAACGTGACGGATTCCGCCCGACTCAGCTTGGCCACCAGACTGGCAAAGCGAAGGACCGAAGTGTCGCCGTGAGTGAGGGAGAGATTAACCAGAATTTTTTTGAAGCGATACATGCAGTTGGAACGTTCTAGATCACTGAGAGCCGAGCAGCCGGTTGCGCGAAAATTTTTCGCTAAAAATCTCCTTCGCAGCTTGACTGTCAAACCCTTTTTTGCGAATTATTTTTCACGTATTCAATTTCCGTAATTTAACCCAGCCCAAAACCATGACCAACGATAGACTGAACACGAAAGCGGAGAAGAATCCGCGGCGTCCCGCCCTTGGTTGGCGGAGCGGAAAACGGGGCTCCCTGAGGTCCTCCATAGCGAAAAGAATCTGGTCGTACGACGACGCTCGCGTAGCTGCCCGCACGCCACCTTTTTCATGGGCCGAAAGCCCTCTCAAGTGACAGAACGTAAAACCAATGAAAGCCATAGAATGAAAAGACTCACCTTCAAGAATGCCGCCTGTTTGATCAACCTCGTACGCGTTCGCCCCAGTCCAGCTATTTTCGGCTACCTGTCGAAAAAGGCCGGCAGCATCTTTAGGCGACACCCCGGTCTGCAGGAAGTCAGGCTCGACCTCAAACGCGAGCCTAGCCGCGAGAGCGTCAACGACTTCACTGCAAGAGCCCGCCTGGTGCTGCCCGGCTACGACAGGATCATAGAAAAGCGTAGCAACGACCTGTTCGCCGCTATCGCCGAGGTTATGGAAGTCGCCGACCGCCAGCTACGGCGCCGAGCTCGCCTCGCGCGAGCCAAGATCCGGCCGACCGCCGCCTAGAGGCCTTCGAGAAGTCCGCCGTCCTCAACGAGAGAGGACGGCTTTTTTGGCTCCAGAAAACCAGGAAAGCCAATAGAAACTTGCGTGATGACGAAAAACTATTAGCGAACTTTACTTCATATTTCTTCTTAGACAGCCCCGAAGCTCCTGAATCATGCAACCAGCAGACAAGAATGCCTCTCATACTTGGACCTTTCTATCCAACCATTCCCACGTGCTCCTCTGTCTGCACCGAAGCCCCGACTGCGTACTGCGGGAAGTCGCCTTAGAAGTTGGCATCACCGAACGCGCCGTGCAGAAGATCGTCAGCGAAATGGAAGCCGGCGGCGTCTTGACCCGCACTCGCGTAGGCCGACGCAACCGCTATACCATCAACAAGAACTGCAAGCTGCGCCACCCCATCGAAGCTCACCGCCGGGTAGCTGACCTGCTCGAATTCGTCAACTAGCGCCACGCCCCCGCAAGGCGGCCGATGATCCACTTCTATCCAGGCATGGGTGCCACCGGCGCCATGTACAGTGGTCCCTGGCGACGCCTCTCAAACGCCGCTTTCCACGACTGGCCACCCTACCAGGGTGAAACAACCATCCCGCAAATCGCAAAGCGGCTGATAGGCGAACACGCCATTCGCCCCGGCCATAGCGTGGCTGGATCCTCGCTCGGCGGGATAGTCGCTTGCGAAATCGCTAACCAACTAGAGACCGACCGGCTCATCCTGATCGGAAGCGCAAGGAGCAAGCAGGAGATCAGCGCTATCCTCGCCCTACTTCATCCACTAGCGAAACTCGCCCCGCTAGAATTCCTGCGGCAAGCCGCTGGCAAGTTTCCTCAAGAGCTTTCCGCCATGTTCGCCCAGTCCGATCCAGCCTTCGTTCGAGCTATGTGCCAGGCCATTTTCAAATGGGAAGGACTGAAATCAGATGTAACAAAAATCCGGATACATGGAAAAAACGACCGGGTCATTCCCCTACCCTCCGACGTTCGACACCCTATCGACGGTGGACACCTAATCGCGATGACCCATCCAGAAGAGTGTATCGAACAGATGGGACAAAGCGGAGCCCGAATCTAAACGCAGCCCGCAACTCGATGTGCAGTCCCATAGGAACGCCTGCCCTTCGTCACCCTTGAGTGCAGTATTCCTGGTCACCTGACCAAGAATACTGCACAGGCGGGTTTCGAACTTCTGGAAACGCGGCAGATTGATAGGCGTGGCTTATTAGGAATCCGACAAACTGCTCTCGTGGTCGTCGTCCGCGAGTTTCAGTAAGGCTGCGAATAAAGATCCCCTTCAAGCGGGCTGAGTATTCAAAAATAGGTAGGGACGGACCGCCGGGCCGTCCGCAGTGCAGGATCAGGCTTCGACGGACGGCTCGGCGATCCGTCCCTACCCCAAGTATCTTAAACCTAACTCGAATGAAATCGTTCATACCACCGCGATGAAGATGACGGCTGCCCAGCGGTTCAAGACGAGGCGCTCGACACAGTAGCAGCTTTTGGAGAGGCAATATCGCTTCGTAGCGCGGAGCTTCAGCCCGCCCGCGTCTGCGATTCACCTTCATCATCCCCCTCCTCATCTTCATCCTCATCCCGGGATGAAGATGAGGATAAAGATTAAGATGAGGATATTGAACCGATCCGGACGCAGGCTTGTAGCTCCGCACTACTTCGTCCAGGCCATTAACAGCCCCATCAGGACGCCTTCCCTCCATCACCTTCTGGTGCAGTATTCCTGGTCAGGTGACTAGGAATATTGCACAGACGGCTCCCGTCAGTAGATCTTGAGCGGTCAGTCTGACGAGCACGGCCTACTGGGAATCTGGCGCGGCACTCTCATTGCCGTCTTCCGCGAGTTTCAGCAGAGCCACGAATGAAACCGTCCATACTGCTGCGATGGAGATGGCGTCCGCCCAGCGGTTCAAGACGAGGAACATGGGCAACATGAAGGTCGAGACCTGCCAAACGACGGCAACCGCCAAGCGTATCCAGTTCTTGCGAAGCTCTGCTTGATGAGGCGATTTCCAATCCTTCCGCCAGAGCCCGTTCGGGCGTATCTGCTGGTAGAAACGATGGAGGGCTTTCGTTGGAGTGGGTTTGAAGGCGAAAGCGCCGGCGATGCAGCCGAGAAGGGAGATCGACGAAACGGCGGCGAGCGTTTGGGCTTCGTTTAGTTCCTTTCCAAACGGCGTGATCGCCGCCAGGAGCGAAGCGGCGAACCCGAAGACGATTCCCAGGCTAAAGCCTTCTCCATTGAAGCGTCCCCAAAACCAGCGCAGGGCGAACGGAACCAGGAAAGCCGGAAAGAGCTGTATGACGATCGTTATCCAGACATCCACTACGGACTCGACCACGAGCATGGCGAGAACCAGCCCTAGGGCGACGATCGCGATCGAAGCGACGTATCCGCAACGCACTTGCGCCTTTTCGTCAGCTCCTTCTCGCAGCGGCAGGTAGAGGTCGCGAACCACGTACGAGGCTCCCGCATTGATGGTGGAGTCGAAGGTCGACATGGAGGCGGCGAAGAGCGCAGCGACTACGATGCCGCGAACGCCGTTGGGAAAGATGTCGGACGTCAACGCTTGCGGGAGCAGTTTCTCGGGATCTTCCCCGCCGATCCCCAAGTGGATTCCGATAATGGCGATGCCGATCGCCATGGGCCAACGGAAGGCGAAGAGCAGCGTCCAGAGCATGCCTATCTTCTGGCATTCGGAGGGAGTGCGGGCGGCGTAGAAACGCTGGGCCATGTAAGCCGAACCTCCACTGCCTCCCAGCCCCTCCACCATGCCTTTCGCCATCCAGGCGAGGAGAAAGGCGCCGAACAGCTCGTACTGGCCCAATCCGGAGTCGCTCGTCTTCGGCAGTACCGTGTTGAGCCGATTCGCTTCCCACCTTCCTAGCAGCTCGGCGTCGACAAGCATTCCTGCTTGGATGGATATGTAGATGGCGGCAGCCGCTATGAGAAATCCTTGAAAGACGTCGGTCCAAACGACCCCGAAAAGCCCGCTGAGCAGCGTGTAGACCAAGGCGATAAGCGCCATGCCGATCGAGCAGGTCGCGGGACTGAACGGGAGAAAGACGGCCAGAAACTTGCCCGCCGCAGCGAGAAAGAAGACCACCATGCCGATAGTGATGACAAGGTAGGTAAGAGCCGCCAGAAAACGGGCGGACTTGCCTCCAAACCCGTCGCCGAAACGCAGCTTCATCCACTCGGCCGTAGTGACAACCTGACTACGCTGGTGCCACTTTCCCATGAAGGCGAGAAAGACGGCGATGGGAAGTACCACACCGCCGCGCATCTCGATGAAGAATCCATGAACGCCATACAGGTAGAGCATGGTGACGATGGTCATCGTGCCAGCGGCGTCGAGATTGCTGGACATGCCCGACGCTCCAAGGGCCCACCAGGGCAGCTTCCGTCCACCTAGGAAATAGGCTTCCGAGTCGGTTCGAGCGCGACGCGAAAGGTAGGCTCCGCAGGCCAGCAGACCTAGGAGGTAGATGACGATGATACTGTAGTCGAGCGGGGAGATGGGAGAGCTAGTAGTTTGAAGGTAGGGCCCGATCACCGAGCGGGCCGTGTTGCAGGATCCATTCTTCGCGGCCCGCTCGGCGATCGGGCCCTACCTCGAACCAAATTGAAACGCTCACAACGGAAAGCCCTATTCCAATCCTATTCGTGCGGGATCATAGTGCGGTTGGGCGCCGCGGGAGCTGGCGACGTAGGCGCCCAGGTCAGCCGCGTTTTTCAGGGCGACGTTCGCTTCGCGACCTTTCAGGCGATAGACGGCAAATGCGGCGGTGAATGAATCGCCCGCCCCGATAGTGTCCTTCACTTGCACCGGTCTCGGCGTGACGCGACTCATCTTTTCGTTCGCGTAGCGAATCGCTCCCTCCGCGCCTAGAGTAACGAGCAGCTCGTTGACGCCTAGCAGCAAGGAGCATTCCCTTATGGCGTCTTCCAGGTCGAAACGTTCCGGGGTAGCCGCGATCAAGCGATAGAGTTCTTCGCTGTTGAGCTTCACTACATCGGCTAGCCGCGCGAAGTGGAGGGCTCGCTTCAGGTCGTCGTAGGGCGGGCGAAGATTGACGTCGCAGATCTTCGAGCCGCCAAACGATTGCAGGAGTCTCTCGAGACAGTATCGACTCGGCTCGGAACGCGTGGCGAGAGAGCCGTAGACCAGGGCATCGGCTTTGAGAACGGTTTCGCGTTCCGCAGAGTCCAAGGAGATTTCGTCCCAGGCCGACGGATAGCGGATATCGTAGCTTGCGTTCCCCTGCTCGTCCAGTCTGGCGATCGCGACGCCCGTCTCCAGAATATCATGACGCTTGATCAGGTCGACGCTCATGCCCGCCAATCTCGCTCGATCAATCACCTGGTCTCCCAGAAGATCGTCCCCGACGCAGGTGATCGGCAGGGCTTTCGCCCCTAGCCTTGCGGCGTGGAACGCGACATTGAAAGGCGCGCCGCCCAGAAAGAGGCCTTCCGAAGCGCAGTCCCAGAGAGCTTCGCCGAAGGTCGCGACAGTTGGCGCATCTTCCAGACTCATACGATCTTCAACAGGTGACAGGCCTTTATGAATTCCGAGCAGGACCACGCTTGGTAGACCTTGCCCATGGGCTTGCCGGTCTGGCCGTGAGCCCATTCGTTGAACTCCCATTCGCCGCCGATTCCCGACTGGTTCAGCTTGGCGAGCTTGACCAGCTCCTTGACCGCGAGTTCGTGAAAGCCGAGCTTATAGATGTACTGTACCCACATTGCTCCTACAAACGGCCAGATTCCTCCATTGTGATAGTGGTGGGGAAGGTTCAGAAGGTTGACCGTGTAGTACGGTTTCCAGTCGGGATCCCCTGCCTGCACGACGGGGTATAGATTCGCGACAGGAAACGGCTCGTTGACGCTGACCCCCCACATGAAGCGGAAGGTCTTCTGGGCCTGCTCGATATCCAGGACGTCCAGGAGAAAGGCGAGAATGTTGCCATAGACATCGCAGCGCCAGTCGAAGGAAAAAGGCGTCGTCTGCGCCAGCAAGTACTGCGTATCGCCAAGCGAGGTCTGTCTATCGGCAAAGGTGTATTCGGTATCCCCGTTCCTTCTGATGCTCGGCCAGAACTTGCGCAGGATGGACCGCTTCACGTGGCTGGCCCAGCGCAGATAGTCTCCCGCCATACGGTGCTCGCCGAGCTTCTCCATCATGCGTCCGAAACAGACGTTCGCCCGGTACCAAAGCACCTCATCGTAGAGCGGGTTGTAGCTGCGACCGAAGAGGTCGGTCCAGTCGCCGGCTTCGGGCACTTCGATAAGACCGTCGTTGTTGGAGTCCTGAGCGCTGAGCCAGTCCATGACTCGCTGCAGGCGACCCCACTGCTCGCGAAGGAATGCTATGTCGTTAGTGTGATTGCTGTATTCAAAACAGGCGATGATGACCCAAATCCCGCTGTCGATCGAACAGATGCCGCCGACCCCGGAGTAGTCTGGCTCTTCGGTATCGATAGAGACGTTGGCGGGCACTTGCCCAGGAGGCGTGATATGGTCGAGAAGCGTGGTGAGCGTCGCCTTTTGGCACTGGCGAACGTCTTGGTCTTCCAGTTTCAGCGAGCCGATCACCGTGATGGCTCCATCGCGAGCCCAGACGCTACGGTAGTTCTGGTCCGTGCCTTCGGAGACGTTGTCCTCCAGGGAGCAAGCCGAAAATCCCATCGGCGTGATATTCCGGCGCAGACCTTCGATAGCCTTTTTGTATGCGACTTTCAGATACGAGAGATCGCTCTTGTCGACATGGGACTCCTCTTCCTCGTGTACCAGACGCAGAGTATCGGGATGAATAGTCGGGTCGCTCAACTCCAGGGCCCCATCACGGACAGGTTCGCATATCGTCTCGATAGCCCCGAAATGCAAAAGCCCCTCCAGGACGCCATCAGCGCAGGAGCCTTCCGCTCGATGCACGTCGAGCCCCACGGTGTGCTCGTGAAGCTCTGGCTGGGCATTGCCAACTACGATGCCGTGGATGCCCGGCAGGTGAAACATGGCAGCGTCGTTTCCCGTGTCGCCCGCCACGACAACCTGCTCGCGCGGAATTCGCAGTCGCTTCAGCAGCCATGAGAGGGCGTTGCCCTTGTTGGCGTACTTCGGCAGAATATCGAGGTCGCGACTGGATGAATACACGATATTGACGTCGAGACCGGCCTCTTCGAGCGCCCTTTCCATTCCCTCAAGATCCTCCGAGGCCGCGTTTTCGAGATACCAGCTTGTTTTGAAGGGAGCTTGGTACTTCTTCGGCTGCCTTGTGGCTTTAGTGAAACTGGATACGACTTCGTCCGCCCTTTCTCGGTCCCATCCCTCTTCGAGAACATCGGCGAAGTCCTTTATCTTCGTCTTCTTCTTGAAGCTGTATATGGACGTGCCGACGCCGCAGATCAGGTAGTCGGGTTCGACGAGGTCGCCACGTTCGATCAGTTCCAGCATGTCGTCCAGCATGCGCCCGGTATTGTAGCACAACCGAGGCCGACGTTTCCGCTTTTGCGTTTCCCTCCACGTGGCGTTGAAGCGCTCTAGAGCATCCGGCTTGCCGATCAGAGTTCCGTCGATGTCGGTGGAGAAAAAGCGGATCATAGTCCCGTAAGAACGGATTCCAGGTCGAATAGCAATCAAGCAATCGGCTCGGCTATCTCGTACCTCGGCAGCTTCGTGCCCTCCACGATGGCGATGAGCTGCTGGGCGATGCCCGTCCACGTAAACAAGGACCGGGCAATGCCCGCTCCGTTTTCGCTCATGCGCATGCGAAGCTTCGGGTAGTTGAGCGCCTTGCAAATCGTGATGCCGAAATCGGTCTTGTCGAAAGTGTTGGCGAAAAGAGCGTTCACTCCGTATTCGAGCGTTCGATACAGACCTCCGTGCGTCGTCACGACCGTAGGCGTCCCACTAGCCATCGCTTCGACTGCCGTCATGCCGAAGGGCTCGTAGCGGCTTGGGAGGCAAAAGACGTCGCCCGCTCGATAGAAGTCGGGCATGACATCGTCGGGTAGAGATTCGGTGATCGTGACGCGATCCTCCAGCTTGAGGTCGTGGATCTTCTGCACCAACTCGCCGAGTATCGGATCCTCGGCCTGATCCTCGGACTCCGATCCCACTGGCATGAAGAGCCTCACGTCGTCGAATCGTTCGGCCACCACCGAGAAGGCGTCCACCAGCAGGTCGAAGCCCTTGTTGCGGCTCAAGCGGCCGATGCTCGTGATGACGCGACCCTCGAATCCAAACTGCTCGCGAATCGCCGCTCGCGAAGCAGAGCTGACTGGAAAGAATCGATTGTCGTCGTATCCCGGCGGGATCATGATCAGCTTGCCGGACGATACCTCGTAGTCCTTCTTGAAGAGATCCATCTGTATCGGGGAAGTGGCGACGACGTAGTCGGCCGCCTTGTAGATGATCGATTCGCTCTTGATGCGCTGGGTAAAGTTGTAGGTGCTTTCGAAAGTGTCTCTGCTGTCGGGAAAATCGGTCTCCATATTCTGCTTCTTCCAGGTCCCCAGCGAGTGGGGCGTATGAATGTGCGGGCAACCGAGCGACCCGCTCAAAGTCTGTCCGGCCAGACCAGCGTCCCAGTAGTGCGAGTTGATAAACTCGTAGGACACCTCCTCTTCTTCGATGCGTCTCAGCGCATTTCGACACCATTCGGGGATGTTCCTGTGGAGAAATTCCTTGGCGATGAAGTCCGGTCCGCCGCAAGGAACGCGGACAAGGCGAACGTCTTCATCGACCTCTTCGATTTCCGGCTGGTCTTCGAAACGCCGCGTCCAGATGTCGACCTGGTATCCAAGTTGAGCCAGCTTTTTCGACAGCTCCAAAACGTAGACGACCTGGCCTCCCGTATCAGGCATGCCGAGCGGAGGTTCTGCGGCCACATAGCCGTGAGTCGAAATCATGGCGATGCGGGATTTCGAGTCCGGACTCGGTTTTTCCAGTTCGAAGTGTTCGATGAATTCTTCCGGTTGCGTGTTCATGGCGTACTGGTGGAGTGGAGTTAGGTAGCGGCGTCCAACAAATGCGGGAGAGCGCTCTTGGCTGGCCTAGCTCGCAGAGCGAAAAGGTTTGTCACGCGGTAGCGATGCGGGACCAGGATTCTGCTGTCGCGCGGCGAGCGCGCTCCCAGATCAGGGGAATTGCATCGTTGCGAATTGCTGGACATTTTCTTAGGGGCGTTCGCCGCCTATTTATTGGTAAAACGATGGAGCGAAATTTGCAAGCAGAGTAAACAACTGACTGCGACGTCCTCGCCGGCAAGCGAGACTACGTCCTGATCCTTTGGATACTCGCTGGGGATGCGCAACGCGACGTCCGCGAGATGGAGATGGCGGAAGGTCGAACGCGATTCCATGAAGCTGGCAGCCCTCTACCCCAACCCCCTCGCAGGCATGCGATACAGTCGCGAGAGTCTATGCTTCCAGAGATTTAACAAAGTAGACGCTAGTGTCGTGTCCTGCGGGAAACGTAGCGCGGATCCCGCAGAGCGCATAGGCGTCAACTTAGCCGCCTTTGTCTGTGAAAGAACGTGTCCGGAGGACTCGTTCCACCCTCTATGCCAGTGATGAAAAGGCGACGATCGGCCTCTAAACGAGCTTAAGTTGACGCCTATGCGCAGAGCGGGACCGCGTCCGCAGTGCACAATCCAACCGACCGGGACGCGGTCCTGCGGGATCCGCGCTGCTCTTTGCGACATTGCATCCGCGACACGACACTAATTCTCCCTCAATATAGACCAAACTATCGCAAATTATTTGCAAAAAGACTTGATCTAGATGAAAGTCGTTTGCGATAAGGCCTTATGAGAACAACGCGATTTTTATTGGCAACGACCGCTCTGCTTTCCGTGGAGATCGGATTCGGACAAACCCGCGACGATTCGGCGGTCGTCGACCTGGACCCGATGGTGGTCACCGCAAGTCCCTTCGTCGAACGCAAGGAGGAGCTCGTAGTCCCTGCGGGCGAATTGAGGGGCGAAGCGCTGAGCCGCTCGGCGGAGTCCTCCCTGGGAGCGACCTTGTCCGGGGAGCCGGGGGTCCACTCGACCTACTACGGCCCGGGAGCTGGGCGACCGATCATCCGAGGCTTCGATGGCGACAGGATACGTATCCTTAATCAGGGTACAGATAGCTTCGACGTTTCCCAGACCAGTCCCGACCACGGGGTGAGCATCGAACCGCTTTTCGCTGACGATATTGAGGTAGTACGCGGTCCGGCATCCTTGCTCTACGGGAACGCGGCGATCGGCGGTGTGGTTAACGTACTGGGCAAAGAGCTGCCGCGAGAGCGGGCCTTGGCTCCTTTCAGCGGCCAAGCCGAAGCCTTTTACGGCTCGGTCTCCGACGAGAAGTCCTTCGGGCTTGCCCTTCAGGGCGGGCAAGGCGACTTCGCTTGGAGCGCTGGTTTCCTGGATCGCCAGTCAAACGATTTCGAGATCCCTGGCTTCGCCGAATCGATCTATCAGATGGAAGCCGAAGAACACGAAGAGGAACATGGCCACGAAGAGGGCGAGGAGCATGAGGAGGAAGAGCACGAGGAGCATGAAGAACATGAGGAGGAGGAAGAAGTCTTCGGCGTTCTGGAAAACAGCTTCGTAGACACGCGTTCCGGCTACCTCGGCTTGGGCTGGTTCGGCGAGAGCGGAAGCTTGGCTGTGTCCTACTCCGAATACGCTACCGACTACGGCGTTCCGGGACACTCTCACGCCCATGGACATGAGCACGAAGAAGGTGAAGAACACGAAGAAGGCGAGGAGCATGAGGAAGAAGAGCACGAGGAACACGACGAACATGGCGAAGAAGGAGTCTCCATCGATCTCGACCAGTCGCGTTTCACTCTACGCGGCGAATTGATCGACCCGGTTGATTTCCTGGAGCGCCTAGAACTTGATCTCACCTTCGGCGACTACAGGCATACCGAAATTGAGGGCGAGGAAGTAGGCACGGTTTTCGATCGCGACGGCTACGAGCTGCGTCTTA
This sequence comes from Pelagicoccus sp., assembly GCA_028284635.1. Classification (GTDB taxonomy): domain Bacteria; phylum Verrucomicrobiota; class Verrucomicrobiia; order Opitutales; family Opitutaceae; genus Pelagicoccus. Next base: position 59,263 of record JANQRJ010000055.1, read on the forward strand.
TTGGCGTACACAGCCCATTTGGCGATTTCACAGGAGCCTTCGGCTTCCAAGCCAAGGTCGACGACTTCTCGGCGGTCGGGGAAGAGGCCTTCATCCCCAGCTCCGAAACTTCCCAGTATGGGATTTTCGTCATGGAGCGTCTCAACCAGAATTGGGGAGCGTGGGAGTTCGGCGCTCGCCTGGAAAGCGTCGAAATCGACCCGGCCGATACTGATCTCACTGACAGAAGTTTCGACACCATCAACGCCTCAGCGGGCTTCGTAAATCGTCTCACTGAAGGTTCGCTCGCTTCGGCAAATCTCGTTTACGCGGAACGGGCCCCCAATGCGAGCGAGCTGTTCGCTTTCGGTCCGCACGTCGGCACGCAGAGCTTCGAGATCGGCGACTCCACGCTCGGCAAGGAATCGTCTATCAGCCTCGACCTCTCCTACCGGCTGACGGCTGGAAAGATCACCGGGGAAGTGACCGCATTCTACTCGGACTTCAGCGACTACGTCTATTTACAGTTTCTGGATCACGAAGCGGTAGAGGATCTGTATGGAGAATTGGATACGGATGGACTTGACGTTTTCCGCGCGACCGCCGTCGACGCCAGTTTCTACGGCTTTGAAATCGATCTGCGCTACCACCTGGTCGACGAGGCGGATCGCGCCATGCACATCGATCTCATCTACGACCAGACTCGAGCGACCAACGATAGCTTCAACGAAAACCTGCCCCGCATTCCGACCCGTCGCCTGGGCTTGCGCTACGAGTACGCTTTTGGTCCTTGGCTATTGGGCGCGGAAGGACGCTGGAACGACAGCGCCTCGCATCTCGGGCCGAATCAGCTTCCGACCGACAGCTACACGCTTTGGGGCGCCGACGCTCGCTACCGTATGCTTGTTTCCGATGCGGCGATCGTGGACCTCTTCGTGGTGGGAACGAATCTCGGCGACGAAGAAGCCCGCCCGAACACTTCGTTCTTGAAGGACCTCGCTCCGCAGCCGGGACGCAACGTGAAGCTTGGCGTGCGAACAAGCTTCTAAACCTGGCTGTGCCAGGAGGCTGTAGGCATTTAGGCTGAAGGTGTTTAGGTTTGGATATTGCGCGGCGATAAGGGTCTCGGGAATTTGAATCCGGATTCGAAAAACGCCGTTAACGAAGAGGATGCGCCGGACGAGCGCATCCCTCTTCTCGTTTTGAGCGGATTTCTTGGGGCGGGCAAAACCACGCTGCTCAACCACCTGCTTCGCCAGGCAAACGGGCGCCGGATCGCGGTCTTGGTGAACGATGTGGGCGAGATCAATATCGATGCCGCCCTGACGCGCGAGGTTGCCCAAGTCGAATCGAAGTCTGCCGACGACATCGTCGAGCTGAGCGATGGCTGCATTTGCTGTGGCATTCAAGGCGCCTTTGGCGAAGCCGTCATCAAGCTGGCCAAGCAGGCTCCTGACTTCATCGTGGTGGAAGCCACTGGCATCGCCGAGCCGCAACGCATCATCGCCAGCCTGGCAGCTATGGACGAGGATGGCGTCTCGCCTCTCGACTACACGCGTATCGTAAATCTGGCGACAGTGATTGACGCTCAATGGTGGGGCAAGAAGGTGCAGGAAACTCACCTTCCGATGCGGCGGTCTTTGCTGTTGCTGTCGGATCCTCGCCGACCTCTGAGCGAACTGCTAGCCGTGCAGGTCGAGTACGCAAACGTGGTCATTCTCAACAAGACAGACTTGGCGGACGAGGAAGCGCTCCGGCGTTCGCGAGCCGCTCTTGCCGCCATCAATCCCACAGCCGAGACGCTTTTGGCCCGCGAAGGGCAAGTCGAGCTTGAGCAGCTGCTCGAAGTCTCCCGCTTCGACTTTTCCGATATTCAACGCAGCGCCCGATGCGATCTGGAGCTCGGGGCGAAAGCGGAAAATGCCAAGCCGAGCGTCCAGCGGGGCCACGATCACGGCGACTTTGGACTGATGGCGTTCGTCTACAAGTCGCGGGTTCCGATACGCCAGGACAAGTTCATCGCCTTCCTGCGCAGCGGCATACCCGGCTTGCTGAGAGCCAAGGGCTTCGCGTGGACGGATCGCGAGCCGGACCGAGTCGGTTTTATGTCTCTCGCGGGAGACGTTCTCCGATTCGATCACCTCGGCAAGTGGATACATGCCTTGGTCAAGGAAGGCTCCATGGACCATTCTCGCATTCCGGCCGAGGTTTGGAAGAAATGGGATTCCAGCGTCGGCGACCGGCGGCAAGAGATCGTCTTCGTCGGCATTGACCTGGATCGCAAAAGGATAGAGGAAGAGCTGAGGAGTTTTGAAAACGCGGAGGCCCTCAAGCCCTTTGCTCCCCTTCAAGACATTCCGAACTCGAGCCAAATTCGCCAATGATCGCCACCCAAAATCGTACAAGCTCCACAATCCAGGTGCGATTAAAAGCGTGTCCTGTGATGGGCAGAGGTAGGGCCCGATCGCCGAGCGGGCCGCAGTGCAGGATCTTGCAGCGCGGCCCGCTCGGCGA
>JANQRJ010000056.1 GCA_028284635.1 Pelagicoccus sp.
CCGCGACTGCGGGACCGCGGAGCCTACAGAGGGAACAACCGGTGCGGCAACGACGGAGCGTTGCCCTCCAAAGGATGCTTCTCACGTTAAGTTGACGCCTATGCGCTCCGCGGGATCCGCACTACTCTTTGCGACATTGCACCCGTGACGCGACGTCAGTATTCTCCGTTTCATTGGTCATCAGGCACACTACCGGTAGCCAAGCCAGAAGCGCCCGGTCGCAAACTCATGGCAACAGTTTCGTCTTCTCGAATTCCAGTTCACGAATCGAACGAATGCGAAAGCCGTACTTTATCCAAACCTCGATCTCTCGATCCGAATGGACTCTAGCATGCACCGGGTGGTCTAAGCCGTTTGGCAGGATCTCAAACTCGCTTCCAAGCCCTTCCCGCAAAACCCGTTGGTCGGCAAAAATGGCCGCCAGCAATTCACTTCTAAACGTATCCGGCCGTCTCAAGACCAAATTGGCCGACCCATCGAAAAGCTTCGTCACCTCCGACTCGGATACCGCCTCTCCGACAAGCTCGCGAATAGCTCTAATTTGCTCGTAAGTACTCTCACCTTCGCGAAGGTCCGCGAAAACCGCGAAGTGGGCGTGCGACGCATATTCGGATTTGCGTTTGCGCAGAGATTTCTTCCGGTTGCCCTCGGCGACCAAAAGAGCACCGGCCTCAAACCGCAGACTCTCGATCTGCGAAACAGCCTTCTCAACCTTTTCAAGGTAGTCCAACAGCCTTTCTCGTCTGACGCTCTCTATATCGTCGTAAAACGAAACCGCAAAGCGGACGCTCAATTCATCTGCTGGCTTTACCAAAACCACTGGGACCTGAGGGTCGCCGCCAGGCAGGGCTCGCAAAAAACCATCGACGACTGTATCCGCGGAAAGAGTCAATTCTTGGACGAGAGGCCCATGCGATTTTGCAGAGGACGCGTACCCTGCATCGCGACCGCTGGTTAAAGCAAAGGGGCTGAGACTGAAAATTTCTTCGGAATCGATATCCTGCGCAAAAGAAGGATTTGGAAATGCTATCCAAACGATGGGCAAGGATAGAAAGATCGTTTTTGTTTTCATTTTTAAAGCTAGGGAAACTCTTGGCCAGACACCTGGAAAAAGGCTACCGCATTTTCTCCTGTCACGCTTCTCGCTCGATGTCAGTTTCCAAATGCCGGGCGACCTGGTTGCGGCTGCGATAAAAAACGTGTCGTCAGATGTTTAATTCTCTAACGTTAGAGAATTAAATGCACGCAATGGAAAGCGATGGGAATCCAGAAAGCAGCCTGCCGCTTGCAGGCTACGGCCGGGCTCCTGCTCGCAGAGGTGCCAGCAAGACAGGCCCTTCGGCGACTTCGGGGCTCAAGGCAGGGAGAATGGCCACCGCAAGAGCGTCGTCGGATTTCAAATACCGTTTTGCCAAGGCGAGGATCTCCTCCGCCGTGATCGTCGACAGCAAGCCGTCCTTGTAACTCAAGGCGTTTTCCACCTGCTGCGGGTATTCCTGAACGCCGTGCAGAACGTTCTCCAGCAGGTAGCGGTTGTCGAGCCAGCCCTGCTTGAGACCCTCTTCCAGCGGAGCCACTGCGGTTCGCAGCTCCAGCTCTTCGATAGGCTCCTCCCTTAGCTGCGCCGCTATCTCCAGCACGACGCCAAGAAGCCGGTCGGCATCATTCTTCAGGCAATCCACATCGGCCCGGATATGCCGCAGAGTATCGTATGCCGGAAACGTTATATAGCTTACGCTGGGAGAATAGCTCACTCCAAGCTGGTCGCGAGCCCGAGCTCGTAGTCGGTTTTCCAATACCGAGGATAGTAAGTAAAGCGCTGCGCTTTCGCGGAAGGAAATATCGTCCTGTATGGTCCAGACAACTACGGACGCCGCATTCTCGCCCCGCCCTTTCTGGTACTCGATTTGGCGCTTGCCGGCCTGGGCGGCGATGCGGAGCTTGCGAACGGCATCGAAGTCGCTCTTGGAGGCCTTTCGCTCGGGCAAGGCTCCGAAGGTCTCTCGAGCAAGGGCGAGAGCCTGTTCCATTTCGAAATCCCCGACTATCGCCACCTCGAGATAGCCTTCCCGAAAGGCCCTCTCCATCCATGTCCGCAAAGTCTCGAGCTCGACCCGTGAAATCTCGTCCAGCGTGGGAGCGTGAAAACGAGGCTGTCCCGGATAGAGCATGCGATAGAGGTCGCGATACGCTTCGCTCAACCCGTCCGGCTCGAGCTCGCGGCTCTGCTTGAACTTCGACTTGGTAAGCTCGAAGGCCTTCTCGTCTATCCGTGGGCTCAAAAGGTATTCGGAGGCGATTTTCAGGGCTTCGTCGAGACCGTCCGTGGGTGTGACGGCCCGGAAGGCAAAGGCATCGTGATCCTCCATGCTGAAGACGAAAGAACTGACGTTGCGGCGCAGCTCGGAGTAGATGTCTTCGATAGGGTGTTCTCCAAAACCGCTGCGAAAGAGAGAGGCCATAGCCAGAGCATGGGTGCCTGGGTTGCTGTCTCGGAAGTCCAGCATCCCGCCGCCTATTCTGACCAGAATCCGCACCGTGCCCTTTTCGTTCTCGGTGGGCAAGACCGTCAGACGGGCGTTGTTGGCGAAGCGGTAGGTTTCCGCCTCGATGCCGGACAGCTTGCCCTTTTCGACGATCTCTCCGACGTCGCCAAACTCCGAATACGCGAATGCTTCGCGAGACCTAGGCACATAGGCGGGCACGAAGTTGCGACGCTCGGACCTCAGGCGGCCTTTCAGCAGATCGATGTCGACCGGCCACTCGAAGTCTCCCGCTATGAAATAGGACAGTCGCTTGAGGTTCCAGACTTCGGCAAAGGCCCGGTCGACTTCCTCCAAGGTCAGACTGGAGAGATTGCGCTCAAGGTGCCGAGCGTTTGCTTCGGAGCCCGTATAGACGCGGTCCTCGGCAACGGCTTCGACGATCTGGTCGATAAGCATGCGGGGTTCGGCAGATTCGAATCGGGCAGCAGCGTTGTTCGCTCGCTGCAGCCAGTCTCGCCGCAGTTCATCGAATTCCTGCTGGGTGAAGCCGTGATCCAAGGCCTGGCGAAGGAGCTGGTCGAGCCAGACGAAGGCTTCCCACCAGAAGGCTCCTCCGGAGCTGATGGTGACTTGGCAGAAAGGGAATCCGAGCACTCGGTCGTAGCTAGCGAAGTCGTTGCTCAAACCGTCGATCGCAAGACGGCAGCGCTTGTTGAAGAGAGCCGTGGCGATGCCGCGGGCGGTGTCCTTCCGGCGTAGGGAGAAGCTGTCCTTGCGAGGCCGTTCGTTCCAAGCCCGGGACAGTTCCAGGGTGTAGCGCTCGACGCCGTCGACTTCCAGAGCGAGATGGCGAAAGGGCTTGGAGCGGGCGAGACGGCCAAGGCGACGCTTAGGAAGTTTGCCCTTCGGGCTGACGAGAGAGGCGAAATTCTCTTCGATGGAGCCTATCAGTGACAACTCGTCGAAGTCCCCCACGACTACCAGGGTCATGAGATCGGGCCGATACCACTTCCGGTAGAAGCGGAGCAGCTCGTCTCGGGTAACCGTCCGCACAAGCTCGAGACTGCCGATCGGATGCCGGTCGACCAAGCGACTTCCAGCGAAGGAGAAGCGAAAGGACTCTTGGGAGATTCTGGACTTCGGAGTTTCTCGGGACTGGCGTTCGCGCAGGATGACTTGGCGCTGGTTTTCGATGCGGGCCGGATCGAAGAGCAGACCGTCCGCATAATCTCGATACAGCTTGAGACTTTGTCCGACTAGCTCGGCGTCGTTTTTCGGAAGCTCCAGGTGGTAGACGGTTTTGTCGTGGTAGGTGAAGGCGTTGACATCGACCCCGTAGCCCATGCCGAGGAGCTGGAAGAAGGCGATCAGCTCTCCCGACTGGAAGTTGCGCGTGCCTTCGAAGGCCATGTGTTCGACGAAGTGAGCCATACCGCGCTCGTCATCCTTTTCGTCCAGCGAGCCGACCCGGACCATCAGACGCATGCTTACGACTCCGGGCTTCGCTCGGTGAGGCATCAAGGCATAGCGAAAACCGTTTTCCAGCTCTCCCCATACGATCTGCTCAGGCGGCTGGATCTCGCTGCCTTCGTGCGGCCATGGCTGTCGCCCAGCCTGTAGCAGCAGGACGGGGAGCAATGCCCAGAGCGAGAGGACTAGAAGTCGGCTTCCCACGATTCGTTCCCCCCGCGCCCCAAGATACTAGTAGTCGGCAGGCAGTTTGACGATACTGACCCGCTGGCCCTTGCCCACTCCCGCGTCGCTGCTCTGTTCGGGCACGGCAATGAGGTTAGTTCCGTCGTCGAGCGACATCAGGCCGAACTTGCCCGGCGTGGAAAAGTCCGTGTCGGGACGAAAACGAATGGGGCGGGCGTCCTTTCTGCCTTTTGGGAAGAGAAGCTCGCCGCTGTTTCCCGTCAGCAGGACGCGTCCCTTGTAGGTCTGCTGCAAGCCGGACAGAGCCCCGAGCTCCCTCACGATGGTCTGCATGGAGGAGATGCCTTCGTAGGTGCCGGCGGCAATGCGAAAGACCGATCCGCTGGGGCGGCCTTGGTTGTGGTTGGTGATGAAGTAGAGCATGTCCTCGCTGTCGCGATAGCTCATGTCGGTAGGCAAGCTAGTGGTACGAATGAATTTGACCTTGGTTGGCTGGATGCCGGTCAGTAGATTCTGGACCGCTTCCGCCTCGAGGCGCCAGATGCCGGGACGACCAGGACGGCGGCGGTTGAACATGTGTCCGCCAACGCCTGACTCGCCGACGTAGAGGTTGCCGGACTTGTCGAAGCAAATGGCGGTCGGGGCGAGCAGGCTTTCCTCGTCCTTGATGCGGATCTTGCTGTTAGGGCTGAGATCGATGCGCTTGATTGTGCGCCCCGTTCTCGGATCGATGACCAGGATGCCGACCAGGACGCGGGACAGATCCTTCAGAGATCGGCCAGCCTCGTCCTGCACGAGAGGCGACCCCACGACCATAAAAATGGCGCCCACCGGAATATTGCCGAAACGCACTGGCGAAAAGTCGAGGTCGATGGGAGCGGTGAGCGAGGGGACGAATTTCATGGAATCCGCTTTGACCAATCCCTCCTTGTCTACCGAGAGCTTGCTGAGAAAGCTCTCGGAACGGATCGTGCCCGACTCGCCCTGAGCGTGGTTGATGACGAAGAGGTAGCTTCCATCCGGACTGAAGACCGCAGCGGTGGGCCGGAGAAATCCATCCAGCTTCTGCACGATCTCCGGCTTGTTCTGGCCCTGGGCAAAGCCCAGCAAGAAGAGAGCAGCGACGACGAGGGATAGTATACGGGTACGGTATTTCATAATCGATGCGGCTTGTATCTGCAGTTGAGAGGTATTTCGGGACCTAAGCTGGCAAAGCCAGAGGCCAATAGGCTTTTAGGCTGTAGGAGTTTAGGTGAAGAAACCTTTCAAATGTGATCATTTTTGAGAAGTGAGGTACTAATACGGTGGCGCGCGAAACGGCTGTGCCAAGCCCCGTTTTTCGAGGGGCGGAAAGGCTAGGTCTCCGCCGAGATCGCCAGCCCAGAGTCGACGAAATCGAAAAAGCTAGGCCCCGCAAGCAGGACGAAAGCGAACGGACTAGAGCAGTGTCGCGCGCGATCCGTAGCGCGACATCCCATGTGCGACGCCAAACTAGCTCAATAGGCCAGCCGCCTGCGGTCCCAGGGCCGGGGAAATCTACTTCACCTTCACGGGCTTGAGCTTCCAGATCTCTTCGGCGTATTCGCTGATGGTACGATCCGATGAAAACTTACCGACGCGAGCCGTATTCATAATCGCCATACGCGCCCAGCGCTTCTCATCCTTGAAAGCCGCGTCGACCTTCTCCTGGCAATCGATATACGAGCGATAGTCGGCCAGCACCTTAAAGGGATCGCCGCCGTCGAGCAAGCTGTGACGCAGACTGGCCAAAGCGTTTGGCTCGTCTGGAGTGAAGTAGCTGGATCCGACCCAGTCTATGACGGCTTTGAGTTCCTCGTCCGCATGGTAGTAGGGGTATGGATCGTAGCCTTTGCTATCGAGTTGCTGCACTTCCTCGACGGTCAGGCCGAAGATGAAGATGTTGTCGTCGCCGACTTCCTCGCCGATCTCGATATTCGCCCCGTCGAGAGTGCCGATGGTGAGCGCGCCGTTGAGGGCGAGCTTCATGTTGCCGGTACCCGAGGCCTCCTTCCCGGCGGTGGAAATCTGCTCGGACAGATCGGAGGCGGGGATGATCTTGGCAGCCAGCGAGATGCGGTAGTTGGGCAGGAAAACGACCTTGAGCTTGCCGCCGATGCGGGGGTCGTTGTTGATCTTCTCGCCCACGGCGTTGATGGCCTTGATGATGGTCTTGGCAAGGTGGTAGCCGGGCGCCGCCTTGGCCCCGAAGACGAAGACGCGCGGAGCGATATCCATGCCCGGATTGTTGAGCAGGCGACGGTATAGAGTGAGGATGTGCAACAGATTGAGGTGCTGGCGCTTGTACTCGTGCAGACGCTTGATCTGCACGTCGAACATGGCGGCAGGATCGACCTTCACGCCGCATTCGCGTTCGATGGTCTTGGCCAAGTCTACCTTGTTCTCGTATTTGATATCCATATACGCCTTCTGGAACTTGGCGTCGTCAGCGTATTTCTCGAGGCCACGCAGAGCGTCGAGATTCTTGGGCCAGTCCTTGGCAATGCCGACGCTGTCGATGAGCTTGGAGAGTCGGGGGTTGCAAGCGAGCAGCCAGCGGCGAGGCGTAATGCCGTTGGTCTTGTTGGTGAACTTGCCTGGATACAGGGCATCGAAGCTTGGGAAGAGCACCGTCTTCAGCAACTGGGAGTGGATGGCAGCAACGCCGTTCACCATGTGGCTGCCGACCACAGCGAGATGGGCCATGCGAATCATCTTGGGATGGCCTTCCTCGATGAGAGAAATGTCGCGCTTCATCCAGTTGTCGCCGGGCCAACGTTCTTCGACGAGCTGCATGAGCCGGTCGTTGATCTCGAAAATGAGCTGCAGGTGGCGTGGCAGGACTTTCTCGAAAAGCGGTTGGCTCCATTTTTCCAAAGCCTCGGGCAGGAGCGTGTGATTGGTGTAGGCAAAGGTCTTGGTGACGGTCTCCCAAGCCGCATCCCAGCCCAGATTTTCTTCATCGACGAGGATGCGCATGAGCTCGGCCACCGCGATAGCCGGATGCGTGTCGTTCAGCTGAATGGAGACCTGCTCGGCAAAATGGTCCCAACCGCCATTGTTCTTCTGGAAGCGACGGATAATGTCGCGCAGGGAGCAGGAAACGAAGAAGTACTGTTGGACGAGACGCAGCTCCTTGCCATTCTCCGTCTTGTCGTTTGGATACAAGACCTTGGAAATGGTTTCGCCGATCGCCTTCTCCCGCACGGCTTCGACATAGTCGCCTTTGTTGAACTCCTCCAGATCGAAGTCCTCCGAAGAACGCGAAGACCAAAGCCGCAGGAAGTTCACCGTGCGCGTGCCGTATCCAGCTATCGGTATGTCGTAAGGCACTCCCTGGATGCTGCGCGTATCCACCCACTCAGGACGATAGTGGCCAAACTCGTCGAAAACGGTTTCCACTCGTCCGTAGATCTTGATGCTCTGAGTGTACTCGGGGCGGACGATGTCCCATGGAGTGCCGTACTTCTTCCAGCTGTCGGGATGCTCGACCTGATGACCGTTGACGAACTCCTGCTTAAAGAGGCCGAACTCGTAGTAGATGCCATAGCCGATAGCCGGCAAATCGAGCGTAGCGAGCGAGTCCAGGAAGCAAGCGGCAAGACGACCCAGGCCTCCATTGCCAAGCCCCATGTCCAGCTCCTCCTCGCAGATCGATTCCCAGTCCAGTCCCAACTCGTCCACTGCGGCCCGCACTTCCTCGTAGACGCCAGAGCTGTACATGTTGTTGGTCAGCATGCGACCCATCAGATACTCCATGGACAAGTAGTAGAGACGACGGGTGTTCGCATCGTGGTGGGCGCTCTGGGTCGCGATCATATCGTCCACAATGCGATCGCGCACCGCCAAGGAAACGCAGTTCCACCAATCGCGCTTGGTAGCGAGAGACGGCGTGTGAGCAAGCGTATGCCTGAGATGGGTGAGGATAGAGTCCTTCATCGATACGGGAGCCGGAGCTCCCTTGGTCTTGGCAGCCTTCTTGGCGGCTGACTTCTTATTAGCTACTGGGCTCATGCGAGAGGAATCGGGAGTTCGTTAGAGATTGAAGAAGACGGATCCTATACGACGGATCGAGACGAGGACACAAAAGCAAAACGGAGCTATTTTCAACATGTCTGCAGAGTTATAGGCCTACCCCGTTTTCACGAAGCGAAGGCGAAGCACCTGACGTGCCGAAACTTCTCAGCGAATACGAGAACAATGCAAAATATCCGTGTCGATCGGGCCTTTTTCCTTTCAGCGGAGGAAACAAGCCGTAGGTACTATTGTCGATGCAGCTCCCAAGCGGACTACGAAGATAGTCCCATGCCTTCGACACCCACAGCCAAACGTGTACCAGCCCTCGCTTCCCATCCGCCTATGTCTAGCGCTCTGTCTGCTCTTCCCGAGCGCCAATGCGACGGCTCAAGTTGCCGAAGTCGCTACGCTTACCCTACGAGAAGCCGTGGAAAAGGCTCTGCAACAGAATCTAGGCCTGCGTATCCAAAAACTGGATCCAGAGATCGTCGAGGAATCCGTAATCGGCCGACAAGCCGCTTTCGACCCCACCCTCTTTTCTCAAGGTTCGATCGCCCAAAGCGATTTGGACTTCAGAAACGAGGCCGGCGAGCCAAGGCAAACCCTCTCAGACAACCGGTCCTACAGAGCCGGAGTGGCCAAGAAGATCGCCACCGGAGCCACCATAACCGCAAGCTCCAGCCTCAGTCGCACGGACGGAGCCCGATTCGATCCCGATCTCGGCCAGATCGTAGGAAGCGGCCTGAACGAGCGAGCCTCTTTCTCGCTCGAGATCACCCAACCCCTGCTGCGCGACTTCGGATCCAAAGCGAACCTAGCCCCGCTGCGCAAAGCGGAATCTCGAAAACGCGTTGCCGACCTGCAAACCCGCAACGCCATCTTCGACCTCCTGCAGACCACGGAAATCGCCTACTGGCGCCTGGCCGACCGCTACGAACGCCACGCCCTCAGCCTTTCCAATCTCGAACTCGCCGGGAAGCTGCTCGAAGAAGCGCAGGAGCGCGAACGGCTAGGCCTCGCCACCAGCCTGGAAACCCTGCAAGCCCAAGCCAATCTCGCCGAACGAAACGAGGAAATCATACGAGCCGAGCAAGCCATTCGCGAAGCTGGCGACGAACTCCTGGCCGCCATCGGCTCGCTCGACGAATCGCTCTCCATCGACTCCCAGCCACGCGTCTCCAGCCTTCCCATAGTTGAAGATCAACTACAGGATTTCCAAAGCGTTCTACAAACGGCTTTCGAACTGAATTTCGACACCGACATCCAGGAGGAAATCCTCCAGCAGCTCGAGCAAGACCGCATCCTCGCCAAAAACGGCCAGCGCCCCGAAGTAGACCTCACCCTCTCCAGTTCCTACAACGGGCTCTCCAACATCGACGCCAGCGACGCCTTCAGCGAAGCCCTCGACCGACGCGGGGACGATTGGGGACTCGCCCTCAGCTTCAATCTCCCCTGGGGCAACCGCTCCGCGAAATCCAATCTTCGCCAGACCCTCCACCAAATCGAACAAGCGGAGCTCCGCCTCATCGAGATCAAGCAAGACCTCCTGCGCTCCCTCCGTTCGGCCTGGCGAACCAGGCGATCCTCCCAGGAACAGCTTCGAGCCGCCGAGATCGTAGTCGAACTCCAGGAGGCGACCTACGAGCAGGAACGCGGCGAATACGACGAAGGCCTCTCCACCCTACGCGACCTGCTCGAAAACAGACGCGACCTAGACGCCGCCAAACTGCGCCTGCTCACCGCCCGCCTCGACCTCATCGAAGCCGACATCCGGCTCGAACGCTCCAAAGGCACCCTTCTCCAACGCGCCGGCCTAGACTGGAACGACGAACCCATACAACCGACTCAATCCAACTAATGTCATGTCACGCCAGCAACGTAGCGCGGAGCTTTAGCCCGCGTCCACAGAGCCTTTGGTATAGCTCTCTTTTTTATACAAGGCCGAGCCATGTGAGCTATGCCTCTCGCGACGTGGACGCGGGCTGAAGCTCCGCGCTACGGCCATCGACATCCCACACGTGATGCGACACTAAGCTCCTGCAAAAGAAACCATTTCCTACACGTATCCAAAAAGCTATTTCATGAAAAAACGATACTGGTTCCTCATCCTCCTGCTCGTCGGCGGGGGTATCTTCTACGCGAGCAGACGCGATGGCGAACAACCGACCCAAGTCACCGTCGAAAAGGCGAGCAAAGGGGACATCACCAGCATCGTCACCGCCACCGGCAAGGTCTTTCCCGAAGTCGAGGTCAAGATCTCCTCCGAAGTGGCCGGCGAGATCGTCGAGTTGCCCGTAGTCGACGGCCAAAAGGTCGAAAAAGGCAACGTGCTCGTTCGCGTCAACCCCGACACTCTGGAGGCCCAGGTGCTGCAAGAAGAAGCTGCCCTGCGGGCCAGCGAGGCGAATTCCCAGGAAGCCAAGGCCCGCATGCTACAAGCCGAGCTCGATCTCAAACGAACGAAAAGCCTGGCCGAAAAAGGATTCGCCACGCAGGACAAGGTCGATGCCAGCGAGACCTCCCACGAGATCGCCAAGGCCTCCTACGCCGCCACCCTCTCCCGCATCGAACAACAGCAGATGTCGCTCAAGGAGTCGCGCGACGCCCTCGACAAGGCTGCCACCTACGCCCCCATCTCAGGCACCGTCACCCAACTCGCCGCCGAGCTCGGCGACCGCGTCGTCGGCACCGGCCAGTTCGAAGGCACCGAAATCATGCGCGTAGCTGATCTCTCCCGCATGGAAATACGCGTCGAAGTCAGCGAGGCGGATATCGTGGCAGTGAAAATCGGACACGATGCCACCGTCGAGATCGAAGCCATCCCGGATGAGCAATTCGACGGCAAGGTGACGGAGATCGCCAACTCCGCCTCCAAATCCGAGCGAAACACCCAAGATCAGCTGACCACCTTCCAGGTCAAAGTACGCCTCCTAGACCCCACCACCGCCATTCGACCAGGCATGACCGCCACAGCCGACATCAAGACCGAAACCGTCACCGACGTCGTGAAAGTTCCACTACAATCCGTCACCGTACGGCCGCGCGCCGCAGTCGCCAAGCAGCTCGGCGAAAATCCGCCGGAAGAGACCGACGACAAGAGCGAAAAGGGAAATCTCCAACGCGTCGTCTTCCTCTTCGCGGACGGAAAGGCGAAGCTCGCTCGAGTCGAGACCGGCCTCGCCGACAACCGTTTCCTGGAAATCAAGTCCGGCGTCTCCGAAGGCGACCAGATCATCACCGGCGGCTACCGAGCGCTCACTCGAGAGCTGAAACACGACAAGGCCGTCGAGAACTCCACCGATAAGGCAGACGAAGAGTCAGACAAGTGAGTGAAGCGATCATCCAGATCACCGGGGTCAAGAAGATCTACGACCTCGGCAAGTCCAAGGTTCACGCCCTGGACGGCATCGACCTGCGTATCCACCAAAACGACTACGTCGCCGTCATGGGCCCCTCTGGCAGTGGCAAGTCCACCCTCATGAACATGCTCGGATGTCTGGACACGCCCTCAGAAGGACAGTACTTCTTCGGTGGCGAAGACGTGGCGAAGATGGTGGACGACGAGCTGGCCGACATTCGAAATCGCCGCATCGGCTTTGTCTTCCAGAGCTTCAACCTCCTGCCGCGCGCCACCATTCTGCGCAACGTCGAGCTCCCGCTCGTCTACGCCGGCATAGCCAAGGCGGAGCGGGCCGAGCGAGCTCGCACCGCCCTTGAGCAAGTCGGCCTGGCAAACCGGCTCGACCACCGGCCCAACGAGCTGTCCGGCGGCCAGCGCCAACGCGTCGCCATCGCCCGGGCCCTAGTCACTCAACCGTCGATCATCCTCGCCGACGAACCCACTGGAAACCTCGATTCCAAGACTGGCCACGAGATTCTCGAGCTCTTCGAAAATCTCTACGAAAAAGGCAACACCATCATCCTCGTAACCCATGAGGAAGACGTAGCCCAGCACGCTCGCCGCCTCGTTCGCCTGCGCGACGGCCTCATCGAAAGCGACGAGGAAATCAAGCGGATTGAAACCGCAAAGCAATGAACCCAGAACGCCCTCAGGGTAGCCGAAGTCGACAGACTTTGGTCCGCTCCCCATTCTCCAAAGTCTTTCGACTTCGGCTACTTTGCTTGAGATCGAAATGAAACGCTTCCGCTTCAGACGACTGCTCAACGACTGCGAGGAAAGCGCCCGCATCGCCGGCGAGCAGCTGCGTCAGCACAAGATGCGCTCCCTGCTCACCGCCCTAGGCGTCATCATCGGAGTATGGGCCGTCATCCTCATCGGCGTGGCAATCAACGGCCTCGAAAACGGCTTCCAAAACAGCCTCAAGATGCTGGGAGAAGATCACTTCTATGTCGAGAGGTGGCCCTGGCGCGACGTCGGTGACGAGTGGCCCAAGTATCGCAACCGACCCAATATTCAACCCGAAGTCGCCGACGCTCTCAACACCATCATAAACGATACTCCGAATACAGGTCTGACGGTTTCCGCGCCCACGATGTGGGGTCGGCGTCCAATTTCCTATCAAGACCGCAGCGTTAGACGTGTCAGCTTGATGGGAACGACTTCGGAATATGGATATATCAGCACTGCCGACATCGCGCATGGGCGCTTCTTCACTCACGCCGAAGATGTCGGTCGACAAAGAGTGGTTATCCTTGGCTACACAATAGCCGATGCCCTCTTCCCCGGCAGCAATGACGATGCGATTGGCAAGCGGATCAAGATCGGCGAAATCAGCTATACCGTAGTCGGCACGCTCGCTAAACAAGGCAAGTTTCTCGGCACGCAAAGCTTCGACCGTTACGCCATTATTCCACTCGCTGGTTTGCTCACCCACTTCAAAGGTTCACGCCGCTGGAGCTCCGCCTCGATCCGCGTCGTCAAAAAGCCCGAGGTCGATCTGGAAACCGCTCGCGACGAAATCATAGGAGCCATGCGCCAAGTGCGAGGACTCCTGCCCGGCGAGGAAAACGACTTCGAAGTCAACGCCTCCGACGCCGTCGAGGAAAACCTCGGACCAGTAAAAACCAATATCGCAATCGGAGGCTTCGCCATCACCGGACTCTCCCTCTTCGTCGGAGCCATCGGCATCATGAACATCACCTTCGTCAGCGTGAAGGAGCGCACCAAGGAGATCGGCACTCGCCGGGCGATCGGAGCGCGCCGCAGTTCGATTCTGATGCAGTTTCTCATAGAGGCCGTCTCGATCTGCCTGCTTGGCGGCGCCATAGGGCTGCTGCTCGCCTTCGCATCGAAATCCGTTCTCGCCCAATTCGCGCCCCAGTTTCCCGCTTCTCTCTCCCTAGAACTGATGCTACTCGCCCTCGTTCTCTCCGTAGCTACTGGCGTGCTTTCCGGCTTCGTGCCGGCCTGGCAAGCCTCGCGGCTGGATCCCGCCACCGCCCTGCGACATGACTAGCCAAGCCGGCAAACGAAAAGGGCTGCGCTGGCAGGACCTGCTGGAGCTCGCCCTCGGCTCGCTCGGAGCCAACGCCCTACGCTCCTCGCTTACCATCCTCGGGGTCGCCATCGGAGTCTTTTCCGTGGTAGGCGTAATGACCGCTCTCTCTGCCGTACAGCAAAGCATCGATAGCAGCCTGAACGTATTCGGGGCCAATGTGCTGCAAATCACCCGAAACCCCTCGGTCGAGATATCCCTGGGCGGACGAAATCGCAACCGCTGGCGCCCGCGAATCAACCCGGATCAGGCCCAGGAGCTGAAGGAGAGAATGGACGAGTTCGGCATACCAACCGCCCTAAGCGCGACCGATCCCAACGAGCGCATTCGCTACGACGACAGGAAAACCTCTCCCCGTATCAGAATTGTCGGTACAAACGAAAACTACCTGCTGACGAACAACTACGAACTCGATTTCGGACGCAATCTCACCGCCACCGACATCGAGTTCAGCCGTTCCGTCACCGTCATCGGTCGAGAGGTCCTAGAAGCTCTTTTCCCGCACGAGAACCCTCTCGAGAAGGACGTCGAGATGAAAGGCGGACGTTATACCGTAATAGGCGTCCTGAAGGAACGCGGCGACATCTTCGGCGAATCCATGGACGGGATCGCCCTCATCCCGCACACCAAGTTCATCGAGCGCAACTGGCACCGCTGGCGCAGTATGGAAATCTCGATACAGGCAGACAGCGTCGAAACGCTGAAAGCCACCGAGGATCTCGCTATCGGCCAGATGCGCCAGGCGCGCGGCTTGGAGCCGGAGGACCAGAACAACTTCGAAATCACCTCCAACCAAGCCCTGCAGGCCGCCTTCGACGAAATCGCCGCCATCGCAAGCCTGGCTGGCCTGCTGGTAAGCGGCATCGCCCTGGTCTGCTCTGGGATAGGTATCATGAACGTCATGCTGGTCAGCGTCTCCGAACGAACCCGCGAGATCGGCGTGCGCAAGGCCCTCGGAGCTCGCAAACGCAACGTCCTATCCCAATTCCTGCTCGAGGCAGTGTTCCTATCGGAGGTAGGGGCGATTCTCGGCATTGTCCTTGGAGTCGTCACTGGCAATGTCATCGCCAACTTATTCGATGCCCAGATGATCATCCCCTGGTTCTGGGCGTGGACGGCGGTCGGCGTATGTTCGCTGATTGGCATCGGCTTCGGTCTCCTACCCGCCGTGCGAGCCGCCAACCTGCATCCCGTAGATTCCCTGCGGCACGACTAGAAGCGTATCAGTTTCCCTGGGAACGCGGGCGGCTCGCCCGCAACTGGTACGATCTCGATCGCTGCGGGCGAGCCGCCCGCGTTCCCAGGGAGCTCAGCGCATCCAACTGCACGCAAAACGCGTCCTTCGACTTTACCGATTTGGAGAATTCGCTACGGTGCCCTTTCCGTTTCCCAAAGACATCGATGACCGATTCATCCGAACAGCTGCGTCTCATGACCTTCAACATCGCCCATGGGCGAGGCCTTTCGCTCTACCAAGGCTTTCACAGCTCGCGAGGCATCACCAAGAACCTCGACCGCATCGCCCGAATCATCCGCAGCCACCAGCCGGACATCGTAGCCTTGCAGGAAATCGACGCCTCCTCGCACTGGAACGGACACATCAATCTGCTCGACTACCTGCAAACCGAGACCGGCTATCCGCACTCCGTGCACGGCATCCACAACCGGCGAGATGGTCGCAAACCGCTCGCCTACGGAAACGCCTTCCTCTCGAAACACCCGCTCAAGAACTGGAAGGTAGTGCCCTTCGGCTCAAAGACGCTGGGCGAAAAAGGCTTCCTCGAGGCGTGCTTCGATATGAACGGCACCCAAATCGATGTCATCAACCTTCATCTCGACTTCCGCTCGCGACGCGTCCGACTGCGTCAGATCGACCAATTGCTGCATTCCGTACACATGCGCAGTCTAGCTGATCCCTACCACCTGCCGCCGATCATCTGCGGGGACTTCAACACCAGTTCGCGATCCGCCCGCGACGCCTTGCATCACCTCATCCAGCGCAGCGCCGGCTCCGAAGACTACGACTACGTGCCGCGCCGCGAGCGCACCTTTCCGGCCCACTTCCCATCCCGCGGGCTGGACTTCATCCTCTTAGCCGAACCCTTCGAAGCCGTATCCACAAATGTGGTACGCAGCTACGCTTCCGACCATCTCCCCGTGGTGGCGAACCTCAGCTTTCCCAAGCTGACGAGCGCAGCAATCGCCCCGACCACGGCAAGCTGAGCAGTCAAACTTCATCCCCTTCCTCATCCGGGTGTGTTTCAAAGAGTCGCTGGACCTGCCAAACTCTCTCGAATTCGGCTACCCTCGACCGTGCAAAGCATACTTCAGTAGCCGAACTCGAGAGAGTTTGGCACAGCCGTTCCTACAAAAAAACGAAGCCCGGAGCGAAAAGCTCCGGGCTTCGTTAGAAAAGAGTTATGGGATCAGGCTACTTGGAAACGTGATTGGAGACGAGCTTCGTCATCTCGAACATGGATACCTTCGCCTTGCCGTCGAAAACCTTCTTGAGAGCCGCGTCAGCGATGATCTCGCGCTTGTTTTTCGGGTTCTGAAGATCGTTGGACTTGATGTAGTCCCAAAGCTTCTTGGTCAATTCGGTGCGCGGCAAGGGAGCCGAGCCGACGACAGCCGCAAGGGCTGCGTCTGGGGTTACAGGTTTCATAAATGCCGCGTTGGCCTTTTTTGGTGTAGAAGATTTTGCCATAAGCCACTCTTCGATACGACTGGAACGACCCGAATCAACCTTAATTCCCCGGGATAATGGGAAAAGTGCGCCAGAGAGGTTACCAAACGCCTCAGCGATCAAGAGTCGCTCAGAAGTCCGCGGCTAACTGCGAAAAGACGAAAACGCTCGAATTCCTCCTCCAGACGGGCGTGGCTTTGGCGAATAGCGAGCTCACGTCCCATCTCCAAGTCGTCAAGCAAACGCTGACAGCAGGCCGACAGGCGACGAGCGTGCAGAATGTCCGCTCCGCTCTTGAGCGAATAGACTTCGCGAGCGAATTCCAACGAACTCTCCGGCAGGACCGAGCCGGGACTCCGCCCGAAAAACGCGTGCCCCTGGTTTACCAAAGTCTGGGAAAGCCGCTTCAGCAATGGCCCTTCATCGCCCCACAGCTCGAGTTCGAGCACGTCCATCCCGTCTAGGAAGTCTGCTTCGCCCAGGGCTTGGGACCGGTTTTCCAAAGCGTCTCGCAGAGCGGCTCTCAACGGTTCGAGGCCGAGCGGCTTGGCCAGGCCGGGAAATTCCCGGCCAGACTCCTCTTCCGAGCGAGTCGCCGGACGCATCGGCAGCACGCGAGGCGCTCTGCCCCAGCAATCGACGCTGCGCTGCTCCAGCATCGCCATGAAGTCAGAGCAGGGCATTCCCGAAGTTCGGGTGTCCACCAGGATCAGGTCGTAGGCGAGGCTCTTGGACAAGGCCAGGGCTTCGCCAACCGAACTCGCAGTCCGAGCGCGACAGCCTAGTTTTCGCAGCATCATGCGGCCGAATTCCAAGGAATTCGGATTCGAATCGACGATGAGAATCTTCAGCGAGCCAAACGGAGAAGGCTTAGCGGCGCCTCCCGCCTTTTCGGCCGCCCGAGCGGCCCAATTCCAGCATCTCCGTAGATCCTCCGAGGTCGCTGCGACGCTCCGTGGATGCACCACTACGCAGTAGAAGCGTGGATGCGATTCAAGTCTGCTCACCGCAAAAGGTTCGTCATCGCCCCGCAGGACTCCAGCCGCTAGCTTCTCGTCCTCTACCATACGTTCCAGAGCGACGAGGATTTCCCCGGCCAAAGCCAGCTCCACGCCTGCATGGACAAGATAGTCCGCCAGATCGCTCTCCTCCGGCGAACCAGTCGCAGCCGACGCTAGCGGCGCCAAACTGTCGACCACCTGCGACCCGTCTCGCACCAGAAACAGAGCCCAGTCCGCAGGGCAAGAATCTTGTGGATCATGTGGGTCGCTCTGGGAATCCTCGTTCATCTACCCCTACTATCTCCGATTCAAAACCGGATTTTGCAAATCGAAGCTACATGAACCACTTCAACTCCCCCAAGAAACTGGGCGGCAAAGCCCTGAAAAATCGTCAAAATCGCTTGTGCCAAAGGCATATCGAGTACATCTATCTAGGGAGATTTTTCAAGACTGCTGTCTGCACCCGCAAAGGCCCGCAGAGAAAAAGCCTTAAAGTAGCAGCCGTCAGCAGTACTGAATTCCCCGTAGACGGAATTTGAACACGCCCTCGACTCAGCGCTCGCCGCCAACCACCAACCCCCCACACACCAATGAGCCAGACAAGTAACCATACCAGCCGCCTCGTGGTGATCGAGGACCAGATTATGCTGAGAGACCTCGTATCGTCGATGGCCGTCACCATTCCAGGCATAACAATCGCAGGAGAGGCCGCAGACGGAAGAGAAGGCCTCAAGCTTTGCGAAGCGGAAAACCCCGACATCATCATCTTCGACCTCTTCCTCCCAGGCCTCAACGGCATCGAAATCCTACGACAGCACGCTCCCAAGCATCCGCACGCCCGTTTCATCGCCATCTCCTCCAAGTTCACGCCCGACGCCATCCGCGAGCTGCTCGAGCTCGGCTGCCACGCCATCATCGCCAAAAGCTCCTCCGCCGCCAAACTGAAGGAAGGGCTGCGCGAAGTGAAGGCAGGCAGCGGCTATCTCTGCCCCATTTCCGCCAGCCTCCTACGCGAATCCCATCTCGGCGGCAGCGCCGTGGCCAAGCGCAAAAGCCGACTCTCCAACCGCGAACGCGAAGTCCTGCAAGCAGTCGCCGAAGGCTACAGCACCAAGCAGATCGCCGAAATGCTGCAGGTCAGCGTGAAGACTATCGAAGCCCATCGGGCGAACCTAATGAAAAAGCTCGACGCCCGCAGCGCCGTAGAGCTGACCCGCTGCGCCTTCGAGCTAGGAATCATAGAACTGCCGGACCGCGTGGAATCGAGCGGAGTCAGCATCCCCGGCTAGGGCGCCTTTCAGGGCAGGACAATCCGTAGCGCGGATCCCGCAGGGCGGGACCGCGACCGCAATTCGCCCTCATCATCCCCTTCCTCATCTTTATCCTCATCCCAGGATGATGAGGAGGATAAAGATGATAATAAGGATAAGAACCGTCGCGGCTCCGCCCTGCGGGATCCGCGCTACCGGATCGCCATTTGCAGTATGTCGCAAGCTACGACCCTACAACGACTCGCAGCTTAGGGCCTTCGCTCTCGAAGCAGTAAATGCCGTAATTTTTCAAATTCGAACTTGAGATATTGGCTCAAAGCCTTTCCTTTCGCGACTGAATCTCATTATCTCTAGTTTGTGAAGACACTCAATTCTCTCGTCCCCTGTCCTTTCAAAGCGCCTGTCACCCGCCGCCTTTCGCTTTCAGGACAGGAAATCGAATGCGAAACCTTCGAGCCAAAGGAAGGCTTATCGCTGTCCCGAACAAGATTCGAAGGCGATGGCAAGACGGTGGCCTGGCCTTTCGACTCGTTCATGCAGATCTGCTTCCTTGCGAAGGGCAGGCTCGCTATCGGAGCTCCCGAGATCGGCGAGCGGTCCATTCGCCCCGGAGATTGGTTCTTGCTCTCCGCGCTAGACTGGCAAGCCCGCTGCCGCTTCGAGGATCCGGTCGAACTGCTGTGGATCGACTGCAGCCAGGAACTTTGGACGGCCTTGACTCCAGCCCACGAGTTCGCCTCCCACACACAGAAGGCGTGCTTCGGCTGCGCCCAGAGAATGGAGGCTCTCTTCGTAGCTGGCCACGCCGACTCGAACGTCTTCAGACTGGCTCAGGAGCTTCTGACGGCAGACGCATCGGCAGCCGCCAAGCGACTCGCCATCGAAGCAAAGACGCTGGAATTGCTCTCACTGGTTCTCGACAACCTAAGCCTAGCCCATTCGCCTCGAGCCGAGCCTTGCCTCCGTGATGCCGACGAAGAGGCAATCGAAGCCGCGGCCGCCTATCTCGAAGCGAACCTTGCAGCCGACCACTCCCTAGGCGCCATCAGCCGAGCAGCCCACCTAAACGAGTTCAAGCTCAAGAAAGGATTCCGAGAACGCTACGATACGACCGTATTCGGATTTCTGAGACGGAAGCGAATGGAACGCGCCAGCGAGCTTCTTCGCGAAGACGACCGCACGATAATCGATGTGGCCAACGAGGTCGGCTACGCGAATCCCAGCCATTTCACTCGCGCCTTCCGGGAACGCTTCGGAATGAACCCAAAGTCCTTCGCAAAAGGGCTCGGAACGAGAAGCGGCACTGCCCGCTAAAGCATTTTCCGTTTGACCCATCGTAGCGCGGATCCCGCAAAGCGGGACCGCGTCCCCGATGCAAGATTCAACGCCGTAGCCGCGTTCGTGAGTACCGAGGCGGCAGCCAACAGCGGAGCGAAAAACACGCGGGAAACCATCGCGGACGCGTGCTGAAGTCTACCTTGTTCAATCTCTGGAACCATCTCGAATGTAGGGTCGTCGCTCGCGACGTACCGCGTAGGTTCCGATCTATGCTCTGCGGCACGGCGACGAGCGCCGGCCCTACAGATGACAATCTAGCAAAGTAGAGTTAAGCTCCACGCTACGACGCACCAATGAGGCAGCGGGCTAGTCTTCCTCGCCTTCCGAGTCACGCTCGCCCGCGAGGCTGTCGAGCAGCAGCATGGCGTCTGGGTTGTCGCCAACTCGACCCAGCTTTTCGATCATGTCCGAGACGGCCTTTTCCTCTTCCACCTGCTCGTCGACAAACCACTTGAGAAAGGAGACCGTAGCGTAGTCGTCGCACTCGTGAGCGATCTTGTAGAGCCGGTTGATGCTCGCCGTGACCGCCTGCTCCTGCTCGAGGCTCGCTTCGAAGACTTCCAGCGGCGAAGAAAAGTCGCGGCGAGGAGCCTCTATGGCCGGCAGACTGACGGTAGCCCCGCGATCAAGCAGGTAGGTGTAGAATTTCATGGCGTGGACGCGTTCCTCGTCGCTTTGCAGCGACATCCAGCTGGCAAAGCCGTCCCACGAGTTGGCCTCGAAGTACGCGGCCATCGAGAGATAGGAATAGGAGGCGTGGAATTCCATGCCAATCTGAGCGTTGAGGGCTTCTTGAAGTTCTGCGGAAAGTTTCATACGGGCTACCGATACACGCTTTCGCAGCCGCGTCGAGAATTCTAGGAACGATTTCACAGTAGACGGGTACGACTAAACAACTGTGTCCTAGCAGGAGCTTGAGACCGTTTGCTTGTTGGCTTTCTACTTCTGGAAACGCGGGCGGCTCGCCCGCAATTGGCCTGATCTTGCATGGCTGCGGGCGAGCCGCCCGCGTTCCCAGCGGTGGGCCGCACCCACTGCTAGGAACACATCTTCTCGGGCTTGCAGAGCTTGCTTCCGTCGTTGGCTACCCGAGCGCATTTGCAGCAGATGTAGCGCGGATTGGATACGAAGCGTTGCACCTCCACAAGATTGTCTTTGAGAGCGGTCTTCTTGAGGCCGCACAGTCGCTTGATCTTGAGTTTCATAAACGTACCAACCAGGCCGAAAATAGCTCAGTCCTGAGCCTCTTTCCGCCCCGAGCGGGATAAAAAGCGCCCCGAAACGGATTTTTTCCAAGCGCAGCGAGAGGGACGGAATCCGGCTCGGAGCGCTTTTCATCCCGCTCGGGGTAGAGAGAAGTAACGAAACCGCGTAAGCTGCCCACCATGATCGAGTCCACAACTTCGGTACGCTGCGAAATCGTCGCGAGCGATTCCAAGCTGCGAAACGAACTCAAGCAGATCGCCCAGACCTGTGCCCGCGACCTCAAACTCGCCCTGCCACTATTCACGTTCGAGCGAAAAGCCGCCGA
Source organism: Pelagicoccus sp. (assembly GCA_028284635.1). Taxonomy (GTDB): domain Bacteria; phylum Verrucomicrobiota; class Verrucomicrobiia; order Opitutales; family Opitutaceae; genus Pelagicoccus. Next base: position 21,461 of record JANQRJ010000056.1, read on the forward strand.
GTCGCGAACGGACGCGAAAATCAACATCCACATTCCCGCGCAAACCGCTCTCGCCAATAGCGCTGTTTGGAGTCTCGCCTGCCACGTGGCATGCTTCTGCCCTCAAGTCAATATAGCCACCTTTATCGAAAACCCATAGCAACAAAGCTAAAAGTCAGCTACGCCAATGCAGCAGTACCTTTTTATATCCACTTTGCTGATACGCTCACCGTCATAAGCAGGGAAAGCTTCCGGAATTCGGAACTCGCGGGAGCATTCCAAAAGAGGCGATTCAAGGTATCAGCAATCTCAAACAAGACATAGCAGGGGCGCCCGGGTCGGGATTCCGGGCGCCTCGCGCTTTCTTAGGGCCAATGCAAGAAGAACGATGCCCTCTTCGGTCGTGACCGACTCTCGCATCTCGAAGACATTTTGCCTTGACCTGGGCTTTCGATTTTAATTTTGACTAATCAAAATTAAATTTATGCCCATTCAAAATAGAATTCTGCTCGCGATGTTTCTCACTGTCCCCGGCTTTTTGGCACTAGGACTCGACGAGGACAAAGAAGCCGTCGAACTCGATCCCTTCGTGGTCGTCTCGACTGGCACCCGCACAGAGCGACTAGCCGAGGAGACTCCGATTCGTACCGAGGTCATGTCGCCAGAACTATTCCTCTCCGCCGGAACGCGAGACCTGGCTGCGGCGCTCGAGTACCTGCCCGGCATTCGCTCCGAGGCCAACTGCCAGAATTGCGGCACTGCCGAGATCAAGATGCTTGGGCTCGGGGCAGGCTACAATCAACTGCTCTTCGACAGCCAACCCCTTTTCTCCGGCCTAGCATCCGTTTACGGCATCGAGCAGATTCCCACCGCCTTCGTCGGCCGCATCGAAGTCGTGAAAAGCGGGGCTTCCTCGCTTTACGGTCCAGGAGCGGTCGCCGGCGTGATCAACGTCCTGCCGAACGAGCCTGTGGTTGACAGGCAGCGCTTCGACCTGTCCTGGGAAAGCGTGAAAGGCGAAACCTTCGCCAGCTCATCCTTTCTGCGCGACTGGGCTTCGGCAGCGGGAGAAACCGCCTTTTCCCTGTATGGACAATTCAATGACAACTCGGCCGTGGACCTCAACAACGACGGCTTTTCCGAAATCACCGAAAAGCAATTCTACACCGTCGGGTCCCAAGCCTGGCTCTACCCTTCCGAAAACGGCAAGCTCAGTGTCAACTATTCCTACAGCTGGGAAGAGAGACGGGGCGGAAATGCCTTCGACTTGCTGCCGCACGCCTCTCAGATCACCGAAAAGCTTACCCACAACTGGCATCGAGGCGGCGTCTCCTGGGAAGGTTTCGCTCCGGAGAGCGAGCTGCGGTACCGGATCGGAGCATCGCTTTCCCACGTCGATCGAGACAGCTACTACGGCGGTGTGGGAGCCGTTGCTCTGCCTGGTCAGGACGGTTTCGACGCCGATCTGTACTCGGCTGCCCTGGAGGACGCCCGACTGCTGTACGGCTACTCGAAGACGAAACGACAATTCTACGACGCCTTTTTCTCCAAGCGCTTCGGCGAGCACGATCTGTCATGGGGAGCCCAATACCAGATCGACGACGTTTTCGACGAGAAGCGCAACGACCTTGGCCAGCCTCTGCGCAGCGACGGATCGGTCGCCGACTTCAGCGGCCAAGACCCGATCGCCGATGGAGACTTCACCAATCTCGGCTTCTTTCTACAGGACGAATGGATGCCCTCCACCCGCACCACGGTGATTTTCGGATTGCGGGCCGACCAGCATTCCGAACTGGATGACTGGGCGTTCTCCCCTCGGGCCGCTCTCCGCCACACCTCAAGCGACGCATGGACCTGGCGGGCATCCATCGCTACCGGCTTCCGCGCCCCGGAGATCTTCGACGAGGACTTCCACATCGAAATCCTCGACGACCCCACCCGGACGCGAAACGCGGAGGGACTGAAGGAAGAGCGTTCCACCTCTTATTCGGTCGGCTTCATTTGGACGCCCGCAGGTGGAGAAAATCGCCTGCAAGTGGATGGAGAAGTTTTTCGTACCCAGATTCGTGATACCTTCAACGTCTCCGATATCGTGCTCGTCGACCCCGACGGCAACCAATTCAAGCTCCGGGAAAATGCCGGTGGCTCGGTGGTGCAAGGCTTCGAGATCAACACAAGCTATCGCTTCAACCAACACTTCAGCGGCGAAATCGGCGTGTCGCATGTCGACGCCCGCTTCGACGAAGCGAACGAAGTCCTGCCTGGTATCTTCGAACGGCGTTATCTCGAAACGCCCAAGTGGACGAGCGTGGCCCAGCTAAGGTATGAAAACGACAACTTCATCGACCTCTTCCTCGGAGCCGTCTACACTGGCCCCATGATCGCCGCCCGCGAGGTCGAAGGCACCCTCAACCGCAGGACGACCTCCTTTCTAGTCTTCGACCTCACTGCAACAAAGCATATTCACCTGCAAGCCGGCAGCAAGGAACTGCACATCGACCTCATGGCAGGAGTTAAGAACATCTTCGACGAACGGCAGCCGGATCTTACCAGCGGCCCCGAGCGCGACACCACCTATTTCTATGGCCCGCGCTTTCCCCGCAGCTTCGTGGCAAGAGTCGGAATGGACTGGTGATGTGGGCAGGCATTTTTCAAAGCGACAGGAAGCGTTTCGTCTCGGGGAGCGCCTGCGTCTCGCAGGCAGTCTTGGGCGTCTCGCCCGAGACATATTCAACGCAATACGTTTGGGCGAGACGTCCAAACGAGCACGCGAGACGCGTGCGCTCCCCGAGAATCCCATCTTTTTAGAACGCACCCCAATAAGGTCAAAGACCGCAGAAATTCTGCTGGCGATAATCACGCTCGCTCAAACCCTTCCAGCGGCGGACGAGAGCTTCTGGCGTTCCGATTTCGAGGAGGCCATGGCCGAGGCCAAATCCTCCGAAAAGCCCGTCCTCCTCTACTTCACAGGCTCCGACTGGTGCCACTGGTGTCGCAAGCTCGACAACGAGCTCTTCGCAGCAAGCCCAGCCCGAGAGCTCCTGGCAAAGCGGGTTGTCCCCATTGCCCTGAACTTTCCCCAGAAAGGCAAGGCTCCACCTGGACAAGTAAGAAAAAACCGGATACAGCAGCAGAAATGGAAGGTGAAAACCTTCCCCACCGTCATCCTCTTCGACCCCGTCAGCAGACGCGAACTCTGGCGCCACAGCTACCTGTCCGTCACGCCAGACAACTATCTCAAAGCCATCGAAACGGCCCTCGGCGCCCTCGCGGAGCCCCTTTAAGCATTCGATGCCTACCCGCTATCGTCCAGTGAAAAGGTCAAGGTTGACCTTTTCACTGGACGGCAGGGTTGAAACAGAGCGTCTGCCTTAACAACAGCTGCCGGAAGTCACGGGGGTGTCGAGCTCTGCGGCGCAGGGGAAAAGACCGAAGTGTTGAGAGCGGTCGCCGACCACGTCGAAATGCGGGGCGAAACGGGTCTCCTGGATCATAGCCGCCGAGTTGCCGCAGACGCGTTCGGGACGGCCTTGCTCGAAACGATGGGCTGGGTCGAGCTCGAAGACGCGGGGCGAGGCGGGCAGCGTGCCACGATAGGTGACGAGCTGGCCGTAGTCCTCGCAACGGTCTTCCAGAGAAGCGATCTTGAAGGCCCGGATCGTAGCGGACTCGAAGTCGATGCCAGCGCTGCGGAGAGCCATGGACTCGTCCTCCACCTTGAGGGGCTCGCGACTCATGACGCGGAAGTCCGGGATGCCTAGTTCCGAGAGAATGCGGCGAAAGTCTTCCCAATACCACGCTCCGCCTAGGCATTCGCCGTGAAAGACGGGATCGTTTCGCAAGGCTTCGGGCAGTCTCCGCGAAGCGAATACATCGGAGAAATACAGTTCGCCACCAGGCTTTAGCACGCGGACGATCTCGGCGATCGCCTTGGATTTGTCTGGGCAGAGATTGAGCACGCAATTCGAAGTGACGATGTCGACCGACTCGTCTTCAAGCCCGATCGCGCCCAGGTCCTCCAGGACGCCCTTCTCGAAACGAATCGCGTCAGCCGGCAATTCGAACTCCTCGAGCAAAGCAGGAGCGTGACGCCGGGCTACTTCCAATTGGCTGTCGGTCAGGTCCACGCCAATCACCTTGCCCGTTGGACCGACAAACTGCGCCGCAGTGAACGCGTCGCGCCCCGTACCGCAACCGAGGTCGAGCACCGTCTGACCCTCGAGCGCGAGTGGAAGCGGAGAACCGCAGCCGTAGAACTTTACTAGAATCTCGTCAGGCAGGCGGGCAATGGCGGGCTTGAGCCACGCTGGCGGCGAGCTGACAGGGCAGCAAGCAGAGGTGCGCAGATCGGAGGTCTTCTTAATAACGTCGCCGTAGTAGTTGCTGGCGTTTTTATGATAGTCGAGCGTATCGGTCATGTGGGGAAAGAGGCTGAAGGCTGTAGGGGGTTAGGCTGAAGGGCTTGTTTAGGCTAAGCTGCCTCCGCAACTGGAGCCGCAGCCAGCGGTACAGCCGAAGCAGTGCTCGCCAACCTGTATCGGTTTTCCTACTACAGAGGTCGGGTCAACGTCCCAAAGCACGAGCGGGCGATCGTCGGCCCGCAAGTTCATGCCCAGCATCTGGTTGAAGTCGCAATCGTAGACGAAGCCTTGCCAGTCCACACTCAACGTCGTGCGACACATGAGGCCTTCGACCGTAGCCGAGTTGAAGGAAGAGACCAGCAGCTCCATGTACTCTTCGAACTCGCCGTTGCGCCGCAGATAGGAAGCGAAACGCGACACCGGGAGATTCGCCAGAGCGAAAAGCCGATCGAAGGTGATGTCGAAGTGGGTCTTGAGTTCCCGCTTGTAGTCCTCCTCCAGAGCGGCCTGGTCCGGCGGCAGCCAAGCGCCGCCAGGGTTGTAGACCAAGTGCAGTGGGCGCTTGGGATCGCCTTGCCCAAAGCCGCGGACGTTAAGTTCCTTCAGAGCCGAAATGCTGCGGTCGAACACGCCATCGCCCCGCTGAGCATTGACGTTTTCCGCGGAATAGCAGGGCATGGAAGCGACGACCTCGATCTCACGGCGCTCAAGGTAAGGGCCAACCCACTCGTAGCCCGGCTCATTGAGAATCACCAGATTGCAGCGATCGATGATACGCGCCGCAGGATTGCGGTCTTTAAGGCCGTCAACCAAGTCGCGGAAATGAGGCATCATTTCCGGCGCCCCACCGGTAAGGTCGACGATCGGGATCGGGTGCTCCTCGTACCAGGCGAGGATCTTAGCCATCGTCTCGCCAGTCATGATCTCCTTGCGCTTCGGTCCCGCATTCACATGGCAATGCGAACAGGTCAAGTTGCACAGCTTGCCGAGATTGAGCTGAAGCGTTTCAATCTCCGCCCGGCGCAGAGAGATCCCCTCGTTTTCAAGGGTCTGGGCAAATGAACTGCGTGGCTTAGGCAAGATGGCTGGCATGTCTAATTACATTCAAACGGCCCGACTCTCCGAGCAATTGCGAACCAAAATTCGTGCCAAGCCTTCTGACAAGTTGGATTGCAGCAACCACGGAAACAACTTAACGCGGAGCTTCAGCCCGCGTGCGCATTGTTTCTTATCCTCATCCTCATCATCTTCCTCATCCTCATCTTTATCCTTGGATGAGGATGAAGATGAGGAGCGGGATGATGAGGGCGAATCGCGGACGCGGGCTTGCTAAAGCTCCACGCTACGGGCAGCCCAAGAAAACACGGGATGCAATTCCGCGAGCGCAGCCACTTTTGCCTTTGGCAAAATGTTGCTGAAAACAGCCCGTGCTTCGTCCCGCAAAAGCGGAACTACGCAGGGCACGCTTCGCCCTTCGCTCGGAACGCGAAACGGAACACCCACACAACTTCTTCAATGTGGCGTCAGCCGCGCGTAGCCCGAAGGGCGAAGCGTGGCGGAGAGAGCGGGATTCGAACCCGCGGTACGGGGTTAACCGTACAACGATTTAGCAAACCGTCGCATTCGTCCACTCTGCCATCTCTCCGCGAAGGACCCGAACAGTGCGAAGCGAGGATCTTAGTTCAAGCCCTAAAATCGCATTTCGCGGAGCCGTGCCAAACCATCGACATCGCATTGCAATCTCCCATCCAGGGCCCATCACCCTTTTATCCGCATGAACATAGTTTTTCTAGGCACTGGCACTTCCCAAGGCGTCCCCATGATCGGCTGCGACTGCGCCGTCTGTTCCTCGGAAGACCCGAAGAACACCCGCTACCGCAGCCACGCCCACGTCCAAATGGGCGGTCTCGACATCCAGATCGACGCCGCTCCGGAATTTCGAATTCAAGCCATCAAATACCGTATCCCAAAAGTGGATATAGCCATCCTAACCCACGGCCATGCCGACCACATTCTCGGCTTCGACGACCTCCGGCGCTACTGCGACCAGCGTGATGGAGATGCCATTCCCGTCTACTCCACTCAGGAAGGGCTAGACCGCCTGCAAGCCATCTACCCCTACGCTATCCGCGAACGTCCTGCCATACGCGGCTATCCTGCGTTCAGTCCCAAGCTCATGCCTCGGCGGCTCGACTTGGAGCCCCATGGCGTCATCCACTCGACCCTGCAAGCCCATGGCCCCCTACAAACGCTTGGTCTCGTCTTCGAAGAGACCGGAACCGGCAAGCGGCTTGCCTACTACACGGACTGCGCCGGCATCACACCCGAAGCAGCGAATCTGGCGAGAGGAGCCGACATTGCCGTGCTCGATGGGCTGCGCAGCCAAGAACACCCCTCCCACATGAATACGGTCCAAGCCTGCGCAGCCGCTGCCGAAATCGGAGCCCAAAGAAGCTACCTCATTCACATGACCCACGAGATCGACCACGAGGTAGCGGAAAAACAACTACCGGAAAACGTCTACTACAGCTACGACGGCCTTCGCTTGGAAGTGTAACGGCAAGTCGCTCCGCAGTAACTCGCTTGCAACGTAGCGCGGATCTCGCGGGGCGGGACCGCGATCGTCACGTTTCTTATCCTCATCACCTTCTTCATCTTTATCCTGGGATGAGGATGAAGATGAGGAGAAGGGATGATGAGGGAGCGCTACGGACGGCAACAGCCCATGCACGACACTAGCAATGTAGGACCTTCGCTTATGACTCAGCGTAGTTCGAAGAACGAAGACGGTTGCCCGTTCGACAGGCTCAGGGCCATGAGCTCATTCGGATGGCGAAGCGCCGCAGCTGCCCAATCCAAGAACAACCCGCCATCGCTACTCCGGCAGACGCTCAACGGGAATGCTGACCGTCTCCTGTCGACCTTCGCGGTAGTACTCGATCTCCGCAGTCTGGCCGCTTTTCATCGCATCGAAGGCATGATAAAGGTCGTCGATACTCCCAATGGACGTTCCCTCCACCTTTTGTATCACGTCTCCCAGGACAAGCCTTCCGTAGCGGTCGCGATACGTGCCCTTCAGTCCAGCCTTGTCCGCAGGAGAATCTGGATACACCTCGCGCAGCAGGATCCCGCTCACTCCGAGGCGACGAGCGATACGGCCAAAGGACGAATCGTCGAAAACGGATACGCCAATGCCCAGTCGAATCGGATGGCCGAACTCGATGATCTGCTCGACATTGCGCCGTATGGTGTTGGACGGCACGGCAAAGCCGATCCCAGTAGAGTCGCGCAAGATGAGCGTATTCATTCCGATCAGACGGCCTTGGCTGTCGAGCAGAGGTCCGCCGGAGTTGCCGGGGTTGATCGCAGCGTCGGTCTGAATCATGTCACGGATGGTCAGATCCTGTACGATCGAAGTCATGGTGCGGCCGAGCGCGGAGATGTTTCCCACGGTTAGCGTATGATCGAGGCCAAACGGGTTGCCTATGGCCAAGGCCTTTTGCCCGACCAGAATCTTCGAGGAGTCGAAAACGCGTTCCCCAAGGGGAGTCACGTTGGTCTCCAGCAAGTCGATTTTCAGCACTGCAAGGTCCTTGCTCGGAGCCTGGCCTACCTTCCTCGCCTCGTAGGTGTTGCCGTCGATCAGGGTGACCGCCAAGCGATCCGCCCCCTGCACCACATGGAAGTTCGTCACGATATGCCCCTCCCGATCCCAGAGAAATCCAGAGCCGGTGCCCTGGGGCACCTCCGCGACATTCCACGTCCGCACGTCAAACTGGTTCTGAAGATTGTGCACGAAAACCACCGCCGGCGACGCCGCTTCGAAAATGCCAATCGTGTCGAGCTCGGACGGCAACAGCCCTTCGAGCGAGGAAGCGGACAGCGACGGTCGAACCGAGGGCGAATCGAAGAGGTACCTCGCCAGCAAGGTGATGCAAAAGACAGCGGCCGCAAAAAGCAGCAAGGGGAGGATGAATCTTGGGGCGTTTCGCTGAGACTGCATATCGAAACACAAGGCTAGGAAAAGCGCCGTCCAGAGCAAGCAGTTCGCCCAAGCGGCAATCAATACTGGATCCCTACATGCACGCAGACAAATATGGGCTCGACTAAATTCGTGTCCTCCCCTGGGAACGCGGGCGGCTCGCCCGCAGCTATGCGAGCTCAGACCAGTTGCGGGCGAGCCGCCCGCGTTCCCAGAAAGACAGGCAAACGGCCTCAAGGCTTCTACTGGGACACGGTGTCAATCGCGCCTCTCGTCGCCGTGCGGTCAGAATTGCGTTGAGGCAGACAAAGCGTTCGCTAGCTTCGCCATTCGACAATGACCGAGCCGGAGAACAAGTTCGAGGAAGCGCTTTCCTCCCTCAAGCGGGAACGCTATCGGGTCACCGGGCCGCGCAAGGCCCTGCTCAAGCAACTCGTCGATAGCGACAAACCGCTCGCGGCCGAGGAGCTGCACGCAAGACTGGGACCAGACACTCACGACCTGGTAACCGTCTACCGAAATCTCGAGACTTTCGAGAGCATCGGCATCGTCATCCGCATCGCCACCGAGTCAGGCAAATCCCTCTACGAGCTCAATGCCGAGGAACACCACTACCACCACATCATCTGTCGCAAATGCCACCGGGCCGAAAAGCTCGAGCACTGCGAGGTGGAAAAACTGGAGCAACTCGCCGCAAAGCTGGGTTTCACCGAAGTGAAACACGTGCTCGAACTCTACGGCGTCTGCGAGGCCTGCCGCTAGCGCCGTGTCAAGGGCACAGTGTCGCAAAACGTAACGCGGATCCCGCTCTGCAGGAACGCGTCCGTGGAGGACGGAGCCTGCATTACCCTTCGACAAACTCAAGATCTCCGACGGACGCGGGCTGAAGCGGGTGTGTTTCAAAGTTTCGCCTTCCAAATCGCGACGCTGTGCCAAACTCTTTCGAGTTCGGCTACTGAAGCAAGCTCTGCACAGTCGAGGTAGCCGAACTCGAGAGAGTTTGGTAAACTCAGGCGACACTTCGAAACACACCCGGCTAAAGCTCCGCGCTACGTTTCATGCATGACACCGACACCAGTGGCGCGACTAAAAACGCGTTCTATGCATCGCAGCAGGTTTCCCGGCAGTTTAGGCGGTGCCAATGCCAATTCTTCCAGTGGCCGAGTATGAAGATCGAGGCACCGAAAAGCGTCGAGATGGCATGCAGACCCTCCGGCAGCAATGGCCTCACCGCGCCGAAAACCAATACGCCAACCAACAGAAACCAGAAGATCTCCTTTCTGCCATGGTAGCGGTATCCCCTAATGTAGGTTATGCCGGCCACCAGAAAGATGATTCCCATCATGACCCACTCGAACTCGTGGTCTGCCACGAAGCCAATGCCAGCAAACGGCAAGACCGCCAATATCAAGGGAGTCCCCAGGCAGTGGATCGCGCAGAGGATCGAAAGACCGATCCCCACTAGATCCCATTTCTTCGTTTCACCGAAAGTAGCTGTTGGTTGCACGCCTGGATCTATCGGACGATCATTGCAGTAACGCAAGTAATTCGCATAAGGAACGCAATTCTGACAGCCCTCTAGCTCCCACTCGCTCCCACAAGAAGCTCTGCACGACATCGCTCAACCCAACGTTCGATCTGGTCGAGGGCTTCCGGAAATTTCGGGTCGTCCTTCCTAATACGGTCCAGGATGCCAATAGCCGCGATCGCATAGTCGGTCGGCACCGCAGTCGGCAAGGTATCGAGTTCGCGCGGGTCCATCTCTCCGTTGCGAATCATCTGGCGGGCCTCCACCTCGATCTCGTTGCGCGTGCCTCCCGCCGTATCCGTCGCGTTAACATGCTTCTTGGAAGGAGCGCCCCCGCCGGGACTGCCCGAGCCAGCTCCGCCGTCGTCGCGAACGCGTTCCTCTCCACCATGCCTCGGAGAACGCTCCACCCCACTAGGATACTCTTTGCCGTCCTTTCCAATCACCCGATCCGGCATGTCTAGGCCGAGAGACTTGCGAGTTCGGCGGATCATTTCGATGGAGACGCGGCAAATGTCAGCCAAGTAGGCGTTCGATCGATCCGGCCATTCCTCCAAAGCGATCTCGGCCGCATGCCGCTTGTCCGCATTGGTCCGATAGAGGCCATTCGTGGCGTTCGCTCCCAGCGCCGCAACCAGCGCGTCGGTACGCGAACCCTCCTGCACTTCCGCCAGAATGTCCGGCTCTTCGATACGCTTCGCTGCCAGGTAGCGGTGAAAACCGTCTGCCAGGTAGTGCTTCGAACCGTCGAAGAACAGGAGGATCGGCGGAAACTTGGCTCCCTGCTTCATATCCTCGGCGTAGCCGCTGACCGCCTCGTCGTTCGTCGCAACCCGAGTCTGGGTGCCTGCGTAGATGTCAATGTCCTCGAGTTTGACTCGTCTCGTATTCATGCTGCTGATACTGGCTTCCATAGAGAAGCGGACACAATCCACGCCCCTGCTTCCAGCGCAACGAAAATCCAGGAAAACTTGCGAACCGGGAGCCCCTTCCTTACACTGTATTCGCAAGATCGTTCGCGCCAAGCCACAAAAAAATTTCCGCTTGCCCAGTGAATCCGAAACACTTCGACGCAGGAAGTGCTGTCTCCTAAGTTGAGACATCTAAGTTACTGTGAAAACCTTCAATGTATGACGCAACTTTTTTGTGGTGCAGCTTCCAGGATTGGAAAATATAGCAAGCCCATTCTTCAACAGACTTCGCATGTTCTTCTGGAGTTTTGCATTCGAGAACGTCCAAAACGGTTATTTTTGACATATCGGCAGGGGGAACCAGCCATTCGAATGCATGCTTGAATGCGACAACTCTCTTTTTGATTCGCACGAGATTCCCTAGGGAAATGCCAAGCTCGAAATATGCATAGAGGCTGGCAAGATGCGTATTTGCAGAACTTATCGTTCGAACACTCTCCTTGCCAGGGTGTTGCAGGGCATAAGAATCAACCGTAAGAGCATGGACCTTCATGTATCTCGGATCTTCGTACTCTTTGGCTAGCAGTTCACCGTATAGTCGCCAGCATTCGGGAGATGACTCCAAATAGGCATGCGTAGGCCCTGGATTGGTCTCGCTTTCAAGCAAACACCAAGGACATCTTCTAGTTTTGTTCATCATATCAAGTTCAGACGGGAGTATCAGTGCAAGTAGCGTGAAGCGAATTGGTTTATAGGTCGCAACATTTGGGGACACCAGCTACAAAGAATGACGCTGTTAGCAGGTATCGACTACACTCATTTACTCAAAACACTCTTTGTTGTCATAAGTGGCAATCTCGTCGGAATCCGGTTTCTGAAACCAAGTGATCCATTCTTCTACTTCTTCTTTTCGTATCGGAAAAGCGCCTTCGGGGAGATTTTTATTCCGCAATTCTATCCGCCGCCACAGTTCTTCGTCATCGGGATCGAGAAAGTGAAGGACAACGTTCGCCCCCAATGAACGAGCCCTATCCTTATACGCTTCTCTTTCACTCTTTCCCCAGAAGCCGTTTTCAAGAACGACGCTAGTTCCAACCGCAAGAAGCTGCTCGTTGATAGATCGTCAGTGCTTGAGAACACACCCCACAAGTCTTGTATTACCTTTTCGATAAAGAATAAATTCGGCTTTAAAATATTCAAAGGGCTGAGGATTTTTCTTAATCAAATACTGCAACTCCATAACAACATCCCTGGCGGTTGAGCTTTCGCCTGTGCCGTTTACAAGAAAGACGACTTCCTTATCAGAATCAGATTCGACGAAGACCGTCGCTTTGCCATCACGTCGAAACGCGCGTGCTCGATATTCCTTTTGGTTTTGACTTACATTATCAGATGTTACTTCATCTATTACCACTTCGGGGAGAGACTCTAGCGTCCTCCTTTCCCCTTTTGTCTTTTTCTCTTCGAGCTTTTTGATCGAGTATTTCGGTATTTTCAACTCGCGAAGACCCTTTGCTCCTTCGACTTCTCCTGGCAGCTGATCTACGTCTATTTTTGCACTCACGTAGGTAACAGAGACAGAAAACCACGTTTTGCCTGGGGAGGCCTCTGCCAAGTGCGTGAATAGAGCACCGAGAATTATAAACTGTAGAAACTTCATATATCTACCTCTAATTTTCAACGTTAAAATTAACAACTTAAGCCTCGCGGCAGTCGATGCTGTGAGATTCCTTGTTTCATTCTACCTAACAAGTTTTGGTATATTTCCGGATACCACCAATGAAGCGTTTCGCAGTCAACTAGGAAACCTGGCACGAGGCACTAGCTTCTAGTCGCATCACTTCGCTCGTTGTCAGTCTCCTAAAACGCTTTATTTTCGGAACCTTTGGGTTATATAGCCTTTCGACTTAACATCCAAATTCGATCCTGCCATGTCTGAAGAATCCGCTGTCCCGCAACTTGAAACGATCACCCTAGCCGCCGGATGCTTCTGGTGTGTCGAGGCCGTCTACGAACGGATCCCGGGGGTTGTAAGCGCGGTGAGTGGCTACATGGGAGGCCATGTGGCAAACCCGAGCTATCAAGCGGTTACGACGGGAGAGACTGGCCATGCGGAGGTTGTCCAGCTGCGTTTCGATCCACAGCATGTTGCTCTGGAGCAGATTCTCGAGGTTTTTTGGGAGGCCCACGATCCGACCACCCTGAACCGTCAAGGAGCCGACACCGGCACTCAGTACCGCTCGGCAATCTTCTACGAAGGCGAAACTCAACGTGAGATCGCAGAAGCTTCGAAACGGCGTCGTGATGAAAGCGGCAAGCATGGCAGTCCAATCGTGACCGAAATCACGCCGGCCAGCGTCTTCTACGAGGCCGAAGACTATCACCAGACTTTCTACGACCAGAACCTAGCCCATCCCTACTGCCAAGCGATCATCAGCCCCAAGCTCCGCAAACTCGGGTTGGGTTGATATCAAATAATCCTACTCCTGCTCATGATCCTAATCTCAAAATCGGTTCAATGGATCATGAGTGGGAGGAAGAGCTCCTCTCTACTCGAGGAAGTAGTCTTCCACTTCGCCGAAGTTGTAGTAGCCGCTTCCATCCCAACCTCCGTCGGCGCTGAAAAAGGAGAAGGTCACCGGGATGTCGCTCAACAGGATGCGCGTCCAGGCGGGAAACGGCTCGCAGGGAGACAAAAATGGGGGCAGTGGGACGACTTGTTCGGAGCCTTTGGTTAGCGTCACCTTGAAGTTCCGGACCGCCCACTCTGGAGCGCCTTCCAACGAACCGGACCACTCGCCGTCCCGATTGAAGTCCACCAGGACATTGAGATAAACCTCATCGGGCTGGATTCCCGCCCAGCTGTTGATGGCGACCGTCAACTGCGTGAGACCGCAAGGATTCGCGTTCAAGGGAAGAACAAGACCGTCGTCGAAATAGTCGCGGTTCGAGAGCGCAAGCGCGAGGTTCAGGTTCGTCTCGTCGTCGGTGTCGCCGGAAATCGCGTCGATCTCCATGGAGTAGCGGCGGCCGAGCCACAAGTAGCCCGGGTAGAGAATGTGAGCCCCGGGCAAGCCGTATCGGGAATTCGCAGTCGCGAACACAGTTGGGAATCTACCGACAACGTTGTCATTGGGTTCTGGATACCCAGCTAGAAGGTCCAGGTCGGGGGCGTCGCCGAACTCGAATACCCAGCCCTCAGGAGGCGGATCGTCTGGGGGAATTTCGGGCACGGGCAGCGGTCCTCCCGGGGTGCCGCCCTTGGGCCCTCGTCCCGGCTTGTCGCCATCTCCCTTTCCGTCGTTGCCGCCATTGTCGCCGCCTGGCTTTCCGCCGATCCCGCCGTTGCGGTTGCCATCGCCGATCTTCGGCGGTCCGTCGCCCACCTTCTTTCCGTCGCGGGCCGCAGAGGCGCCGCCTGGCGGGGGCTTGTTTCCGTCTGGATTTTCCGCCGCAGGATCGTCGCGACCGTAGTCCACCGGAACGCTTCCACCGGTGCTCTCCCCCTCGGGGTTGCCGTCATCCTCGTCTCCGGGCCTCGCTTCGCCTCCGGATCCGCTGCGGCCCTCGGCTGCGGCTCGGAGCAGATCCATGTCATCGAAGGTTGGGCAGCCAAAAGCGTCGTTCTCGCGCAGGAACTGGCGGCAGATGTTCCAGAGGATTATGTCGCAGATCGTCTGGGTGATCTCGTTGTCGTCGATCAGGCCGCCCGCGTAGTCGCCGATCCGGCTTTCGAGAAAAGCCCGGTCCGCCAGACTGATCCCATCCCCGATCTTGAACGGCAGGGCGCCGAGCAGGAATTCTAGGCCAATCGAGTCGAGGTTCACGAAAACCATAATTGCCATCGAGATAGCGCTCGCCTCCGCCTTGCTGTATCCACAGCAGCGGATGAGCTTGTCGCGCGTATCGAAGAAGCGATCGCGGTCCTCCTCGTCGAAGACTATCAGACCATGAGCGAGGATGTAATTCGTGACGATGCGAAGCGCCTCGAGCTCGTCTCCGAACAGCTCCGCGAGATTAGCCAGTATAGGATCCGTGTCCGGATCGATGAGATCCTGCTCCACGCAGCAATTGTTGATCGTCTGAGGCGAGAGTTCCTCGAACGGAATCAAGGTCCACATCTGAAAGTTCTCGCCGTCCGACGTGCGGGTCACCACCTCCCGGCGAATCGTCACGCCTTCCTTGATCAGAAGGAAGCCCGTAGCGCAAACCGTGGTCGGCACGCGGGCGGCTCTTCGTCCGTCCTTGGTCTCGACAACGTGAGCCATATAGATGGCCCTTCCCCCATCTCCGGTGCCGATGGGCGTGTTGCCCCCCGCGCTGGGTTTGGGCCCAGGTTCGCTCGAGATGGAAAACTCGCCGCTCGAGAAAGAACTCGGCTCGACCGGCTCCTCGTAACCGAAAACCTCGAAAAACGCGTCGTACTCAACCCCCACCGCGTCGGGATCCGTGATATAGTGAAACTGCTCGGGGATGGAAAAAGGGGCATAGAACCCCGGGTCGCCCCCGTCGTCCGCATCGCGCGGATTCGTTCCTGCCGCTCGTTCCGCCGAATCCGAAACGCCGTCCCCATCCGTATCCGTTTTTTCAGGATCTGTGCCGAGGAAAGCCTCCAGCCGATCAGTCAGTCCATCCTCGTCCCCATCCGCGCCGGGCGCTCCGGCAAGCGGACCGCTATCGAAAAAGGCCACGACTGCCAGAAAGTCGTTGAGCATGTCATCGTCCGTGTCCGAATCGAGCAAGTCCACCTCGAGTCCTTCATAGCCCGGATCGCTGCTCAGAAAGTACTCGTAGCCATCGAGCAAACCATCTCCGTCCGTATCGGCCTTGGTCGGGTCGGAACCCAGCAAGGCTTCCTGCTGGTCGCTCAATCCGTCTTCATCGCCATCCTCCAGCTCGTCGCTCGGAAGGTAGGGCGGATTGAGCAGGCTGACGATCAGACGATAGAACCGAGCCTCCTTAGCGAGCGGTTCACCGTTTCTCCACCTTGGATCCACGATTGGCCACTCTCCCGTCGCCGGCTCCCAGTCGTCCTCCTCCAGCGTAGTGTTCGTCTCAACCGTATAGCCGTAGTCTTCGCCCACCTCGCCCCAAGAAAGCTCAAGCTCCAGAGACTCGGACAGCTCCGCTTTGACGACCGGCGTTTCGGCCGCCCGGAAAAGAAGACACGAGGTCAGGCTGACCACAACAAGTGCAGCAAACCGCAGACCAAGCAGTTGGGGAGGGAACAAGGGGAGGGACAAGGCACCGTAAAGCTACCCATCCCCGCAAGCCAAAGGCAACGCAAAAAATCCCCGCCGCAAAGCAGCGAGGATCGAAAATCGATGTCGGCAGCGCGACTCCTTAAGCTTTCTCGTTGAGAAGATTGCCGACACTGCCACTGTCCGTGGCGGTATCCTGGCCGGCGTTTTGCTCGGCAAGGCCGGAGTCGTTCCCAACCGGCTGTGGGGCTTGGGGTGAAACGGTCTTTGTCTCCAACCCCCCACGGTTATTCAGCTCGTCAAACGTCGCGTTAACGAGGTTCATTACGGGAGGAAATTCCATAGTCGTCCTTGGTTTATGGTTTATTACCCTGCACGTCGTGCGCAGGTTCTCTAGCCTGTCATTCTACCCCTTTTAGCCAAAGAATGTAAATAGACGCCATCCGCAAAACGCGCCAAGAATGCGCTCTATCGAAGCCGAATTACTATAGAGTGAAGACCCTATCGCCACGTACACAAAGCGCTTGAACCCCGCTGGCCTTTTCACGACAACAGGCCGCTATCCACACTGACAACATGAGCAAGAAAGTCCTAATCATCGGAGCCGGCGGCGTCGGCAGCGTCGTTACCCACAAATGCGCCATGACTCCCGAAGTCTTCGGCGAGATCTGCCTGGCCAGCCGCCGCAAGTCGAGTTGCGACAAGGTGGCCGCCCAGATCGAACGCGATATCCATACCGCCCAGCTGGACGCGGACGACCCGCAGGAGACCATCGCCCTCATCAAGGACTTCCAGCCAGACCTGGTCCTGAACGTCGCCCTGCCCTACCAGGATCTCGCCATCATGGACGCCTGTCTGGAAACAGGTACCGACTATCTGGATACAGCCAACTATGAACCCCGCGACGTGGCCAAGTTCGAGTACAGCTGGCAATGGGCCTACCACGACCGTTTCAAGGAAGCCGGCATCATGGCCCTCCTCGGCTCCGGTTTCGACCCAGGCGTCACCAATATCTTCACCGCCTACGCCAACAAGCATCACTTCGACCAGATCGACACGCTCGATATCATCGACTGCAACGCCGGCGACCACGGCAAGCATTTCGCCACCAACTTCAATCCCGAGATCAATATCCGCGAAGTCACCGCAAACGGCCGCTACTACGAAGACGGCCAGTGGAAGGAAACTCCACCTCTGTCCGAACGCCGCGTATTCGACTTCCCCGAAGGCATCGGCCCTAAAGACATGTATCTTATGTATCACGAGGAGATGGAGTCTCTGGCCAAGCACCTTCCCGGTATCCGGCGCATGCGCTTCTGGATGACCTTCGGCCAGCAGTACCTCACCCACCTCAGAGTCCTGGAAAACGTGGGCATGACGCGAATCGATCCCGTTATATACAACGGTCAGGAAATCATTCCACTGCAATTTCTCAAGGCCGTGCTGCCCGATCCCGGCTCGCTCGGCGAAACCACCAAAGGCCGCACCTGTATCGGCTGCGTCGTAGACGGCCACAAGGACGGCCAGCGAAAGCACTATTATATATACAACATCTGCGATCACGAAGCCTGCTACCGGGAAGTGAATTCGCAGGCGATCAGCTACACCACCGGCGTCCCCGCCATGATCGGAGCCATGATGATGCTCACCGGAAAGTGGCGAGGAGAAGGCGTCTTCAACGTCGAACAATTCGACCCGGACCCCTTTATGGAACAGCTCAACCTCCGCGGACTCCCCTGGACCGAAACCTGGCTCGACGAAAAACCAGCTCCGCTGGCTTGATGAAGGCAGAAGCAAGAATGAAGAATGCAGAAGTGTTCGAATACAAGCACGCTTCCACCTCATGCAAAACGCGACAATACAACCTCTCTCAATTCTTCGTTCTTAACTCCTAATTCTTCGTTCAAAAAGTGGATCACGTCATACGCTACGATCCGGAGCTTCCGGCAGAAACGCCTTCGCCTTGCTACGTCGTCGATCTCTCTCGCCTCCGGGCGAACATGGAGATCATTCGATCCGTGCAGGATCAAGCTGGCGTCAAGATTCTCGCCGCCCTCAAAGGCTTCGCCATGCACAGCGTTTTTCCCCTGATGCGGGACTACGTCGCCGGCGTCTGCGCCAGCGGACCTTGGGAAGCTCGACTCGGAGCGGAAGAGTTCGGCAAGGAAGTCCACGTTTTCGCCCCTGCCTTCACGAGAGAGGACATGGCGGAAACCCTGCGCCACGCCCATCATATATCATTCAACTCGTATAACCAGTTCTTCGAACACGAAACTATGGTGAAAACCTGCGAGCGACAGGTATCCTGCGGCTTGCGCGTCAATCCAGAGTACAGCGAAGTCGAGTTCGAAATATACAATCCCTGCGCGGCTGGATCCCGGCTTGGCATCCGTCGCGAAGCTCTGCAAGGCAAGGATCTCAGCGGTATCGAAGGTCTGCACTTTCACACCATGTGCGAGCAGAATTCGGACGCGCTGGAACGCACCCTCGTTCGTTTCGAAGAGAAATTCGGCGACCTGCTTCCCCAAATGAAATGGGTCAACTTCGGGGGCGGACATCATATAACCAGCCCGACCTACGATCTCGAACGCTTAATACGCATCCTACGGGACTTCCGCAGCCGATATCCGCGCCTTCAAGTCTATCTCGAGCCAGGCGAAGCCATGGCCATCAACACCGGCGTACTCGTCGCCACTGCGCTCGATATCATAGCGGATTCCCCACCTATCGCCATTCTCGACATCTCCGCTACTTGCCATATGCCCGACGTGCTCGAGATGCCCTACCGTCCTGAGATCGTTGGAGCCGCCGATGCGGGAGAAAAGCCATATACCTACAGTCTAGGCGGCCTTTCCTGCCTAGCTGGGGATACGATTGGCCACTATTCCTTCGACAAACCGCTCTCGCCCGGGGATCGGATCGCCTTCCTCGACATGGCCCACTACACCATGGTCAAAACCACGACCTTCAACGGAATCAAGCACCCCAGCATCGCAACTTGGAACCCGGAATCCCAAGATCTGAAAATCGTAAGAGAATTCGAATACGAGGACTATAGAAATCGGCTTTCCTGAAGCTCGTAACCACGAAAGGCTCTAAGAGGATGCCCAAATAAGTCGAATTTGTAGGGCTGCCGCTTGCGGCACGCCGCATCTGCCAGGACTTTTCCTGCAACGCGGTGCGGCGCAAGCGCCGACCCTACATTTGATTCAGAACTTATTGGACACTCTCCTAGCGCCCTTCGTATACAAACATAACCATCAATTTCACAAATTTGATCACACCTAAACGCAAGAAATTGAAAATCAGATACTTGCATTGAATTTTGATGAGAACAGAAACATCACCTTAAGTTCGATCACGACAGACGAGAAACTTGAAACCGCGAATGAACGCGAATAGACGCAAATTTTCCTGCGACCATTAGCGTCCATTCGCGATTCCTAAAACACTTATTTTTGAAATATTCGGGACAACTATAATGAGCACTCCCTACGCCAATCCTCCCGCTTTTCATTCCGACGATATAGAACCCAGTCCGCCGGAAAAGGCAGCTTTCCATATCATCCCGACTCCGTGGGAGAACAGCGTCTCATACGGCGGCGGCACACGGCACGGACCCGATGCCATCTTGCGTGCATCGGTCCAGCTCGAGAGTTACCTCGACGGCTCCGTTCCAGGCGATGCCGGCATCTACACAGCTCCTGCCGTCGATTGCCAAGGCCCCGCTGAGGAAGTACTGAACCGCGTCCAAGCAGCTACGCGTTCCGCGCTCGCCCTAAAGAAACTCCCGATCCTTCTCGGTGGCGAACATGCCCTGACCTTAGGACCGGTCAGAGCCTGCGCCGAGCTGGGCATTCCCTTCGGCGTCGTACAGTTCGACGCCCACGCCGACCTGCGGGAGGCGTATCAAGGAAACCCCTACAGTCACGCCAGTGTCATGAAACGCGTGACTGACCTAGGCATTCCCCTCTTCCAGATCGGCGTGCGAGCTCTCTGCCAGGAAGAGGCGCAATGCAGGACCCAAAGCGGCGTAGGCTTCATCGATGCAAACGACTTGTATCGGAACGGCTATCCCGACGAGCTGCTCCCTCCTGACTTCCCGGAAAACATCTTCATCAGCTTCGATGTGGATGGACTCGATCCCTCGATCATGCCGAGCACCGGAACACCCGTGCCTGGAGGCCTGAACTGGTACCAAGCCGTCGACGGCCTGGAACGAGTGACAAGAGGTCGCAAAGCAATTGGGTTCGATTTCGTCGAGCTCGCGCCGCAAGAGGGCAACCATGCTCCAGATTTCCTGGTGGCAAACCTGATCTACAAGTTCATGGAAATCGTCCAGCGGCACAACTCCTAGCGCGGAGCTTAAGTCCGCGGCCGCAATGCAAGATCCGTAGCCGAAGTCGAGAGACTTTAGTCGAGGAATCCAAAGTCTTTCGAATTCGGCTACATCCTAGGACTATGGACGCAGGCTTGTTGAAGCCCGCACTGCAACCTCTCCTTCGGGCGAAACATAGACTTGATTCGCTGGTCATTCGGCGGTGTCCTTCTCGCTTTTTGGGGGTGTCATTCCCTACCCGCCTAATCTCTCCAAATTCACCCGTAAATCTATGAGCAGTTGGTCTGAACGCGTCAGAAACGAAGTTGGAAAAGCCGTCCTTGGACAGGAGACGATCGTGGAGCGCATGCTCGTCGCCCTCCTGGCAGACGGCCATGTGCTTTTGGAAGGCATGCCCGGCTTGGCTAAGACCCTTCTGATAAAAAGCCTCGGTTCTGCTCTGGGTCTGCAGTTCGAACGCGTGCAGTTCACTCCCGATCTGCTGCCGAGCGACATAGTCGGCACCATGATCTTTCAAGCCCAATCAGGCGAGTTCGAGGCCCACAAGGGTCCGATCTTCGCCAACCTGGTACTCGCCGACGAAATCAACCGCGCTCCCGCCAAAGTCCAAAGCGCCCTGCTCGAGGCCATGCAAGAGAAGCAAGTGACCATCGGAGGCGAATCCCACAAGCTGCCCCGTCCCTTCTTCGTCATGGCCACCCAGAATCCCGTGGAGCAAGAAGGCACCTACCCCTTGCCCGAGGCCCAGCGAGACCGCTTCCTTTTCAAGCTGCTGGTCGACTACCCTAGTCAGGCAGAAGAACTCGCCATGATCCGTCGCTGGGGCCAGGTCACGCAAAGGCCCGACCTACAGCCCGTCGCTACCGGCGAGGAGCTGCTTGCCCTACGCGAGGAGGTTGACGAGATCCACGTCTCGGAGGACCTGCAGGCCTACATCCTCGATCTCGTGCGAGCCACTCGCGAGATGGCCGCCTCCAAGGATCCCAGCGACCGGCTGCTCTCCTACGGCGCATCGCCCCGAGCCTCCATCAGCCTGTACCAAGCGAGCCGCGCTCTCGCTTGGCTGCGCGGCATGGACCACGTTTCGCCCGCCATTATCAAAGACGTTTTCTTCGACGCCATGCGCCACCGCGTCGGCCTGAGCTACGAAGCCGAAGCCGAGGAGATTTCCGCTGACGAAGTGCTGCAGCGAATTCTGGACAAGACCGTTCTGCCGCTCGGGGTGTGAAGATAACTCAATACGTAGCCGCGTTCGTGAGAACGCGTTTTCACAAACGCGGCTACACCGACTAGCGAAAATGCCGCCTCGTAACGAAAAAACCGATACGAAAAACAATATCTCCGCCAAGGTCGCCGCTCTCCGGCGACTCGAATGGCGAGCCCGACACGTCGTGCAGAGCGCTCTTGGCGGCGAGTACAAGTCCAGCTTCCGCGGCAAGGGCATGGAGTTCGACCAGGTCGTCAAGTACGAGTACGGCGACGACGTGCGGGACATCGACTGGAACGTGACCGCCCGCCTGGGCGAAGCTTACCGCAAGAAATTCGTCGAGGAACGCGAGATCACCCTGCTTCTGCTGTTCGAAGATACGCCCTCCCTCCAGTTCGGCTCGGGCGGGACCAGCAAGCGCGAGGCTCTCCTCGAACTGGCCGGCCTGCTCATGCTGCTCAGCGCCGCAAACGGCGACCGCATCTCCTTGCTGCACGCCACTCCACAAGGCCACAGCCTCAGCAAGTCCGCCAACGGACGAGGACGGATCATGCATACCGCCGCCAATCTCATGGGACACCCCGCACCGCCGATGCTCGAAGCCCAGGAGGCCAAGATCCCTTGGCGCCAGCTCCTGCAGGCCGCCCCGAGACACAGCATTTTTGTCTGGTTGGGCGATTTCGCCGAGCGATCCCCTCCCGAGATCTGGTCCGTGCTCGGCAGACGCTACCAGCCAGTGGGGTTTCGCGTGGAAGACGCATGGGAACGAGCCCTACCCCCAAAAGGCAGCCATCCCGTCTACGACCCAACCACTGGCGAGCTCTTCACTCTCAACGCCAAATCGCCCGCCCAGCAAGCGGCCCACGCAAGCTGGAAGCAGCGACGGGACGAGTGCTTCACATCCCTCTTTCCCAAAGAGAGCGATCGCCTGTCCTTGGTTGCTGGAGACGATGCCATCGACGCAGTCACCGACTTCTTTCATCAAAGGATGAGACGCTTTTCCCGCGCATGATCGAGAATTTGGATACCATTCGCTTTGCGGCGCCCTACTGGCTTTTCGCCCTGATCGCCCTACTGGTCGTCGCTTGGTTGCGCGGCCGACGCTCCGTGGCTGCGATCATCATGCCCTTCGCCGGATCCTGGCGGCGCTCCAGTATCGTGGGAGCCTCCCGATTGCCGACCGCTTTGGCCTTCCTCTCCGCTGCAGCGATAGTCGTAGCCCTCGCCCGTCCCCAATCTGTGGAGACGGAAAGCCAGTCCAAGAGCAAGGGCTACGACATCATGCTAGCCATCGATCTCTCAGGCTCCATGGAAGCGGAAGACTACGTCGTCAAACGCAAGCGCGTCAACAGGCTCGCCGCAGTCAAGCCAGTCCTCTCCGCTTTCGTGAACCGACGAGAAAACGACCGTATCGGACTCATCGCCTTCTCGGGCCGAGCCTACACTGTAGCTCCGCTGACTTTCGACCACAACTGGTTAGCTCGTCAGACCGAACGCCTGCAAATCGGGCTCATCGAGGACGGCACCGCCATCGGAGACGCTATCGCGGTCGCTACCGCCCGACTCCAGCAAGGAGCCAAGGAGCGAGCCGGCGAGCGTGAAGGAGCTTTTATCGTCCTGCTCACCGACGGCGAAAACACCGCCGGCATGATGCAGCCGATGGACGGAGCGAAACTTGCCAAGGAAGCCGGGATCCGCGTCTACACCATCGCCGCGGGCCGCAACGGCTACGTGCCAGTGCCGCGACGCAACGAAGCCGGCCAGCGCATCGGCACGGCCCAGGCCCTCATGAGAGTCGACACGGAAACGCTCCAACGAATCGCGGCCGAGACCGATGGAGCCTTCTTCCGTGCCGAAGATTCGGATACTATCGACGAAGCCTTCCGCCTCATCGACGAAACCAGCAAGGTCGAATTCGAGGTAAACGAATTCTCCATCGTCACCGAGCTCTTTCCCTACGTTCTCGTCTTTGCCGCAGCGACTGCTCTGCTCGCCGTCGCCGCCAGCGCCACCCGCCAGCAGGAGGTGCTCGCGTGACCTGGGGAAGCGAACAATGGCTCTGGGGCCTCGCCCTGCCCGCGCTCCTCCTGCTGTGGAATCTCTTCCACCGCAGCCGCGAAGCGACCCGCAACGGTTTGGCCAAAGCTTCCTTCGCCACGGCAGGATTCGCGGGTGTCCAGCAAACCTCCCGACGAGCCCGCCGTCCGCTGAAGCTGTTCCTCGTCCTCGCTCTCGCCCTGCTTGCCGTATCCATGGCTCAACCACGTTGGGGCTCCGAGCGACGCGTCACCTTCGAGCGAAGCCGCGAAGTCATTATCGCAATGGACCTTTCCAAGAGCATGCTCGCTACCGATCTCAAGCCCAACCGACTCGAACGGGCCAAGCTCGTGGTGGACGCCATGCTTGAGTCCCTGCAAGGCGAAAGCGTCGGACTGATAGTCTTCGCCGGCACCGCGTTTCTGCAAAGCCCGATGAGCCCCGACTACCAGATCCTGCGCAACTTCCTGCGCGAGCTCGATCCCAGCTTCGTGCCGCAAGGGGGAACCAACTACCAGCAGATGCTCAACACCGCCCTGGACTCCTTCAAGCAAAGCGACGGCCGAGCCGATCGGTTTCTCATCGTCATAAGCGACGGAGAGAGTCTGGACTCGGACTGGAAAAACGAGGCCGAAAAGCTTCGAACGCAAAACGTGAAAGCCATCTGCCTGGGCGTCGGCACAAGGGAAGGCTCGCTCATCCCAGACGGCCAAGGCGGCTACCACAAGGACCCGCAAGGCGCAGTGGTGTTCAGCAAGCTGGAACGCAGCACGCTTATGGAACTCGCCGACATAACCAACGGAGTCTACCGCGATTCCGGCACCTGGATAGATCTCGCCGCGCTGGTGGAAGACACCGTGAAGAAAGGTCAAGCCGAGCTTAAGGAACGCGAGCGAGAAGAAGCCCAAATCGAACGCTATCACTACTTCCTCGCCCCTGGCCTGCTCTTCCTGCTGCTCTCCATCTACCGCGAGTTCCCCGCCATGCCCAAAGCCAGAACCATTAACCGAAAGGCCACAGCATGAAAATCTGGATACAACCAAAGGTAGGGACCGACCGCCGGGCGGTCCGCAGAGAATCGATATTGCATTGCGGACCGACCGGCCCTTCGACTCAGCTCAGGGCGGTGAGCCTGCCGAACCGCGGTCGGTCCCTACCCCTCCTTCTAGCGCTTTGCGCTCCACTCCTAGCCGAAAACCAGCCAGAACAGCCGCTAGCCTTCGACAAATTCGTCGGCGAAATCGCCGAAAAGGAGGATCGCGCCGCAACCGACTATCGCCAAATGGCCGAAGGCACTCTCAGCATCGCCCAGCAAGGCCAGCAAGCCGGTCAGATGCTCCCGCCTCCCGTCATCCACGACGCGCTCGATGCCGTCGAAGCCGGACGGGCGCTCAATCCAATAGCTGCGGACTGGGATGAGCTCCAGCGACTCCTCGAAGAACTCCTCGAACAACAGGAACAGCAGCAGCAAGAACAGCAAAGCGACTCGTCTCAGGAAAATGGAGACGAATCACAAGAGAGCCAGGAAGGCCAAGACCAACAGCAAAACGACCAGCAAGGCAGCGAAGGCGAACAACAGGATTCCCAGGAGGACGGACAAGGCGAGAAAGACGACAGCCAGTCTCAGAACAACCAAGACGGCGCCCAGGTAGGCGATCTCGGCGAGCAGGAGCAGCCCGAGATAAAACTCTCGCAAGGCGAGCCCGGCGAGGAGCGGGAAATGCAATCGGTCGGAGGACAGGACAAACCCGAACAGCAGATCGCCGCTGAAAACGCCGCCATTCTACAGAAGCTGGAGCAACTCAAGCAGCAGGACGACCCCTCCAAGCTTTTCCAGATCCTGCAAGAAGCCCAAACAGGAGAGAAATCCCAGCCGCAGCCAAACGCCAAGGATTGGTAGCCATGGTCCAAACCCTTCCGAACCAAACTCTCCGGGGAGTCAACTAGTCATGCCAGCGCATCGTCGAAGCCTCGTTACTATAGCAATCGCCATCCTGCTTGGCGTATCCACTTCCTGGGCACAGTCTGTCTACTGGTCCCCGCCAAGCGGGTCTCTCCAGGTCGGCAAGGTCAACACGCTCAGTCTCTTTTTCGAGGACTGCTCGCCCCAAGGAGAGCCGGAACTCCCGGAGATTCCCGGCCTGGAACTGCGCTTCCGCGGGTCCTCGAACTCCACCAGCATCGTCAACGGGCGACGCAGCTCCAAGACGATCGTCAACTACCAGGCTATCCCCGGTCAGCTCGGCTCCTTCACTATCCCAGCCATGACCGTGAATAGCTCCGCAGGGCCTATCAATGTGCCTGCCGCCCGCTACGAGATAGTGGAAGCCACGGTGGGAAATACCGGAATCAAGCCTGGCGACGTTTTTCTCTCGCGTATCCAGATTCAGGATGCGGAGATCTACGAGGGCGAAGTATTCGATCTCGAGTATTTCGCCGGAGCCAAACGTCAGTACCAGCTCGCTGAACTATCGGAACCAGTCTGGGATCCTGCCGACGTCGTCACGGCCGGACTGGAGGAGCGTGGCACCGGCGAGATAGAACTAGCCGGCCAGCGCTACACTGTCGCGGCCTACGATGCTCAGCTCATGGCTACCGAAAGCCGGGCCATCGAAATCTCTGGCCCAAAGCAGACCGCGACGATCGTAGTCGGCCGCAACCGGGACTTCCTGTTCCAGCAGCCGGTGTACGATTCCTTCGCCCTGCAAGCCGAACCCCTCGTCGTACGCATAAAGCCCCTGCCTCCAAGCGCCCCAGCGAGTTTCGCCGGAGCCGTCGGCGACTTCACCCTACAGTCGCGCGTCGTACCCGAAGAGGTCCAGGTTGGCGAACCCGTCACCTGGACTCTCGAGCTCAAGGGCAAGGGAAATTGGCCGGCCGGAATCGGCGTGCCCGCCCGTTCCGTCGCCAAGAGCTTCCGAACGATCCAGCCGGATCTCAAAAACGAATTCCCAGAAAACGACCTCTTCGACGGGTCGCAGTCCGAAGACATCGTGCTCATCCCCACCGAACCTGGCGTATTTCAGTTCGGACCGATAGACTACAGCTACTTCGACCCCAGCGATGGCAGGTACAAGACGATCTCCATACCAGCCACCAGCGTGACCGTCACGCCAAGCGCAGCCCCGCAAGGGCCAGGCGTTGAAGCGGGCAAGATCGCTCCAGAAGCTGGATACACAGCAGATCCCTCGGACTTCGATTTCAGTCCCACTGGCGACAATGCCGCAATGAAATCGCCCGAACTGCCCAAGGAACCCGCCGCTGGACAAAGCTATCGCGTGGCGCCTCAAGGCAAAGTCCACCTGCTCCAGCCCACTCTCCTGGCAATCGCGGCTCCGCTAGCCCTCTGGCTCCTCTTGGCAATTGGCCAAAGCCTGAGACTCGACCCCAAAAGGCCAAATCGTCGAGCTCTGCGAAAGCTGCGCGCCCTCGGCAAAAAGGAGGTCTCAGCCGATCCGACAGCGCGACGCGCCCACCAACGCGCTTGGCGCAAGGCCGCAGCTGCGTATTTGAATCTGAATACAAAGGAACCTACTCCCGACGAGATAGCTCGAGCTGCCGAGGCGATTGGAGACCGCGAACTCGCGGAAAAGTGGCGAGAACTCTGGCTGCGCTCCGACAGAATCCTCTTCCGAGCCCAAATGGAGGAAGACCGGAGCTGGTCGCAAGACGCCCGCGAGCTTGTGAAGAAGTCGCCCCGCCCTCGCTACTCGCCAACCCTGATCTTCACAAAAGGATCCTGGTTCGCCGCGCTGGGCATAGCGCTGGCCATTGTCAGCCTAGCGCCCGAAATGGCAGCCCAAGAGGCTGCGGAGCTCTATGCCAAAGGAGACTTCGCTCAGGCCGAAGAGCTCTGGACCAAGGCGGTCGACGCCCAACCTAACGTATTCGAAAACCGCTACAATGCCGGACTCGCCGCGGCCCAGCAAAAGGACTGGGGCAGGGCCTGGGGCTACTGGCTCGGAGCTTTTTGCCTCGACCCGAATGACGAACGGGTCATCTGGAATCTTCGCTTGGCCCACTCGAACACAGGCGCCTTCGACCCCTTGCTACGGGACCTGCTCGATCGCGACGGCGTCTACCGGCTGATCCGCTGGCGCTCTCCAGCCGGTTGGGAAAGCTTCGCTCGCGGAGCGATCGTCTTCGCAGGTATCGGTTTCGCCCTTGCCGTGCTGTCCGTCTACGGCCGGAGGCTGCGGAGACTAGCTTGGCCCTTGCTCATAGTCGGCATCCTGGGAGTTGTCGGCGGCTATTTCGGCAAGTGGGCTGCTTCGAAGTACGAGGGTCTCGGAAGTCCAGACACGCTACTGATCGTACAAGAAACGCCGCTCCGCTCCATTCCCACCGATCTCGCCGAGGAGCAGATCGCAAGCTCGGTCCGCGAAGGAACGGTAGCTCAAGCGCGAAAGAGCTTTCTCAGCTGGATCAAGGTAGAACTCCCCAACGAGGAGGTCGGCTGGATACGACGCAACGCAACGCTGCCGCTCTACGGACCGATTCAAGGGGAGTCCGGGTCCCCGTAGCGCGGAGGTCGCTTTGCGGGACCACGTCCGCGTTGTTTCTTATCCTCATCATCTTCTTCATCCTCATCTTTATCCTGGGATGAGGATGAAGATGAGGAGAGGCGACCCGCAAAGCGCATAGGCGTCAACTTAAGCCGAAAGGCGGTGGGCTGGAGGGCAATGCTCCGTCATTGCCGCGGAGCCTACAGAGGGAACAACCGGTGCGGCAACGAC
>JANQRJ010000057.1 GCA_028284635.1 Pelagicoccus sp.
CGCGGCACGCCGCATCTGTCAGGGCTTTTCCTGCAACGCGGTGCGGCGCAACCGTCTTCGTTCTTCGAACTACGCCGAGTCATGAGCGCCGACCCTACACTTGATCCAGAACTTATTGGACACTCTCTTGCCGATTCTTCTGGTTTTGGAAGAAGAAGTAGAAGTAGAGGAAGATTTTTTGTCAGTATTCGCGGCGGAGGTTGCTGGGAAGGATCCCCAGCTCTTCGCGGTACTTGGCGACGGTGCGGCGGGCGATTTTTATCTCCTTGGCCTGGAGACGGGCTACGATCTCCTGATCGCTGAGAGGTTTGGCGGGGTCCTCGGCTGTAATGAGATTCTGGATCATATCCTTCACGCTGGTGTTGGAAATGGATTCTCCGTCGGAGCCCTGGTAGCCGGGGGTGAAGAAGAACTTCATGTCGAAGATGCCGTGCGGGGTCTGCATGTACTTGTTGGCGATGGCTCGACTGACGGTGGTCTCATGCACGCCGACGATCTCCGCGACTTGAGTCATGGTGCAGGGGCGAAGCTTGGCGACTCCTTCCTCGAAGAAGTCCGCCTGCAGATGGACGATCTCGTTGGCGATTCGTTCGATGGTCTGCTGGCGTTGCTCGATGGAATTGATGAGGAACTTTCCGGAGCGCATCTTCTCTTGGATGTACTCCTTCTCCTGTTTGGAGATGGCTCCTCGGGCGATCATCTCCTTATAGACAGGGCTGATGCGCAGGCGGGGGATGTAGTCGGAATTCAATGACACCTTCCATTTGTCTTCGTCCTTTTCGACGATGACGTCGGGCATGATGGAGCGGTTTGTGTCTTCGGCGAAGCGACGACCTGGCGAGGGGTCTAGAAGCGAGATCTCCTGGATGGCGGTTTGCACTTCCTCCACGTCGATGCCGAGGCGGCGGGCGATGTCGGGGATGCGCCGGCGGGAGAGCAGCTTGAAGTGCTTCTGAACGATTTCGTGGGCGTGGGATTTGCCGCGGCCCTTGGCTTCGAGCTGCATGAGCAGGCAGTCCTGCAGGTCGAATGCTCCGATGCCGGGCGGATCGAAAGCGCGAAGCAGGCGGTGGGCTTCCTGCATCTCGGAGAGGGAGAGGCCGGAGAGCAAGGCGAGATCGGAAAGCGAGGTGGCGAGGAAGCCGTTGTTGTCGATGCTGCCGACGAGGTATTCGATGGCTTCTCGCTGCTTAGCTGGGATGTCGGCGAGAGAGGCTTGGTCGAGCAAGTGTTCTTGTAAGGAAGTCTCGGATACGAGGGAATTGAAGAAGTGCTCCCGGCGCTCGGCGTCCTCGCTGGTGTAGGTTTGCGCCCCGCCGACTTGCGACATGTAGTCGCGCCAGTCTTCGTCCAGCTTGTTGAGGATCTCGAAGTTCTCGCCGAAATCGAGTTCCTCGGCGTTCGAGTCGGATCCGTTGTCGGCGTTTTCCTGTTCCTGGGCTTCGGGACTGGGCTCGTCGAGGCTGGGCGTTTCCATGGAAAGCTCTTCGAGCGAAGGATTGGTCTGAAGCTCTTCCTGGATGGTCGCTCGCAGGTCCATTTGGGCGACTTGCAGGATTTTCAGGGACTGGCGAAGCTGAGGGGCGAGTACGAGAGACTGCGTCTGCTTCTGTCTGAGCTCCTGATTGAATCCTTGCGCGGCCATGTGTGTTTGTTGCTGAAGAAGAGTGAGTTAAGAGGCTGTTTTCCAACACTGGTATCGTCCCGAGTGTAGCATCCGTGTAGCCTTGATAGACTTTTTTTTGACTAAGGCAAGTAGCTTGAAGGCAATTAGCGCGATTTATGCTTCAGGTAAGGGAATCGGGCCTTGGCCGTTGTGTGAACGGCTTGCTTGGTTTGACAGGGGCTGGCTGTCTCTTAGACCGTTTCTCCATGATTACTTTACTACCGAGAGCGGCGGCGAAGGTTTTGGAGCTGCAGAGCGAGGCGGGCGATGGGAAGCGTTTGCGGGTCTTCGTCGAGTCAGGGGGCTGTTCCGGATTCCAATACGGCATGTCTTTCGACGAACTTAAGGAGGGAGACCAAGTACTGGAGAGCGAAGGGGTGTCCTTTTTAATGGACGAGGCGAGTCTCGCCTACATGGACGGGAGCACTATCGATTTCGACGACGGCCTGCAGGGGAAGGGCTTCGAGATCAAGAACCCGAATGCGGAAAGCACTTGCGGCTGCGGCAAGTCGTTTAGCTGAGGCCTGTCGAAGGGGACTAGGTCCTCCTTGTTGCCAGTTTCAGCGAGAACGTAGAGTTCGTCGCCTTTAGACTCCCAAGGAGAGAGCTACGAAAAAGCCCATCGACCGAATCGGCGATGGGCTTTGCGGAAGACTTTCGGGAATAGGTTCTAGTTCGTTATATCGAAAGTCGTGCTGCGAGCTCTTACTGGGAGGTAGACTTCGTACCACTTCTTCTGGACTTCGCTGCCGGCGTAGTCCTTGAGGGCTTGTTCGTCCTTGAACTCCATGACGAAGGCATGGGTGCGTTCGCCTTGAGCTTTGATCGTCCTTATCCAAACGCGGGTGACGCCTTCGTAGTCTTCGGCGATCGTCTTGACTCCGTCCAGAGCGGTTTGGATCGCCTCGGCACTGGCATCGGCTTTCCAGGAAACGGTGACGACGTGGATTACGCTGCTGGGCGTTATATCGGCAGCTTCGTGATGCTCGGCGAAGGCAGAGGCAGCTCCGAGGCTGAGGTAGGCAGAGGCAAGAAGAGCGATGAGCGTCTTTTTCATTTGGGTGGCAATCAGTGTGGTTGGTCGGTTTCATTTGCAGCCCGAAGGAGTCGAGCTGCTGGCCGATTCGACGAGCCTGCGGGAAGACTGATTGCTACGAGCCTACGCAGGCCCGAACTCTCGACTTCGAGCGAACCGCAATGCCGAACTCTTTGCCCGCAATTCGCTTGCGCGCAATTAAACCTTCAACGTTGAAGTTTTAATTGCGCAATGGAGTCGTAGCTTTGCGGAGCTAGTGTCGTGTCATACGCGACGCGTGACACTAGAACTTGTAGACGGCTCCGAAACTGAAGAGGAATGGATCGAGTTGCGCTTCGGTCAGCTTCGCTCCGCCCGCGGTGACGTCCGACGCGAGCGAGATGTATTTCACGCTGCCGTCGAGATCCCACTTTTCATTCAGCTCGTATTGGAAGCCTGCTCCGAGAGCGAGACCGAGGCTGTAGTCCTCCAAGTCGAGCGGGACGGCGGCTACCTCAAGTCGCTTGTTGGTGATCCAAGTGAAATTCAGACCTGCGGAAACGTAGGGTCGAAACGGCTGGTCGGCGGCAAATTCATAGACCACGCTCAGGGTGGGCGGAAGGTGTTCGAGATGGCCTAGCGAGCCAACACCAGCCAGAGTGACGTCGTGCTTCTGCGGAATGGTCAGGACGAGCTCGGCGAGCCAGTTTTCCGTGAAGGCATAGGTGATGTCGATTTCGGGGATGAGCTTGTCCTCGACCGAAATCGCGTCGGCTGCGAAGTCGATGCCCAGAGCGGAGAATGCGTCGGAATTGTCAGTCGGAGCTAGATACGCCGCTCTGAGCTTCACGGTGAATTCACCTGGCTCCGCAGCGGAGACTTTTTCAAGGAGAGGCCAGCAGGCGACGCCGATGGCAGCGGTAGCGAGGATTTTGCGATACGTTTCCATGTGTTACGTTTTAGTGATTTGTAGAGGGTTTGCTGAAACGCTGCCGAAATTGGTAACAATAGAGATACAAAGGTAAATAATTATTTTTTTATTAAAATCGCTAGGAGGAAAGCTTATCGAAGGGATAAGAATCTTTGATTGGCCGAGCTTCCCAATTGGGCGCGATAGGAGTCCTGGACATTGTCCGTCATGAATCTGTCACGACAAGGTGGAGCGACCGTCCCGTTTGGCGCATACGAGTCGACTTAACGCCAGTGGCCTCCTCGAAGGTCGCGTTTCACTCATTAACAGAAGTTGAGAGCTCGGCCTTCTGTAGGCAGAACTGAGGTACGCAGTTGCCAGCTTTTAGTGGCCGAACTCCCAAGTACCGAAGCCCAAGGGGCGACAGCGAAGCCATTTGGATGACCGAGCGGAGGACCAAACTCTATCGAGTTCGGCTACCTGGCGCAGGCAGACTCCGACCCGTTTTGTTCATCGGACTTGGATGACGGTGCGCCAGATGGAGCTGGCGTCTAATGTCGTGTCATGGATGCAACGTCGCAGAGAGTAGCGCGGATCCCGCAGGGCGCATAGGCGTCAACTTAACGTGAGAAGCATCCTTTGGAGGGCAACACTCCGTCGTTGCCGCACCGGTTGTTCCCTCTGTAGGCTCCGCGGCAATGACGGAGCATTGCCCTCCAGCCCACCGCCTTTCGGCTTAAGTTGACGCCTATGCACCACTGCGGGACTGTAGCGATTTCAGACGCAAAGGCATTCATGATAGGTTCTAGAGCATTTTTCATATAGAAAGTCGCATCTGAGTGTGTCAGTTCCGATCTGAACCCGGATCAACACGCGGCTTGAGGTAGGGCCTGATCAGGTGACCGTCAAATGCGACAAACTAAACGAAAACTGCTCTAGGGAGGCGTCGTTTCCCGCTGCCAAGAAGCCTATAGAAGTTAACTCTTGAATTAAAAACCAATTGATCTTTTGCAACTGCGTAACATAATTGCTCAGAGTTTTAGAACAGGCCCAAATATTCAATACCCCGATTAAAAAGGCAATACCCCTCTATTGCGCTTGCTAGTATAAAAACTTATAGAATCGCTTCGGATACACGCGGAGCGACACGGCTTTGTCTCCGCAAAGCTAAGCAATATACCCCAGACAAATAGCTTATCTACTCTAGCTCTCCGTCGGATGAAACCGACCGCGATGCAGAAAATCTCGAAACCTGGGCAGGTGGGCCCGCTCATGCGTTCCCCTGTCTACAGTTTCACAACGCAACCACAATAGTGACCCCAAAAAATACACATGACTAAAAACAGACCCATCGGCAGCGTAACCCAAGCTGTCTTCTACTCGCTCCTGTTCCTCGGCGCCGGATTCCTTTCGACCGACGCCTCGGTGATCCGATCCTGGGACGGCGAGTCCGGCAGCGCCGTCAGCTTCTCCACGGCCGACGACGGCGAGAAGGCCAAGTCTACCACCGCGCAAAGCTACGAGGGCGGCTCGGCCATCATCTCCAAGATCAACACCAACAGCAACAGTGTGACGGACCGCTCCGATTGGCGCATGTCCAGCTGTAGCGGCTCCATGTTCGGCAGCTCGCGCTACGTGGGCTTCGCCATCCGCTTCACCGACAGCGTTACCCATCCGCCTCCCTCGAACTTCCTGGTGATCCACCAGTGGCGGCAGTGCACCAGTGGAGCGACCCCTCCGGTGAAACTGGAGCTGGAGAAGGAAGGCAACCCCGGCTCGGGCAAGGTCTCGGTGGTCTTCTCTGCGAGAGCGGATTCCGATCCTCTGGAAAACGGCGATCCGGCTTTCTCGAAGAAGCTCACGCTCAACCGCAACCAGTGGTACACCATGGTCGTCTAGGTGAAGGCTGATCCCGGTGGCAACGGCATCGCCAAGCTTTGGGTGGACGATGTTCTGGAAGCGAACTACTCGGGTAGCCTGGGCCACTCCGAGCTTGCCCAGACCATGGAGATAAAGTTCGGCATGTACCGCTGGAAGAACTATCCCTCCAGCGCTGGCAGCGACGTCATCTACTACGACGAGGTGCGCTACGGCACGACGAAGGCCGATGTCGATCCTCCCGCTCCAGGCGGCGGTGGCGGCATCACCGGCAACAAGCGCCTGAGGAACTCCGGTACCGGAGGCAACTACTTCCTGCGGGCCGTCTGGAACAACGGCTATACCAATGGCTCGAATGTGGTAGTGAACGACTGGCAGAACTGGAACAGCCAGAAGTGGACCATCAGCGACCTAGGCGGCAACGTGCTGCGCATCAAGCTCAACACGCCCTCCGGAGACTATAATCTGCGGGCCGCCTACAACAACGGCTACACGAACGGAACCAACGTCGAACTCTGGCAATGGAACAACTGGGCTAGCCAGAAGTGGGTTCACGAAAGCCTGGGCGGCGGCCTGTCGCGCCTCAGGGTCAATACCGGGCTAGGCAACTACTACCTGCGGGCGAACTCGAGCACGGGCCTGAGCAACGGCACCAACGTTGTCGTGTGGCAATGGAACAATTGGGCGAGTCAGAAGTGGACTATCGAAAACTATTGATATAGGCATTCATTGCAATCGAACGCGCCGCCGAATGGCGGCGGCGCTTTATCCTATAAAACGGCCGAGTCCTGTCTATCGGAGCTCGGCTTAACCCTAATGTTTCAAAAACAAGAGTAAGAGTAACCGCGAATGGACACGAATAAACACGAATGATTCCTCATTTGAAGCTTTGATTCGTGTCTATTCGCGTCCATTCGCGGTTCCAAAAAGCAGTTGTTTCTTAACGACACCCTCAGTGATGTTCGATTAATGGCTGTTTCCGGTATAAATCAAACTGCCGATATGCTGACTTGCGCCGACATGATCGGACAACTATACCCGGGATTCGAAACCATCAGCGTCATCAGTGGTTTAAAAAAACCTATTGGACAATCTCTAAGATGAAACGAATCACCTATATGCTTTTTCTTCTGGCCTGGATCATGTTCGGGGCTTCCGCGCTTCTTGACGCCGGCGACGCGTCCCCGCAGTACGGCATCAACTCCGCCGCGCTTCGCGAAGACGTATCCGTTTTCCACCGACAAGGCGAGCAGGCTTTTGCCCGTGTCGTGTTTCCCGGCGGAATGGAGAAGCTGCCAGGGGCCAAGCCAGGAACCAAGTTCATTGTGGAGACCGCGTTTCTGAAGGGCGGCGCCGGCGGACGGAGCTTCGACGAGATCGCCGCGAGGCACTTCACTCCCGAGACGGGCATTCGGCTGCAGGTGACGCTCGAGCACGACTGCCTGCGCTTCGACTTGAGCTGCAAGCCTGCCGCTCTCCGGCAGGCCCTCGAGCTCGTGAGCGCCTACGTGCGCCGACCTGACTTTGTGGAAGGCGCCCTGGAATCCGTCCGCGAAGAGTACCGCGGCTTCTTTCCCCAGCTTGCCACCGAGATCCAGGCGGTCCAGGACACTGCGGTGCAAAGCTACCTCGACGGAGGGGACAGGCGGTTCGTGTTTCCTAGCAAGGAAGAATTCGACGCGCTCTCCATGGACTACGTGAAGTCCGTCGTGGATGCCCTGCTGGAAGGGGCCGAGATCGACGTGGCGCTCTTCAGTCCGCATGCCTTCGAGGAAGCGCTTGCCATCGTGAACGAGTCCTTGGAGCCCGCCGAGGAGCGGTTTGGGGATTCCTCGGGAATCCAATTTTTGGATACAAAAATCAAGCCGAAGAAACTTCTGCCGGAGAAGGATTTCTTCTACGCGAACGAAGACTATAACGCCTCGATGCTCGGCCTACATTGGCCTCACGTCGAAAGGATTGAAGGGAAGCAGGCTCTCGAATGGCTGCTTGTTCGAGTCGCGATGGACCGTCGGCTAAGGGACCTCGTCTACCGGGAGATCGGCCCCGGGTATGGGATATATATCGACTTTCGGGCGCCGCGCGAATCCGAACACGCGAATCGTTTCTCTATATCGGTGATCGGCGTGGCGGGCAGGGAGAGGGAGATCGAGGCCTTGCTCAGGGAGTTCCTCTCAAGACTGATGGAGGAGGGCCTGGACGGAGAGACGCTCGAGCAGTCTCGAGCGGAGCTGCTGGTGGAGTGGAGGCAGCTGCAGTCCTCGCCCGGCTATTGGCTGGACGCGATGCAGCGGCTGGGCCAGGAGCCGGAGGCCTTCTTATCAGCCGAAGAGGAGGTGAAGATCCTGGAAACGACTTCGCTCGAGACGCTGAACGAGCTTGTCGAAAAGCGACTCGATCCAGCAATCGCTTTGACAACCCGAGTGCTGCCTCAAGCGCGAAAAGCTTCACCTCAATTAGAGTTAGAGCGTGTTGAATAAGTCATTCGAGGGTAGGGCTCGATCGCCATGTCTTATGCGCTTTACACGCCGAGCGAACCGCGTTGATTGGATCTCCTCAGGCGCTGCGGATCCCGCAGCTGCGGGACGATCGGTCCCTATCCTCGCAGCATGGAATTATCGATTTATGCAACCGCAGCCTAATTCTGCTTTGCTAAACCTACATTCCAGCCATTCGAACCATCTAGCAAAGCAGAGCTAAAACCTATTTGCCGCAGGCTCTGCCAGCTTGGCGATTTCTTCTGAAGACCGAATGTCTATTTGATCCTTTCCGAGTCTGGGTGCACCTTGTTTTCGTCGCTCGCAATGCGGCTCCCGCCCTTACCCTCGAGATAGAATGGCCTCCGTCCCAAGCTCGTCCCGCCGCTTTCGCCGTCTGGCTCCGGGCTTCGACTTCGAGGGAATCGGCGTCTCGCAACAAACTGGAAACTATATCTACTACCTATGAAAAAAAGCCCCCGCTATGCAGTCGCGATCCTTGCTGGATCGCTCGCCTTCGCCCTCTCGTCCCACGGGCAGGATGACGCAGAGGAAGTTTTCACCCTCTCTCCTTTCGAAGTGACTTCCGGCGACGAGTCCGGCTATCGCGTCAACAACGTGGTGAGCGCCGGGCTGATCGAGCAACAGATCTACGATATTCCCATCCCGATCCAAGTTCTCGACGATCAGCTGATTTCGGACTTCAATGTCGACGACTTTCTCAGCATTCTGCAGTACACGCCTGGCGTGCAGCAGACTTCGACGGGTACTATCGGCGCCGACTTTCGCGTTCGCGGCTTTAATTCGCGACCTTTGCGCAACGGCTTTTTCGTATTCAACCCTCCGGTTCTGGCCAATGTGGAACGCGTCGAAGTAGCCAAGGGCCCTTCTTCCGTGCTGTACGGCCTCGGGGCGACGGGCGGAGTGGTGAACCGCATTTCGAAGACTCCCAAGTTCGTGCCCGAAGGATCGATTTATGTGGGCGTCGGCAACTACGATTATTTCCGTTCGCTGTTGGACGTGACGGGTCCTATCGCTGAAAGCGATAAATTCGCTTTTCGCCTCATCGCCGATCACGTGACTCACGAGAGCGATATCGACTTCGAGGAAATCGAGAAGTCCTCCATCACGCCCTCGTTGCGCATCGTTCCGACCGAGAACATCATCCTCAATTTCGAATACGAGGAGCAATATATTCGCAATATACCGGAATTGGGTGCGCGTACGATTACGGACGCAGCAACCGGGGGCAGACATGACAAGACGAAGGCGGATCTAGGAGGTACGGACTACACGTTCAGCGACCTTGGCCCGCAAAGCTGGCGGGATATCGACACGGAAACCCTCACGGCGGAAGGGACCTTCATTCTGTCCGATTGGGTTACCTTCAACGCAGCCTATTTCGATACCAAGCTTAGATCCGACGAGGGTCGTTTGCTTTTCGCTCGGGCAGCTTCCGGCGCTCGTTTCGAGATCGACAATCGCATCATCGACAACGAAGCCTACCGGGCCAATTTCCTTTTCAATTGGGGGCTGGGCGAAGATGTCCAGGTCAAGTCCGTGCTTGGCTACGATTTCAGAGAAGAGCTGCCGACGCGGATCACTCGTCGCCGTCGAGCCTCGTCGGATGGCTTGGTCTTCGATCCCGCCACGCTCACTCTTCCACAGAGCGAGATCGATGCGGTTCGCGAAGTCAGCCCTTTCCGCAACAATCCTCGCCGCATCACTGCCGAGGGTATCCGACTTACCAATACGATAACCGCATTGGATGGGAAGCTGCATGGCATTCTGGGGGTTCGCTCCGACGAAAGCGAGACGGAGGCTCTGGCCAGCGGCGCTATAACGGAAGGGGATGACGTGACCTATCAGGCGGGCGTCATATACGAGCTCAGGGAAGGCGTCAGCGTCTTCGCGAATACCTCGACGAGCTACACGCCTAACGGCAGCCTCGACCGGGACGGGAACACGCTCGATCCCGAGACGGGCAAGGGATTCGACATCGGCTTCAAGTTTCAGACGGAAGACGGCAAGTTTGCGGGCGAGATAACGTATTTCGATCAGACCCGCGAAGACGTGGCCGTTCGCATCAACATATCGGACGATCCAGTTACTCCGGATATCGACGAGAGCGCCAGCTTCTTCGAACTCTCCGGCAAGGAGCAATCTCAAGGCTTCGAATTCGTCTTTTCTCACAATGCAACTGAAAATCTCCAACTAGTGTTCAGCGGCTCCCTCTACGATCCCGAGGTGGTCAGCGACGACAACGATCCTCGCCGTGTCGGTCTCGAGCCTGAGGATCAGGTCAGCAGCTCGCTCAACTTCATGGCCAACTATTCGCTGAACGACTGGATCTTGGGAATGAGCGTGAATTGGAGGGACGACGCTCCGGCCCAGAGCCGCTACGACCGTCGCAACGTTCGCACCGACGACTACTACCTCGTGAATCTTTTCGCCAAGTACAAGTTCCAGCTTATGGAGCGCGATGCCGAGTTCAGCCTCAACATCGATAACGCCCTCGACAAGCGTGGCTATATTCCCGTCCAGTCCAACTTCGGCCAGCCTCTCCAGGCGAAGGCTGGATTGAAGCTGTTTTTCTAGTAGTTAGCCGATCTGATAAACGATCTGTCATAAGGGCCCGTCCTTTCCGGGGCGGGTTCTTCCTATATTCATGAATAGCGCTGAAGCCGATTCCTCTCGACCGAATCTCGTATTCGTATTTCCCGATCAGATGCGCAAGCACGCCATCGGCTTCGAAGGCGAGGATCCGGTCGTCACTCCGAATCTCGATAGTTTTGCCAAGGAAAGCGTGATCCTGACGCACGCGACGAGTACCAGTCCCGTTTGCAGTCCCTACCGGGCGATGCTGTTCACCGGAAAGTATCCGCATGGCAATGGCGTCCTGGTCAATGTGAATTCCCTGAGTTCGCCGAGAGGCAACTTCCTCAAGGACGGCGAGCGCTGCTTCTCGGATGTGCTCAAGGACGAGGGTTACTCGCAGGGCTATATTGGCAAGCTGCACCTGCACGCTCCCGACCCGAATCCGCCCTACGACTACGGGCAGGGCCCGCTTGCCGGGGGAGTGGTCTGGGATGCCTGGACGCCTCCGGGACCGGGGAGGCATGGCTTCGACTTCTGGTATTCCTATGGCACGGCCAATAATCACTTGGCTCCGCACTACTGGACTGGCGACGGGGATGCCAAGTCCTCGCGCGTGGATATCGACGAATGGTCCGTCAAGCACGAGACCGATGTGGCGATCCGCTATATAGAAAACGAGGACGGCAGCTATCGAGACGAGGCGAAGCCGTTCTCCCTTTTCGTCTCCCACAATCCGCCACACAGCCCATACGACAAGGTTCCGCCGGAGTATCTCGAGTATTACGACGACAGGACGAACGAAGAGCTTCTCAATCGATCGAACGTCCGCTTCGAAGGGCGAGGCAAGGAGGCACGCGAGCACGCGAAGAACTACTTTGCTGCGGTCACGGGTATCGACGAGCAGTTCGCTCGTATCCTGGAAACGCTTGAGCGGCGAGGACTGAAGGACAATACGATCGTAGTGTTCACTTCGGATCATGGCGAGATGATGGGCAGCCACGGTCTCATGGAGAAGAGCGTCTGGTACGGAGAGTCGCTACGCGTGCCCTTTATCGTTCGCTGGCCCGCGTGCCTGAAGCCGCGAAAGGACGATCTGCTTATCGGTTCAGCCGATATATATCCCACGCTTCTTGGCCTCATGGGCTTTGCCGAAAGCATTCCTGCCGCCTGCGAGGGCTCGAACTACGCGGAGACGATTGCCACGGGTTCGGGCCCGCGGCCGGAATCGGCGTTCTATCTTTGCATGCCCTCCAGACCGGAGCCTCCTATCGACGCCGTAGATCGTCGGGGCGTGTTCACGCATGCCTATACCTTCGCCGTGGAATACGGTCCGCAGGCCAGGCCGCTGCTCTATTTGTTCGACGATAGGGAGGATCCTTACCAGCTTCGGAATATAGCCTCCGATAGGCCCGAAGTCGTGAGGCGGATGAAAGCGGAGTTTCATGCCTGGCTGCGCAGGACGAACGATCCCTGGCTGGCTTCGAAGCGCGATCTTTTCGACAGCGAGGTCGAATAGCAAGGCGGCGCTTGGACGGACCTCTGATATTAGTGAATCGCAATGATACAAACGGCTGACTATATCGTCATAGGAGGATATCTGATCTTCCTGGTCGCCTTGGGCAGGATCTTTTCGCGGCTGAACAGGAATACGAGCGACTACATCCGCGGCGGTGGCCGTAGTTCCTGGTGGATGACTGGCATGAGCGTGCTGATGACGGGAATAACCGCGGTCACCTTTACCGGGGGCTCGGGCAACGTGTTTGTGGGGGCTATCGCAGGGCTGATCATTCCGCTCGCCCATACGCTCGCCTTCTTCATTGCCGGCTTCGGCGTCGCGGCCTGGCTGCGTCAGACGCGGGCCTATACGGTGGGCGACATAGCGCGCTGGCGTTTCGGTCCCGAGGTCGAGCAGTTCAACGTCTATTTAGGGCTTGCTCTCCAGCCGCTCTATTCGGGCATAGCGTTGTGGGCTCTGGGCGTCTTCATATCCTCGATTCTCGGCATATCGATCGAGGTCTCCATCCTGGGGCTCGGCGCGATCGTGGTGTTCTATTCCGTGACCGGGGGCAAGTGGGCGGTCATGGCGACCGACTTCCTGCAGGGGACGCTCGCCCTGGCCATCGTCCTGACGCTAGCCGTGGTCTGCCTGATCGAGGTGGGAGGGCCGCTCGCTCTGCTGGAGCGCTTTCATGATCCGGCTCTCCAAGAGGCCTACTCGCTGCTGAAGGAGCCTGGCCAGTTTCCCGCAGACCGCTTTACTTGGGACTGGGTCCTGATGTCTTTCATCGTGAGCTTGGTCATGCAGCTCAATCTCGGCATGGCCCACAAGTTTCTCTCCGCCAAGGATGGGAAGGAGGCCAACAAGTCCGCTCTTTCCGCGGGGCTCCTGAAAATCGGAATCATGCCCTTTCTCGTCATCCCGCCGCTGGTGGGCCGGGTCTTGTACCACGACGAAGTGATGGCCCTGCCCATGGACCAGCCGGAGACGGGCGTCTACGCCTATGTCGCCTCGCAGCTGCTGCCCAGCGGCCTTATGGGCGTGGTATGCATAGCGGTCTTGGCAGCCACGATGTCCAGCTTGGACACGGGGCTGAACAACACGGCCGGCATCGTGGTTCGCAACCTTCTTCCCCCGCTGTTCCGCCTGCTTGGCAAGGAGATGCCTGAAGACAAGCGTCGCGTGACCTGGGCGAAGGTCGTGACGGCGCTGCTTGGGTTCCTGGTGGTGGGGATCGCCTTGTATCTGGCAAATCAGACCGCGCTGCAGATCTTCGACGCCTTCCTCGTGGTGGGCTCGGTCGTGGGGCTTCCCTTCTCCATCGTGTGGCTGGCGGCGCTATTCATCCGCCGCCTGCCGCGCTGGTCCTTTTTCGTATGCGGCGGGATCGCCATGCTGCCGAATGTATACGACCTCGTACAGTCTCGGTTTTTCGAGGCCTCCTGGAATTATTCGGAGCGTTGCGCCTGGGTGCTTGCATTGGGGGTCGCGGCGATAGCGGTCGCTTGCCTATTCGAGCGGGCTCGCTCCCGCGACTACCAGTATCGTGTGGACCGCTTTTTCGAAAACATGAGGACTCCGATCGATTTCGAAAAGGAGATCGGTGGGGAGAACGACAAGCAGCAATTGGCGATCATGGGCAAGGTCACCCTAGTGGCGGCCCTTTGCCTGACCTTGCTCTTGATCGTCCCCAACGACGCGGCCGGTCGCCTGGCCATCGCGGCCGTCGTGGGAATCGTCGGAGCGGTCGGCGCCTTCATGCTGCGAGCGAGTAGCGGCGAAAAAGAGGAGGCTGATCGGCGCGAGGAGAATCCCGATGTCCTGGAACGTCTCGATCCGGAGGCGGCTACCAAGCTCTGGATCGAGCAAGGCAGGCCGGTGGAAGAGGGCGACCGTCCTCGTCAGCCGATAGGCAGCCAAGGCCCTCGAACCCCTTGAGTTACATTTGTCCACGTGGCCTAAAGCGAAGCATTTGATATCATACATGTCATCTAAAGCGAACCCCCTTCACCTCGCCGTCGCGATCTCCGCGACTCTGGCAGACGCGGGCTAAAGCTCCGCGCTACGACCAAAAGCGAACTCTCATGAAAGTTGAATTCAGCCGCTACCGAGCCGTGTAACGGCGACACTCGAAGAGCGGAGCGAGGAGACAAAAGGCGCAAGTATGATAGGCTTCGTGGCCTTCGTTATATACGAAGTAGCTTGGCCGATTCGTAGAACTTCAAGAGTCCTATAGGGCGGTAGCGGCCCGGCGGCCATTCGGCTGAGCTCATGGTCGTGAGCCTGTCGAACAGGCAAGCGTCGGCCCTACGAAAATCATTTAGCTAGGCAGGGCCAAGGGTCTTTCCTTCCACCCATTTGCCGTAGGTGAGAGTGGCGTGAGGGTTCTGGGGAACTCCTCGCTCGTTTCTATATAGCGAGCCCACGAGCTGGTCTACTGCCGTGGCCCCCATCATGACGCTCTGCTGGTCGATGCCGGAGGTCCGCTTCTGTTGCTCGGACCAGGCTAGGTGGGCGAAGCCGAATTGACTGGGACAGGAGAAGCCGTTTCTCGCGAGGATGAGGCGCCGATTGTCGCTGTTGGAGACCACGGCCTCTGGCTCATGGGCGCGAAACCAGTCCAGCAGGGTCTCTTCGTCTTCTATTTCGTGGAAGCAGATAGGGATGGAATCCAAGTCGTCATGGAATTCCAAATACCCGAGAAATCCGATGCTCCAGAGGTGCTGCATGCGAGCGTCGCCGGAGGGACTTAGGGCCAGACCGATCTTGCGGTAGCCTCTCGTCGCGAGCTGGCCCATGATCGTATTGATGGAGTGAATATGGCTGTGCACGACGCGGTTGATGTTGGGGGTCTCCAGCCTGTAGCCGAAGGTCACCGAGGAGAAGCTGTCCCAGTCGATGTCCAGGCTCTTCATGTGGTCGGGCAGGGGAGCCGCGATCAGGCCGCGAATGCTTCTCGACTTCAGGATTCGCTCCAGGCGCCTCTCCTTGAATTCCAGATCCGCGAGCCAGAAAACCTCGAGCTTGTACCCAAGCTGCTCCGCTCGCTGCCTCGCACCGCTAAGGTATTCGGTGAACTCCGTTATGGCTTCCCAATCCTCTCGATTTTCGTAGGCGATAACGAAGGCCACGGTTTCCTGGTAGCCTTTTGGACCGCGCGTACGGAGATGCTGCATGAGCTCGCTCACCTTTGGGTCCGGGCAGTACCCCATCGCATCGGCAACCGCCTTCACGCGTTGGCGAGTGGCTTCGGAGATCTTGGGATGGTTGCGCAGCGCCATGGAGACGGTGGTCTGGTGCAGCCCCATCCGCTTGGCGATCATGCGAGAAGTCGTCTTTTTTTCGGACATTGGCGGTGGGCTATGGAAGAGGGCTGAGAGGGTTGAAAGGCCCTGACCGATTCTTCTGAAGAATGCATGTAGCTTTGATAGATGCCTGGGTCAACTCTCTACTTCCAGCTCGAGCCAGGATTCGTCTTCCCCGTTCTTACCCCTTCACCCCCAACGCGTATCCGCTGCGAAGAAATTCTACGAGCCTGCCTGCGAAGAGATTCGATTGCATATCTCCGTATCGCGCTTTGCAGGCGGTTCAACAGCAACCCTCCAAAAACAAAGTACTATGCATATACCCATGACTGACGTTAAGCTCGTCAGCAGCCTTGCAAAGGCTGCTTTATACTCGTTTGCAATTATTCAACTGGCCGGAGTTTCTTCGACGCAGGCCTCTGTCGAACCTCCCGCTCCAGGCGGCGCTTTATCCTATAAAACGGCCGAGCTCTGCCTACCGGAGCTCGGCTTTAACCATTTTTGAAAGCGTCAACATCCGCTAACGCCATGTTGCGGGAGAGAGCCGCGTTGGTTGGGTTTCCATCAGGCACTGCGGATCCCGCAGCTGCGGGACGATCGGTCCCTACCTTCGCCATGCATCATTCTCGATTTATTGGACACTCTCTTAGGTTGTTGAAATGGCCGAAAATGTAGGGCCGTCGCAGACCTTGAGCCTGTCGAAAGGCAGAGAATAGATCAAACCAACGCGGTGCGGCGGCAAGCGCCGACCCTACAAGCATAATCTAGCAAAGTAGACCCAAACGTTTCATAATTCCTCTCCGCAAACGATGAAACGAGCATGCATCATCTGTTTTGAATCGATATATTTTTTAGCCGCGACACAGCTCGGTAGCGGCTAAAACCCCAATTTCT
The DNA here is from genome assembly GCA_028284635.1 of Pelagicoccus sp. GTDB lineage: Bacteria > Verrucomicrobiota > Verrucomicrobiia > Opitutales > Opitutaceae > Pelagicoccus. The sequence goes on from JANQRJ010000057.1 coordinate 16,242, forward strand.
TGAGACTATAGGATAAAGATGAAGATATAGATGAGCATAAGAAAAATTGCGGATGCGCTCTGCGGGATCCGCGCTACGTTTCAAGCATGAATGATATGATGCTAGTGTGGTGTCAGCGAACTATACTAGTCGAGCTCCTCTTCGAGAAGCTTGCGGAGTTGGGAGACTAGGCTTGGCGATTCGGCGGCGCGGTTGCGCGTTTCGGCTTCCGGAGTGTCGTGGTCGTAGAGCTCGACCGCGCCGTCTTCGTGGATGGTGAGACGATGGGTGGCGCTGCGGATCGTCGCCGCCTTCTTTCCGTAAGAGATGGCGTAGCTCCCGGGCGCTTCGGGATCGGCGAGCTGCGAAGCGAGGGATGCACCGTCCAGACCTGGGGGACTGGGAAGCCCGGAGAGTTCACATAGGGTCGGGTACAGGTCGATGGTTTCGACTATGGCGTCGGTGGCTGCTCCGGGCTGTTGGAGGTTCGGGACGCTGATGATCAAGGGGGCGCGAAGGGATTCCTCGAAGAGGGTGTGCTTGCCCCAGACCTCGTGCTCTCCGAGGTGCCAGCCGTGGTCGCCCCAGAGCGCGACGATGGTGTCTTCTTCGAGGCCGAGGAGCTCGAGCTGATCGAGAATGCGACCGACTTGGGCGTCGGCGTAGGTCACGCAGGCCGCGTAGTGGCGGCGCGTTTCCTGGGCGAAGTCCGGGTCCTTGCGGGGGTCCTTGCCCCAGCGGTTGTATTTCATGAATTCGCCGGAGCCGTGCCAGGTGCTGGGCGGCTGGGGCTTTTCTGGATGCGGGACGGGCGGCAGTTCGAGTTCGCGGTAGGGCTCCATGTAAGCGGTGGGGGCTCCGAAGGGAAGGTGGGGACGGATCAGCCCGACGGCTAGGAGGAAGGGCTTCTCCTCTCGGGCGAGGCGTCGCATCTCTTCGAGGGCTGCGTCTGTGATCAGGCCATCGGGATAGCTGCGGTCGTCGCCGTCGAAGCTTTGGTAGACGTCCATCTCGCTCGCGTTCTCGCGAATCTCTCCGTTGGCCAGGCCGTGCATCGCGCCGCGAGGGTGCTGCCAGGACCCGACGGGCATGAGGCTTCGATCCCAGCCATAGGGCAGCTCGGGCTTTTCGGGATCCGCCCAATCGTCGCCGGCCAGCCCGCCGGGGTAGTGGGAGACTTTGCCGACGGCTACGGTCGTATAGCCGTTCGAGCGAAACCATGCAGGCATGCTTGGCGTAAGCGAGTCAGGCGCCTGCCGGAGTTGTTCGGCTCGTTTCAGAATCGCGTCGTTGTCGTAGGGGCCGTAGTTTCCAGTGAGCAGGGCGTAGCGCGATGCTCCGCAAGTGGGAGCTTGCACGTAGTGCCTGCGGAACAGGCGCGAGGAACTGGCGAGCTCGTCGATGCGCGGGGTTTGGATGTAGTCGACTCCGTAGCAGCCGAGCTCAGGACGGAGGTCGTCCACGCAGATGAGAAGAATGTTTGGCGCCGCGCCCATGCAGGCGACAGTCGCGAGCGAAAGAGCTGGGGTGAAGAGCGTGGCTAGTCTTTTGCGCATGAGTGAAGGGCGAAGTAGTGAACTTGTTTGGCGCTCCTGGCAAGGTCCCCGCTGTGCGGAAGCAGGAGGTCATCGCCTCCTTCAAGTCGCGCCTCGACCCTGCTACCGGATTCATGATCGATCCGCTGGTAGGCAAGTGACCACACCGGTGGCGAACACTCGTCTTGTATGCCAGTGTATCGCTTCTCTCTCCCTTGGGTCTCTCTCCTCCCTTGTTAGTTGACTCGAATCTTGCGGGGGGATTCCCTGTCCTCGCTTCCTTCTGAATCGATGCTCAAAAGTTCCCTGCTGCGTTTCGCTCTCTTCTCGTTTTTATCATTCCTGGCGATAATCGTGTTGTTTGCCCTTTGGGGCTTGATTTTCCAGCCGAACATTCCTGTGGGAAAGCAGGAAGTGGATCCTGAGGTCGCAGCGGCGGCCATCGCCAAGCGCGAAGTCGTCTTCGATCCCGAAAGCCAGGAGAGTTACGTCGTCGATGTCGATTACGGCGAGGGTCCCGCAGCCTCTTGGCGGCCCAAGGGAGAGTCGCCCATCTTGGCGGAGCTGGTCGAGGAAGGGGCGCTTCCCACTGTCGAGGAGCGAGTGGGTCCGGAACCCCTGGTCATGAGGGGGGTGGACGGCATTGGGAGGTATGGGGGCACTTGGATGCGGGTCGCCGCGTCGACGACGGACATGAGGATAGCGGGGCGGCTCCTCAACAATGGAGGCTCTCTTTTTCGCTGGTCGCCCAAAGGCCTGCCGCTCAAGCCGAATGTCGCCAAGAGCTACGAGCGCAGCGAGGACTACCGCATATGGACGGTTCACTTGCGTCGGGGCATGCGTTGGTCGGATGGGCATCCGTTCACGGCCGACGATTTCGAATTCGCGTTCGAGGTCTTCTATCCATTCGATAGAGCCAATCGCTCGAATCCGGAGGAGAAGGGAAATATTCCCTGGCTGCAGCATCGAGGCAAATACGGAACTTTCGAAAAGATCGACGCGTATACGATACGGTTCTCCTTCGAAGACCCGCATCCTCTTTTCGCCTATCAATTGGCGGAGCCGAGCAACGAATACAATCCGGTCTACCTGCCCAAGCACTATCTTGAGAAGTATGTTCCGAAGCCGGGTGTCGAGGAGGAGTCGCTGCCCGATCTTATGGAGGCGATGGATCGCAGCGGGTTTTCCGATACCAAATCGCTGATCACCGCTCTCGTCGGGTTCGCGAACCCGTCCATCCCCCGGATTGGGCCTTGGATCTACAAGCAGCATCAAAGCAATCCGCCGATCGCGTGGGTCCGCAATCCCTACCACTTCGCGGTGGACGAGGAGGGAAACCAGCTACCCTATATCGACGAAGTCCTCTTTCAGATACAGCAGGAGAAGCAGATCGCCACGACGCTCGCCAGCGGAGGCGTCTCCATGCAGCACCGCCACGCCCGTTTCGCGGACTATACGCTTCTGATGAGCAACCGGGACCAGAACTCGGTCCGATACGATATCAAGCACTGGTATCCTGGGGAGCGTTCCGCATGGGCTCTCTTTCCCAATCTCCAGCGTCGCCCCAGCCCGGGCGATCCACAATCGGAGAACAAGGCGGCTATCCTCAAGCGGAGAGAGTTTCGCCAGGCCCTCTCGCTGGCCATCGACCGTCAGGCCATCATCGATACGGAATACAGCGGGGTGGGGACGCCTTCGCAGCTCGAGCCAGGGTCGGCATCTCCCTTTCATAGCGAGATGCTGGCGCAAGCCAATATAGCGTTCGATCCGCAGAAGGCGAATCGGCTTCTCGACGAGATCGGGCTCGACCGCCGCGACAGCCAGGGATTTCGACTCTTCCCGGACGGGATGTCCATGACCTGGTTTATCGACTATACGTCGTACACCGGGCCGGGCCCAGTCGAGATGGTCATCGACTACTGGTCGCGCGTCGGTATTCGAGCCCGCTCTCGCGAGCGTACGCGGGCGCTCTTCCAAATCGCTAAAGACAATGGCTGGGGCGACTTCACCATCTGGTCGGGCTTCGCAGAGGTGGAGCCGCTCGTTCGCCCTCGTTCGTTCGCCCCTATCAGGGCCGATGGCATGCTCTCTCCTTTCTATGGTAGATGGTTCGAGCAAGGGGGCTTCTACGGGAGGATTTGGGAAAACGAGGCCGAGAATCGTCTCGAGCCGCCTGCCGGAAGCCCGTCTCGCCAGGCTATGACTCTGGTCGATAGGATCCGTTCGGCAGTCGATCCGGAGAAAAGCGAAGGCTATCTGCGGGAGCTTTTCGAGCTGAATGCCCGAGAGGTCTGGACTATCAATATAGCGACTCCTCCCCCCGTGCTGGTGGTCGTGGACCGCGAGCTCCGCAACGTGCCTGACGTCGCGGTGCAGACCTTTTATTACGGATCTCCGGGCAATACCGGACCAGACACCTATTTTTTCGCCAGCGACGCCTTCGCGACTGGGACGCCTCGCATTTCCGAGGCGAAATTCCAGCAGCTCAAGGCCGCCGTGACGAGCGTCGAGCCAAACCCGAATTTCTATATTCTCCCCGCTTCCGGGTTTTCCCTTCTCGGTTCGGTTCTCAAGTGGCTCTTTATCGGCGCGGGGACGCTGGTGGTTGCTATGTTCGCTTTTCGCCACCCCTTCGTTGGCAAGCGCCTCGCTATCATGGTTCCCACTCTAGGCATCATATCGGTCGTGAGCTTCGCCATTATACAAGCTCCGCCCGGCAGCTATATAGAGACGCGTATCGCTCAGCTCGAAGCCCAAGGCACCGCCAACGCCGAGGATAGGAAGGAGAAGCTGGAGGAACTCTACTGGCTCGACGATCCCGGCTGGGTTCGCTACTTGCGCTGGATGGGCCTCGGATGGTTCCTCACTTTCGACAAGGCGGATAGTGGCCTGCTCCAAGGCAATCTGGGTCGCTCCATGGAGACGGACCAGATCGTCAACTCCATTGTCGGCGACCGTTTGGTTCTCACCGTGGCTATCTCGGCGGGGACGATCGTCTTTACCTGGCTGCTCGCCGTGCCGATCGGCATCTACTCCGCCGTCAGGCAGTATTCGATCGGCGACTACGCTTTCACCGTGATCGGATTTCTCGGCATGTGCATTCCGAACTTCCTCCTGGCTCTGCTGCTCGGCTATTGGGGGAGGGTGGCCTTCGGGATCGATATGACCGGGCTGTTCTCCCCGCAGTACGCCACGCAGCCGGATTGGGATTGGCCGAAATTCGTCGATCTGCTCAAGCATATATGGGTGCCGGTAGTCGTCATGGGTACCAGCGGCACTGCGGGCATGATGCGCGTGATGCGAGGAAATCTGCTCGACGAGCTTAAGCGGCCCTATGTCACTACCGCTTTGGCCAAAGGCGTGCGTCCGCTGAAACTCCTGCTGAAGTATCCCGTGCGCCTGGCCATAAACCCCTTCATCTCCACGATTGGCGGCCTTTTCCCCACGCTCGTCTCGGGCGGCGCTATCGTGGCCATCGTGTTGAGTCTTCCCACGGTGGGCCCGCTCTTGCTCAACGCCCTTCTGAATGAGGATATGTACATGGCGGGTTCGATGCTTATGATCCTGAGCTTGCTTGGCGTCATTGGAACTCTGGTGAGCGACCTGCTGCTGCTCTGGCTCGACCCTCGCATCCGCATGGAAGGAGGCAGCCGATGAGCCAGAAGGTCGAATCTGGAAACGCAACGCTTTCCCAGTGGCAGCTCATTCGGCTGCGTTTTTCGAAGCACCGCTTCGCGGTGGCCAGCATGTACGTTCTCGTTGCCTTGTACATGATAGCCCTGTTCGCCGAGTTTATCGCTCCGAAGGAGCCCTTCCACAAGCGGGCGGACTATATCTATGCTCCGCCGCAGATTCCGTCGTTCGATTTCGAATACGGGCTGCATGGAGACTTTATCGCTCGGGATATCGATCCCGTGACGCTCAAGTCCTCCTATTATCGGGATGCCGAACGAGTCGTACCTCTCGGCTTCTTCGTCAAAGGATCGCCCGTCAAGCTCTGGGGACTGATTCCGATCGAGCGTCGCTTGTTCGGCGTGGATCAAGAAGCGTACGACGCATTTTATCCAGAAGATAGGGACAAGGGTATCGAGCCTGGGTTCTTCCTTCTTGGCGCGGACAGGTACGGGCAGGATATCTTCAGCCGCCTGATATACGGCTCGCGCATCAGCCTGTCCATCGGCCTGGTATCCATTGCAATCACCTTCGCCCTGGGCATCTCCATCGGCGGCATCTCCGGATATATGGGCGGCCGGGCGGACAATCTGATCCAACGGGGGATCGAGATCATCAACGCCTTTCCCGCCCTTCCCCTCTGGATGGCTCTAGGCGCCGCCATGCCGGCCCACTGGAGTTCGCTGAAGATCTACTTCATGATCACCATCGTGCTCAGTCTTCTCGGCTGGACGGGCCTGGCCCGCGTCGTGCGCGGCAAGATCCTGTCGCTGCGCGAAGAGGACTACGCCACTGCAGCCCGTCTCCTCGGGGCCAGCCACGGCCGTATCATCTTCAAGCACCTGTTGCCCGGTTTCACCAGCCACATCATCGTTACGCTCACCCTGACGGTGCCTGGCATGATCCTTGGCGAAACCACGCTCAGCTTTCTCGGTCTCGGCTTGCGACCGCCGATTGTCAGTTGGGGCGTCATGCTCCAGGACTGTCTCAGCCTCTCCGCCATCGCCGATTACCCCTGGCTGCTCATGCCGGTTATTGCCATCGTCCTGACCGTCATGTCTTTCAATTTCCTGGGCGACGGCGTGCGTGACGCTGCCGACCCCTATGCCGCGAAGTAATTTGGGTTTCGAAGAGCGACCCGATTCTTCGATTATATTCCTCTCCAGAGGACGGTAAAATGAGCATGCGTCATCCGTTTTTGAATTGGTATATTTTTTAGCCGCTACCGAGCCGTGTAACGGCGACACTCGAAGAGCGGTGCGGGGGTGTTTCAAAGTGTCGCCCAAGCGTTCCAAACTCTGTCGAGTTCGGCTACTCAAGCAAGTCTGGCAAAGTCGAGGTAGCCGAACTCGACAGAGTTTGGAATAGTGCAGTGCGACGCCAATCGGTCGCTCCCGATTCAGATCGGGACCGACCCACCTATGGGCGACTAACCAAACGAAAAATGCTCTAGTGTTTCAAAAACAAGAGTAAGAGTAACCGCGTACCGAAGCAAAGCGACACAGTCATGGACGCTAATAAACACGAATGATTTCTCATTTGAAGCTTGGATTCGCGTGTATTCGCGTCCATTTGCGGTTAAGAATTCTCCGTTTTCCAATCCTAACTAAATGTGAGGATATCGGATTTGGCATTTTCTCGTGCAGTGACTTGCGAAAACATGAATCCAATTTTCGAAACTATGTGGTTACGTCGCATCGACTGGAAACCTAGCTCCGTGTGAGTTTCGGAACGACGATGATTTCTTTAACCGCAGAGCACGCGGCCTAGTGTGCTGTCATCGAAGTTTGCTACACTATTAGTCGTCAGTACGTCCGGTTAAAGGGGAGCACACGCGTCTCGTGTGTTGGCTTGGGCGTCTCGCCTAAGTCCTTCTGGTTGAGTCGCTTGAGGCGAGACGCCTCAAGCAGCCTGCGGGACGCAGGCGCTCCCCATGTTTGTGCAATGAATTTCACTGACACCACACTAGTCTTATGCGGCTTTTCGAATGTGGAAGCGTGCTTGTCACGCGATAATGATTTTGCCCAAAAATAATTTTGCAAGAATCTCACTCAGTCTTGGGCAAGAGTGGAGGAAGCAAAATCATTAGTGGCAAAATCATTGCTTCGAAAAACAGCGAAGAGAGTGTCGAAAAATGCTCTAGGCCGCGTTCGTGAGTACCGAGGCGACAACGCGATAGCGCGCGAAAGGCACGCGGCCTAGAATATCGGCAATGCTATAGAATTCTACCGACTAGATGAAAAGGGCTATCTGCTGTCCCTGACGGATCTTGTGAGCTTACTGGCCTCTTCGAGGTTGTATAGCTTTTCGTTCGAGTACCAGCCCTCCCATTTGCCGTAAGCCGCCCGCTCGCGAGACTGTATGGTATCTTCTATAATTGAATGGGCGCGGTTTAGATGCAGGCGAATTTCTTGTTCATCCGCCACTGCGGTGCAAATGGAACGCAACCAATGACAGAGTCCGATAAGGATATCCAGTTGCACGAGGATGGCGCTCTCGAAAAATCGCTTTTCGTGATCGGGCAAGTCTGCCAGCGTTTCGAGAGCCCTTTCGCGAGCAACCGTCCACTTCTCGAGGCTTTCGCTTGTCGCGTTGCGATAGTATCGAGCCATCCTTTCAGGTGTATCGAAGTTGTAGATACGCTGGTTCTGAAGCGGATCGGGCTCGAATTTCTGTCCGTCTAGGACTTGCAGCAGCTTTTTGCCCGCTTTCAAAACCATTCCGTCCAGCAATATCATATCCTCTTGGTCGGGGGCCGGCGATGGATTGCCGAGCTGGTGGTAGCCGTCGTACAGATCTCGATACGATTGGGAGACTTTTTCGGCGAGTTTGGCGAATCGCGCCTTGCTCCATTCGTCGTAGTGGTCTTCGGGGCGGTTGTTTGCTGCATCCCAGCAAAGCTTGCGTACCATGTCGATGCCGAAGAGGAACTCGCGAATGTTGGATACGTTGAGAATGCAGTAGGCCGTGTCCCCTTTGCGGTTCATCTCGGCGAAGTTGCGGCTTATGCGTTCGGGAGACGTTCCCTGCGCCAGGTGAGGGCCGCAGCTCATGAAGGCGACGTGATAGTAGGCTCCGTAGGTCATCCCGGCCTGGCGCGGCGTATCCCGGAAATCTTCGCGCATGTTTTGAGTCGGGCCGAAATCGCTGAATATAACCGTCGTTTGTGGTGGAAACTTCAATACGCCCAACTTGTTCAGTTCGGAGCCTTCCATCCAAAGGGTGATGGTCGATGCGAATCGCTCGTGTCCGAGCTCGTCGCGGATGGTTTCCCACTGGTGGCGGATCGCGTCCGAAATGACCTTGCCGCGCTCTTCGACGGTCTGGGGGGCGGTGGGACTGCCGTACCAAAAGGGCCTGTCGCCCTTGCCTCTGAGTCCGAGCTGCCAGACCATCTCGGTTCCGCTCGCGAGGTACTTGCGGATGTGGTGACGCCAAGCCGCTTCGTATTTCTCCTTGTGGTCCAGGTAGTTTGCAGGGATGTCCAAGCCTTTTTTCTTCCAAAACGCTTCCAGGATGTCGGCGCTCACGCCGAGAGGTTCCTGGTGGTGTTGAGATGCTATGAGCCCACGTTCGCCAATGCGACGGAATAGGGCCTCGTTTTCCGGCCGGTCAATATCGTGATAGGTCGCGGGAATGACAAGGTTCTGTCGGCAGCGGAGCGCGGTTTCCAAAACTTTGTCGAAGACGTCCAAGGACATTATCTTCATTGGATAGCGAGGATGCTGCCGCTGCTCTCCGCCACTCCATGTGGAAAGCAAGTCCTCGTCGTTGATAAACCAGCCCCTGATCGGAAAGGACTTGGGCCAGTCGCTGAAAACGGATTGCTCGATACGCAGCTCTTCGAGGGCTTGAGGCCGCAGGTCGGACCAGAAATAGAACGGGTCGATGCCCAGATAGCGTTCCGAAAAGGCGTAGATGGCGTAGAGCGTTCCGCGGGTGTTGCTGCCCGAGAGATACAGCGTTTCGCCTGAGACTTGGATGGAGAAGCCTTCGCGGCGCTCGCTCCACTCGGAGAGATTCAGGCCGGCGCTTTGGGCCACGGCCTTGTACGCTTCGTCTTCCAGGCAGCCCACTACGATTTTCGCGTTAGTCGGCGACGGGGGGTTCACGCTTGCTTTCACAATCAGACCTAGAGTATCCGACAGATCTCGGATGAGGTCTTCGATCGCCAGCTCGATAGGCGAGCTTTCGGCAAATACTTGCAAGCAAGTTTCTTCTCCTCTGAGTAGCTCGAGCATAAACCGCGACATCAATGGATTCTTGCCTTCGCGAAAAGCGGCAAGCCATTCACGTCGTTGAATGGCAGCGGGTACATGACTCTGTCGAGGCAAGGGCCAAGATACTCATTTGTCCATAGTTGAGATTGAAAGCGCGTCTTATCTGATGAGAGGTCGGGCTCGCTCGCGATTCGACGGGCTCGCCTTGCAAATTCCATGTCTCGATGCGCTATATTTTCGCCGCTTTTCACAAGAATGATTTTGCCGTCAATGATTTTGCTTTTTCATTCTTTCCCGAGGAGTGCAGGTGGTTTTTTTGCAAAATCATTTGTCGGCAAAATCATTCTTCTGCTCGGTATGCGCAGAGCGCCCGCGAGGGAGAAGTGTGATCAAAAGCGTGTCCCCATGCTTAGTTGGGGCGCATTTTAGCGTTGAGCATAAAAAGACCGAAGTCGCGTGGACTTCGGTCTTTCGATTTATGGTCGGTTTCCTTTTAGAGAGTTTCCAATAAGTTCGAAAATACTGTTTCGGGAAGGTAGGGCCCGATCGCCGATCGGTCCCTACCTTGAAAGACTTATCGGACTCTCCTAGAGCTGGAACCAGTTCACTTTTATTCCTCCGTTGGGAGAGACGAAATAGACGGTTTTCGTTCCGCTTTGGGCGGAATTGAAGGTCACCGTTTTCGTCTGATAGCTCGACCAGCCGCCGGTTGAGGCGTTGAGCGTGCCGATGAGCGTTCCGGATACGCTTCCCAGCCTGACCTCCAGTGTGGGGCTGTTGCTTGAACCTGAAGCTACCCTCACGTCCATGCTGTTGACGCTGGATCCGAAATTGAAGTTTTGAAACACGATGAAATCTCCGTTCGCCCAGTCCCTGACGACAGTTCCACCGTCTTCGGATGATGTATTGACTCCCGAGCCCGCGTTGTACGACTCGAATTGCGTAGTAGCGCCGCCGATCCTGAACCAGTTTCCTTTGATGCCTCCGTTAGGAGAGATAAAATAGAGCGTTTGAGAACCGCTGGTCGACGTGATATTCAAGGTTTGCGTATTGAATGCATTCCAGCCCGAAGCGGTCACGTTCATGGATCCGAGCAAGGGCCCTGTGCTGGAGTCCCTCCTGACTTGTATGGCGGGCGATGAACTCGAACCGCTCGCCAGCCTCAGGTCTATAGCCGTCGTTCCTGCGGGGAAGTTGACGTTGTTGAAGACCACGTAGTCGCCGCTTGCCCAATCGCGAATGACGGTTCCGCCGTCATTGGCCTCGGTGCCGACGCCGCTCGCATTGTCGAAGTTCTCCGCCTGAATGAAATTAGGGGAAGGAGGAGGCGTTGAGCCGCCAGCATCGAAGACGACGTTGCGCGGGTAGCCGAAGATAACCATATTGCCGATGCCAGGAACGGTCCCGCTGCTGCCCATTGCTGCTATCTCCGCGTCAAGCTTGGGATGGCTGTAGCGACGGTATCCCGCCCAGCCCGGGCCGTGCCGCATTACCCAATCCCCCGTGGTCGTGCAGAGCTGGCCGGCATAGACTCCGCCTTTGGCGATGAAATCGTCGGCGTAGCTGCCGAAGAGATGGTAGCGCAGGCCGCTGGGATAGTTAGCCGGATAGGGCGTCGAGTTGGGATAGGCGCTGTTGGGCGTCGAATAGGAGGAGAAGGAGGGATCCTGCATGTCGAAGATGCCGGTCATGCCGTTGCGGTAGGCCGCCTCCATGGCGATCATGTACCATGCCGACTGCAGCCAGTTGTAGGGCCTCATGCCGTCCACCGTGCTGTCCCAGCCCTTGCGGCAGATGCATTCGTTGGTCGCGAAGCTGGTCCACTTGCCTCGCTCGTAGGTGTCGTAGTTGGCTCCGGAAGGATAGAGCTGGCGGACCATCATGCCCAGGTCGAAGCGGTTGCCGGTTTCGTTCCCGTCGACCACGAAGTCGTCGTGAGGCCAGCCCGAATCCAGCCAG
>JANQRJ010000074.1 GCA_028284635.1 Pelagicoccus sp.
GCGAGACGCCCAAGCCAACACGCGAGACGCGTGTGCTCCCCTTTGACCAGACTTACTGACAACTAATAGTGTAGCAAACTTCGCTTACACCACACTAGCTGATTATACCAGACTTACTCATGAATTGACCAAACGCGGCTCTTCGTAACAGTCCACGTTCTTCGAACTAAGCCGAATCACGAGCGAAGGCTTTACTTGTCGGATCATTCCAGAAACCCAACAAAGTAGAGCTAGACGTTCTGCCTGTCGTACAAATTTCGATACAGGTCACAGCGGGCGTAGAGTTCGGTGTGGGAGCCGGTGTCGATGATGGCGCCGTCGTCGAAGACCAGGATCCTGGTGGCGTTTTTGATGGCGCTGAAACGGTGGGCGATGATCAAGACGGTCTTGCCGGCGACCAGCTTTCCGAGGGCCTGCTGGATCTTGGTCTCGCTTTCGGAGTCGAGGGCGGAAGTGGCCTCGTCCAGAATGAGAATTGGGGCTTGGCGAAGAAAGGCTCTGGCGATGGCGATGCGCTGCTTCTGGCCGCCGGAGAGTCGGGCCCCGCGTTCGCCTACGATCGTCTCGTAGCCTTGGGGACAGTTTTCCGGGTCGGAGATGAATTCGTCGGCGAAGGCCTGGCGTGCTGCTTCGCGCACTTCCTCGTCCGTCGCGTCTTGGCGGCCGAGGCGGATGTTTTCGAGGATGGACTCGTCGAAGAGCACTGGATCCTGAGACACGATGGCAATGTGGTTGCGCAGGTCGTTGGCTCGGAAGCGTCGGATGTCTCGTCCATCCAGGAAGACGCCGCCGTGGCTTACGTCGTAGAAGCGGGGCACGAGATTCGCGAAGGTCGACTTGCCTGCTCCACTGGGGCCGACGAGAGCGCATATATCCCCTTTCTGGATACGAGCGTTTACTGCTTCTAGGGCGTTGACTTCGCCGTAGGAGAAGGAGACGTCGCGGAATTCGATTTCGCCCTCGACGGATTCCAGGGGGAGGGGTTGGTCCGGATCTTTCACGGTAATGCGCGTATCCAGAATCTCCTGCACGCGAAGGTAGGAGGCCACGCCTTTGTGCAGTTCGGCGGAGAAGGTGCCGAGCTTCTTGACTGCGGTGTAGGTGAAGTAGAGGGCTAGGAAGATGGCGGTGAAGACGCCGCCCTCCACGCCATTGTAGTAGCCGATGAGGAAGGCGATGGAGAGACCGATAGAGGAGCAGAGCTCGACGACGGGCCCGATCGAGAAGGAGTATTTGATGACCTTCATCTGGGCCTTGAAGAGCTCCGCTATGCGACGGGAGAACTGGAGCCGTTCCTTGTCTTGGAGGTTGAAGGCTCGCACTTCGCGGGCGGCGGAGAGGTTTTGGGAAATCGTGTTGGTCATGCCGCCGAGCTCCTCCTGCTGTTCGCGGGCCTTACGCTCGACTTTGTGGCTGAAGTGGCGGATGGGGAAGATGACGATGGGCAGGGCGATTAGGCAGAGGTAGATCTGGTAGACTCCTTCGTTCTTGCTGGCCACGTCGTAGAGGTAGTAAATCGCTCCGAGGATGGTGGCGGGCTGGGTGATGACGTTACGGGCCACGAAGGTGAGCGTCTGCTGCATGGCCTGGATGTCCGCTGTCAGTCGCGAGATCAGGTCGCCGGTTTTGGAGCTTTGGAAATAGGAGAGGGGCAGGAGCTGCAGATGGGCGAAGACCTTGTCTCGCAGGTCGCGGATGGCCGCCAAGCCTGCATGGTTGAGCAAGTAGGCGCTGCCGAACACGCAGAGGCCGATCAAGAGAAAGATCGTGGGGAAGCTCGATGCGACTAGGAGGATTTCGGACGCGCTGAGGTCTCGGTCGCCAGACAGGATGAGCGAGAAGAGTCGCTCGACTCCTTTGGTGAGAACCGCTCCGGTGCCGATACCTGCTATCGAGCCGATCAGGATGGCGAGGTAGAGCTGCTTCTTGTAGCCGGCAAGGAGCCGGAGAAATACCTTGAGATTGTTCAGCACGGAAGGAGGTGAAGGGGTTTACTGCCCGCAGATTGCGCAGATGGGCACAGATAGGGGAATGGGAGTTCGGATGCTATCCGAGTTCATTAGCGTAGTCTGCGAGGGGGAAGATGTCATTGGTTTTCAGATTTCACGTCGAGGGCGTCGCGCAGTCCGTCGCCCAGGAAGTTCATGGCAAAGAGGGTGGCGGAAAAAAAGAGGGAGGGGGCGATGAGTTGCCAGGGGGCGGAACGCATGGATTGCTGGCCTTCCTTGATGAGGGTCCCCCAACTGGCCATGTTGGCCTGCATGCCGAGCCCGAGGAAGCTGAGTGTGGACTCGAGCAGCATCACGGCGGGAACCAGCAGGGTGGAGTAGACGATGACGGGGCCGAGCAGATTGGGCGCGATATGCTTGGTGAGAATCGAAAATGTGGATACGCCGGTGGCCCGGGCGGCAGTGACGAATTCCTGTTCCTTGAGATGCATGACCTGGCCTCGCGTGATACGGGCCATGGTAAGCCATTCGACTGCTCCGATGGCGATGAAGATTAGGAGGATCTTGAGGTGGAACCCGTCGAAGAGCACCATGAGCAGGATGACGAGGATGAGGAAGGGGAGGGCGTAGAGGATGTCGACGAAGCGCATCATGAATGCGTCGAGCCTTCCTCCGAAGTAGCCGGAGACGAGGCCGTAGTTCACTCCGATGATCAGAGCGGTGAGGGTAGCGAGGAAGGCGACGCCGAGGGAAATTCGGCCGCCTCGCATGATGCGGGCGAGAATGTCGCGGCCTTTCGAATCGGTGCCGAGCAGGTGGAAGCGGCTGATCGTCTGGAAGAAGACGCCTTTGATTTCCAGAGCCCCGTTTTTGGCGAGAGTCTCAAGATCGACCTCAGGATCGAGTGCGTAGACCTCGGCAAAGTCTTCCAGAGTGGTCACTTCGTCTGGACTGGTCTTTTCTTCGTCGAAACGAACTTCCACGAGGTTCGCTCGGGTGAACGGCAAGGTGCTCTCCAGAGCGAGTACTTGGGCGTCCGGCGAGAGCTTGTAGAGAATTGGTCCCAGGTAGCACAAGGCTGTGACGAAGACGAAGAAGCCTAGGCCGCAAAGCGCCAGGCGATTGTCCAGCATGCGGCGCCAGGCGTCGGTCCACGGAGACTGGGGAGCTTCGTTCATTTGAATTAAGAATTAGGAATGAAGAATGAAGAGTGAAGAAGTGGGGGGAGGGTTATGAAGCCTATAGCCTAAAAACCTACAGCCTATCCACCTTCCCTAAGCGTATCGGAGTTTTGGATTCAGGAGGATTTGAAGGGCGTCGACCACAAGGTTGGCGAGCATGATGAGCGAGGCGTAGAAGAGCACGGTCGACATGATGAGGGCGTGGTCGCGGTTGAGGGCGGCGAGCACGAAGTGGCGGCCGAGACCTGGGACTTGGAAGATGGTCTCGACGACGAAGGAGCCGGTGACCAAGCCCGCGAGTGTGGGGCCGAGGAAGGACACGACTGGTAGAATGCCGCCTCTGAGGGCGTGAACGAGTATGGCCCTGAGCTCGCTGGCGCCTTTGGCCCGGGCGGTGCGGATGAAGTCGGAACTGAGGATCTCAAGCATGCCTGCCCGGATGAGTCGGGCTATATAGGCGGCGTAGTAGAGGCCGAGGGTGAGCGAGGGCAGGATGCGGTCAACGGGTCCTAGCCATCCGGCAACGCTGGTCCATTGTAACCAAATGCCAAATACGAGAGCTAGGATGGGGCCCACCACGAAGGTCGGCAGACAGATGCCGGTCATGGCGAGAGACATGGGCGTGTAGTCGAGCCAGGTGTTTTGCCGAGCGGCGGCAAGGATGCCTGCGGGTACGCCGAGAGCGAGGGCGATGGTCATGGCCCAGAGGCCGAGTTCGAGCGAGACGGGAAAGGATTCGGAGATGATGTCGGCAGAAGTGAGGCCGACGTGGCTGGTAAGCGGCGGCAGATCGAGTCTGATGTGCTGCCATAACGTTGTGAAGTACTGGACGAGTAGTGGCTGGTCGTAGCCATAGTACGCCTGCTGGGCTTCGATGATATGGTCGGCGACCTTGCGTTCGTCGGAGAAAGGGCTGCCGGGCGCGAGCCGGATCATGAAGAAGGTGATCGTGTAGATGGCCAGCAGGACTGGGATAGCTTGGGCGAAGCGTCTGAGGATGAAGGGGAGCACTGAGGTGAAATGAAGAATTAAGAGCGAAGAGTTAAGAATTGGAAAGGCGCTGCGGGCTAGGCGGCCACGAGCTAGTTGGCTGGGCTTGCTTGCTGGCCCTCCAGCGAAATGTACTTGTAGTTTCGGTTGTCGGTGAGTTTTGGATACCAGCCTTTTACTGCTGGGTCGATCCGGTAGATGCGGTTGTAGTGGTAGAGGGGGATGACGGGCTGTTCACGCATGAGGATGGACTCGGCCTCGTAGAGCAGTTTTAGCCGCTTGGCGAGGTCGGGCTCGATTTTGGATCGGTTTATGAGGTCGTCGTATCGGGGGTCGCCCCAGCCAGTATTGTTGTTTCCGTCACCTGAGCGGTACATGGAGAGGAAGGTGTCGGGGAAGACGTAGTCGCCGATCCATCCGTTGCGGGCGATCTGGAAGGCGAGGTTGTGTCGGGACTCGATGAAGGTCTTCCACTCCTGATTCTGCAGGTCGACTTCGATGCCGAGAATGCTTTTCCACATCTGCCGGATGGCTTCGGCTATTTGCTTGTGCTGCTCGGAGGTGTTGAAGAGCAGGGTCGTTTGGGGAAAGCCGAGGCCTTGGGGGTAGCCGGCTTCGGCTAGGAGCTGGCGGGCCTTGCGGGGATTGAAGCCTTCGATCATGGGTGGCTCGTAGCCCTTAATGCCGCTCGGAGTGAGAGAGAGGGCGATAGCTTGGTCGCCTTTCGTGACGCGTGTCACGATCGCTTTTCGATTGATTGCGAGCGACAGGGCCATACGTACGCGGGAATCGGAGAGGGCTGGCTCGGTGGTGTTAATGGAGTAGTAGTAGGTGGCGATCCAGGGCTCCATGCGGAGGTAGGGATCGTTCTCCTTCCGGTAGATAGGGATGCGGTCAGAGGGTACTGTGTTCTGGTAGTGGAGTCGACCTGCGTTGAAGACCTGGTCTTCGGTGTTGATGTCGTCGATGGGGAGGAAATGTATCTCGTTAATGGATACTTTTTCGGCATCCCAGTAGAGTGGGTTTTTCGCGACTCGGATGATTTTGCCGATAACCCACTCCTTGAGGACGTAGGGTCCGTTGCCGACGTAGTTGTCACGCGTCCAGTTGGAGTCCGGCTTTGCGATGCCGCCTGCCGCCTCGATGGTGGCTGGATGAACGGGATGCCAGGTAGAGTGCTTGAGGAGGTTCAGGAAGTGGGGAACGGGGCCTTCGAGCGTGAGGCGCAGCGTATGGTCTTCCAGGGCTTCGGCGCCTACTTGAGAGAAGTCGTCCAGGGTCCCGTCGTTGAACTGACGTCCGTTTTTCAGCAGGTAGAGGAACTGGGCGTACCTGGCTCCGAGCTCGGGGGTGAGCATGCGGCGGTAGGAGTAGACGAAATCGTGGGCGGTGACGGGATCGCCATTCGACCAGCGGGCTTCGGGTCGGAGGTGGAAGGTCCAGATGGTAGAGTCCTGCTGCGTCCAGGATTTGGCGACGCCGGGCTCGGGTAGGTTGTCGTCGGTGGGGTGGTAGGCGATGAGGCCCTCTATGAGGGCGTTGGTGATTCGGCTGCCGTTGACGGAGGTGTTGATGTGGGGGTCGATGCTGGGCGGTTCGCCGCTGTTGCCGAATAGGAGGATGCCGTCGCGTGTCGCTTGGTCGCGCGTGTCGCCGGACGGGTTTTGGCCGCAGGCGCATAGCAGCAGCGCTGCTGCTGGAATGGTGAATAGTGAGTGGTGAAGGGTGAATTTTCGGGACTTGGGTAGGGCTTGAATTAAGGTGGCGCGGATTCTCCGAAGACGCGAAGGTGGGGCTGATGATGAGAAGGAAGAGCGGTCCCGACTCATTCGGGATCGCTCTTCCTTGGTGGGCAATCTGAAATGGAGGGCGTTCATGACGCTATCTGCTGATCAATGCGACAGCCAGGGCGGCGAGGCCTTCGCTGCGGCCGAGGGCTCCGAGTTTCTCGTTGGTGGTGGCCTTGATGCCGATCTGGTTGGGCTCGATGCGGGCGCTGGCAGCGAGTCTGGCTTTCATTTCTTCGACCACAGGGTAGATTTTGGGTTGCTCGGCGACGACGGTGGCGTCGATGTTGACGATGTTCCAGTCTCGGGCCTGCAGCGTGGAGGCGACTTCGCCTAGCAGCTTCTGCGAGTCGATATCCTTGTACTTGGGATCCGTATTGGGAAAGTGGTGACCGATGTCGGGAAGTCCGGCGGCTCCGAGAAGAGCGTCGCAGATAGCGTGGGTGAGGGCGTCAGCGTCGGAGTGTCCATCGAGGCCATAAGGAGTGTCGAAGGCGATGCCGCCGAGCACCATGGGGCGCCCTTCCTTGAAGGGATGGATGTCGTAGCCTTGGCCGATGCGAATGGTTGAGTTCATAGGTTCTGGGCGCTGAGTTGTGGGCTAAGGACTAAATAGCTACGGACTAAACAGCTCATCGCTAAACGCCTCTACCGAGGAGAAACTCTAGGTAAGCGAGATCGGCTGGCGTGGTGAGTTTGGGATTGGGTCGTTGGTTGTCGATCAAGCTGACGGGTTGGCTTGTTTCTTCGATGGCGGAGAGGTCGTCGGTGATGGGGCGGTTTTCGGCGATGGCTTTTTCGTAGCCGCGCTTGACGAGTGGATACTGGAAGGCTTGAGGAGTCTCCATGGCCCAGAGGTGGGAGCGGTCTAGCGTTTTGAGGATGTGGCCGTTGTCGGTCGACTTGCTGCGTTTGAGCGTATCGGTGACGGGGTGGGCTAGGCAGGCGGCGCCGGTATCTCGGGCAGCCTGGGCGACGGTCCTGATCGCTGTGGGCGTGACAAGGGGGCGAGCGCAGTCGTGGATGAGCACGGTGTCAGTGTCGGCGGGCAGGGCGGCTAGTCCGGCGTATACGGAATCGCGGCGTTCTTGGCCACCGGGTGTCCAGAGGATTTGGATACGAAAATCGGCAACGAGTGGCTCGATGGCTTGGCGTTGTTCGGCGTCTCGATGTACGATGACGATGATTTGCACGGCTTCGCTTTGCTCGAAGGCGTTGAGGGAATACTGAATGAGAGGCTTGCCGACCAAGGGGACGAGTATTTTGTCGGCGACCTGGCCTTGCATACGGTTGCCAGACCCTCCAGCGAGCAAGACAGCCGCAGTGCAGGAGGAATGGTGAATAGTGAGTGGTGAAGGGTGAATGGGTTGGATTCTCCCGTTCTTAATGGTTCGTCGCTGCGCTTCTCAAGTGTCGCCACGCTCCGCGCTTCGTTCTTAGTTCTTCGCTTACCACATCCTCTCCCGTTCTTAACTCTTCGCCCTTAATTCTTCGTTTATCGCGGCGACTGCCGCAGCGGGATCGTCGGCTTTGTAGATGGGGCGGCCGACGACGATGTAGTCGGAGCCGACTTCGCGGGCTTGGGCGGGGGTCATAATGCGTTTTTGATCGCCCGCTGCGGAACCTGTGGGACGGACGCCAGGTGTGACGAGAGTGAAGTGGGATGCGAAGGCCTGGCGCAGGTTGACGACTTCGTGAGGGGAGCAAACGAGGCCGTTCATGCCGGCTTCTTGAGCGAGGGCGGCGAGGAGGTCGACGCGTTTCGCGAGGCTCTGCTGGATGGCCAGCTGATCTAGGCTGTTCCGATCCATCGAAGTGAGGACGGTGACTCCGAGGAGCTGGAGATCGGGCTTGGCGTTTTGCTGGGCTTTCACCGCCCAGCGCATCATCTCCTGGCCGCCGCAAGTGTGAATCGTGAGCATCTTGATTGGAAGGCTAGCGAGGGATTCGACGGCTTTTGCGACGGTGTTCGGGATGTCGTGCAGCTTCAGGTCGAGAAAGATGTCTTTGCCGAGATCGGCGACTTGGCGCACGTAGTCGGGCCCGTATTTGGTGAACATCTGCAGGCCGATCTTTACCCACTGAAGTTCGGGGCCTGTTTGCTTGAGAAGGGCGAGGGCGTCGGCCTTTTCCTCTATGTCGAGAGCGAGGATGAGTTGGCAGAGATTTTTGCTTTGAAGCGTGTCCGTCATATGATGTTTGTGGGTCAGCGTTTTGGGCGACTATGGGGCAAATCGAGGTTTTCAGTCCAGCAAAGATCAATCTGTTTCTCTCGGTGCTCGGTCGGATGGAAAACGGGTTTCACGAGCTGGTCAGTCTGGTGTCTCCGGTAGATTTTGGAGACAGGATCTCCATCGAAGTGGAGGAGGCTTTGCAGCCTTCGGTCTCGCTGGTTTGCGATGACGAGGGCCTGCCGACGGATGCTTCGAATCTGGCCTTTGCTGCCGCCGAGCTTTTTTTGACTCGGCGAGGTTTGAGCTGGCGAGCGCAATTGCGGCTGGAGAAACGGATTCCTTGTGGAGCTGGCCTTGGCGGAGGAAGCAGCAACGCCGCCGCGGTTTTGCTTGGCTTGAACCGACTGGTCAGCGGTTCCGCTGAGGACAAGGATCTGCTGGAAATGGCTGCGGAGCTGGGCTCGGATTGCCCGCTTTTTCTGCGGGGCAGATCGGTGGTGATGCGTGGCCGGGGGGAGCTGTTGGAGGATATCGCGCCTTCGGCGTTGCAGCGACTTTCGGGGAAGTGCGTTTTGCTTTTCAAACCGAGTTTCTCGGTTGCTACTCCCTGGGCTTTTGCCGCGTTAGCCGCTACCTCGGGAGCTTATGGGGAGCGGACTTTGGCTGAGGAACGACTGCGGGCATGGCAAAGCGGAGATCTCTCGCTGGCTGATTTGCTGGACAACACCTTCGAATCGGTGATTTTCGCCAAGTATCCGGCATTCTCGGCGTTGAGCGACCGCTTTGCCCAAGCTGGCTTTCGCTTGCTCTTGTCCGGGAGTGGGAGCTGTTGCTACTCGCTTTTGGATACAAAGGAGGATGAAGGTCGGTTGACGTCGATTGTGCGGGAGGCTTGGGGCAAGGGCGCATTTGTGAGAGCCTGCCAAATCTTGTAAAGGGTTGACCGCATGGGGTGATTCCCCATCTTCAGGCGGTCGCCGTTGCCCGGTCGAAATCCTGTATTTATAGCTGGCACCGGTGCGCCGAATCTACGACTTTGTCGCTCGTCTATGGAATCAAGGGAAGCACATGAACGAATCTACTCGGGCATAGCCGCTTCTCCAGGCATAGCTCATGGCAAGGTCTTCCTGGCCAGCCGCAACGAGGTTGCGGTCCCACGCTACACCATCGTCAAATCCGCAATTGCTTCCGAAACGGCTCGTCTGGACGACGCTATCGTGAAGACGCGCCGCGACATCCAGAGTATTCAGGAGGAGATCCGCAGTTCCATCGGCGAAGATGAAGCCCGGATTTTCGACGCTCATCTTCTCGTCTTGGAGGATCAGGCCCTGGTCGGAGAGGCCTTGCGCGACATGGAGTCGAGTCTGTGCAACATTGAATCCGCCGTCTGGGATGTCGGACACCGCTACATAGAAGCCTTCGATCGCATCGACGACGAGTATCTGAGGGAGCGGGCCTCCGACATCAGGGACGTGATGAGACGCCTTCTGAGCAATCTCACTGGCCAGCGGATACCGCAACTCGACGAGATTGCCGAACCGAGCATCCTGGTAGCGAACGACGTGACGCCTTCCGACTCGGCCTCCATCGATCGGGAAAAGGTTCTGGGACTGGTGACGGAAGTTGGCAGCAAGACGAGCCATGCGGTGATCGTGGCCCGTTCGATGAACATTCCTGCGGTAGTTGGCGTGGCCGAAGTCTGCTCGCAAGTGTCGCGGGAGGCCGTGGTCCTGATCGATGGCTACGATGGCAAGGTCATCGTCAACCCTAGCGAGGACACTCTTTTCAAGTACGGTAACCTGCGAGACAAGCGTCGCAGTCGCGAAAAGCGCTTGATTGCGTACTCCAAGGCCGCCTCGCTAACCCGCGACGGTCACCCGGTGCAGCTGATGGCCAATATCGAGCGGGCGGACGAAGCGGAGCGCGCTCTTGAGATGGGGGCGGACGGCATCGGACTTTTCCGCTCCGAGTACCTGTTCATGGGCCTTGGCTCTCTGCCGAGCGAGGAAGAGCAATTCGAGGCCTACCGGGCAGCAGTTGTAGCGATGGGAGACCGTCCGGTGGTGATCCGCACCCTCGACCTGGGTGGCGACAAGGTCGCGGATTTCGCTGAAATGCCGGTATATCGGGAGGCGAATCCATTTCTTGGGTACAGGGCGATCCGCTTCTGTCTGGATCATCAGGCGATTTTCAAATCCCAGCTCCGCGCCATACTGCGGGCGAGCGCTTTCGGGGACGCCCGTCTGATGTACCCCATGATCAGCGGAGCAAGCGAACTGAACCAGGCCAACGCTCTCCTAGATGAGGCCAAGTCGGAATTGCGCTCCGAGGGTCAAGCCTTCAACGAGGACATCTCCGTGGGCACCATGATCGAGATTCCCAGCGCGGCGATCGCGGCGGACACCCTCGTGGAGGGCTCCGCATTCTTCAGTATCGGCACCAACGACCTTATCCAATACCTCATCGCGGTCGATCGGCTCAACGACCGAGTGGCCGACCTCTACGACCCAACCCATCCGGCCGTTTTGCGTACGCTCGACATGATTGTTTCGGCAGCCCGGAAGGGGGGAGTTGGGGTAAGCCTTTGCGGCGAAGTGGCGGGCGATCCGGTGATCGCGCCCTTGCTCATCGGTCTAGGAGTCGAAGCTCTCAGCATGTCGCCCAACCTTTTGCCCAACGTCAAATACGTGGTGCAGAACATGGATCTGAGCGAGGCCAAGGAAATCGCCGCTATGGCCCTGGAGGAACCGAGCGGAGCGATCATCCACGACCGTCTCGTCGATCTCTACAAGGCTCGCATGGATCAGTTGCAGTAGGGGAGGGAAGCGAAAAGTTAAGAGTTAAGAGCGAAAAGCGAAGAGTGGGGATGTGTATTTGTTTATAGGATACTATCCCTACAGCCTAACCTGGCAGAGCCAGAGGCCAATAGGTTTTTAGGCTGTCCTTCGACTGGCTCAGGATCTGCGATAGGCGTCTAGGTGAAAAACCCTCTCAAACGTGATCGTTTTCGAGAAGTAGGGTACTAGATTCCTAACACCTAACCCCCTTACCGGGCCTTCGTTCCAGTTGCCAGCACGGTTTCGAACTGCGGTTCCTCCGCTTCCTTTGCCACTGAGGTGACCTCCACGTTCTCGAATCCGGCCGTCTTCAGCCAGGCGTGCAGCGTATTCTCGGCGAAACCGAGCCAGCGATCGGCATAGAGTTCCCGCGCTTTCTCGAAGCTGTGCTCCTTCAGATCGAGCACCACCAAGCGACCGCCTGGTTTGAGGATGCGATGGGCCTCCGCCACGGCTTTCTCCGGATGGATGGAGTGATGCAGGGCCTGGCTGAGCAAAGCAAGGTGCACGGAGCCAGATTTCAATGGCACGTCCTCGATATCGCCGAGCAGGTACTCGAGATTTTCCAAACCGTTGCGCTTGGCCAAGTCGCTGCCGACTTCCACCATGCGTGGCGAGCTGTCGATGCAGTAGACTCGCTCGGCCTGACGAGCCAGGAGCTGGGATATCAGCCCTTCGCCGGCGCCTAGATCAGCGACTCGAATGCTCGGGACCAGATGGAGCAGAAAGTGGCCGATGCTTTCCCAGGAGCGGCCCGGGCAGTAGTTTTTGCCTAGACGACCGGCGATGAGATTGAAGTATTCTTCGGCTTGCTGACGCCGCCGGTCCATTACCCGGCCGAGATTCTTCAGGTCTTCCTGGGCTTCGGCTGAAGCGCTTGCCGCGTCGAGCGCCGCCTCCAATAGGTTTCGTTCGGCGGTCGAGAGGTGAGAGGCTAGCGAGTAGTAGGACTTCTTTCCCTCGCGCCGGTCGGCCACCAGCTCCGCTTGTCGCAGGACGGCGAGCTGCGAGGAAATGCGCGATTGGGCCATGTTGAGCGAATCCTGCAGCTCGGCTACCGATAGCTCGTCCTGCTTCAGCAGGTTGAGAATACGCAGGCGAGTCGGATCGGCGAGGGCTTTGAGGATATCCCAAGCAGGTTTGAGCGGCGGATCTTGTGGGGAGGCTTGGTTCAGCTGCGGCATCTTTTCGATTCGAATCTGGCGGCGCGGCCGGAATTGGAAAGCCGAAATCTCTCGACCCTCTCTTCGTAAGCGCGCAAACAAAACTTCAACGTTGAAGTTTTGTTTGCGCAGATAGGTAGACCTTAGGTCTTCCTTTGTGGTCGAACTCGTTCACGAGCGCAGGGAGAAGGCCAGCCAAGAGCTTGGACGACAGGCTAGTGTCGTGTCATCCATGAAACGTAGCGTGGATCCCGCAGAGCGGGACCGCGTCCGCATCGTTTCTTATCCTCATCATCTTCTTTATCCTCATCTTCATCCTGGCTGAGATGAGGATGAGTATGAAGATGAAGATGAAGATGAAGATGACGATGACGATGACGAGGGGGATGATGGGGGTGCACTGCGGACGCGGTCCCGCTCTGCGGGATCCGCGCTACTCTTTGCGACATTGTACCCGTGACACGGCACCAGAGAAAAGAGGAACGGCTGCGATTGCTCGCAGCCGTTCTAGGAGGAGGGCCTTTCATGCCTTCGGCTTGGCGCCTAGGCGGGTTGTTGGTTGGGAGAAGCCTTTGAGGAAGTTGTCTAGCGTTGTCTTCGGGCGGCGGTGGTCACGACGAATAGGCCAGCCGCGAGAGTGGCGAAAGCGGTAGTCGCTCCCAGCGGGATGCTGTGGGCGAATTGGACTAGGGAAGAAGGGGACACGGCAATGGCCGCGAAAGAGGCCAAGGCTATGGTCAGGGTGGCGAGCGCCGCAGCGCGTTTGTTCGCAAGTTTCATGACGGTTTGGATTTAGCAGGATCTTGGCCAGGCGAGTGGGATTGTTCGGGGGCTTCCGATTTTCGAGCGGTTCTCGTTTGCGGGTTCGGACTGTGGGGAACGTTCTTTTCGTCTGAGGCCGTTGGTTTAAGGAATGGAAGGGAACCTAGGTGGTATGATCCGAAAATGTCAATAATACTTATGAAATAATAGTCTTAATACGTGAAGATATGCATCGAATTCTTGATCGATGGTTCATTTTGATGCTCGAATTTGGCGAATCTGGAATTGCGGGCCCAAAAAAGCCGCTCCCTATCGGGAGCGGCTTTGGTTGAAAGATTATGAAGTTTGCGGATTCGCGGCCTAGGCTTTGTAGAGCGCGATGTTGGAGACCTTGAGCTTGTTCTCGGTGTCCTCGATCTTGATGGCTACTTCGTCTCCGACTCTCTTGCCAAGCAGGCTTTTGCCGAGCGGCGTCTGGTAGGAGATGATCTGGTTGTCGGGATCGGAGTCCCAGGCGCCGAGAATGGTGTAGGTGACTTCCTTCTCGTCGCTTTCGTCGAGCAGGGTTACGACGGTGCCGATGCCTGCCATTTCGGTGGTTGCGGTGCTGAAGTCGGTGATCTGGGCGCGTTGCAGGTCGGCTTCGAGCAGGTTGCGGCGGGCGAGCAGGACTTGCTGGTCCTGTTTGGCCATCTTGTACTCGGAGTTTTCCTTGAGGTCGCCGAGTTCGCGAGCTTCGGCGATAGCCTTGCTGTTGTCGGGAATCTGCTTCTGCACGAGGTCTTCGAGTTCGGCGACTGCCTTTTCGTAGCTTTCGCGCGAGACCATGAGTCCCTGGCTGGTCTGGGTTTCGTCCGACTCGAGCAGCGTCTGCACGGTAGGGAAGAGCTTGATGAAGCGGGCGAGGAGGGACTTCTTGGTGAGTTCTTCGAATCCTTGGTTGAGGAGGAGGTTGTTGGCCAGGTCTCGGGCGGTTTCGGAGTCGGCGGTTCCGAGCAGATCGGGGATCAGCTCTTTGTCCTCGCTGAGGATGTCGGCCAATGGAATGCGGCGCGAAGTGGAGGATTGCAGCGCTTCGTAGTCGATGGCGAAGAAGATGGAGTTGAGCAGGCGGGGCTGGATCATGTCGTGCACGAGGTCCGCATACTTCTTGGAGCTGCGGTTCTTGACGATCCAGAGGAGCACGGACTCGCGCAGGTTTTGCTCGGTCTGCCAGCGGGCTAGGGTTTCCTTGATTTCGTCGGCGAAGCCGTTTTCGAGCAGGAAGTTGACGCAGTCGGTGGTGAACTTGCCGGAGCTGTTCTTCAGCAGGCTGAAGGAGATTTCCTTCCAGTCTGAGGGGTGGGAGGCTTTGATGGCCTTGAGGGCGCGGGACTGGAGGTTGGTGGGCAGCTCGTCGATGAGATTGTCGAGGCCGTCAATGTCGGAAAGGATCTGCACCACGCTGGGGGAGAATTCTTCGACGTCGATCTCGAGCAGGCGGGCGATGTCGTTGCGGATCCAGGCGCCTTTGAGCTTCTCGGCGGGAGTGAGCTGGTTCGACTCGCGCACCGCGGTGGCGAGGATGTGGAGAATGATG
This sequence comes from Pelagicoccus sp., assembly GCA_028284635.1. Classification (GTDB taxonomy): domain Bacteria; phylum Verrucomicrobiota; class Verrucomicrobiia; order Opitutales; family Opitutaceae; genus Pelagicoccus. The sequence continues at coordinate 14,423 of JANQRJ010000074.1, forward strand.
CCGAGTTGCTCGCTGATGTCCTTCAGCTTGTCGGGCTCGGTCTCGAGCAGTTGCTCTGCCAGGGCCACGCGACGCTTGGCGGACTGGGTGGCGTTGAAGTCCTCGATGAGTTCCTCTTCGAGGGAGATGGGCTCGTCGCGCAGGACGTACATGCCGGTCTTGCGGGCGGGCACCGAGACGCGGGGATCTTGGGCGAGGAGCTTCTTGGTGGCGGTCCACCATTTCTTGTACTTGATGGGGCCGATGACGCGGGCGAGCACGCTTTCGATTTCCGCGGTGCTGGCCGCGTTATTAGGATACTGCTGGAGAAGCTCGACGATCAGCTCGGCTTGCTGATTGGAGATCAGCTCGTCGACGGCTCCGGGATCGAGTTCCTTGCGAACGAGGAGATGCTCTGGAGGGAGAACCTGCATGGTTCCGACGCAAAAGCCTGGGTCCATGCGATGGCCTTCTTTTTCGTCGAAGTCGATGATAAGCTTATTCTCAGCCTCGTCGTAATCCTTGATCTGACCGAAGCCCCAGCTTTGGTGGATGCAGTAGTTGCCTGGCTGCATGGATTCGAGCTTGGCCTTGGCTGCTTTCAGCTCTGGCTTCTTGCTGATGATTTCTAGTACTGCTGCTTCGTTCATCTTCGTGTAAAGAGAGTAAAGGAACAAGACAGTCGGCTTTTTATGCAGTTGTCAATGAGACAGGCGGTCGAGCACAGTCCTAGTTTTGACGCGCTTTGATGAAACGGGATTCCTGGAGTTTAGCGGCTGGTTTGGTGGAGGAGTATGTGAGGCGCCCGGCTCGGCTGTCGCACCTGCTGGAGCGTTTGCCGGGGGATCTGGAGCCGGGGCGAAGGCGCGCTTGCCAGTCTTTGCTCTTTGGCGTGGTGAGGCATCTTCGGCTTTTGGAGCGAGCGTTGGATGGCTTTTTGCGCAAGCGCCCTCGGCTGCCTGTTTGGGCTATATTGCTGGTGGCGTCTCGCGAGCTTATGGAGTCGCCGGAGGCGAGCGCGAAGATCGTGCACCACGCGGTGAACGAGATCGGCGAACGTTTCAGCAAGGCGGAGAAGGGCTTGGCCAATGCGGTATTGCGCAAGGTGCCTGACCGCTTGCGAGCCTTGCAGGCCGAGCCAGCGGAGAGCCCGGAGGATCTGGCTTGGCGTTTCAGTCATCCGCTTTGGCGGGTGCGGCGTTGGGTCGAGCAGTTTGGCTTGGAGGAAACCAGGAAGCTGCTGGAGTGGAACCAGGAGGATCCGGAGCTCTTTGGCTGGCTGGTGGGTGACGTTGAAAGCTCCAGCTTTTCCTTCTTGGAGGAAACGACCTGGCCGGGTTTTTTTCGCCTGGCGAAGTCGGCTTGGGAAGAGCTGCAACCGTTGCTGGAAGAGGGGCGCTTCTATGTGCAGAATCCTGCTGCGGGTATAGCTCCTTGTTTGCTTGCCGAAGGTTTCTCTGGGGGGCGAGTGCTGGATCTATGCGCAGCGCCGGGCGGCAAGAGCCTGCTGCTTCGACGCCTACTGGGAGATCGCCTGGATAGGCTCGTATCAGTTGATTTGGCTGGTCCGCGTTTCGAGAGGATGCGGGCGAATTTCCAGCGCTGCGGCATGGACCGTCTTCAGCCTTTGGCTGGCGATTTGCGAGACCTCGATCCGGTCGAGCTCGGTCTTTTCGAGGCCGTTTTGCTGGATGCTCCTTGCAGCAATTCCGGCGTTCTACAGCGCAAAGTCGATGCTCGATGGCGCATGGACGAGTCCGGCTTGGCCGCTTTGCGCGTGTTGCAGAATCAGCTCCTCGCCTCGGCGAGCGCTTTGGTCAAGCCCGGCGGTATTTTGGTCTACAGCACTTGTAGCGTAGACAGGGATGAAAATGAGGATGTGGTCGCAGCTTTCCTGCGAAGCGAATCGGGGCGGGACTATCTTCTAGAGACCGAGACTCTCTGCCTGCCGTGGCGGGAAAACCGCGATGGAGCGGGCGTAGCGGTTTTGCGCCGACTTCGAAAGCTCAGTGCTACTTCGTCCTAGCTTTTGTCCGGCTTCGGCAATCGCCAGCAGAGCAGCGCGGCGGCCAGCACGAAGCCGGCTCCTATCGTATATAGCGCGTCCGAGCCGAACCACCAAAAGATGAAGCTTGCCGCTAACGGTCCCACGGCGCGGCCGAGCGAGCCGATTGAGCGAAAGATGCCGAGGGCGCGGCCTTGTTCGCTTTCGTGGGCGTAGAGAGAGATCAGGGACGTTAAGGTCGGGCTGCAAAGTCCTGCTCCGAAAGCCATAAAGGCCAGGCCGACGTAGAGAATTCCTTGCGTTTCAGCCTGCGAGAGAAAGGCAAGTCCTGTCGCTACCAGTATGAGTCCGGTCAGCGCCGTGGCCTTTTCTCCGATTTTTGGGGCGAGCCGTCGGACGATGCCGCCTTGAGTCAGGATGAGGATGAACCCGATGAAGATCATCATCTTGGTGATGTCGCCAGGCGTGTACCCAAACCTCTCGACTCCGAGAAACGACAAAGTGAACTCCATGCCGCTGAATGCCAGGATGTAGACCAAGTAAGCGAAATTCGTGCGCCGCACTGCTCCGGATTGAGGCTGAAGCAGCCGGGCGATCGGATTTCGCGTCTCCGCCTCTTTCCCCCTTTTTTCGGCTGGCAGGGATTCCACGAAACGAGCCCGGATCCAGAAGAAATTCGCCAACGCCAGGACGATCGCAACCAGCGCCACGGTGGAAAAGGGGTTGATGCCGTAGGCCGCTAGCTCGGGCCAGCGTTCCAGCGGGTTGAACTGGACGCAAAGCCCTCCTATCACCGGTCCGATCACGAATCCCAGCCCGAAAGCCACTCCTATCAGCCCCATCCCCTTGGAACGGTTTTCCTTGGTCGTGACGTCCGCCACTGCCGCGGTAGCCACCGACAGATTTCCGCTCATCGCTCCGCCGATCAGTCGGGCGAGGATGAGTAGGGCGAAATTGCCCGCGAAAAGCCATAGAGCGTAGCTCAAGCAGGTGCCCAGCGTGGTGAGCAAAAGCACAGGCCGCCGTCCCTTTTGGTCGGAAAGGCTGCCCCAGAGAGGAGCGAAGAAGAACTGAAGTCCCGCGTAGAGCGAGCCCAGCACTCCGCCAAACAGCACCGGCGTGAAACGCTCTCCGCCTCCGGCCGCTACCGAAACCTTGTCGAGCTGAGCCAGAATCCAGGCCAGCAGCCCGTTGTCTCCATCCAGTTCCAGATAGTAGTCGAGGATTGCGGGAAAGAGCGGGAAGATCACGCTGAACCCCACTAGGTCGATGAAGATGGTCAGAAAAATGACCCCGAGGGAAAGGCTCTTGGCGGAGGATTTTGGCTGGGTTTGGCTCAAGGGCGTCGTTTATCGCGGTCGCCCAATCCCCAGGCAAGCGCAAAGGCGCCGTATCCACGAAGCCAGGACGTTTCTCCGCCTCTCCAGAACAGAGCGCGGCCCTTCCTCTTCGTCCTCTCGAAAAAACGCGCAGCAAAAAGCGCCCCTGCCGAGTCTATTCTTCCTCCAGACAACCGGTCTAGGCCGGTATCCTCCAAACATCCAACCATAAACCCACGAACTATGCTCACCCGAACTCTTGCCACAGCTCTCATCGCCCTCAGTTCTAGCTTCGCTGTCCAAGCCCAGCTCGAAACGCCCGCCGCCAGTCCCCGCTCCGTGCTCAAGCAGACCGTCGGCCTGACAGAGGTCGAAATCGACTACTCCCGCCCCGGCGTCAAGGACCGTCAGATCTTCGGCTCCCTCGTTCCTTTTGGCGAAGTCTGGCGAACCGGAGCCAATTCCCCCACCAAGATTTCCTTCAGCGACGACGTCACTCTCGGTGGCGCGGCCGTGCCTGCTGGCGTCTATGCTCTTTATACGATTCCCGGCGAGAGCGAGTGGACCATCATTATATACACGACCACTGATCAGTGGGGAGCCTACGGGTACGATCAATCCAAGGACCTGGTCCGCTTCGTCGCTCCCGTCAGCGAGCTCGCCCAAAGCGTGGAAAGCTTCACTATCGGGATCGACTATCTGCGCAACGATTCCGCCACCGTTCACCTCGATTGGGCGAATACCCGAGTCGCCTTTCCACTCGAGGTGCCGACCAGCCAGAAGGTCCTCTCGCAAATCGACGAGCTGCAAGGCACGCCCGAGTTCCAAAAACCCGGTACGCTCTTCGCTGCTGGAAGCTACTACCACGAGTCCGGCAAGGATCTCGAACAGGCCCTCGAATGGGTGAGCGAAGCCTGTGAAAAACGGAAAGACCCCGCTTTCTGGATGTTCGCCCGCAAGGCCCGCATCGAAGTCGACCTCGGCTTGACCGATGCCGCCCGTTCCTCCGCCGAACGAACCCTCGAGCTCGCCACCGCAGCCCGCAATCGCGACTACCAGAAAATCGCCAACGACATTCTCGCCTCGTTGTAGCCGGTTTTTTTCCCGTAGATGACGCAGATCTTCGCAGATGGGATTCGGAGGAAGATCCTGTAGAATCCTTCATCTGAGGCCATCTGCGCAATCTGCGGGCAAATTCTCCTCCTCATTCCATGAACCGCCTTTCCTCGACCCTCGCTCTGCTCGCTGCCGCATCTCTCTCCGCCTCGCCCATCTCGCCTCCCGTGCCGCGTTCCAGTTCCGAGATCCTTTGGTATATCCAAAAATTGGATACTCTCGGCAAGGTTCTCTATGTCGCCGCCCATCCCGATGACGAAAACACCGCTCTCATCTCCTATCTCTCGCTAGGAGAGAAGTACGATACCGCCTACTTGTCCCTCACTCGTGGCGATGGCGGACAGAATCTCATCGGCAAGGAGCTGCGCGACGCCCTTGGAGTCATCCGCACGCAGGAGTTGCTTGCCGCTCGTCGCCTGGATGGCGGGCGTCAGTTCTTCACTCGGGCCAAGGACTTCGGCTTTTCCAAGCATCCCGACGAAACCCTTCGCATCTGGGATAAGGAAGCTGTGCTGGCCGACACCGTCTGGGTTATCCGCAACTTTCGGCCCGACATCATCATCACTCGTTTTTCGCCCGAGCCCGGCTTTACCCACGGCCACCATACCGCTTCCACCCTGCTCGCCCTCGAAGCCTTCGAAGCGGCTGCTGATCCGGCCCGCTTTCCAGAGCAGTTGGAGTTCGTCGAGCCCTGGCAAGCCAAGCGCGTCGTTTGGAATGCCAGCAGCTTCTTCTTCCGCCGATCCGGCCAGATCTTTGACGAGAGCCAGTATCTCAAGCTCGATGCAGGCGGCTACGAACCCCTGCTCGGCAAGTCCTTCAACGAAATAGCCTCCGCCAGTCGCAGCCAGCACCGTAGCCAAGGCTTTGGCTCCCGCATCGCTCGAGGCTCCCGTCCCGAGTACTTCAAGCTGCTGGCGGGCGAAGCCATGCAGGACAGCCTCTTCGATGGCGTCGATACGACTTGGAGTCGTGTTGAAAATTCGGATACGGTTCGTCGGAATATCCATACCCTGGCCGCTGCTTTCGATCCCACCGATCCTGCAGCTTCTCTGCCCAACCTCATCGCCCTGCGTCGTTCCCTGTTGACCCTCGGCTCCAATCCCTGGGCTTTGGCCAAGTTGCGCGAGACCGATGCCATTATCGCTGACTGTCTCGGTCTGAATCTTCGCGCTCTGCTCGGTCAGCCCTATCTCCTGCCTGGCGAAAGCATGCCCGTAGCTCTAGAGGCCATCAATCGCTCCCCCGCTTCCGTTGCCATCAAGAGCCTTCGCGTGCCAGTTGCCGACCTCGCTGCTGCGGTCGAACTAGTTTTGCCGGAGAACGAACGTATCGAAACTGCCATTACAGTGAGTTTTCCGCAGGACTTGCCTTTGCCTCAGCCCTATTGGCTCATCGAAGAGGGCACCTTAGGCATGTCCGCCGTTTCCGATTTGCAGCAGATCGGAAAGGCGGAGAACGATCCGCCTATTCAAGTTCTGGCCACTGTCGAAGTAGAAGGAGAGTTCCTCGAATTCGCTCTGCCCTTGCAGCACAGCCGCGTCGATCCCGCCCAGGGCGAGATCGTGAGCGCCGTTCTCAATGTGCCTCCAGCCAGTGTGGAGTTCCTCGCTCCAGTCACTCTGTTTCCCAACTATCAAGCCCGATCCGTCGAGGTACAGGTCGCCGCATCCACTCAGGCCATTGCTGGCGAGCTGCGACTCGACTTGCCGTTCGGATGGGAGGCTTCGCCCGCTTCTCACGAGGTCGAAGAGATCGCTCCTGGCGATTCGGGCGTATTCGCTTTTCGGATCACCCCGCCACAGGCTTCGGGCGAAGCCAGCCTCCTCGCCGTCTTCGAGACCGAAGGAAAAACGGTGAGCAAGTCGATGCAACGCATCCGCTACCCGCACATTCCAGAGCAGCTCGTCTTCGCCCCTGCAGTCACCCGGGCCGTCAGCCTGCAAGTCGCGAGGCGAGGAAACCGGGTCGGCTACCTGGCGGGAGCAGGAGATACCGTGGCAGAGAGCATTCGCGAGATCGGCTTCGAGGTTCGCGAGCTTTCGCCTGAGCAACTCCAGGCTGCTTCGCTTGAAGATCTGGACAGCGTAGTCATCGGTATCCGAGCCTACAATACAGTCGAGCAGATGGATCGCATCGCTCCGCTGCTCTTCGACTTTGCGGAAAGGGGCGGCACCGTGATAACCCAGTACAATACCTCCCGAGGACTGCAGTCCGAGAAATTCGCTCCTTATCCGTTGCGGCTTTCACGAGATCGTGTGACCGACGAAAACGCGGAAATGCGCATCCTAGCTCCAGGTCATCCCGTTGTGAATACGCCGAATAAGATCGGCCCCGAGGACTTCGAAGGCTGGACGCAAGAACGCGGCCTATATTTTCCGAGTTCCTGGGACGAGGCCTTCGTACCCATATTCTCCAGCAACGACCAAGGCGAACCGCCCCGCAACGGAAGCCTGCTGATTGCCCGGCACGGCGAAGGCTACATCGTCTACACCGGCCTCTCCTGGTTTCGCCAACTGCCCGCCGGCGTACCGGGCGCCTACCGCATCTTCGCGAACCTTGTCTCTCTAGGCCATGAGGAGTAATATGAATTCGAGTATGGGGAGTGCACGCGTCTCGCCCAATTCTCCTCCTGCAGCTTTTCGGGCGAGACGCCCGAAAAAGCACGCGAGACGCGTGCGCTCCCCATACTCGATATGATTCAGCGAAACCCAGACTCCAAGAGCGATGATTCCTCATCCGTCAACTGGCCGCGCATCTACTGGCTGGTTGCTCTCTTCTTCTTCGTCCAAGTCGCGCTCTTCTACGCTTTCACGCGCTACTACTCGTGAGTCCTATCGACTATATCGTCCTCTTCGGCACCCTTCTGGGCATCGCGTTCTACGGAATGTGGCGCACTCGCGAGAGCGGGGGACTGAACAGCTATTTGCGGGGCGACGACTCGATCCGCTGGGGTACCATTGGCCTCTCGGTCATGGCGACTCAAGCCAGCGCTATCACCTTCCTCTCTACTCCAGGCCAGGCATACGAGGACGGCATGGGCTTCGTGCAGAACTACTTCGGCATGCCCTTCGCCATCATTATCATCTGCCTCTTTTTCATTCCCATCTACCGGCGGCTGAAGGTGTATACAGCCTACGAATACCTGGGCCAGCGCTTCGATGCTAAAACCCGCTACCTCGGCGCGACGCTCTTTCTCGTACAGCGTGGTTTGGCCGCCGGCATCACCATCTACGCTCCGGCCATCATCGTATCCACTTTGTTGGGATGGAATCTCGATCTGACCATCGTATTGATTGGCGCTTTGGTGATCGCCTACACCGTGTCCGGCGGCACGAAAGCGGTCAGCATCACGCAACGCTACCAGATGGGCATCATCCTGATCGGCATGGTCGTGGCCTTTGTCATGATTCTCCAGAACCTGCCGGGCGATGTCTCGGTGGGAGAGGCCGTCGCGGTGGCAGGCAAGCTTGGCAAGCTGGAAGCAGTGAGCTTTTCCTTCGATCTCGACCAGCGCTACACGTTCTGGTCCGGCCTTTTTGGCGGGCTTTTTCTTTCGCTCTCCTATTTCGGAACCGATCAGTCTCAAGTGCAGCGCTATCTGGCCGGCACGTCGCTTACGGCCAGCCGCATTGGCCTGCTCTTCAATGCGGTGGTGAAGATTCCGATGCAGTTTTTCATCCTGTTTGTCGGGGTGATGGTCTTCGTATTCTACATCTTCGAGAAGCCGCCGGTCATCTTCAATCAGACTCTCCTCGATCAGGTTATGGAAACGGAGCAGGCGGAAGAGCTTTCCGTATTGGTTTCCGAATACGAGGAGGTCGCTCGGAACAGGGCCATGGCAGCGAAGTCGCTCGCCATCGCTTTGCGGAACGAAGACCCAGCCGCGATCGAAGCGGCCAGGTCTGTGGCGTTGGAATGGGAGGCCCAGTCTTTGGCCAAGCGCCAGGATACCAAGGAGCTTGTCCTAACGGCTTTGCCCGATGCGGAGGTGAAGGACTCCGACTACGTTTTCATAAGCTTCATCTTGAAATACCTGCCGCATGGCGTGATCGGCCTGCTCGTCGCAGTGATCTTCGCTGCAGCCATGTCTTCCACTGCCTCCGAGCTAAACGCTCTCGGCTCCACGACCATGGTGGATTTCTACCGTCGGCTGGTCCATGACGAAGGTTCGGATGCTCATTATGTAAGGGTTTCTCGGATACTGACCACCGCTTGGGGAGTTATCGCGGTAGGCTTTGCTCTCTACGCGAATCTGGTGGAGAATCTGATCGAGGCGGTGAACATTCTAGGCTCGATCTTCTATGGCGGGATACTAGGCATCTTCCTGGTCGCGTTTTTTCTCAAGCGGGTCAAAGGCAGTGCGGTGTTTACGGCGGCTATCATTTCCCAGATCGCAGTGCTGACCATGTTCTACACGCTGGAGATCAGCTATCTCTGGTACAATCTGATCGGCTGTTTCACGGTGATCAGCCTGGCGTTGCTTTTGCAGGTTACGGTCTTTCGGTCGTGGGAGGAAGCGGAGCGATGAGCTCTCCGGTCATCTGTTTCGGCCAACAGCCTAGCGGCTTTTTTCCGAAACGCTTTCTTGTATCCAAATTTTGGACAGCCCAACGCTTGCAGCGAGATATTGGCGGCGAGATCGTGCTGTTCTACCACGATAGCGATCACGATCCGCGTGAGACGACAACCAAGCTTGCCCACTTGAAGTCGGATCGTCTGGACTGCCTGAATTTCGCTTTCGCAAACAAGATCCAGAAGAAGTACTCCCCACTCTACGCGAAACGGGTGAGCCGGGACTGGCAGAAAAAACTGGTTCGCCAACTGCCGAACTACGTTTCCCCAGACTGTGTCGAGCTGTTCGCTTCGGTCGATTCAGACAATGTGGCTGACTTTTGCCTGGAGATGTATCGCGGCTTAGGCCTGCTCGAGGGGGTGCGTGTCGAGCGTTCCAGCGATCCGCTTCTTCGAGGGCAGGCGATCGCGGTCGACGACTACTTCGTCGACGTGCCTTACGATGGCGAGATCGTAAGAGCTCGCAAGCATGGCGAAGGCTTTGCCCTTCACCAAGGAGGGGATTCGTATATCGAGATTCCAGTGGGAGAAGTGAAGAAGTGGCAGATCAGTCCCACGCGTGACACCCGATTGCGCTGGATGCAATCCACGCTTGGCTGCACCCACTACGTGGCAGGAGCCAGCGAAATCCAGTATTTGAATACCGATGAAACTCCGGAAATCGAGTTTGTCGAACGCGATCCGATCGACAGGCTAGACGAGGCATGGACAGGGAAATGAAACAGGTAGGGACGGACCGCCGGGCCGTCCGCGGTGCAACAGGCATACTCTGCGGACGGCCCGGCGGTCCGTCCCTACCTTAAGACACTATGAGCAATACCATTCTAGCTATCGGCGCTCATCCAGACGACATCGAGTTTGGGTGCGGAGCTATTCTCCTCAAGGAAGCTCGAACCGAAACCCGTATCCACTTTCTGGTGTGCAGCAAAGGCGAGTCGGGCAGCAACGGATCGCCTGCCGAGCGGGTGACCGAGTGCAGGACCGCCGCCGAGTCCATCGAAGCCGAGCTTCGTTTTCTGGATCTGGGAGGTGACGGAAAGATCGAGCGTACCAAGGCTAACGCCTTTGCATTGGCCCGGGCGATCCGCGAGACGCAGCCGAGGATCGTCCTGGCTCCAACCCTGATCGAAAACCAGCATCCAGACCATGCCACAGTTGGAGCGCTGGTTCAAGAAGCCTGCCGACTTGCTCGCTACTCGGGCCTAGGCGACTTGAAGGAGCATTCGGCTCATACTGTGGAATCCTTGTTCTTCTACGCCATCACTCCTGGTGCCGAACCTTCACGCGAGCGCTCGATCCTGGTCGATGTTAGCGATCTGAAAGAGGACTGGGTGAAGCTGATGCAGTGCCATGCGACCCAGATGCAGACGCGTCGCTACGTCGATTTGCAACTCGCCCGAGCTCGTGTCCTAGGCTTGGAGATCGGCGCCGAATATGCTCAAGCTCTTTGGCCGAATGATCCTCTCGTGGTCGAGGATCTCTCCGACATCCCTCGTGGAGCGCGGCATTTCTGAGAGTGTTTTATGAACCTAATGTCGTGTCACGCTTGCCATGTAGCGCGGAGCTTTAGCCCGCGTCCGCGATTCGCCCTTATCATCCCCCCTTCTCATCTTCATCCTCATTCCAGGATAATAGATGAGGATGAAGAAGATGATGAGGATAATGAAACGATGCGGACGCGGGCTAAAGCTCCGCGCTACGGATTGCGACATCCCATGAGTGACACGATACTAGTTACGCGCAATTTTCCTGATGTGGGAGCGTGCTTGTTAGACACCTTTTGAGATGGACGCTTCGGGCAAGTTGAAGATCGGCATCGCCTGCTACCCGCTCGTCGGCGGTAGCGGAATTTTGGCTTCCGCCCTGGGTATGGAGCTGGCGGCACATGGCCACGAGGCCCATTTCTTCAGCTACGCCAAGCCGGTCCGCCTGGACCTATCGTCGCCTAAGGTCTTCTTTCATCCAGTTTCGGTTAGTAGATACAAGCTTTTTGAATACGCGGATTACACACTGCCGCTCGCCGTCAAAATGGCGGAAATCGCAGACCATGAGCACCTGGATATCATCCACGCCCACTATGCGGTGCCGCACGCTACCGCTGCCTATATCGCCAAGCGCATGGCGAAGCAGGACAAGTTGCGCATCGTGACCACGCTGCACGGCACGGATACGACCCTGCTCGGGCGCGATCCGAATTATCGCAGAGCCATCGAGTACTCGCTACAGCATTCCGACGTGGTCACAACAGTATCCGAAAGCTTGAGACACGATACGTGGGAGATCTTCGACGTGGGCAAACCGGTACAGGTCGTGCCCAACTTCTTCACTCCGGGCGTTCCGACGCAGACCCGCGCGGCTATGAGAGAGAGGCTTGGTCTGAAGGACGAGCTCGTCCTGCTGCACGCCTCGAACCTTCGCTCCGTCAAGCGTATCGATTTGCTGCTGCGGACCTTGGCTCGATGCCGATGCCGAGAGCGCATCAAGCTGGTCATCTTGGCGGGCGACTCCTTCGATCCCCATCAAGCTCTGCTCGACGAGTTGAAGTTAGGCGACCGTGTGGTCCTCTGCGAAAACGAGTATCCGATCGAAGACTACATCGAAGCTTCGGATCTCGGCATCTACACTTCGGAGGCGGAGAGCTTCTGTCTTGGCATTTTGGAAAGCATGTTTTTCGGCAAAGCGTCGCTCGCTTTTCGGGTGGGCGGCATTCCGGAAGTAATGGAGGAGGGGGCGTCAGGCTTGCTTTTCCCCTTCGGCGATACCGCTGCAATGGCGGAAGCCCTTGACGAGCTCGTCGATGATCCCGCTCGAGTGAAAGCTCTGGGCGCTGCCGCGAAAATCCGCGCCGAGCAACGCTTCACCGCCGATGTCGTGGTGCCCAAGTACCTCGACTGCTACGCTGCAGCTCTGTCACGTTAGCTCTGGGAACGCGGGCGGCTCGCCCGCACTCTCCCACGCTCTTCAAGTCATATCAAGGGTCGTCCGAAACTTAACCTTTCAATACCTTCTTGCAGGCTCTGCGGCATGGCGCAAGCGCCAGCCCTACAAAGGCTTGTCAAGGTAGGGTCGGCGCTTGCGCCGCACCGCAAATATAAAATTCATAGCGGTTTCCGGTATGCAATGCGGGCGAGCCGCCCGCGTTCCCAGAGACTCCCGCATCATCTGCGCAAACAAAACTTCAACGTTGAAGTTTTGTTTGCGCGCCTGCCTTGGGGGATTTGGAAGAAATGCCTTTGACTCGCCAGGCTGCTTCGCTTTGCGTCTGGTCCTTGCGACTGGCGAAGCAAAGGCGGGATTGACCGCCGGGAAGCGGACCGGTTCTATCGTGCGCCTGGGTAGAACCTTTCTTCGAAAACTTCCGCATCAACGCTTCCCATCATGAGTGATATCGCCACTTCTCCGCTTCAGGACTACTTGTCCTCCCATTCCTCCGACGTAGAGCCGGCCATGGTTAGCTACCTGGCCAATCTCCAGCAGATCGCTGCGGTCAACCCTGCTATCGCTGCTTCCATTGTGCAGGAGCTCGAGGACCAGCGTAGCAATCTCAAGCTGATTGCTTCGGAAAACTACACCTCGCTCAACACCCAGGCTGCCATGGGCAACCTCTTGACCGACAAGTACGCCGAAGGCTTCGCCGGAGCTCGCTACTACGCGGGTTGCGACAACATCGACGATATCGAGTCGGAAGCCTGCCGCCTGGCTTGCGAGCTGTTTGGCGCCGAGCATGCCTACGTGCAGCCGCACTCCGGGGCGGATGCGAATCTTATCGCTTTCTGGGCGATTCTCCAGGCGAGGGTCGGCGTCCCCACGCTCGAAGGTCTCGGCGAGGCGAATCCGGCTAAGCTCTCTCGCGAGGATTGGAACAAGGTTCGCGCTGCGATGGGCAACCAGCGTCTGCTTGGTCTCGACTACTACTCTGGCGGCCACCTCACGCACGGCTATCGTTTCAACGTTTCCGCTCAGTTCTTCGACGCCTACAGCTATGCCGTCAGCGAGGAGACTGGCTTGCTCGATTACGATGAGCTCGAAAAGCAGGCTCTCGAGGTCAAGCCGCTGATCCTGCTTGCCGGTTACAGCGCGTACCCGCGCAAGGTGGACTTCCGCCGCATGAAGGAGATCGCTGACAAAGTGGGCGCCGTTTTCATGGTCGATATGGCCCATTTCGCTGGCCTTGTGGCTGGCGGCGTCTTCGAGGGGGATTTCAATCCCATGCCCTTTGCTGACGTGGTTACCTCGACTACGCACAAGACCCTGCGAGGTCCCCGTGGCGGCATCGTCCTCTGCAAGAAGGAGTACGCCGAATTTGTCGACAAAGGTTGCCCGTTGGTCATCGGCGGTCCGCTTCCCCACGTCATGGCCTCCAAGGCCGTTTCCTTCCAGGAGGCCCTGCGACCCGAGTTCAAGACCTATGCCGCTCGCGTGGCGGAAAACAGCCGCGCCATGGCCGAAGCGATGATTGCCGAAGGGCTCAACATCGTGACTGGTGGCACGGACAATCATCTGCTGCTCATCGACGTGACCGGCTTTGGTCTCAACGGCCGCCAAGCGGAAGCTGCCGTGCGCGAGGCCGGCGTGACCCTCAACCGGAATTCCCTGCCTTTCGACCCAAATGGTCCGCACTACACGAGCGGTCTGCGCGTCGGAGCTCCGGCGGTAACGTCGCTTGGTATGGGTCCGGAGCAGATGAAGGAGATCGCCGCGATTTTCAAACTCATCCTCTCCAACACCAAACCTGCTACCATCGCCTCGGGCAAAAACGCCGGCAAGCAAAGCAAGGTGAAGTACGATTTGCCTGCTGGCGTGATCGAGGAAGCCCGTGCCCGGGTGAAGGCTTTGCTCGACCGGTTCGTGCTCTATCCCGAGCTCGATCTGGACTTCTTGAAAGCCAGCTTCGGCGCCTAACGATATACAATCTTCTTCTGCTTCTACTTCTTCATCTTCTTCTTTTTCACCGCCTCAAGCTTCTGTTTGTTTGTTAGAAGCAGATGAAGAAGTAGAAGTAGATGAAGATGGAGTAGTTTCCTATGTCGGATTCCGATCTTCTTGCTATCACCTCCCGCTTCGTTCGCGGGCGCAACACGCTGTTCGCCCAGGCGGACTTCGGTCCGCTCTATCTGGACTACTATCTCCATCTCAAGGATAACCAGCTCGACCTTCCGGAGCCTGCCGACGAGCGCCTGAAAGCTGCCTTGGCCCTTTTCGCCCTGCACTGCGTGGCTCGCCCTCGGAATGATATTCTCGCTTGGACCATCAATTTCCAGGAGCCGCTGCTGAACCTCTTTCTTGCCGGCGATACCGGCACAGGTGACGTGGTCGGCCGAGCCTATACCGAAGGCGTCAAGGAGTCCTCGGAAAATGCCTTCTACCAGGATCTGGTCCGCCGCGGCCGAGACCCGCACCGTTCGGTGGTCGGTTTCCAGGGAGGCGACGTGATCAAGGCGGTGGAAACTTTCTACGAATTCAGCGAGCAGCGCCCGGCCCGCTTTTTCCAGCTCGAGCCCGATGTTTTTGCCGTCGTCGCTGCCCATCCCGACTACGACGAGGAATGGTTCAAGAATCTCTCGATCGAAGACGTGCGTTCGCTGAGCGCTACCGAGGAGATCGTGGACTTGGAAAAGCGTGTTGTGCGTTGGCGCTGCGGCTGCAATCAGTCCCGCATTCTCGGCGCTCTCGCTCCTGTATACCAGGCTGACCCGCAAGAGCTCTTTCTTGGAGAGGAACTCATAGAGGTCAATTGCCCTCGCTGCGCCGGCAAGCATCGAGTCTCTCAAGAGATGCTCGAAGCCTACCTTGCCGACCACTGAACGCTTTTCCCGTAGCGCGGAGCTTCAGCCCGTGGCCAAACTATCTTCATCTTCTTCTACTTCTGCTTCTTCTTCTAATTCATAATTTTGAAGCAGAAGCAGAAGCAGAAGCAGAAGCAGAAGCAGAAGCAGAAGCAGATGAAGATTCTGTTTACAGTTCAGGGGCTTTCTCTTTGCTTGGGCCGATGCCGTCTCAAACCACTGGAAACCGTAAGGGCGCTGCTGCCCGTCTCCTTTTCGCGGATACGCACAGGAGCGCGGATCAGCGCTATGTTTCGGGATTCGATGTGCCGGATCCATTCATCTCCTTCCAGGCGAAGCGCAAGTGGCATGCCGTGCTGAACCAGCTCGAGTTTTCCCGGGCCTTGAAGGAGTCGCGTTTCGATGTGGTTCTTCCTTTGGAGAACGCGATGGAGCAGGCTCGCGAGGCATTTGGTTCGTCGCGGGTAGGCTACGCGGAGGTGGTGACCACGTTGGCGAGGGATTTTGGTATCTCCCGCTTCAAGGTCGGCGCCGATTTTCCGGCTGGCTTGGCCTTCAAGCTCGTCGATCTCGGTCTTGAGGTGGAGGTGGCGGATGGCTCTCTCTTTCCGAAGCGCGAGACTAAGAGCGAAGAGGAGATCGCGTGTATTCGCGAGGGCAATCGCTGCAGCGCGGCTGGCATTCGGGCGGCGGAGAAGGCCCTGAGGGCAAGTGTAGTTAAGAATAGGATACTCTACCTTGATGGCAGAAAGCTGACCTCGGAACGCCTGCAACGCATCATCGAGGTCGCTTGTTTGGAGGCGGGTTCGGTCTCCGCGAACACCATTGCGGCTGGCGGCGACCAAGCCTGCGATCCGCACTGCAATGGCAGTGGCCCTTTGCGGGCGAATGAACTTATCATCGTCGACGTTTTTCCTCGCGTCACGAAAACGGGATACTTTGGCGACATGACGCGCACCTTTCTCAAGGGTAGGGCCTCGGAGGAGCAGAAGGCTCTCTACGCCGCGGTACTGCAGGCTCAGCAAGAAGCGATCTCGAAGATCAAGGCTGGCGTAAACGGAAAGTCGATACACGGCGGAGTGGTCGATACGTTTTCCCGACTCGGGTACGAGACGAAGCGTGGCGAGATGGGCGCGACGGGATTCATCCATGGTACGGGCCATGGCTTGGGTCTGGAGATCCACGAGGCTCCGCGCGTGTCCACGGTCTCCCAAAAGCTGAAGCGCGATACGGTTGTGACGATCGAGCCAGGCCTTTACTATCCTGGACTAGGGGGCTGTCGCATTGAGGATGTGGTAGCGGCGAGAGAGGACGGTGCCGAGCTGCTTAGCAGCTACCACTACCGCTGGCAGATTCGCTAGAACTGGATGCCTGAGCTTGCGGAAGTCCACTTTCATGCGTCTCGCTGGAAGCAAAGCGAGGGGGAGGCTTTTCGCCTGGCTTGGGTATCCGGCGAAAAGCGTTGCTGTCGGGACTGGGATCGCGATCTCGGCGAACGTCTGCTTGGCGAAGCGAAGTTGATTTCCGGATACACGCACGGCAAGCGCATGCTTTTCGCTTTCTCGGGTGGGGCCTTTGTGGAGATCCATCTTGGTATGACGGGTTCGCTGAGCGTCGAGCAGCCGGACTACAAGCGTGGCAGGCACGACCATCTGGTCTTGCAGGGGAAGAGCTCGATCCTGGTGTTTCGCGATCCGAGGTTGTTTGGCAAAGCCGCTTTGCATGCGACATGCGATGGGGAGTTGCCTGCATGGTGGATGGAGTTGCCGCCTCAGCCGCATGAGAGGGAATTCACGCGGGGGCGTTTCGATGAACTGCTAGCTCGTAGGAAAGGTTCGGTGGTCAAGGCCTTGCTGTTGCGGCAGGATGCGTTTCCGGGAGTGGGAAACTGGATGGCGGACGAGATCCTGTGGCGAACTCGAGTGCGACCGGATAGGCGAGTGGCTTCGCTAAACGAAACGGAACGAGCGAGCTTGTATCAGGAAACTCGATACGTTTGTCGCGAGGCCTTGCGTACGATTGGGGTCGACTACCGGAATCCGCCAGAGAGCTGGCTCTTTCGTCACCGCTGGAAGGCTGGCGGCATTTGTCCTAAGACGGGCGAAGTTTTGCAGCGCACGACGGTCGGTGGCCGCACGAGTTGCTGGTCGGCTGGCTGGCAACGGTAAGACCATCTTCTTCTGCTTCTACTTCTTCATCTTCTTCTTTTCCAAATTACGAGTTAGAAGCAGATGAAGAAGTAGAAGCAGAAGAAGATGAGGGTTCTATGGCGCTAGGCGGTTGCGTTGCCAGTTCCCTTCGGCGTCGCGTTGATAGAAGATGCGATCGTGGATCCGGTTTTTGCCGCCCAGCCAGAATTCGAAAGTGGAGGGTTCGATGCGGTAGCCGCCCCAGAAGGAGGGCAGAGGGACTTCGCCTTCCTTGAACTTGCGCTTCATCTCGTCGAGCTTGGCGAGCAGAAGGCTACGCGAGGAGACGATGGAGCTTTGCTGGGATACCCAGGCTCCTAGCTGGCTGCCGAAGGGACGGCTGGCGAAGTACTTCAGGGATTCCGCAGCGCCGATCTTGTGAGCGGTGCCGGTCATGATGACTTGCCGCTCCAGCTGTATCCAAGGAAAAATTACGGAGACTTTCGGGTTTTCGGCGATCTGGGCGCCTTTGCGACTTTCGTAGTTCGTGTAGAAGACGAAGCCGCGTTCGTCGTAGGCTTTGAGTAGGACGGTGCGTTGCCAAGGCTGATAGTCGATTCCGACGGTGGCCAAACTCATGGCGTTCGGCTCGGGAATCTTTTGCTCGGTGGCGTGATCAAACCAGTTGCGGAACTGCTCGACTGGGTTGGGATGGGTCGACTCTTTCGAGAGGGTGTCGTGTCCGTATTCTTCTCTGAGATTTCCGAGGTCAGGCATATCGCTGCTCGGTTATGCGGCGAGTGTTGGTTCTGGCAAACGGTTTTCGTGCTTGGGGAGGCGGATTGAGGTAGGGCCCGATCGCCGAGCGGGCCGAGTTGCAGGATCCATTCTCTGCGGCCCGCTCGGCGTTCGGGCCCTACCTAGCGGTTCAGCTTTCGAAGCGCTTTAGGGCTTCTTCGGCCATTTTGGAGATCGCCTCGAGGTTGCCTTGGAGGCGGAGCAGCTGATCGTCGCCGAAAACGTCGGAGGGGTCGTTGGAAGCCGCTACTGTTGCTGGGCTTTGAGGAGCAACGGCCTCATGCGGCTGACGGTTGGGTTGCGGAGTGTTTTTCCGGTAGAGCGTCGCGGGGTTGAAGGCGGGATTCGAGCTGATGTTTTCCATGTTTCGTGGGTCGTTGCTGAGACGGTTTGCGAGATGGGTGTGAGCAGTGGCAACGGAAGGAGGTCGCTGCAGTTTCGAACCTAATGGGACCTTGGAGTTCGTTACCGTGATTCGGCAAACGAATTCAGCCGAAATAGAGTAAAGTCTCTATGGTCTGCGGGAATGGAGCTCAGGCTTGTTCAGGGTTTGGCCGAATGGTAGTTGGTTTTCGAGGACGGATTCCGATCTCGGAGTCGCGCTGGCGAGGCGTCGCGCGCTCGATTTGCGAGTGGGTTTGGCGCAGAGGCGACTTGCTCTTGCTCGCTTCGGTCGTGGAAGCAAGTATGCTGCGAAATGCTGGTGATTCGCCGAAAAGTTACGAGGGAGCAGTCTTACACTGTGCTCATGTTGCCTGGCTACCATAGGGAGTGGCCGACTTCGGATCGCGAGCACCTCGATATCCTGAAGGTCTTCAAGCAGGACAGGCCCTACGAGGACATTGTGAACGACTTCAAGGAATACGGACTTGGGGATCAGAGCGGTCGGCGTTGAGTCTCGGGTTTGATCGTGCCTGGCTGCTCGGTTGCCTTTGCGGTTTTCGGGTTGCTATTCTCAGGTTGACCGGGGGGGTGGGCTGTCTAGCTTTTTGTTTTGTCCTGCCTGTCCCCTCTTTTCCTTTTTGTCGCTCGATGAAGCCTTCTTTCCCCCTTAGTCGGAAACTGCTCGTTTCCCATTTCCTGGCGACTTTCATAGTCTCTAGCGCGATCGGCTCGTTTTTGTATCTCACGGCTCGCGAGAGCCTGATGGACCAGTTGCGGGCTCGCTTGAGCGGGAGCGCGGCCTTGGTGAGTCGGGAGTTGGATGCGAACGCGTTGCGCGATATCCGTTTGGAGAGCGACATCGAAAAACCGGAGTATATCGAGGCCCTGAGCAGCTTGCGACAGATGCGGCGGGCTAACTCGGATATAGCGTTTCTGTATGTGATGCGGTTGGGCGACGATGGGCGGGTGTATTTCGTGGTGGATTCCGACGAAACGAAGTCGCAAGCCTTGCCGGGGCGAGAGTATTTCGACGGGACTCCGGAGCTTTTGAGAGGGTTTTCCGAAGCCTCGGCGGACCGTAGCTATACCTCTGACGAATGGGGCACGTTCATCTCCGGCTACTCGCCGCTTCTCAATGGCGCGGGAGAGTTTCTGGTGGGAATCGATATGCGGGCGGACGAGGTGCGGCGCAAGTTGGCCAACCTGCACAAGGCAGGGCTGATCGGGGTCCTTGCCGCGCTGATCCTCTCTTGGCTGATCGGTTCCTGGATGTCGCGCCACTTCCGCCGACCGATCGAGGCGATGATCACCCAAGTGAAGGCGGTTGCCGCTGGCGATCTGGACAGGCGCCTGGAGATGCAACGCCAGGATGAGCTGGATTCCTTGCTTACGGCGATCAACGATATGACGGCCGATCTTAAGAAGGCTAGGGATTCGGAGAAGGAGTAGAGTGCCAGGCGAATTGGGCGCTTGATGGGCGTGTTTGTTAGCGATTGCCAGGCTCGCTGCGGAGCGCCAGAGAATGGCGGATAGATGGCGAAAGGTCTGGAGAGACATCGGGAGCGTTTGGCTCAGCTGAATTTGCTGGGCAAGGAGCTCACTCGGCGATCGGGTTCGAAGTGCGAGCTTTGCGAGGCTTCTGGTGTGGCGTTGCGGGCCTTTGAAGTGCCGCCAGAAGGCGAGATTCCGGAAGCGGATCGCTGCGTTTTCGTGTGCGATTTCTGTCGTGAGCAGTTGGAGTCGCCAAAACGTCTTGATGCCCAGCACTGGCGTTGCGCGGGGCGGAGCGTTTGGAGCGAAGTGCCCGCGGTACAGGTGCTGGCGGCTCGGCTGCTCGACCGTCTAGGCCGCGATGAGGTCTGGGCGCGCGAGGCTTTGGAGGATGTCTTTTTCGATGAGGAGGTGGAGGCGTGGATTGCTCGACAGCCGCTTTAGGTGGAGAGGTAGCGCGGAGGGATTTCATGTGTAAATGTATTTTGGATACGAATTCCATGAAGGTATTGTTGGAGAGCGATTGGCTGGAGTTGCGGCGTCGGCATTCGGAGAGGGTGGATCCGTGGATCAAGGCCTATCAGGACCGCCGGGCTCGTCGGGCGACGCATCCGGTGCACGACTTTCTCTTCACCTATTACCGGACCAACCGTCAGGTTTTGAGCCGGTGGCGTCCGTCGGCGAACATGGCTCTACAGGGCGAGGCGGCGCGAGCCTTCTTGGAGGATGGGCGCTATGAGGAGACCGAGCTTGGGGTTTCGCTCGATGCGAGTCGCATGAGCGCGGGGGAGCGCGAGCGGCTGCGTTGGGCATGCTCGCTCATCGAGGCGGCTCGGACGCGGCCTCCGCGTTTCAATTGCTTTGGCTTGCACGAATGGGCGATGGTTTACCGGACGGAAAGGCCTCGCCACGAGAAGACGCCTCTGCGGTTGTCGGCACGCGAGATAGAGGCTGTGGTGGAAGGCAACAGCATTCGCTGCTCGCATTTCGACGCCTTCCGTTTTTTCACGCCAGCGGCGACGCCTTTGAATGAATTGCAGCCTGGGCGGGATGGGCGTTTGGCGAACGAGCAGTTTGGCTGCGTGCATTTCAATATGGATCTGTATCGGCTGAGCTACAAGTTGAGCCCTTGGATTGGCTCCGAGTTGATTCGCGATTGCTTCGCGTTGGCCTTGGCTGCCCGCGAGCTCGATATGCGTGCCAGTCCGTATGATCTTTCTGAATACGGATACGAGCCGATTCGCATCGAGACCGTGGAAGGGCGGGAGCAGTACGCTCGAGCCCAGCAGGAAATCCACCAGGCTGGCCAGCCTTTGGCGGAGCGGCTTCTGGCTGAGTGCCGTTGGCTGGAAAGCCGCTGGCGGACGGTTGAGAGATCTCCTGCGGCTGCGGACTAGGTTGCATGTCATGCAATCCCCTTCGCTCGGATAGGGGTTTAGAAACGCTTTGCGAGCTTGCAAATTTGCTAATAGAGGGCTCCTTGTGAAGGCCTCCCTTACTTGAGATCCGTGCCTGAGCTTGGCGGCTGATCTCGCGCAACCTTACGCTTTTTTTTCTCACATGACATGTCGTCTTTTGGCCGGTATCGGCATTCTTTGCATTGGGTCTGGCGTTCTGAATAGCAGCGTTTTCGCTGCTGGCTTTGCCTTGCAGGAGCACAGCGTAGCTGGTCTCGGCAACGCTTTTGCGGGAGGGGCGGCTATCGCTGAGGATGCTACCACTGTTTATTTCAACCCGGCGGGTCTTTCGCTGATTGAGAAGCCGCAGCTTTCGCTTGGCATGCACTTCGTTGCTCCGGAGGCTGACTTCGAGAATCAGGGCACGACGACGCTTGGCGTGCCTACTCAGGGTGGCAATTCCGTATCCGAAGAGGATGCGATTCTTCCAAACCTCTTCTACGCCGCTCCGCTGAACGACGATCTCGCTTGGGGGATCGGGCTGTCGGCTCCCTTCGGCCTCGCGACCGACTACGAAGAGGGCTGGGTGGGGCGCTATATCGCTCTGCGTACGGAACTCGAAACGGTCTCCGTGAATCCCTCGCTTGCCTACCGAGTCAACGATCAGCTTTCCATTGGCTTTGGCGTTAGCTATGTGACGGCGGATGCGACTTTCGGCAACGCGGTCGATATGGGCCTGGTCTTTCTCGATGGCTTGGATGCGGGCAGGATACCGACGAATGCCCAAACGGCGGCTATCGCTGCGGATGTGCAGGCCAATTTGGGTGGTCCCAAGTACGATGGCTCCTCGCTGCTTGAAGGCGATGGCGATGGCTGGGGCTTCAATTTCGGCGCGATCTACGAAGTGAGCGAAACCTTGCGTTTCGGGGCTCATTACCGCTCGGAGGTCGCTTTGGAGCTCAGTGGCATGGCCGATTTCGAAGTGGGTCTCCTGGAGCCGATTCTCGGCCCGGCGTTTCCAGACCAAGGTGGGCAAGTGTCCGTCGATTTGCCGGCCTCGATTTCCTTGTCGGTCTACGGCGAGGTGAATGAGCGGCTTGCTCTAATGGCCGATGTGACCCGCGCGTTCTGGACTTCCTTCGAAAGCCTGGTTCTGGAGTTTCCTGCCGATTCGCCGCCCGATGTAGTGATTCCCGAAAATTGGGAGAACGTGAACAAGTACAGCGTCGGCGCCAGCTATCGACTCACCGATAGGCTGCTTGGCCGTTTTGGCCTTGCCTATGACGAATCCCCTGTTCCTAGCGACGAATTTCGCTCGCCCCGCATCCCGGACGAAGACCGAACCTGGGTGACGCTGGGTCTCTCCGTAGCGGCTACCGAGAGCCTGGATCTGCATGTTTCCTACCTGCATGTCTTCCTGCAGGATCCGACGATCGACAATGCTTCGCATGCCGCGGGCCAGCGTCTGGTGGGGCGGCTTTCCGCTTCGGTCGATCTGCTCAGTTTGGGCCTGAGCAAGCGCTTCTAGGGTTGCTCCTTCTTCGCTGTCTCGGCTACCGAGTGGATCTGGTGGCCTCATTTACTCTGATCGGTATTCCGGGTTGTATCCGCGATCCGGATCATCCAATGTTTCGCTTTCTTCAGCTTCGCTGACGCTTTCGCCAATCCAATCCCATATCCTTACCCATGAATATCGAAACCAAATGCCTGCACGCCGGCCAAGAGCCCGATCCTACAACCAACGCTCGAGCGGTGCCCGTGTATCGAACATCCTCATACGTTTTCAACGACACCGAGCACGCTGCCAATCTCTTCGCTCTCAAGGAACTGGGCAACATCTACACCCGGATCATGAATCCTACGCAAGACGTGCTGGAGAAGCGGGTGGCCGAGTTGGAAGGCGGAGCGGCGGCTTTGGCATTGGCTTCGGGCACCAGCGCCATCTTCTATTCCATCATCAATCTTGCCCAGGCCGGCGATAACATCGTGTCGGCCAACAACCTCTACGGCGGCTCCTATACTCAGTTCAACGACATCCTGCCTCAGCTCGGCATCGAAGTGAAGTTCGTCGATCCGAACGATCCGCAGAACTTCGCCGCGGCCATCGACGACAAGACCAAGGCCCTGTTCTGCGAGACGGTCAGCAACCCAGGCATCGACGTTTCCGATCTGGAAGCGATCGCCAAGATCGCTCACGACCGGGGTCTGCCTCTCATCGTCGACGCCACTTTCTCCACGCCCTACCTGACTCGTCCCATTGAGCATGGCGCTGACATTGTCGTGCACTCCCTCACCAAATGGTTTGGCGGCCATGGAGCGGGCATTGGCGGGATTGTCGTCGACTCCGGCAAGTTTAACTGGGCTAACGGAAACTTCCCGCTCTACGACAATCCAGACTCGTCTTACCATGGTTTGCGTTGGGGGCACGATCTGCCTGGTCCGCTTGCTCCTCTCGCTTTCATCTTGCGCATGCGTACCGTGCCGCTGCGCAATCTTGGAGCCTGCATCGCGCCCGACAACGCCTGGATCTTTCTGCAAGGCATCGAGACCCTGCATTTGCGTATGGAGCGTCATTGCGAAAACGCTCTCGCGGTCGCCAAGCATCTCGAGACCCATCCTTCGGTGGAGTGGGTCAAGTATCCAACTCTCAAGGACGATGCCAACGCTGCGAAGGCGGCCAAGTACCTCGCTGGCAAAGGCGGCTCCATGGTCGTCTTTGGTATCAAAGGCGGCGCGGCGGCCGGCTCGAAGTTCATCGATTCGCTCAAGCTGCACAGCCATCTGGCGAATGTTGGCGACGCCAAGAGCCTGGCGATTCACCCGGCGACTACCACGCATAGCCAGATGAACGAAGAGCAGCAGAAGGCGGGCGGCATCACTCCCGAGCTGGTGCGTCTCTCCGTAGGCATCGAGCACATCGACGACATCGTTGCCGACTTGGATCAGGCGTTGGCTACGACGTAGCGTGGATTCTTTGCATGACAGGCACGCTCCACTTCTTGTTGGTCGTTTTTGATCAGCGGCCTGCAGAATGTTTTTTAACCGCCTATCGAAATATTTCAGTTAGCCTGATTCGATTGTGTTAATTTTAGTTTTTCTTGGAGAAGGGTTTGGTACGATGTCCTCGTTGCGAAGGATTTCTGGTATAGATCGAGAGGCAGTTCAGGATTAAGGATTGTCTGTGTGAGAAATCTGCGGCCTGCTGGATTTCGCAGACTGAATCTGGAGTGTTTTTTGGAGAACTCCTTGGTTAGTTTTCGAAATCCTTCTGCGTCTTCGGTCTGGAGCAGGATTATGCTTTCCTCTGTATATCTTGCCATGAAGTTTGCTGTTTCGTTTGGCAAGAATAGTGGATAGCCGAGGAAAGTGGCTTTAGGAGCTGATTCCAAAATGGATGAAAAGAAAATGAGCTCTTGTCTTAGATTACGCTCTAAAAGCTCGAAAGGTGAAATCGAAAGCTGTGTTGCTGCAAGGCCGGTTCTGATAGATTCTGCTGAAATAGCTGCTTCGCTCGCGATGTTCTTGGCAGCGTCCAGCGAGATGTTGGAGACGGCTATCCAATTAAAGGTCTCGATGGGCGCTCGAGATTGCCCAATTGCTTTGCTAGATATCGAAAGGATGCGATGCAACTCGTTTAGTGCTAGTTCACTGAAGCCGTGGTGATGAAGAATGTAAGCTCGCCAGCTTTGTCGCTTGGCGATTTCTCGAAATGGTCTGAGCTCGATATCTGGTTCGAGCGGATAAGGCATGGGGCCACAACTGATTGCCTCGAAGCTGTTGAGTTCTTCAAGGATGGGCTCAACCCCTGAGAGTTCCTCCCACAATTTTTCGACGTCGGCTTCGTGGATGACTAGATATTCGATAGTTTCCTCAAAACTCAACTTGTGTAATTTGTATGGATCAAAGTCTGAATTATTAGAGAGGTTCTTGAATCGTTCGGATTGTATTATGTCATTCAGCTCTGAGATCGATTTTTGCTCTCCTAGTTTTTCAGTTATTCGTATTTCGGTCTTCGGGAGGGTCTTGCTAAGAGAAATTAAAAGAGCGAAGCTTTTGTCGGCTCTTTCTGGGGTCGGGTAGTAGTCTTCGAAATTTGTCGAGAACGTTGGCTCGGTATCATCGGTGGCGGCCCGGAGCCATACCGCAGTTAGGATTGTGGCGAAGCTTACAATGAGAGAACTGATCAAGAATGACCATCGAATGCCTCGCGTTCTCTGCGTTGAAGAGGTCACTGCGGGTTTCTATAAGATAAGCTGTCGCTGAAGAAACTCTTCCTAAAGCTCCCCCGGTTTTCGATGCCTGGCCAGATTTCCTCTTTGTTAGCTGATCTTTTGATAGCTCTCTTCAGGGATTGGAAGATCGTTCTGCTTCCTATTCGGCGCGGTCTTGGCAGCGCTGGTTCGCAGGACTAGAGGGCTGCGGGTCCGGGCTGGCGGAGCTTTTTCGCTCCGTCAGCGTTCCTCTACGACCACGTCGTAGCGCTTGCCGGCGAAGTTGATACCGTAGTGATGGGCTCCAGCAGGGACGGCGGTTTGGCGCGCGGGCACGGGAGGCTGGTCCTTGATGGCGGGCCAAGGAGCTAGCTTCGGTTCTTCGGGCGCGTCTTTCTTCTTTTGGTAGTCGTCGAGTTCCTTGGGGAACATGGCGTGGATCACGCAGTACTCGTCGGTGCTCGGGAAGTCCTTGGCGGCGAGTTCGTCGCGCAGGGCTTGCATGCCGGGTTCCTTTAGATCGGCGGGGCGGCAGGTGATGGGGTCCTTGCCGGATTTCTCTGCGGCCATCTTCTGGACCTCGGGATCGACGGTCGCGGGGGTGCGTCCGTAGTAGCCGAGAGCGATGTCGATGGCTTGCGGGGAGAAGTTCTTCCAGCGGCCAAACTTGACGTTGAGCATGGCTTGCACGCCGACGATTTGGGAAGTGGGTGTGACTAGGGGGATCCAGCCGAGGGCCTTGCGCACGACGGGTATTTCCTTAAACACGTCCTCGAACTTGTCTTCCATGCCTTGCTCCTTGAGCTGGTTGCGGAAGTTGGAGAGCATGCCGCCGGGGACTTGGTACTTCAGGGCGTCGGAGTCGACGCGCTCGTTGGAGAAGCTGGTGAAGTCGCTGAGCTCTTCGTAGATCTTGGTGAAGTGCTCTCGGAGGAATTGGAGGGCATCGAGGTCGTACTCTGGGCAACGCGGGTGATTTTCCAGCAAGGAGAGCATGCGGGCGGTATCCGGTTGACCGGTACCGTTGGCGAATGGGATGACGGAGGTGTCGACATAGTCGACGCCTGCTTCGATGCCTGCGTAGTAGGTGGTGGCTCCGAGTCCAGCGGTGTCGTGCGTGTGAAGGACGATGGGGATTTTGACGGAGTCCTTGAGTCCTTTGATGATGTCGTAGGCCTGTTGGGGTGGGACGAGGCCTGCCATGTCTTTCAGGCAAAGGGAGCCGCAGCCCATGTCTTCCAGCTCCTGGCCGAGTTTGACGAAGGCTTTGGTGGTGTGGACGGGAGAGGTGGTGTAGCAGATGACGCCTTGGGCTTCCTTGCCTGCCTCTTTGGCCGCCTTGATGGCGGTCCCCATGTTGCGCGGGTCGTTGAGGGCGTCGAAGATGCGAAAGATGTCCATGCCGTGCTTGGCGGAGGCCTTGATGAAGGCTTCCACCACGTCGTCTGGGAAGTGGGCGTACTGCACGATGTTCTGGCCGCGCAGCAGCATCATGTGCCTGCTCTTGGTCTTGGCTCGGATGGCGTCTAGGCGGTCGAAGGGGAATTCGCCGAGAAAGCGCAGGCCGGCGTCGATGGTGGCGCCTCCCCAGGTCTCGAGACAACCGAAGCCGAGACTGTCCAGAGTCTCCAGCGCCGGCAGCATCTGAGCGGTTTTCATGCGGGTGGCGGCGAGCGACTGGTGGCCGTCGCGCAGGACTGTGTTGTTGAAAATGACGGGTTTCATATTTTTGGCGCTGAGTAAATTGGGTGGAGAGGGGTTAAGTTAGAGGGCAAGTTTGGAAATGGAAAGTCGCTATCCGGCAATTATGAGAAATGAGTTTGGGTAATGGGCGCTATAACTTGCATATTTACAGCATTTTCAATCTTCAATGGCGCGAAGCGCCTCCCACCTCAGGAGCGGAAGAGGATGGTCTCGCGTTGGAATAGGCTGACGGCGAGGCGGGTGGCAGCCATGGCGTAGGCGAAGGAGCTGCCGAGGGCCGTGACGAAGAAGGGCAGGTCGAAGACGTTGCTGAGCAGCTGCTTCATGGTGACGGCGATGTTCAACACGGGGATGAGTCCGACGTAGAGTGGGCTTTCGGCTCCGAAGACGAAGGACAGCGCGGCGGGGAAGAGCATGAGGGCGATGAAGGGGAAGATGTAGGCCTGGGCTTCCTTTTGGTTGCGGGCGAAGCTGGAGACGAGGAGCAGTCCTGCCGAGGTGAACAGACTTAGCGGAACGACGACCAGGGCGGCGGCCGCGAGATTCGCGTAGGAGATGGCGAGCTCTTGGTCGAGCAGTTCGCGGCTGAGCTCTCCGCCGAAGAGGAGCACGATGAGCAGGCCGAGAATGGAGCAGAGCGCCGAAAGCAGGCTGATCGAGAAGATGGCGAGCAGCTTGCCTTTGACAATATCGTATCGAGAAACTGGAGACACGAGCAGGGTTTCCAGCGTGCCGCGTTCCTTTTCTCCGGCACAGAGGTCGAAGGCGGTGTTGATACCTCCGAAGGCGGCGCCCATGATGACGATGTAGGGGAGAAACAATGACAGAACTAGCCCGACGACGTCTTTTTCGTCGGCGATACTGGTCTCGGTGATGGTAGTGGGACGGATGAAGCTTTCCTCGAGTCCTGCTGTGGCGAGTCGAGTGGCGGTTTGCTCCTGGTTGAATTTTCTTAGGATCGAGCGCAGGCGGTTGAGCGCGTTGGCGGAATTCTCGTTTGCCTGACTGTAGATGATTTCGACGGGAGCGGAGGCGTTGAGGTTGAAGGCGTCCGGCGCGTCGTGGGGCACAACGACGATTGCCCGGGCAGCGAGGGTCTTGACGGCTTCGATGGCCGCCTCGCGGGTTGGATAGTCGGTAAGGGCCAGGCCTTCGTTCTTTTCCAGATATGCGGCGAGCTCGGGGAGGCTGGCTTGCTGGTAGAGGCCGATTTCGAGGGTAGAGGTCTGCTGCTCTATCGTCTTCTTTCCAGCGAAGAAGAATAACGCGGCCATGAGGCACGGAGTGAGCAGTAGAGGCGAGACGATGACGCCGAGGATGACACGACGGTCGCGTAGCGTTTCGCGCAGCTCCTTGCGGAACACGACTTGGGCGAGCTTGGGCATCTATTTAGTGGTGAGTAGTGAGGAGTGAATGATGAATTGGTCGAGGGGCGGTCGAGTTCTTCGATTTTCAGTTTTCGGTCTGGGCGGAGCTTTGATTGGCGTCGAGGTCGTGAGCGATTTTGAGGAAGGCGTTTTCCAGGACGGGCTGGTTGGTTTGGGTCTTGATTTCGTCGACTGTGCCTTGGGCGGCGATCTTGCCTCGATGTACGATGGCTACCTCGTCGCAGAGGCGTTCGACTTCGCTCATGATGTGGGTGGAGAATACGACGGTGAGTCCGTCGTCGCGGCATTGCTCGATGAAGCTCATGATTATCTGGGAGGTCATGACGTCGAGTCCGGTGGTGGGCTCGTCGAAGATCATGACTGGGGGTTGGTGGATGATGGAGCGGGCGATGGAGACGCGTTGCTTTTGCCCGGTAGAGAGCTTGTCGCAGCGTCCGTGTTGGAAGTCGCCGATTTCCAGGCGTTCGATGAGCTCGTCTGTGCGGCGGGCTAGGATAGCGGGTTCGATGGCGTTGAGCTTGCCGAAGTAGTCGAGCATCTCGCGAGCGGTGAGGCGGCCGTAGAGAGCGGTGCTGTTGGAGAGAAATCCGATGTGGCGGCGCACTTCCTCTGGTTGGCTTTGCACGTCGAAACCGGCGACGGTGGCCTTGCCTCGAGTCGGCTCGAGCAGAGTCCCGAGCATGCGCAAGCTAGTGGTTTTGCCCGCTCCGTTTGCTCCGAGAAGTCCGAAGATCTTGCCTGGCTGGCAGGTGAAGCTGACTCGGTCGACGGCTCGCACGAGGCCGCGCTTTTTGTCACGAAAGATTTTGCTGAGCTGGTCGGCGACGATCATGGTGGAAAGAGAAGAGTGAAAAGCGAAGAACGAAAAGTGGGAGAAGGGCTTCGGGCTAGGCAAGTGGGAAGGTTGGTTGAGGTTGGAGAAAATCGTTCAGAGAGCCCTTGGTGGTTTTGCTCCGGGACTTTTTCGCTTTTTTGAGCTGAATTGCCTAAAGTCGGCTGAGCAGTTGTCGTTCTACAATGTCTATGAAGAGGTTTAGGCCTCCCGCGCTTTTACGTTAAAAGTGTTTTCTGATGGAGTTGAACTGTTGAGAGCGGGATCCGTATTCGGGTCCCGCTCTTGCTGTTTTCGGATCCTCTGATGCGAGTCCACCCTCTGGCGATCTACGAGTTTGCCTATCGGTGCTGGCGAGCAAACTCGTATGGACTTGGGGATTGGCAAAAGGGGCGTTGTGTCGGGGCTCGTCGGGCGTTTACTGACTGTCGGTATGGAAGATTCTGGACAGCATGTTGTTTTCGATTCGGTGGAAGAGGCGATTGCGGAAATCGCTGCAGGGCGTCCGGTGATCGTGACGGATGACGAGGAGCGTGAAAACGAGGGTGACCTTGTCTTCGCCGCGACGAAGGCGTCGGTGGAGAACGTCAATATGATGATCCAGCACGCTCGGGGCTTGATCTGCGTGCCTTGCATGGGACATCACTTGCAGCGGCTTGGGATCAGTCCGATGGTGCAGGAGAATCGTGAGTCGCATGGGACCGACTTCACGGTGTCCGTGGATGCGGCCGAGGGCATTTCGACGGGGATCAGCGCGTACGACAGGTTTCGTACGATCGAGCTGTTGGCCAGTACCGATACGCGGCCGGATGAACTGGTGCAGCCGGGGCACATTTTTCCGCTCAAGGCCCGACCGGGGGGCGTGCTTGAGCGGGCTGGGCACACGGAGGCGGCGGTCGATCTGGCTTCGCTGGCGGGACTTTTCCCTTGTGGCGTGATTTGCGAGATCCTCAACGATGACGGCACTATGGCTCGCACGCCGGAGCTGCATGCCTTCAAGCGGCGCTTCGACTTGAAGATGATCTCGATTGCGTCGCTTATCGAGTACCGTCACCAGCGGGAGAATCTGGTGGAACTGGCTCATGAGTCGCCGTTTGAGAGCGAGTTTGGGACGTTTTCGCTGAAGGTTTTCGAAAGCCTCCTGGATGGTCGGGAGCATCTGGCATTCTCGATGGGGGATATCGGCCCTGAACCGACCTTGGTGCGGGTGCATGCGGAGAACGCGCTTAACGATATCTTCCATCCAGCTGGCCGTGCGGGGCGCGATGCTGTGGGCGCGGCGCTGCAGCGGATCGCGAAGGAAGGAAGGGGAGCATTCGTCTATATCAGGCGTCCGCGTGGCGGGCTGGAGACGATCAAGGGAATCAGAAACGAAGCCGCCCGTATGAGCCTGCGCGAGTACGGCATCGGAGCTCAGATCCTTGCGAAGCTCGGTTTGCAGAAGATCCGACTGCTTTCGCACACGACGCGCAACGTAGTCGCGTTGGATGGCTATGGGCTTGAGATAGTGGAGCAGGTCGCTCTCTAGTTCGGAGATCGAATTTGAGAGAGGAAGAGGGGGAAAAGACTTGACGAAATGGTCAAGGAGGAGAAGATGTTGACGATTTGATAAAAATGAAAAAGTACCCCAGCCAAGCATCGACCGCTGACGGAAACATGGTTTGCCAGGAGCCTGCGGCCAGCTATGGGTTCCAAACTCCTTTTTTCGACGGACGCGCCACGGAGGGTCTCGACATCCTGACCAAAGGCATTCTCGGCGTTCTCAAGATTTCCGGGCTCTCAAGCCGGGATAAGCTTCGCGCCACGACCGCTGCGGTGGTCGAATTGATGGACGAAGAAGCCTCCCTGGAGGATTGCCAGGCCATGAGCGACGCGTTTGGCGAGGCGGCGTTTCGGCGGGATTTCACGAAGGACAATACCCTGAGTGCCGCTGAGTTTGGCAAGGCGTGCGGGGTCACGAGGACGACCGTCAATAACTGGAGAGCAGCGAATAAGGTTCTCGGCCTGCCCTGGGGGGAGGGGAGCTATCGGTACCAGCCGTGGCAAGTGAAGAACGGCCAGTTGGTTGCAGGTCTCGACGTTGCTCTCGAGATGCTCGCGAAGCATTTCGAAGACCCATACGATCAGGCCATTTTCATGACGACGGAAGACGAGTCCGAGGATGGAGAGATGGTTTCGCCGGCCGATTTGTTGAGGCAAGGCTCCCAGCATGCTGCGACGAAGCTCATCGATCGGCTGAATGACTAGCCGGGGGCCTAGGTCGCCACTGCCTCCGGCTGACATCCTGGAAAGGGAGTTGCCGGTTTTCGAACCGGATGGGCTTAGGCTGTTCAGGGTATCGCTTCGCTCTCGGCCCGAGGCAGTATTCTTTAGCAGACTGGGGCGCTACCGTTTCGATTTCGAAAATGCTCCGCTAGGGGTTTGTTACTTCGCTCTTTCTCGCAAGGGTGCCATCAAGGAGTTTCTTGGTCGGTGGTTGCTGGACAATCGGGCGGTGCCGGCGAAGTTCCGCGACGCGTCGCTCTACGAGTTCGAAGCCAAAGGCCTACGGCTTTTCGATATGACAGGAGAGGATCTGACGGTCTTCGGAGCTACGAGTCAGGTGCTTAGCGGCTCTTATGCCGTTTCGAGAAAATGGGCTGAAGCTGCTATGGATCACCCTCGGAAATTCAACGGCATTCTCTATCGTGGTCGGGTTTGCGGGAGCGAATGCGTTGCTCTTTTTGGCTTGGGCAAAGGGTGGGGCAACTCTGGTAAGAGAGCCGCGAAGTTTGTCGCGAGCGTGACTCTGGAGAATTCCCGGGAAGCTCATGCGGAGCTGATAGCGCATCGCACTGGCTTTCGCAGAAGGCCTGGACAGTAAAGCAGCTGGGGAGAGCTGTGGTTCTGCCTTTACATGGTCTGGTCCGGAGCCCATTTCCGTGTCTCGTTTCAGCAACCGTTCCCTTTGAAATGAGCACCTATTCTCCTTCCGCGCTGCCTATCGACGGATCCGATTTTCGGATCGGGGTAGTGGCGTCGCGTTTCAACGACGAGTACGTTACCGGGTTGCTGGACGCGGCATCGAAGGTATTGCTTGCTGCTGGAGTGTCCGAATCATCGCTTATCGTAGAACGCGTGCCGGGGACAAACGAGCTGCCGGTTGCGGCGAGGTGGATGGCGGAATCCGGCTCCTTTGATGCGGTGGTGGCTTTGGGTGTGGTGATCGCCGGTGGCACGCGGCATTACGAGATGGTTTCCGACTCGGCCAACTACGGTCTGCAGGAGACGGCCCTTCTGACTGGTGTGCCAATCGTGGCTGGCCTGATTGTCGGCGAAGACGAAGAGCAGGTGCGCGAACGCTGTCTGGGCTCCATTCCAAAGGGAGCTGAGTTTGGGCAATGCGCCTTGGAGATGGCGCAGCTGCGTCGCAAGTATCGATCGTGATGACGGAATCTAGAAAACCTTCTCAGCGTCGGGCTAGCCGCGTTGCCGCTATGCAGTATCTCTATTCCTGGACGATCAACCGTCCGCAGAATCTCGATGACGGCTTGGCAGCGTTTTTCGAAGGCCAGGCGGAGGAGCGCGACTACTATGCGTTCGCCGAGGAGTTGATCTTCGGAGCGCTCGAAAATCTGGATACGATCGACGAGAAGATAAGGGAGCTTGCCCGGAACTGGGATTTCGAGCGGATAGCCAAAATCGATCTGGCGATCCTGAGACTGGCGGTATTCGAGCTGCTGTTTCGCAAGGACATTCCGCCTGTGGTGACGATCAACGAAGCCATCGATTTGAGTAAGGATTACTCGACTGCGGAGTCTCGCCGCTTCGTCAACGGCATCCTAGACAAGCTTCGAGGCGAGCTTGATCGGCCTTCTCGCTCGGCGAGCGAGGGCTAGCCCCGCAATGCGGCGCATTTCGCATCTGAAATCTCAAATCGACTCTGGCGATGTTTTCCATATTCAAGAAATTCAAGGATGGCCTAGCCAAGTCGGCCAAGAGCATAGCGGAGAAGACTGGCGGCATCTTCAGCCGGGCGAAACTGGATGCTTCTTCGATCGAGGAACTGGAGGAAGCTCTGTTCGCTTCGGATTTTGGATACGAGACGACGGAGGAGATCATCGAGGAGACCAAGGCTGCTTACCGCAAGGATAAGGAGCTGCGCGGCCAAGACGTGGCAGGCATTGGCGCGTCTGTGTTGCGTCGGGTCTTGGCTGGTTCGGAAGGGCGTATCCAGTTTTTGGATGACAAGCCTACGGTGATTTGCCTGATCGGAGTCAATGGCTCGGGGAAGACGACTACGACGGCCAAGCTTGGCCACCGCTACGGCCAGGAGGGCCGCAAGACTTTGGTGGCGGCCTGCGACACTTTTCGAGCGGCGGCCATCGAGCAACTAAGGGAGTGGTCGAAACGTCTCGGGTTGGAAATAGTGGCGGGGCAGCATGGTTCGGACTCGGCTGCGGTGGCCTTCGATGCCTACCAAGCAGCCAAGTCGCGTGGGCTGGACACGGTGATAGTCGATACCGCTGGTCGGCTGCATACGAAAAGCAACTTGCTTGACGAGCTGACTAAGATTCGCCGCGTCTTGCAGAAGCACGACGAAGCGGCTCCGCACTACAGTCTGCTGGTGGTGGACGGCAGCATCGGCTCGAACTCGATAGAGCAGGCTCGCGTGTTCAACGAGCGTTTCGGCTTGGATGGACTGGTCGTCACCAAGCTGGACGGCACGAGTCGAGGCGGAGCCTTGGTCGGCATCTATCGGGAGCTGAAGCTGCCTATATTCTTTGTGGGTTTCGGCGAAAAGCCCGAAGACCTGCAGGAGTATCAGATCGACAACTACGTGGACGCCATCTTTGGGAGCGACGATGCGTAGCGCGGATCCCGCAGGGCGCATAGGCGTCAACTTAACGGAGGAAGCATCCTTTGGAGGGCAACGCTCCGTCGTTGCCGCGCCGGTTATTCCCTCT
>JANQRJ010000010.1 GCA_028284635.1 Pelagicoccus sp.
CGTGCAGCTGCGCGGCGAGGGCCTTATCGCCGTCGATCTGGTGACGCTTGCCGGCACGCTCTACGCGATCAGCTCTACGAGCGTCACTCCGCTGCAAGCCATCGCTCCAGACACCTGGTACGACATCAAGATCGTTGCCGATCCGGTAGCTGGCACCTTCGACGTATCCATCGACAATGTTCAGGTCGGCGCTGGTATCGGCTTCCTCGAAAGTCCGAGCGAGCTCGACCAGTTCTTCGTGACGACCGGCATCTTCAATGGAGCGTTGATCTATATCGACGACTTGCTGATCACTCGATAGATCCTTTTTCCGGGCTGCCCGGAAAACCTTGAAAGCTTCGCCGCCTGCGCTCTTCGTCGAGCGCAGGCGTTTTTTTTGCGTTCGCTGCTCGCGTAGATCGATCTAGCTGAAATAAGCCTGGGCGAATTTCGTAAAGCAATCCAGATGGCGAAAATCAAACGTATAAGAAAAATGAATACATTTGATCGTTTATTGTTCTATTCGATTTCGGCAGCTCTTTTTCTTCTTCTCGCCAGTCCGCTTCTGGGCCAGTCGCTTATGACCGTGAATGGGAAGATTCCAGCTGCAGACCTAGGCAGGAGCCTGAGCCACGAACACGTGTTGGTCGATTTCATCGGGGCGAAGGAGACGGGATACCACCGCTGGGATCGAAAGGAAGTGATCGAGATCGTCCTGCCGCATCTTATGGACGCGAAGCGTCTCGGATACCGCTCTCTGTTCGAATGCACGCCCGCCTTCCTGGGCCGCGATCCAAGATTGCTGAAGGAGCTCTCCGCGGCGAGCGGACTGCATCTGGTGACGAATACCGGCTACTACGGCGCTCGGCAAAACAAGTTCATCCCAGAGGAAGCGTTTGATGCGACGGTCGACGAGCTCGCCGAAAAGTGGATAGAGGAATTTCGTAGTGGGATCGAGGATACGCGGATCAAGCCCGGCTTTATCAAGATCGCCGTGGATCGCGGCGATCAATTGAGTTCCTTTCACGAAAAGCTCGTCCGAGCTGCTTGTCGAACGCACCTGGCGACCGGATTGACGATCGCATCCCATACGGGCCCAACGAATGCGGCGTTCGCCCAAGCGTCCATTTTGCAGGAGGAGGGCGTCGCTCCGGAAGCGTTTATCTGGGTTCACGCCACGCGGGCTTCTCCGGAGAATCAGATCAAGGCTGCCAATATGGGTTTGTGGATATCGATCGACAACCAGCGGGAGAATGCGGCTCTGCTGAAAGCGAATGCCGAGCGGCTCGCGAAGCTGAAAGAGGCAGGCTTGCTCTCTCGCGTTCTCGTTTCTCAGGACGCCGGTTGGTACAGTCCCGGCGAGCCGGGAGGTGGAGGATTCGTGCCCTACACGTTGGTCGAAAACGCTTTGCTGCCTTTGTTGCGAGAGGCAGGGTTTGAGGATGCCGATATCGAGCAGCTGCTGGTGAAGAATCCGGCGGAAGCCTACGGAATTCGGATACGCCAACCGTAGCGCGGATCCCGCAGGGCGGGATCGCATCCGGCGTAACCCTTAATTCTGTAGCCGCGTTCGTGAGAACGCGGGAACCGATGCGCAAGCGGGATCTGTGTTACAGTCCCCTTGCTGCGTGCCGCAGCGCTGCCTCTACGATCTCGAAGTCCTCTTCCGTGTGGCGGGCGGAGATGGCGGTGCGCACCAGATCCTTGCCAGGCGGCACGCCGGGCGCGGTGGAAATGACGGAGAACACGCCCTTTTCCCAGAGTCGCTGCCAGAAACGGTAGACTCGCTCGCGGTTGCCGAGCACGATGGGCACGGCTGGAGTCTGGCTATCCCAGGTATCAAGGCCTAGTTCTTCCAGCAAGGCATGGTAGCGGCGGGTGTTTTGCCAGAGTCGCTCGTTCCACTGAGGCTCCTCTCTGGAGACTCGGAGAGCAGCGAGAGCGCAGGCCGCGGGCGCTGGACTGATCGCCGCGCTGAAGATCGCCTGTTTGCAGTGGGTGCGCAGGTACTCGATGAGCTCGCGATCGCCTGCGACGAAACCTCCGGTGCTAGCCAACGACTTCGAGAGGCTGCCGGCGATAACCGGGATCTGGTCTGCCACGCCAAAGTGATCGGCGGTCCCGCGTCCCTCGTTGCCGAGAACGCCGATGCCGTGAGCATCGTCGAGGACCACGAAGCAATTATGCTGCCGAGCGACGGCGAGCAGGGTGGGCAGGTCGCAGATGTGGCCTTCCATCGAGTAGACGCCTTCGATGGAGAGGATTTTTGGAGTCGCGGGGTCGAGCTGCTGGAGGATGGATTCGAGGTGCTCGGCGCTGTTGTGACTGAAGCGTTCCACGCTAGCCATGGAGAGACGGATACCGTCCCAGACGCTGGAGTGCATGTTTTTGTCGACCAGGACGATGTCCCCGCGCTGGGCGAAGCTGGTGATCGAAGCCATGCACGCGAGGTAGCCTGCGGAGAAGACGTGACAGGCTTGGCGACCCAGAAATTCGGCGAGTTCCTCCTCGAGCTCTCGGTGGAAGGCTCGTCCTCCGTTGGCGGATCGGGCTCCCATAGTGCCGGCTCCCCATTTTGCCAGAGCGTCTTGGCCGGCTTCGATCACCTTTGGGTGTTCGGACAGGCCAAGGTATTCGTTGCTGGCGAGCATGATCAGCTCCTTGCCGTCTATGGTGATTCGAGTGCCGCTCTGCGACTCGGCGAGGTGATAGTAGAGGGCGTACTTCTCTCGCAGCTTGGTGAAGCTGTCTTTGGCGCAACGTTCCTGAATGGGATTGCGTTGTTTGGACGAGAGAAGATTGCGGATCATGGAGCTTTGAGGTGGTGTCGGGTCCTTGGATCGCGGAGTGTGCGCGGCTGGACGGGGATTTGAAGGCATTTTTTCGAAGGCGTGGTTGCAGAGCTCGAGGGGATCTCCTCAGTCTAGGCCAAGTGGCCTAGCCGCATCCCGCACCCTCCTTTCATGATCTTCCTCGACTGTACGCATACTAGCCACTGCCTTGCGAATACGGGCATTCAGAGAGTGACGCGGTCGCTTTACCAAGAAGGACAAACCAGGGGCTGGATCCCTGTAGTCTACGATCGTTTCGCCCAACGCTGGCGTTCGTTGGACGCCTCGGAAAGGCGATTGATGGAGTATGTTCCCAGCAGAAGCCCCAGTTCGCGCCGCTCGTCGCGCTGGTCCCTTTGGCAGAAGTTGCGGGGGAGGCTTTTCGCCTCTTGTGGACTCGATCCTGTGGAAATGGGGAACTCGAGCGTCTTGCTGGCTCCAGAGATATTCGATTCGAAGCGGTTTGCTAGCTTTCGCGAGCTCCAAGAAAAGGGGGTGAGGGTCGCGGCGGTTTTTCACGATGCGATTCCCTTGGCCATGCCGCAATTGACGCCCCGCAAGACTGTCGACCGCTTTGGCGACTATCTGCGCGAGCTTGGCGCTTTGGATCACGTGTTTGCGGTTTCGCGTCATTCGCTTGAGGAGTTGGAGAAATACTGGCTTCGCGAGTCCGTCTCTTCCACTGGAACTAGGCTTGCCCTGCCATTGGCAGTTGGCTTCGAAGGCCGAGATGCCGGCTCGTCGTTCTCGGATAATGGGGTTCCTCGCATTCTGACTGTCGGTTCGATCGAGGGTCGCAAGAATCACGAGCAATGGTTGCGAGCGGCGGAGCGGCTTTGGCAAACTGGCCATCGTTTTCAGTTGAACTTGATCGGCATGCTCAATCGGGAAACAGGCTTGGCTGCCGAGCGGGAGATACGACGACTTCAGGCTGCGGGGCATCCTCTGAATTGGGAACCTCGGGTCAGTGACGAAGGCCTGATCGAAGCATATCGGAAGTGCGACTTCACCGTCTATCCTTCTCTTTACGAAGGCTTTGGCTTGCCTATCCTCGAGAGTCTGAGCTTTGGCAAGCCGTGTGTTTGTCTGGCGAGCGGGGCCACTGGCGAGGTTGCTGCCCTAGGCGGTTGCGTGACGGTGGATGAGGTCACGGCTGAAAAGCTGAGCGAGGCATCCGCTCGGCTGCTCGTGGATGAAGAACTGCGGCGGCGACTGGAGGACGAGTGTCGACGCATCGTCTTCAAGACCTGGACGGACTACGCTGACGAGATCGAGGAGCGGTTGGCGCTTTAGCCCCGCTAGGAAACGCGTGTCTCCAGGTGTTTGGCGAGCTCGGCCAGAAACGCCGTTTTTCCGGGTAGGGACTGGCAAAGCTGCACGGCTTTTTGCGTGTGTTGGCGGGCGAGGCGGCGAGATTCGTCTAGGCCGTAGAGTTTCACGTAGGTCGTCTTGTCGTGCTCGGCGTCAGATCCGGCGCTTTTGCCCAGAGTGGCTTCGTCGCTCGTGGCATCGAGGATGTCGTCGACGATCTGGAATGCGACGCCGATTTCGCGTCCGTAGGCGCGGAGGGTCTCTCGCTGAGCTTCAGTCGCTCCCCCTAGGATGCCACCCATGACGAGGCAGGCTTCGATTAGAGCTGAGGTCTTGTTCAGGTGGATAAACTCCAGAGTCTCTGGCGAGAGAGGGGCTCCTTCGCCTAGGATGTCTTCCATTTGGCCGCCAATGAGGCGCTCGCTGCCGGCAGTTTCGGAGAGTTCCGCCACCAGTTGGGCGCAGATGGCTGGATTTGCTCCATAGTGTCGGGCAAGGAGCTGAAAGGCGTAGGTGAGCAGGGCGTCTCCGGCCAGGACGGCTGTGGCTTCGTCGAACTTCTTGTGGGAGGTAGCGGCTCCGCGTCGCAGGTCCGCGTTGTCGATGGAGGGCAGGTCATCGTGGATGAGAGAGTAGGTATGCAAGGCTTCAACCGCGATCGCGGCAGGCATGGCGTTGAGCGATTCGCTGAAAAGCTCGCTTGCGGCGAGAACGAGCGCTGGCCTTAGGCGCTTCCCTCCCGCTCGCATGCTGTAGCGCATGGCTTTGTGGATACGGCTGGGCCTGGCTTCTTCGCTTGGCAGGTATTCGCCGATGGCGGACTCCACCGTCGCTTTGTAGGCTCGTAATTTCTCTTTGAACTCCATTTGAATTGCGCGTATGGCTGGTGCCTTGAAAAATCGAGCATTTGAAATGCCTTCTATCGAGCAAGTATCTAAACGCGTATTTTCGGATCGCAATTGGTTGAAGAAGTGTGCCATCGGCGGCGTGATCAGTCTCGTGCCCATCGTGAATATACTCTCGATGGGCTACTTGTATCAGGTCTTTCTCGAGGGCAAGCGGGGCAATGAGGTCAAATTGCCGGAATGGGAAGACTTGAAGGCTCTGTTTCTCGACGGCCTGCGGTTTCTGGTTATCGGGCTGGTCTTCGCGGCGCTGCCGATAGCGCTGATCAGCATTTGCGCCGGATTCGCTTTCGACGGCTTCTTCGCCAAGGTAGCCGTCATGCCCGTGGTCTTTTTCGCTGGTCCGGTCATGAGCGCTGCCCTCTATTTGTATTCGATAAAGCAGGACATTGCCGATAGCCTCAACTTCGAGGCCCTTTCCATTATGCTGAAAAAAGGAGCGTACAGCTATACCATGCCGACCCTGGCATACATCGGCGTATGTTGGGCCGGCTGGCCGTTGGTGCCATTCGCGTTCTTCGGCGGAATATTCTACTTCTATCTTATGGCTCGCTCGTTTCGCGACCTGGAGCAGCCTGCTTGATTCCGGAAAAGGTCAACACCTCTAGTCACATGAAGTTCGTCAAACCGAAAGAACCCAAGCTATCCGCTCTCATTTTGACCGCCTCCTCTGGGATCTGCTGCGGTTTTGCCCTGGCCGCCTACCTGCTTTTCATCACGCCAGTGGATGTCGTTTCCAAGACGCCTAGCGAGGAGGTGTTGTCCAAACCTGGCGAATACAGAGCCTTCTACAAACCCGGTCGCGTTGGCGGTTCCGAGTCCCGCAATCTGGAAACCGCCATCAAGCGCATCAAGCGTCGCACGCC
This sequence comes from Pelagicoccus sp., assembly GCA_028284635.1. Taxonomy (GTDB): domain Bacteria; phylum Verrucomicrobiota; class Verrucomicrobiia; order Opitutales; family Opitutaceae; genus Pelagicoccus. The sequence continues at coordinate 5,893 of JANQRJ010000010.1, forward strand.
CGGTCCCGTGACCCTGGACGAAAGCGAGATAAACTACCTTTTCGAGCAGTTCGGCAAAGCGGCAGACTCGGGCAAGGAAAGCGAAAAAGCGGCCCCTCAAGGAACGAGAGTCGAAGACTTGAAAACGCGTTTTGAGGGCGAACGCATGTTCGTCGGAATGAAGCTCGTCAGTCAAAGTGGCGGTTCTCGAACCAATCACCTCCTACAGGCCGAGCTCGGTTTCAGCAACGGTGAAGCGGGTCCTTTTCTTACGGTCAAAAGCGTGACGATCAACTCTCTGCCTCTTCCAATGCTTGGCGGTGTGGTTGGCTCCATGATCCGCTCGAAAGTCGAGGAGATCGAATGGCCTGCCGAGTACGTCGAGATGTGGAACAACATCCGGGAAATCCGCGTCGAGTCCGGCTCGCTTGTCCTAGAGGTCGGTTTGCGTCGCGCTTAGCGTTGGCCTGATTCGCCGAATCCTACGCGGGCCGATGTCCAAGCTCGTTTCACGCATCGGCACTGTTTCAGCCTTCACTATGGTCTCGCGGGTCTTGGGCCTGGCGAGGGACATGCTGACCAGCTCCCTGCTTGGAGCGACAGTCTGGAATTCCGCATTCATCGCAGCCTTCACGCTGCCCAACCTTTTCCGACGTCTGCTCGGCGAGGGAGCTCTGACTGCCGCTCTGATGCCTAATCTGAGCCAGGAACTCGAAACGCGAGGCCGGGCGGCGGCTCACGAGCTAGCCAACAAGACGCTGAGTTGGCTGTTCGTGATCTGCTTGGCGATAACGATCGGAGCCTGGCTCGGACTGGAAGCGCTGACATATGCGAATGTATCCGAAAAATGGATCATCGCCGCCCGACTTGCCCAGATCGTCTTTCCCTACGTGCTTTTCATTTGCCTGGCGGCGATCCTCTCCGCTGCGCTCAACGTCTTCTCTCGTTTCGGCGTACCGGCGCTGACGGCGGTCTGGCTTAATCTAAGCATCCTGGCGGCTCTGGGCTACGCAGGTTGGTGGCTGGGAGAGGACCTTGAGGGCAAGACGTACTGGCTTTGCGGAGGCGCTTTGTTCGGCGGTTTGCTGCAGATGCTCGTACCGGCCTTCGCCTTGGCTCGAGAAGGCTGGCGACCCCGCTTCGACCTGCGGGTCTCGCCGAGAGTTTCTGAAGTTGCCTTGCTCACGCTCCCGGGAATCCTGGGAGCGGCGGTTTTCCAGATAAACATCATGGTCAGCCGCGGTCTGGCTTTGTCCGTCAACGACGCGGCCGCCTCGCTGCTCTACTATGCGAACCGTCTTGTGGAGCTGCCAGTCGGCGTATTTGCGGTGGCGATCTCCACCGTGGTCTTTCCGAGTCTTTCGAAAGCGATTGCCGGAGCGCGGCTCGACCGGTTTTCCGAGACCTACAAGCGGGGCATCCTGCTCTGCTGGCTATTCGCTGCCCCGTCCGCAGTAGGTCTGTTGCTGCTTGCTCCCAGCATCATCGGTCTGCTCTTCGAGCGAGGCCTGTTTACTGCCGAGGACACGCTGGCCACGGTGCCGCTGGTGATCGTTTTCGCTCTTGGCATGCCGTTCTATTCGTTCGTGTCCGTCGAGACGCGAGCGTTTTTCGCGCTCAAGGATACCAAGACGCCTGTGAAGGTTGCGGCTCTCTCCTTTGTCGCGAACGTCGTTTTGAGCGTGACTCTGATGGGTCGCTTCGGAGCTCTTGGCTTAGCTGTAGCGAGCAATGTCGCCGTGATCGTACAGGCTTGCGTTCTGCACCTCGCTCTCGGTAACAAGAATTTGGATACTCGATTGAGTTCTCTTTGGAGTGATGGAGCGAAGGCGCTTATGGCCTCGGTCGCGATGGGTGGTCTCGTCTGGTGGGGAGAGTCGATGTTAGAAGGATGGCTGAAGGTAGCTGTCCTCGTCCCGGTTGGCGCGATCGTCTACTTTTTTGCCCTGCATTTGTTCGGCATGAAATGGCGGGAGCTGTTGCGCGAAACGTAGCGCGGATCCCGCTTTGCGGGATCCGCGCTACGTTTCGCTCTCATCATCCCCCCTCCTCATCTTCATCCTCATCCCAGGATAAAGATGAGGATGAAGAAAAGGATGAGGATAAGAAACAACGCGGACGCGGGCTGATCCGCGCTACGTTTCGCGTGACAATGATACTGTCGCGCCTAGAACCAAGACCATGGCAGCTAAATCCAAATCTCGCGTTCGAGCTACGAACAAGCTCGTAGCTCAGCTTGGCGAGCGAAAGGTCCGTCGCGACGAGAAGTCGAAGTATCCAGCTTCCTTTGACAGCAGCAAGCTGTCCTTTTCCTACGATGCATTGGTCGTGGCCCGCAGCGAGGTGGATGTTGCCGCGACGCTGAAGTTGGCCAATGCCTTTCAGGTGCCTGTGACCACGCGTGGAGCAGGCACCTCGCTCACCGGTTCCGGTTCGCCGATCAAGGGTGGCTGGGTGCTGGACGTGTCCCGGATGAGTCGTATCGCAATCCACAAGGGCAAGTCGATGGCGGTCGTTCAGCCTGGCGCTGTCGTGCAGGACATCCAGGACAAGGCGGCTGCCGAAGGACTGTTCTACCCGCCGGACCCGTCTTCGCTAAAGCACTGCACCATTGGCGGCAATATCGCCTGCAATGCTGGCGGCATGCGTTGCGCGAAGTACGGCGTTACGCGGGACTTCGTCTTGGCGTTGGAAGGATATCTGCCGACTGGCGAACGCGTGTCATGGGGTGGCGAATACAAGAAGTTCGCTACCGGCTACAATGTGCGCGACCTTTGGATCGGCAGCGAGGGGACGCTTGGCGTGGTGACCAAGGCGGTGCTGCGTTTGCTGCCCAAGCCCGCTCGGACTTGGACGATTCTGGTCGCTTTCGAGGACGATCTCCAGGCCCTTCAGGCAGTGCAGGATCTGTTGCTTGCCGGTATGAATCCATCGATCCTGGAGTTTCTCGATAGGAACTCAGTCTACTGCGCGGAAGAAATTGCGGGAGTGAAGCTCTTCAAGGGATTGTCGCTCAAGCCCTTGCTTCTGGTGGAGTTTGATGGCCATCCAAATGCGCTGCGAGACGACAAGAAACAAGCCATCGATTGGGCGAAGCGACTGGGTCTGGCCTATCGCGAGGCGAAAACGGAAGCGGAGACCGAAGTGCTTTGGTCCGCGCGTCGCAAGTGTTCGGGCGCCATGTTCGCTCTGGGCGACGCGAAGATCAACGAGGACATTGTAGTACCGCTGGAAAGCCAGGCGAAGTTCGCCCGCTTTCTCAAGCGGCTGCAGAAGAAGTGGAAGCTTCCCATGCCGACATTCGGGCATGCGGCCGATGGAAACTTCCACGTCAACATCATGTACCATCGCGAAGTTGCCGAAGAGCGCCAACGGGCTAAAGGCGCGGTCGACGATCTGATGCAGAAAGTCGTCGCCTTGGGCGGCACTATCTCCGGCGAGCACGGCATCGGTTTGGCCAAGACGCCATTCATGAAGTACGCCCGCAACGACGCCGAGATGGCGGCGATGCGAGCGATCAAGAAAGCGCTCGATCCGAACGGCATTTTAAACCCCGGAAAGCTGTTTGACGAATACGAGGTATGGAGCAAGACCCCCGAAAAGGTCGTTCTGCCGTGGGACAAGAAGCCGATCCTGAAGTAGCAGTCGACCTAGCCGCGTTTCGTTCCCGTAGCTGCGTTTCGTTCCCGTAGCCGCGTTCGTGAGAACGCGGAAAGGACGGGGTGCTGGGTTCCGCGTGTTTTTCGCTCCGCTGTCGGCTGCCGCCTCGGTACTTACGAACGCGGCTACGGATTAGGATTCTTCCTTTTTCAGTTTGGCATACGCCCAGTCTAGCCAGGGGAGCAGGGCGGCGATATCTTCGGCATCCACGGTAGCTCCGCCCCATATGCGAAAGCCGGTAGGAGCGTCGCGGTAGGCGCCGAAGTCGAAGCCGATGCCTTCCTTTTCGAGCATCGCGACCATTTTCTTGGCCCCAGCCGCTTGATCCGCTTCGCTTTGGCTGGTGAACCAGGTATCCACGATCTTGAGACAGATGGACGTGTTGGAGCGGATAGATCTGTCGGCTGCCAGAAAGCCGGCCCAGTCGCTTTTCTCCACCCAGTCTTCGATGACCACGAGATTCGCATCCGAACGGGCGATGAGAGCGGGAAGGCCGCCGAGCTCTTCGGCCCACTTCAAGCCGTCCAAGGCGTCCTCGACGCAGAGCATGGAGACGGTGTTTATCGTCGCCCCTTCGAAGATGCCGCTGATCAGCTTGCCGCCTTTGGTCAGACGGAAGATCTTCGGAATCGGCCAGGCGGGAGTATAGCTCTCGAGTCGTTCGACGGCTCGAGGGCTAAGGACGAGCATGCCGTGGGCGGCTTCTCCGCCCATGACCTTCTGCCAAGAGTAAGTTGCTACGTCGATTTTGTCCCAAGGTAGTTCCATGGCGAATACGGCAGAGGTGGCGTCGCAGATCGTCAGGCCTTTTCGGTCGGCAGGAATCCAGTCGCCATCGGGCACCTTGGCTCCAGAAGTGGTGCCATTCCAGGTGAAGACCACGTCGTTGTCGAAGTCGACTCTCTTGAGATCCGGAATCTCGCCATAGGAAGCTTCGTGGCGATTTGTCTCCGGCAGCTTGAGCTGCTTGACGACGTCGGTGACCCAACCAGAGCCAAACGACTCCCAGGCGAGCATTTCGACTCCCCGCTGTCCCAGCATGGACCACATGACCATCTCCATCGCGCCGGTATCGGAGGCGGGAACAATCCCGCAGAGGTAGTCCTCGGGGAGGCCCAGCAACCGTTTCGAGCGATCGACGACCTCCTGGATCCGGCTCTTCGCGACTTTCGACCGATGGGAACGGCCTACGAGGGCTTCATCGAGAGCGGAGAGACTCCAGCCCGGGCGTTTGGAGCAAGGGCCCGAAGAAAAGAAGGGACGTGCAGGTTTTTGCGATGGTTTCATCTTAGAGCGCGAGGTGTTAGGTCGGCCGAGCAAGGCTGTCAATCGCGGTTGGCGCAAAGCTGTCTGCTGCTGGCAATCCTTCGGCGCGCTTTAATTCTCTAACGTTAGAGAATTAAAGCGCGCCGAAAGGGGAGGGAAGGTAGCGGGTCTAGGCTATAGCTACGGTGTAGGAGCCTGACTTCTTGATAGAGGAGGGGGTGATGGAGCCGTCGGGATGGAGCTTGTGCAGCTTGTAGCCGAGAGAGAGGAGAAAGGTTTCGATGGCTTGGAAGTTGTCCTTCTCTGGTCCGCTGAAGCGCCCGAGGGTCTCGAAGTAGATGATTGGCTTGAGGCGGCTGAGAGTCTTCTCGCCGCCTTTGAAGACCGCGAGTTCCATGCCTTCGACATCCACTTTCATGAAGTCGAGTTTTCGCACGTCGTTGTTTTCGCAATACGAATCCAATGTGACTACGGAACAGGCTACATCGCCTTTGGGATCGAGGTTGCCGTTGCCTGGATTGCCGGAATCTTCGTGCCAGTAGAGGGTGCCGGGTTCGCTGCCTAGGCCGAGATTGTTGGTGATGACTCGGTTTTGCAGGCTGGGGTTGAGAGCGAGATTGGCTTTGAGTCGGGCATAGTTCGCGGGATTGGGTTCGAAGGCGTGAACTTCTCCTTCGTCGCCGACGGCATCGGCGAGGGCTATGGAAATGGCCCCGACGTTGCTGCCGATATCGAATGCGATGTCGTCGGGTCTAACTCGTTTGCGCGCCAGGGCGACTAGCTTTTCCTCGAGGATGCCGGTCCACATGATGCGTTCGACTTTGAAACGGGTGTCGATGTTGACGGAGTATTTGCCGAGATACTTGTCGAAGACGAAGGTCATGCCTTCGGGCGCCGCTTTGCGGGCATTGGGATGCTTTTCAAGGTAGGCCATCATGGTGGCGTGAGGCATCGCCTTCAGGAAGACTCGTTTGATAGCTCGGTTTACTTGCGGCATGGCTGGCTAGAGGTTTCGACCGAGAGTCGAGAAGTCGAGCTTGGTATAGCTGATGTCTCCCGATTTGAGGGTTTCTCGGTCTGTTGGGCTGTTGGGTTCGTTTTCGGCGAGTTCGCGGTAGATGAAGCTGTAGGATTGGTCGTTGTTTTCGAAGAAGGAACTGGCTTGGGTGAGGGCCGGGTTGCTGAGGGTGATTTTGGGATTCTCGTTTGGCGAAGAGGGGAAGTTCAAGCTGTGCACCACGCCGTAGACGGTTCCCTGGAGAGCGAGGGTCTCTTCGACGAAGGTGGCGAAGAGCTCCGCGGCTTGTTGGACTTTGGCTTGCAGCTTCCGGCCAAGGGCTTGGGGCTCGTCTTTGAGACGGTCGTAGTCGTTTCGGTCAAGGGCCATGGAGGCTGCGAATGAGGGGATGGCATGGAGGGCGCCTTCGAGAGCGGCGCCTATGGTGCCGGAGGAGAGGATGTAGGTGAGGCCGGCGTTGTGACCGACGTTGATGCCGGATACCACCGCAGCGGGCGGTTGAGCAAGGAGATGCCCGATGGCCAGGTTGACGCAGTCGGCGGGCGAACCGGAGATGGCGTAGGCTGGGTAAGGTAGATCTTCGCGCTTGGCGACCTGCAGGGTCTCGAAACGGCTCATGCGCTTGCTGACCCAGCTTTGCTCTTGGCGCGGAGCGGCGACTACCACATCGCCTAGTCTTTGAAAACTGGATACGAGGACCTGGAGGAGCGGCGAGTCGATGCCGTCGTCGTTGACGAGGAGGATTGGGGGCATTGGGTGATAGGTTGTTTAGGCTGTCCGGCTTCGCCGAATCCTTCGGATAGGCGTTTAGTCTGTAGGGATCGGGTTATGGTCTAATGGTTATGGACTAAACAGCTACAAGCTAAATGGCTATTCATAAAAAAGCGCCCAAGGCTTTGGGGCCTTGGGCGCTGTAGGGGAATTCTGGTTACGCGTTGGCGGGCTCTTCGGATTCCGCTTCGGCTTCTTCGGAGTCGGCTTCCTCGGCGGGAGCTTTCTTGGCTGCCTTGCGGGCTTCGAGCTCCTCGAGGGCGGCCTTGCGGCTGAGGCGCACGCGTCCGCGTTCGTCGACACCGACGCATTTGACGACCATCTCGTCGCCTGGCTTGCAGACGTCTTCGGTGCGGCGCACGCGGAAGTCGGCGAGCTCGGAGATGTGCACGAGGCCTTCTTGGCCGGGGAGGACTTCGACGAAGCAGCCGAATTCCTTGGTGGCCTTGACGATGCCGCGATAGATTTTGCCTTCTTCGATCTCGCCGCAAACGAGGTCGATTTCGTGGAGGGCGCGTTTCATGGCTTCCTCGCTGGTGGCGTAGACGTTCACGCGGCCCGAGTTGTCTTCGTTGATGTCGATTTGGGCTCCGGTGATCTCGACGATGCGGCGGATATTCTTGCCGCCGGGACCGATGAGGGCGCCGATCTTCTCGGGGTTGATCTGCACGGTGGTGATGCGGGGAGCGCTGGGAGCGACTTCCTCGCGGGGCTGGGCGATGGCAGCAGTCATGTTCTCGAGGATGGCGAGACGGGCTTCGCGGGCCTGGGCGACGGCTTCTCTGGTGATGTCGAAGGGGAGGCCCTTGATCTTGAGGTCGAGCTGGAATCCGGTGATGCCTTTGGTGGTGCCGGCGATTTTGAAGTCCATGTCTCCAAAGTGGTCTTCCTCGCCGAGGATGTCGGTGAGGATGATGTGCTTGGAGATCTTGTCGTCCTCGCTTTCAGTCACCATGCCGACGGAGATGCCGGCTACTGGATCGGTGATGGGCACGCCGGCGTCCATGAGGGAGAGGCAGCCGCCGCAGATGGAGGCCATGGAGGTGGAGCCGTTGGAGGCCATGACCTCGGAGCTGATGCGGATGGTGTAGGGGAATACGTCTTCCGATGGCACCACGGGTAGGAGCGAGCGCTCGGCGAGGGCTCCGTGGCCGATCTCGCGTCGTCCGGTGAAACCGAAGCGACCGGTTTCGCCAACGGAGAAGGGCGGGAAGTTGTAGTGCAGGATGAAGGACTTGGAGGTGGGGCCGCCGGCGATGGCGTCGAGGCTCTGGGCTTCGTTGGCCGGGCCGAGGGTGGTGAGCACGAGGGCCTGGGTTTCTCCTCGGGAGAAGAGGGCGGAACCGTGCACGCGGGGCACGACGCCGACGCTGCTATGGAGTTCGCGGAGTTCAGCTGGCTTGCGGCCACCGGAGCGAACGCCATTTTTGAGGATGGATTCGCGGTAGGTGTGTTCGAGCAGCTCTTCCATGGCCATGTTGAGCTGGGCTGGGTTGTAGTCTTCGCCGTACTTCTCCTGGAGGGTGCCTTCGGCGAGTTCCTTGAGCTCGTCGATCTTGGCGTTGCGTTCCTGCTTGTCGCCGGCGGCGCAGGCTTCGCCGATACGATCGCCTACGAGGTTGTTGACGATTTCGCGGACCTCGTCCTCGAGCACGCAGAGCTTGAATTCGGCCTTGGGCTTGCCGGCTTCGCTCTGAAGCTGCTCGATGCCTGCAATGATAGGCTGGATGGAGGCGTGAGCGAAGTCGAGGGCTTCGAGGAAGCGTTCTTCGGGCAGTTGGTCCGCACTGCCTTCGATCATGAGCATTTCGCCTTTGGTGCCGACGTAGATGAGGTCGAGATCGGAGGCGAATTGTTCTTCGATAGTCGGGTTGGCGACGAAGTTGCCGTCGATCTGGGCGACGCGTACCGCTCCGATGGGGCCGTTCCAGGGGATATCGGAGATGGCGAGGGCTGCGGAGGCGCCGTTGACCATGAGGATATCGGCGTCATTGGTCTGGTCGGCGGAGAGGAGGAGACCGATGATCTGGACTTCGTTCAGGAAGCCTTTGGGGAAAAGCGGACGGCAGGGGCGGTCGCAGAGGCGGGAGGTGAGGATCTCCTTTTCAGAGGGGCGGCCTTCGCGCTTGAAGTAGCCTCCTGGGATGCGGCCGGCGGCGGCGTACTTTTCGCGATAGTCGACGGTGAGGGGGAACCAGTCCTGGCCCTCGCGTATGGTCTTGGCGCCTGTGGCGGACACGAAGAGGCTGGTTTCGCCGCAGCTTACGGTGACGGCTCCGGAGGCGAGGTTGGCGATATCGCCGGTGGAGAAGGTGATCCCTAGATCATCTACGGTTACGTTGTGTTTCTGTATCATTTTTCTTCTTGCTTCTTGGTGACGAAGCGGACGTGGGGACCGGTCTTTTTGTGAAGAGATTTCCGAATGGAGCCAGCCTGGCGATTGGCGGCCGCACTCGGAAATTTCCTCAAACCAGGTCTTGGCCCGTCCGTTTCGTCTGTGGGTTAGGTGATTGCTTGTATCACGCGAAAAAGCCTGCAAAGGGAACTTCGCAGGCTGGTAAAGTGATCAACATCGAGCGGTTTGCAATCGCTGATCGGCTGGGTTTTCTGCTATCGGCGGAGATTGAGGCGCTGAAGCATCTCGTTGTACTTCTCGAGATCGTGCTTTTTGAGGTAGTCGAGTAGCTTGCGGCGGCGAGCCGTCATAGCGAGAAGTCCGCGGCGAGTGTGGAAGTCCTTGCGGTGCACGCGGAGGTGTTCGGTGAGGTGGTTGATGCGGGCGGTCAAGAGAGCGATCTGGACGTCGGAGGATCCGGTATCGGAATCGTGCGTCTTGAAGTCGCTGATTATCTGAGTCTTGTCGACGGTATTGCTGCTGGCCATTTGTTTTTCGTATTTTTGTTCGAATGTCGCAGAGAGAGGTCGGTCCGTTTTCGGACCAGCCTCTGCCAAGCGTGAGCTGGGCGGGACGCTGTCGCCTCAGGTGAGGCGTCTCTGCGGAAACAAGCGGTGTGGCCGCCTGCCTCTAGCGTGAAAGCCGTGTAGCAGAATGGTTTTCAGCCGTGGCGCAATCCTAAAAACGGGCTAGTGTGGTGTAAGCGAAGTTTGCTACACTATTAGTTGTCAGTAAGTCTGGTCAAAGGGGAGCACACGCGTCTCGCGTGTTGGCTTGGGCGTCTCGC
>JANQRJ010000104.1 GCA_028284635.1 Pelagicoccus sp.
GTCATTGCCGCAGAGCCTACAGAGGGAATAACCGGCGCGGCAACGACGGAGCGTTGCCCTCCAAAGGATGCTTCCTCCGTTAAGTTGACGCCAATGCGCTTTGCGGGATCCGCGCTACTCCTTGCAGCATTATCAAAGACAAGGCCCTAGCTACGTATCCAGATCCTGGATTAGTACCTTACTTCTCGAAAACGATCATGTTTGAGAAGCTTTTCACCTAAACGCCTATCGATAGATCCTGTGTAGCTCGAAGAGCGAAGCACGGACAGCCTAAAAACCTATTGGCCTCTGGCTCTGCCAGCTTAGGCCTTTGAAGTTTGACGTCGCCCCCGACAGCCTCTTCAAGAGAGGCCCGCTCCATGAAGGCTGTCCAACCCTTTCTGCTCTCGATCTGCGTGGCCTGTCTCGCTTTCGCATCCGAGCCCGATCCCCTGCTGCGGCCATTGGAACACTATGCCGCTCAACCTTCGGAACAAGACGAGGCCGATCTCGAAACCATTCGTCAACGTCTGAAAACGCACTACCTCGAAAAGGTCCGCTCCCGGGGCCTCGACAGAGCGAAGAGATTCGCCGAAGCGCTGCAGTCAAACGGCGCCTGGTCCGACATTGCCTACGTCGGCCACGATCGAACCTCTCCCGTGGCCATGCGGCACATCAACCGCATCGCCAGAGGGCTCGCTCCGGTCTACGCCGAATTGCCGCCAGGATCGCCGGAGAAAGCGGAAATCGGTTCGGCCATCTCGCTCGCTTTCGAAGGTTGGCTGAAGTACGAACCCTATTTCGAAAACCGCTACCTCACCTTCATCGGCGGCCCCCGGGCCGTCGCTATCATTATGCATATTGCTGGCGGAGCCTTGACCGAAGAGCAGTGGCAAGCCGCCCTCGCCATGATGCGGCGCGGCGATACCGGCTCCGCCTTTCGCTTCACCGACGAGCCCATACCCACTACCGGAACCAATCTGCTCTGGGCCGCCCGTCTCCAGCTCGAAGCCGGAGCCCTCGCCGGGGACATGGCTCACCTCCGCCGCGCCGCAGATCGCCTCAAGGCCGAAGTCACCATCGGTCTGGACGAGGGTCCCCAGCACGACGGCAGCTTCTTCCAGCACGGCCCCCAGCTCATGAACGGCGACTACGGCCAGGCCTTCGTTATAGAGAACATTCTCTTCGCCAGTCTATTAGACGGAACCCGGGCCGCCTTCGCGCCCGAGCTTCTGGAGCGCCTGGAGAGTCTCGTTCTCGACGGATCGATCTACATGATGCGGGGAAACCGCTGGTTCTTCAGCGCCCGCGGCCGGGCCTTCACCCGGCTGAGCAACCACCTGCCATCCCTCGCTCGAGCCCTCGAGATCCTCGCCACGCTTCCCGTATCCCGACCCGAAGCGCTCCAGCAAGCTGCAAGACGTATCAAAGATCCCACTACGGAAGAGCCACTCGTGGGCCACAAGCACTTCTGGCTGTCCGACACCACCACCCACCACCGCCCCGCCCACAGCTACTTCCTCCGTATGACATCCACGGATACGGAAGGCACCGAATCCGGCAACGGCGAGAACCTGCTCGGCTACTACATGGGCGACGGCCTCACCCTACGCATGAGCGAGACCGAAAACTACGACCGCATCTACCCGCTGCTCGACTGGCGACGGCTCCCCGGGGTCACCTGTACGACCGACCAGGAGCCCTTTCCCGACTTCATGTGGGGCAAGCGGACCTACGGGGGCAGCGACTTCGTAGGCGGGGCGACAGACGGAATCGACGGCGTCAGCTGCCTCGACTACGACCGAGCCGAGGTTTCCGGCCGCAAGGCATGGTTTTTTCACGAAGACCACCTCGTCATGCTCGGAAACTCTCTCGCCACCGCGAAGCCCTACCCACTGCAGACCACCATTCACCAAGGCTGGGCAGCCCAAGAGGCCCAGGTTCTCTTCGAAGACGGAGAGGTCCAGCAACTCGCCGTCGGGCAAGCGACTCATTCGCCCCACATCCGTCAAGTCTCCCACCGCGGCTACCTCTACCGAATCCTAGATGGATCGACTTCCGTGAATGCCAGCATGGAAAGCCGACGCGGCGAGTGGGACGCCATCAACAAGCCCTTCAGCAAAGCCCCGCCGGAACAAGGCGACGTCTTCACCCTCTCGATCGAACACGGCGAGAGCCCGACCGACGCTTCCTACGCCGTCTCTATCCATCCCCAAGGCAAGCCGCCGCCCCAAATCGTCATCCTCTCCAATTCGCCGAACCTCCAAGCCGTCTTTTTCCCCGAAGGCCAGCTGCTGCAAGTCATCTTCTGGGAGCCAGGCCAAGTCGAGACCCCAGCAGGACTCCTCAGCGTCGACCAGCCCTGCCTCGTCCAGTGGCGCCATAGCGAAGGCCAGAGCGTCGTCCACCTAGCCTGCCCCCTAGATTCCGTCTCGACCGTAGCTATCGAACTGCAGGCCTCAGCCAAGCTTCTCAAGTCCAGCGTCTCGCTCCCGACCGACCACAATCTCGGACGCTCCGTCAAGGTCGCCTTCCACCCTAGACGCGACTGATGAAAAGCTAGAGCTCGGTCTCCGGACGATCTTGAGCTGACCCGCCTGCCCAAGACGAAAGCGCAACCCCACTAAGACCGCATCCAGCATATCATCATCTTCTTCTGCTTCCACTTCTTCATCTTCTTCTTTCCACGAGCGATTCGATAGGATGAGAGGAAGCAGAAGCAGATGACTGGCGCCGACAGGTTTTACCGGGCCAACACAGACGCAAGACCGCGCCGAAAGACGAGCGCAAGTTCCTTCGCTCCCTCCCGCCCGCCCTCATCGCAATGCAGCGCTTGTCGCAACTCCGTTCCCAAAAACGCGCAAGGCATAAGGCTTTCTCTGACAAAGGCATAAAGCTATTCAGCTTATACTTTGAAAGAAAATCATAAAAAAACCTAATGGAAACCAGCCGGCCGAGGTTCGTATAGAGTGAACCCCAAGCCCTTCCCATGCCCCGAGCCACCTCCCCACTACCTACGCGTTTCCCCATTCGAAGCCGCCGCTTCGCCGCGGAGATCCCCTCCGCTCATTTCTCCAACTCCTAACCCGTCCCCTATCGCCATGCGCAAGCTCCACATCGCCATCGCCTCGCTCACCATCGCCTTCGCCGCCCTCGCCGCCTCGCAGGACGGCATCCCGCAGAAGCCAGTCGACCAGCCCGGCCAGCAGCAGCCCCCGGTCGACGAGAAGCCCGTCAGCCGCTTCGAGCAGGGCAAGGGCCTCGACCTGAAGAAGGCCCTGAGAGACGGCGGCGACCCCGCCGCCGCCCGCCAGGCCCTCAAGGCCATGGCCCAGGAGCGCCCGCCAGGACGCTCCGAGAAGGCCGCCGAGCGGCTCGCCCTGCTCGAGCTGCTCTCC
>JANQRJ010000005.1 GCA_028284635.1 Pelagicoccus sp.
GGACTGGGTGTGGAGCGACATCAGCAACGAGATCGTCGGCGGGGGCGTGGAGTGGACTGTCTACTCGGACCGGGAGGCCTACGAGATCTGGGAGCTGCCGCCCTTCGTGCGCATGCTCGAGCTGGGCGTCGCGACTCCAGGTCAGAACGCCGCCGGCGCCGACATCCTGAGCATCCTGGGCCTCGGCGAGGTTTCGGGGGAACAGCTGAAGATCAGCCTGCCGGAGGTGCTCGGTGTGCCTGCCGACGTCGCCAGCCAGATCGACTGGGGAGACCTCGAGTACGATTCGTTGACCAATTCTGGGCCTTGGGTTATTGACCTTGATGGAGACCCGACCAATGGCAACACTATCGAGCTTGATCCAGATCTTGTTAACGGCCAAGTGAAGGTAGCGCTACTTGGAGAGGTAGATATAACTGTTGACCGAAACGGTATCCTAGTCGGCCTCGGCAAGTTTCAGGTGAAAAGAACCCATGACGGCGAACTTATAGTCAACCTGCCTACGGATCTGCTAGGGCTTGGCGACCATACCTTAACGTTGGAATTCAGCCCGCCAACGGATCTCGCGATCGTTCCGGACTACAACCGTGACGGAAAGATTGATTCCGAGGATCGGGGAAAAGTGAATGCAGATAATCCCTATTGTTTTTGGATCAATGATGACAATGACGCGAGCGATGTCTCTGGCGATGATGTTCCGGGGGCGTCGGGCTACGACCACGGCGATACCTATGTGGACGGAGTGCGCGATTTGGTCGATTTCTTTCCACTTTATCTCGATATTGAAGGGTTGATCGAAGAATACCCTACCAATGAATATGACTATTTCATTGCCCACGAAGAAGAGGCTCTGAACTTCTTCGAGCAAGACGACTTATATCCGGATACTGGGAGCCAGCTAGATCAATGGAATGGTCCAGGCAACGCTTTGCGGAATATTTCAGTAGCCAATCAGTTGAAGAATCGGTCATCTCGCCGCGTGACTAGCGATGGAGCCGAGCTTTCCTTCAACTACTTGGAAGCGGCGAAAGACTCTATGGGCATTCTGTTTTTGGAAGGTCGACTTGCCACGACCAAGCCGCTCGTGCTGAAGGTTGTTAACGAGGATCACGGTACGGTTGCTTTCGAGCATGAGTTTCCTTTGAAAATTTCTCCTGTAGAGGAGATGTACCGTCACATGAACCTACTGCCTGCCTTAGGCAAGACAGGAGGAACGCCTACGCAGCTCCAGGAGCCGGATGGCTGGCCCGACGACGACAGGAACGACAAGTACTTCGTATTCGTTCACGGCTACAACGTCAATCCAGAGCAGGCGAGAGGATGGAATGCCGAGATGTTCAAGCGAATGTACTGGTCCGGCTCCAACGCCAGGTTCGTAGGAGTCACCTGGTATGGCTATGAATCGCAGTTTCCGATAGCTGGGGACTACAAGGCTCCAGACTACTACGAAAACCTGATAAATGCTCAAAGAAGTTCCAGCGCTTTGGAAGGTATGTTGATCGGCCGTCCCCAAGATAAAGTGGTGATTGCGGCTCACAGCATGGGGAACGTGTTGGTTTCCAGTTTGATAAAGGACCATGGATACAATCCCGCCAATTACTTCATGCTGAACGCGGCAGTGCCGATCGAGGCTTATGACGGGAACAAATTCGCTTCGGAACTCGACAATATGACCAACGACGATTGGGACCACCTCTCGAGTCTCGATCACATCAGAGCTAGCCATTGGCATGACATCTTTTCTGCGGCCGACGAACGTAGGAATCTTACTTGGAAAGGTCGTTTCGGCGGCATTACCCAGGCATACAATTTCTATTCTTCGGGCGAGAACGTGCTCGACAATGGAAATGGCGCTTCGCCGCCGGCTTTGTGGGACGGGCTTTGGGAAGGGTTCCGCACTTGGTACGCTCAGGAGTGGAATAAGGGAACTGGAATTGCTGTGATAACCGGCGACTCTCATGGCGGTTGGGGAGCCAACTCGGTCTATCTCGGACCAAACTTCAGCATCAGGACCTATACGCTTCAGCAGGCTCAGGCCCTTTCGCTTTCGACATTGAGGGTGCAGCCTCTCTTCAAACCGTTCCAAAACTCGGATTCAGACTATGCGACCCCGCCTTGGGACTACCGCGGGGGAGATCTGCTGGCTCCAGATTTGGACTCGACGGCCCAAGCGGCTATGAATTATATAACGAAAATTAAGCTCCTTGCCGAAGCGATTCCAGCTACGTCGTTCGCTGCGGGAAGGAACGAAGTCCCTGCCTTCAATCTGCTTGGTACTCGTAATTTCGACATGCAAAATAACTATCAAAATGGCTGGCCATCCACTCGAGGCCCTGACTCCAATTGGAGGCATAGCGACTTAAAAACGGTTGCTTATCTGTACGTAAATGCACTTTTCAAAACGATTGTAACAGAAGGAGATCTTGACGATGAAAACTAGTAAAGCACCTCTTATTGGAGCATTGTTTTTGCTCTTTGTTAGTTGCTCGTCAGCGTACGAAGCTCGCATGACCACGACTACAGTCAAGGTTGTCGATGAAGGCGGG
>JANQRJ010000012.1 GCA_028284635.1 Pelagicoccus sp.
GCCCAAGTCCTTCTGGTTGAGTCGCTTGAGGCGAGACGCCTCAAGCAGCCCGCGAGACGCGGGCGCTCCCCAATTTATGCAGCGAACTTCGCTTGCACCACACTAGATCAAGTCTCGAAGCTGCGCTCGATACTCGCTCGGACTCTTGCCCATCATCTGTCTAAAAGGTTTAGCGAAGCGATCCACATTCGGAAAGCCACAAGCGTATGCCACCTCGGCTATGCCAAGAAAGGGATCCGACTCCATCAACTCCTTCGCTCGCTGGAGCTTCATTTTCACCCAATGGGCTTTTGGCGAAACAGCTCCTCCGGCGCGAAAAGCTCGTTCCAGACTGCGACGCTCTACGCCCAAGCGATCGCAAAGCCAATCGACAGTGCGAAACTCCTCCAACTCCGTTTCCATAAGAGCAGTGGCCCGCTTAAACAAGCTCTGCCCGATTTCCAAGCGATCCGTCGAGCCTCTTTGCAGGACTCTTCGCGGCGAAACCTTGACCTCCTTCTCCGATGTATTCGGTTCGTCGATCATACGCAAAATCACACGCGCCACCTCATACCCAATATCCTCCCATGGGATATCCACTTCGCTGAAAGCTGGAGAAGCCAAACAACTAGGGTACGTAACGTCAGAGCTCGTTACCAAACCCACTTGTCCTGGCACTCCGATCCCCAATCGGGTACAGGCCTGGAGCGCGGTCCAGGCGAGCTCGACACTCTCCACGAATATCCCCACTGGCTTCGGTAAACTGCCCAGCCAAGCTTCCAATTCCTTTAAGCGCTTTCGTCCCCATAAATCAACTACACTGTTTCTTGCAATTTTCTCCTTCCAGTCCGAGCAAGACACCTTCGCGCTCCGCGCCGCATTCAAAAACCCGTCTCGGCAATCCATCGAAACCTTAGACTGGCTAACTCCCATGTAGGCCAAGGAGCTATATCCGACATTCCGTAAATGCTCTCCAGCCATCGCCCCCACTTCGTACTCGTCGATGAAGACGCGCCCGATGCCCTCCGCCACTACCTCCAATGGGGCCAAAGCCAAAGGCTTACCAAGGGAGACCAGCAGTTCCAATTTGCTGTGACCGGGTTCCGAAATGATTCCATCGACACGACACGCCTTTAGCGCGTCGAGTAAATCCCTCTCTCCTAGCCTGCCATCGATTGGCCAAAAACGGCAGTTCTTCCCAGACATTCGGCCAATCCCGGACGAAACTCGCATCAAATTTCGTTCGCTCATCAGAATGGCTACAGATCTGGATTTCATTTTTTCGAATTCACCAGGCATGTCGCATATCATTGCTTTTTATGCCGTATTTTACGACTAAATTTCCCTCGACCCGAGGAGCCTCCGAGGAAAAAGATAAGAGTGCCATGGCAACCGTATCCCTCAAGAAACTCTCCAAGGTCTATGCTGGAACGAAGAAGAACCCCGATTTCCAGGCCGTCAAAGGCATCGATCTGGAGATCCTAGACAAGGAATTCATGGTGCTCGTCGGCCCCTCCGGTTGCGGCAAGTCAACCACGCTCAGAATGATCGCGGGCCTGGAGGAAATAACGGACGGCACTATTTCCATCGATGACACTGTAGTGAACCATACACTACCGAAAGACCGAGACATCGCGATGGTTTTCCAAAACTATGCCCTCTATCCTCACATGTCCGTTTTCGACAACATGGCGTTCGGTCTAAAGCTCAAGAAGTTTCCAAAATCCGAAATCTCCGAGCGCGTGCGGGATGCCGCCGCGATGCTGGGGCTAGAGGAGCTGCTCGAACGCAAACCCAAAGCTCTCTCTGGTGGACAACGGCAGCGTGTGGCAGTCGGACGCGCCATCGTGCGGAAGCCGAAAGTTTTCCTTTTCGACGAACCTCTCTCGAACCTCGACGCGAAGATGCGAGTGTCTACTAGAGCTGAGATCTCTCGCCTGCACCAACGCCTAGACGCCACCATGATCTACGTCACGCACGATCAGGTAGAAGCCATGACCATGGGCGATCGCATTTGCGTCATGAAAGACGGGCTTATCCAACAAGTGGCTGAACCCATCACTCTCTACGAAGAGCCAGCCAACATGTTTGTGGCCGGATTTATAGGTACCCCGCCAATGAACCTTGTCCACGGCACAGTAGAGCAAAACGGCTCCCAGCTGGCGTTCATCGAGGACAAATCCAAGGGCGGCAGCATCGAAATCCCGCTGGACAAACGTCTCAGCGAGCTTGCTGATAGCCTCGTCGGCCATGCAGTCGTTTTCGGAATTCGACCTGAGCACATCTCGGTTGCAGAAGGCGAAGCGAACGCGCGCGAACTAAAAGTCGAAGTGTCTGAACCGATGGGATCGGAAACCAACCTCTACCTCGGCTCCGGAGCCCATCAAATCATCGCCCGCGTCGCGCCCACCAACGTCTTCGCGCCAAACTCGATGGCGAAAGTGCGATTCGATCTTGATCACGTTCATCTCTTCGACGCCAGGACTGAAAAGCGCCTGACATAGTTTCAGCAAAAGGGCTTTCCCCGCATTCGTATCGCTAAATTGCATAAGAATCGAAGGACCTCGGCGCTAAGCTGCCTTTCAGCAACCGAACAGCATTGCGGACAATAGTTTTCGCATCGTCCATGCCTATTGTCGTATCATGCGTGAAACGTAGCGCGGAGCTTTAGCCCGCGTCTCCGTCGTTTCCTATCCTCATCATCTTCTTCATCCTCATCTTTATCCTGGGATGAGGAGGGGGAGTGATGAGGACGAATTGCGCACGCGCGCTAAAGCTCCGCGCCACTCTTTGCGACATTGCATCCGTGACGGCAATGCGAGGGCAATCCAAAGCAAGGCGACGAATTACCCCATCAGTTTCATGAATTTTGATGAAAACAGAAACACCACTTTAAGTTAGGTTATGACAGCCGAGAAATTTGAAACCACGAATGGACGCTAATAGACGCGAATTCGCATACGCCATGAAGACCATTCGCGTCTATTCGCGTCCATTCGCGGTTCCTAAAAACTTCATTTTTGAAACGTTTGGGTTTCCTCTACAGGATCTCGTTCGAAAACCGAGGGATGTTATAGAGAATGATGTCGATGGGAGTCCGTTTCGCCAATTCCCAAAACAACGCTCTATGCTATCGGCAGACACTTCTAAAAGTACGGTCCGGTCATCGAAAATAGTCCGGCATCCAAGATCCACGCAACGCGCGGTTGCCTCTAAAAGCCAACTCCATATTCGCTTCAGCTGGCCCAGCTAAAATCGGCACACGATTCTTCGTCGCAAAAAAGCGCGCTGCCCATTTAGAGCAGCGCGCTGAAACTCATACCCACAATTTGTTAGCAGCAACAGTTATTAAAAATCGTAGGTCACAGTAAACCGATACTCACGCGGAGTTGGCAGATCGAATCGCGCCAAGGCGAAACCACGATCACCAGGAACCATCTGTGTAATATTGCCGTCGAGAGCCAAGCGGCTGGGAATGGTGTCCCTGTTATTAAACACGTTGTTGATGTTCAATTGATACGTCCAACGGCCTTCTCCCAAGAACGATTTGATTTTTTTCGTGCTATATCGCAGAAGAAAATCAGTCGATTGCTGGGCTCCTCCTTCGAATTCAACGCCGTCTTCTTCCCCAATAATATTAGGGGCGTTGTAGCGATATCCGCCACCTACAGACCAGCCCCTGAGAAGCCCTTCTTTGAAATCGTAATTCGTGAACACGTTAAACCGATAGGGTCGAAGTCCCCAACGCTTTTCCCATACCCGAATATCTCTATTGTGCTCATCGACCACTTCGAAGAGGTTTCGAGCAACGCTTCGGTTCCCGCCATCTCTAATCGTGTCAAACGTTTCCCCGTCAGGCAATTGATCCTCGTAATCGAGAAGCTGAGATATAGCGCCGTCCGGAGTGTAGGCAGACCGGTCGATCGTATAGGCCGTTATCGTGGAATCGGGATCTCCAGGATCAGGAATTTCTCCGGCTTCGGTCACTCCTTGCACCACCAAATTGCCCTCAGCTCTGGTTAGACCGAGAAATGGGACAGTCCGAGAGTAGGAATTGGACGTGGAGCGATCCACTTTAGCGGCGTTTAACTGCAGCCGCCAATTACTCGTGAGATTCGCAGTAATGCGCAGTTCATAACCGCTGGAAACGATGTCTTGGAAACGGCCAATCACTTCAGGGCGAATCTCCGTTCGTAGATTCGCCAACTCTTCAAACAATGCGGTGTTACCCGCATCCTCAAATGCCTCTTCTAGCGAATCGAACATTCTTCCATAGCTTCTCGCAAGGTCGTTACCGCCCACAACCTCTTGATTGGAGTCGGTTTCATAATAAACCAATCGACCGGACACCCGGTTATCGAAAAGCGAGAAATCGATTCCAAGGTCTAGACCATCTCCTTTTGAAGGGGGAGCAGTCGAACCTTCTGGATAAACCGTCTGACGAAAATCCGGAATCCCGATACTGGATGCAGCATTGGCAACCAGAGAAAGGTTATCGTTTACGTGGAACACCATCCCATAGGTACGAACCGTACCTTCGAAGTCGGTTGGGGGCGCCGCTGGGGAAATATCATCGGTCGCAGCCGTATCGGGAGTAATGGATAGATCAGGGATGAAGCCTATAAGCGGATCACGACGGTATCCCGCTCGATCGATCGTCACTTCGTCTTTGCGGTAACCCAGCGTAAAAACCAAACGATCATCCAAAAGGTGACTTTGGGAAACTGCCAGATGCGTATCAGTGACGCTATTGATGAGGTAGTTGAAGTTGCTAGGATTATCTTCCGCCCAAACGACCGGGTAGGTCGTGGGAACCCCCTCATAGCGATCTGTAGTTATCGTTTCCGGAACGCTGCGCCAGCTGCCAACACGCCAAGTGCTAAAATCGTCAAGATCCACATAGTTGCGGCTGGTTACACGATAATTCACATGGTCGTAGTCAGCGCTCGTGAAACGATTTCCATAGAAATCCGTAATGCTTCCGCGGCCTTGCGGGTTGCCGCCTATAGCCAACCAGGTGTTTCCGCGCCGTTGTTGCTCATCCACTTGCGATGCAGCGATGGCGATTCGATGCCGCCCAAAGAGATCACTATCGGTATCCAGATCGTAAGAAGTAGATACCCGAATTTCTTCATAGAACGAGTGGTTCTTATCTCGCCGGTAATCCCCGTCAAAAAACATCCTGCCGAGGTAGGGGTTCGCCGGACCGTCTGGATTGATTGCATCTTTCGTCGTATTCGGATCGAATTCCACTGCCGGGCGGGCACCGGGGATCTGGGGTACGTCAATGATCGACCTCTGATTTCCAAATTGGACATTCAAGAACCAGTTATCCGTGATCTCCACATCGAGAAACGCTGCATAATTACTGAAATCCGTCTCACGATAAAAATCGGGGCCGCCCGCGTTCAAAAAATAGGGCAGAAAGTCAGGGTCGTCGATTCGCAAGTTGCGCGAGCCGGATGGCATTTGGGGGGATCCGTCCACCGGAACGACTTCTGTCCGACGGTATCCGTCAGTTCGATAGTTTCCGACTACATTGATAATCGTGTCATCGTTTTCAACATACGTGAAGCGGTTTGCGTTTCTTGGGGTCCCGTCTCTTGAAACCAACCCAAGGGACCGGGTTGTAGTATTCAACTCCGCGCCCGCGCCACCCGCGCGATATGGGTTGAAAGTGATGTCTTCCAGTGGAGTCACGAGCGAGTAATCATACCAGGGCAAACCCAGATCGACCACCGGGCTAGGCTGGATCGTAGTTCTATGTTCCAAACCATCTTCATAATTGGCGCGAAACGTGATTTTCTCGGTCGGATGCCAAGTGAAAGATCCATAGATCCGCTCTTTATCTTCACTCCCCCAGTCTCGCCAATGTCCGTTCTCCTGATTCAGTCCGGCAACCGCGAGACCAAGCTTATCTTGCAGGATAACTTTGTTGAAGCGAAACTCAGCCCGGTTCCGGCTCGCGCTACCGAAACTGTAGCGCACCCGACCGGAATCTTCGAAGGCATTGGCAAAAAACGAGGACTGGTTAATCAGACCACCCGCTTGACTTACCCCGAACAGTACCCCGTTAGGCCCACGAGAATCGTCGTACCGCGCGATTCTGTATGAGTCGTCGGGCGTGATCGATTTAAAATAATCAAGCCCACGGGTAGCTTCCACTCCACGAGTGCGAATACGCTGGGTAACAGCCGTGGCGTTCGTTTGATTATTAAAGGCGCCCCCGGGACCGTCCTGATCTTCGAGATTGAGAACGGTACTCACGGAGTAAGCGATGAGCTCGTCGATGTCAATGAGACCCGTATCCTCGAGAAGCTCCTGCGTCCAAACGGATACCGACGCAGAAGTATCTCTCAAACTGGAGTTCAAACGAGTGCCAGATAGGGTATTGGCTGCCCTGTAACCCGTATCCTGAGATCCGTCGACTATAAATGGGCTGAGTTCAAAATCAACGTTGTCCTCATCAGATAGGGTCGTGTCTTGGCTGTATGCCACGCAAAATGGCGAAATCAAGGTAAACAGCAATGCGGGAAATATGCGTTTGTTCATAGTTGTTGTGCCTGAGGTTCATAGTTATTGCCGCGTGGGGTTCATGGGTTGTTGCGGCCCGGGGTTCATAGGTTGTTGTGAAAGCTGAGGTTTCAGGCTTCCAAGAGCCGTCCACTCATCGTGTCTTCACTTAGTACGTCGTTAAGAATTGGATGAAGAGCGCTGATTCGTCAATTATTATTTGCAATATTTTATTCACTGGCCAATAGGTAAAAAATTAAAGCTCATTCCCTTACAACGACACGCTTTCCAATGTCACTCGCAAAAAAGTTTGATATCGTTTGGCTCCTGTCGCTCCCTGCATGCATGCGAAGACACATGGGAAACGACGAGGACCACTCGCGGATCAGCGAGCTGCTCAAGAGCGAGAAGCAGGGCTGGAAGCGCGACCGCCTGATCGCCTTGAAGATGGGCTTCAGCCCCGGAAACTCCGTGAAGGCGATAGCCGCCACAATAGGCAGCAGTGTCCCCACCGTGCAAAGGTGGTTCGACCGCTACCGCGAGCGCGGGCTGGAAGCGGCGCTGACGCGCAACTACGGCACAGGACGCCCGCCCAAGCTCAACGAGCGGATCGTCGAGCTGCTCGAGAGCGGGCTGCGCGCCGGGCGCTGGAACACCGCCGTCCAGGCCCAGAGGGAGCTCGAGGCCAGATTCGGCCGCAGCTTCCCGCATCGCACGGTGCTGCACTGGCTAAAAAAACTGCGCGGGAGCGATGAGGGTCCCCTGCCCCGCACATGAGAGAAGGGACCCCGCAAAGGCCAAGGCCCTCAAGCGTTGGCTGCCAGCCGTCCTTGAGGCCCGCCCCTGGACTGGACCGAGGCGTTTCTGCCGGAGATCAGGAGGGCGTATCCGGATTACGAGCGGAGGCAGTCCGGGACGGCACCGCAGGATCGCGAGAAGGCGCATGCGGTGGCGCTGCAAACGCTTCTGCTCGCTGTGATTATATCAAACCTTTTTGCTAACGGTATCACACTTACTCTTGTGTTCCGTGGAACAATCCACGGAAAGCTCCAACCGACCAGGTTCACCCGCAATGAAACGCTCCATACGCGCTCATAAATCCTCGCAGTTTTTTGCGCCTCGCCTACTTGCATGCGTAAGCGTTGCTATACTCGCCATTGCTCAGGCTGGGCAGCCTGCGCGCGAGTCGGCTCAAAACTCCGATGGCATCGTTGTATGGGGGGACTCGATGTCGGCGGATTTGAAAGAAGATCGCCTCAGGTCGGCGCTTAGGACGGTAGGCGCGAGAAACCCGGACAGGGAGATTCTAAACTGGGGAATTGGCGGGCAATCAAGCTTTCAGATTGCCGCGCGTCAGGGAGCTATTCCCTGGACGGCCGAAGTCGTAGGCGGAGTCATTCCTGCTAGCGGGAGTGTCGAGCTGGTGAACCACCGCACACCGCTAAGAACGGAACTCTCAAATCAGACCGGTGGCAAAATCCCTACCGACCTTCATGACAATGGCAACTGGCTGCCGTATGAAAACAATCCCAATTCGACCTGGGTAGAGATTGACGGTGTGTTTGGCGAGATCGTGCGAAAGAAATCAGATGCCGGGGGCAAGAAGGAGCACGCGTTTTTCTTCATCCGCAAGGATGCGGGAATTGCCGTGCGGGTAGTCAATCCCGTCAGCATCGAAGTCGTCGGCACCGGGCCCCATGCTGAACACAGACTGGAAGATATAAATAAGCGGTTGGCGATCATCTGGGCGTTCGGGCCGCACCTGAACCCGTATTTTCGGAGTTCCGAGGTCTATGGCGCTTCTGCAAACGCTCTCAATCCGACCTTATCGACTGAGGTTGAAATGGAAATCCTAGAAGCCATGATCGAGCAGATCGCATCGCCTGATAAGCGCTATATCCTGCTGGATGAAACCAGAGGGTTTCCACCGCCATCGCATGACAAGAACTTGCAGAATAACGTGGCCAATAACACGCTGCGGGCAGCGGCATACCGGACGAACTATCCCGAGGTCTATTTCGATTTTGCGCCCCTCTTTGCGACGGGCTTGGGCGATGTGCCGCCGGCCAAGCAATGGCTTCGCGAGACATATCCCAATGAATACAACGATCCGGTGAAGGGTTGGCTGGGAGAGCGGCAAATACTCGAAAAGAGAAACGGTAGGTCGAAAGTGACGCCCATAGAACCTGCTGCGGTAGCCAAGATCGTATTGCTGTCGGATGGCGGATCAGGCGTTAAGTCTGTGGACGCCATAGAGACGAAGACGGAGGGCTCGACACGATTTTTAAAGACAGGACTGCGAGTGGGGGTGCAAGCGAAAGATGGTGTTGCCACCGCGCTTGCCGTACGCGAAGGCGGGCGTGGATATACAGTCGGCGACATCATCACGATTCCGCCAGGCGCTGTAGGCAATGCGGAAGCTATCAAGGGCAAGGTAGCGGAACTGCGCAAGGAAACGCTAGGAACCGTACGACATCCTGACGGCGCCGTGGACACGGCGGCATCTTACAGCCAGTGGGATTTGGACAATGGCTACATCCCGCGTGTCTTTCGGCGCGACATTGTCCACTACACGCCCCGCGGCGCCGAGTACCTTTCACTATTGCTGGCGGAGGAAATAAAGCGACGTGACTGGTAGATTTCGCGTTAGCGCGATTTTAGAAAATCAAATCGGCTAGTTAGCCATGAGCGCGCCGAATATTCTTCTGATCACCAGTGATCAGCAACACTGGAACACCTTGGGAGTCCTGAACCCCGAGATCCGGACACCCCGGCTCGATCAATTGGCCAAGGAGGGAATGCTCTTCACCCGAGCCTACTGCCCCAACCCGACTTGCACGCCGACGCGGGCAAGTATTCTGACAGGCCAGTGGCCTAGCCAACACGGGGCATACGCCTTGGGGACAAAACTCAGCGAAACCCATCCGAACGTCAATGATGCGTGGCGAGCGCACGGCTATCGAACAGCTTTGATCGGCAAAGCGCATTTCCAGCCGTTGGCGAATACAGATGAGTATCCGTCGCTGGAGGCTTACCCCATTCTGCACGACCTTGATTTCTGGCGCAGCTACCAAGGCCCATTTTATGGATTCGACGATTTCGAGTTGGCGCGCAATCACACCGACGAGGCCCATGTGGGTCAGCACTACGCTCTCTGGATGGAAGCCAAGGGCTTAACCAATTGGCGCGACTATTTCCAGGCCCCGACTGGCAGCCAAGGGCCCCGCGAACACCGCTGGAATCTGCCTGAGGAATACCACTACAACGCCTGGATAGCTGAGCGAAGCAACCACTATCTGGAGCAGTACGCCAAAGCCGGGCAGCCGTTCTTCCTGTGGTCGAGCTTCTTTGACCCTCATCCCTCGTACCTTGTACCGGAGCCGTGGGACACGATATACAATCCCGAGGCGCTGACCATCCCAGAAGGCCGCCCGGGCGAACACGACGGCGGGTCGCCCTTCCATCGCGCGGCGATGGAGTCGACACCCGATTTCCGCGCTCAAGGCATTGTCAGCCGGAGTGGGCATTTCATCCATGGCGCTCATAGCCATCTGGTAGACCGCGCCAAATTAGCCAAGAACATTGCTGTCTACTACGGCATGGTCAGTTGCCTGGACAAATACATCGGCCTGATCCTGGATCGGCTCGACGCGCTTGACTTGGCCGATAACACTCTGGTGGTGTTCACCTCCGATCACGGCCATTACTACGGCCACCACGGGCTAACGGCCAAGGGGCCATTTCACTACGAGGATGGTGTGCGCGTGCCGATGATCGTCCGCTGGCCTGGCCAGGTACCTGCAGGTGTCCGCTCCGATGCCATCCAGAGTCTGGTCGATTTGGCCCCTACCACGCTTTCCGCCGTCGGGCTGGAACCGCCGCAGGTGATGACAGGGGTAGATCAGTGGCCTTCCTGGAAGCATGCCGACCATCATGTACGCAACGACACGATCGTAGAGAACGACCACGAGCCCGGCGTGGCGGAGCTTAAGACTTATATCGACTCGCGCTACAAGATCACCGTCTACCGCAATTTCGATTGCGGCGAACTCTACGACTTGGAGAATGATCCGGACGAGTACGTCAACCTTTGGAATGATCCCCATCACAACGAGCTCAAGGCCCGACTGCTCCAGAGGTTTCTCCAAGCCGAAATGGCCAAGGAAGCGCGGCCCATGCCACGGATCGCCGGGGCCTGAAATCGTCATTCAATCCAGCAAGAATTTCTCCTATCTAGAAACCAACCCAGGACAACATCAGGAATGGCCGGGAAAGAATGGACGATAATTATGGACTCTACTAACAGGATCGTTCGTGGAATCGGTGGTAACATTGCTTCTTGCTACTCTCACTCTCCATCGATCTTCAGAATATTTTTTTTCGGACTCGGACTGCTCTGCGACCCAGGCATGATGGCGCAGGCTGAAGCGATTGATTCGCTAGATAGCGGTAATGATGTCGTCGCCGCTTTCGCGAAGACGCATCGAGGAACACCGCTACGTGTCGTTGCGCTCGGAGGTTCCATTACCCAGGCCGGAAAAGGCTGGGTTGGGCAGTGGTTACAGGAGCGATTTCCTGATACGGTGGTTTCGATGGTCAATGCGGGGATGAGCGGAACCGGCAGCGAATTGGGAGTCTTTCGATTGGAACGCGATGTCATTTCATTTCAACCTGACTTGGTTTTGATTGAATTTGCGGTGAACGACGACTCGCGCGGAGATGAGATTGTCATTCGCTGCTTGGAAAGCATCGTCGTACGCCTCAAAGAGTTGCCACATGCGCCAGCCATTGTCTTTATTCAGGCAGCAGCTCAGGATGGATCCAATCGGATTCGCCATCAAAAGGTGGCGGCTCACTACGGGCTATTGAATATCGACCTTCAGTCGGCAGTCGATGCCCACTTGCTCAAGGAAGACTTGCCATGGGAAACGTTTTTCAAGGACAAAGTACACCCCAACGAGGCAGGGCATGCGTTTTATACACAGGTTATCGCAAGGGCTTTAGAGCCGTATCTGCAAAAGTCCCGAGAAACTAGCGGTTCGATCGGAAAAGCTTCTTTACCGGCGCCATTGAGCCAACAAGCGCTTTGGTTGGATGGACGAATGATTCCGGTAGATGCGACTTCGGATTGGGCGCGGAAATACAGTCTACCCTATTGGTGGACTCAATTCTTCCAAGGGTTCACCTGGTCGGAAACATTGGGAGCCAAACAGAGGGTCCCTCTTCGCGGGACTTTCATCGGCATGCTTTATCCCAGGCATGAAAGCTTTGGCGCCTTTTACGCAAGTCTGGATGGCCAAGAATCGGTGATGATCGATCAATCCCTGAGCCGCGGCTATAAGTACACTATTCTGGCTAGGGACGCTACGCCTGGCGTTCATCTCGCGGAGGTGGTTGTTGCCCGTCCGCCCACCGGAAAAATGAAACCCGTCCACTTGGGATATTGGTTGGTTGCCGGCGAAACAGCGAGCCCATCACGCTTGGCGGAGCAAAATGCTGTTGATACGGACGCTATGGCAAAGTGTTCCTTTCAAACAGTAGCGGCAAAATAATGGTAGTGGTAGGGCTCGATCCCGCAGTCGCGCATTGGCGTCAACTTAAGCTAACTGTTTCAAAAAAGCCTGAGAAGAGTGGCCCGCAGATGCACGCAGATGAACTCAGATTGATTCCATATCCTCCATGAGCATCTGAGTTTTTCTGCGTTCATCTGCGGGCAAAAAAATCCTCGATTTGAAACTTCACGATCAGTGTCGTTTGGAAATCATTGAAATCTTCCATTAAATCACTGTTTATAAATGACTTACTTAATTTATCTTTGGTTTTATGAAACTGATGAGTTTATTCCCCTGTGGGCTCCACGGTCCCGCAGTCGCGGGAGAGCATTGCCCTCCAGCCCACCGCCTTTCGGCTTAAGTTGACGCCTATGCGCTCTGCGGGATCCGCACTACGCCAACAATCAAGCGCCAGGCGCGCAAACAAAACTTCAACGTTGAAGTTTTGTTTGCGCGCGGACGGGAAGAAAGCAGAGAGCCCAGCCCTGTTTGCGTCGCCAGGCGCGAACCGCTTGCGGCCTTTTTCTTTTCGTTCCTAGCCGACTTGAGCAATATCGGCAAAGACGCCTGGCCACTATGGATTCCCCACGCCAGATTATCCACCTCGACATGGACTGCTTCTATGCAGCGATCGAGGAACGCGACCGCCCCGAGCTTCGAGGCGAACCGATCGCCGTCGGCGGACGCAGCAGCTCCCGCCGCGGTGTGCTCACCACCTGCAACTACCCCGCTCGAGCCTTCGGCGTCCACTCCGCCCTGCCCACCTACCAGGCCCTCCAGCGTTGCCCCCACCTCATCATCCTGCCCGTACGCTTCGACGCCTACCGGTACGAAAGCAGCCGCATACGCGCCATCTTCCGGGACTACACGTCCACCATCGAGCCCCTCTCGCTCGACGAAGCCTACCTCGACGTCAGCCACCACGAGATCCCCGCCTCTCGAATCGCGAGCGAAATTCGCCGTCGCATCCGCCACACTACCGGCCTCAGCGCCTCCGCAGGCATCGCTCCCAACAAGATGCTGGCCAAGATCGCCAGCGACTGGCGAAAGCCAAACGGCCAATTCGAGATAGCCCAGGACGAGATCGCCAACTTCATGCTCGGACTTCCCGTATCCAAGATCTGGGGAGTTGGAAAAAAGGCGGCCCAACGTCTCGCCGAAAACGGCATCGAAACCTGCGGCCAACTCCAGCAAAAGACTCGCCGCCAGCTCCAGCAGCTTTTCGGCAAATTCGGCAGCGAGCTCTACGAGCTCTCCCGCGGCATCGACGACCGCCCCGTAGTCGCAAACCGAATACGCAAGTCCATGAGTTGCGAACGCACCTTTCCCACCAATCTCGAAACCCTCGAGGACCGCCAACAGCACGCCAGCGAGATCTATCGCGAACTGAGCGGCGATCTCGCCAAGCTCAAAAGCGACCGTCCCATCGCCAAGCTGTTCGTCAAAAGCAAATACGCCGACTTTACACGCTCTTCCATCGAACGCAGTGGAATGCCTTTTTCCCTGGAATCCTTCCAAGACTTGCTCGCCGAAGCCCACCAACGCCGGCCCGACCCCATCCGCTTGCTCGGTCTGGGCATCCGTTTCGCCCATCCCGACAAGACCCCCTCGCAAGCCCCCACCCAGCTTGAATTCGACTGGAGGTGAGATGCGCTTACCTGCATGCCTCTCGGATTTGGTTGGCAAAGCCCAAATCGAATCGAAGAGGTGGACCGCAACACCCGAGAAATCTCCGAAATCCTACCGCTTCTCTGCGGCCTGCAGCGAAGCCCCTGGAGACAAAAAAGCCGCTCTGCGGGAGAGCGGCTTTTTTCAACGATGGCGGGATAGACGGGACTCGAACCCGCGGCCTCCTGCGTGACAGGCAGGCGCTCTAACCAACTGAGCTACTACCCCGTGGCCGTTGAAGAGCCGTGAAGCTAGAATCGAGCCTTACCAAGTCAAGCGTTGTTTGGGAAAAATAGGGGCGCCTTTTCAGACATGGATTGCAGCGGTTTTTCGACCGGAATACGAAATCGGAAAGCCCTGCCCGGCGAAGGAGTTCAGAGGAAGCGTCTAGCGGATTCACTCTACAAATGAAGTAGGGGCAAAGCTTGCCAAAACGTCAAATTGGGGCATAATGTCGCGGTTATTTCAGCTTATGCCGAAGCTAACCGCCACCGACCAGCTCGAACTTTGGGATTTCGGAGAGCCAACAAACGCATCCGAAAACCATCTCTTCGGCGGCAAACTGCTCGGTCGCACTTTCGCCAATCGCCGCCCATTGAACATCCTAGTCGCGGACGACAACGAGATAAACCGCAAGGTCATTAGCATCATCCTGCGAAAGCTCGGCTACAGCTGCGCCGAGGCCAACAACGGAGAAGAGGCTCTCGAACGCTACGCGGAGGGCAACTACGACTACATCTTCATGGACCTCGACATGCCGGAAATGGACGGCATCGAGGCCGCCAAGGCGATTCGCGAAAACGAGGGCGACCGCATCAAGACGGAAATCATCGCGGTCACCGCCAACGTGTCGAACGAGACTCGGCTCAAATGCCGCCGCGCGGGAATGAACGGCTATCTGGAAAAGCCCATCACCGCCTCCACCATCAAGGAACAGCTCCTACGCAGCTGGCCGCGCATCCGCAGCCGACGCAGCAACTAGCGAAGGACAACCGTATCGAACTACGCCCCCTCGGACTGCGCCGCTTCCAGATACCCAGAAACGAGCCACCATGCCACTCTCTCGCCTAGGCCGCCCCCATTGCCTGCTTTCCGCCAGCATACTTTTCGCCGCCCTATTGTCCGGCCGGGCGGAGGAACTCAAGCTGGGAGACACGCTTAGCGATGCAAAGGCCATCCATGGCCTGCCCCGTTCCATTATCTCGGCCGGTGACTCCAGCATAGTTCGCTACGACAGTTTCCAGCTCAAACTCGAAGGAGACCGTATAGTTAAAATAAACCCGATCCAAGACGAGCTAAGCGAAACGAAACAAGAGATGCTGGACCGGGTAGCTCGAGAACGCAAAAGCCTAGGACAGAGGTTGCTGGCCCAGTATCGAGCCGACCCCTACATCAACCGCCTTCCCGCCAAGCAGCAACTCGACCGCTGGCTCAGCCTAAGCAGAAGCCATCCGGAGCTCGAACTGTCGCGCGAGATCGAGCTCGCCCAAAAGCGACTGGAGATGGAACTCGAAGAGAAACGGGCAAAAGCGCGCGAAGCGGAGATCCGAGCCTTGCGGGACCGCATCGAAGAACTGGAAGACAGAGTCGAGCGACCTGTAGTTTTTCCGTACTGGAAGTACCACTACAATCGGCATCACCTGCGCGAGCCTCATCGCAAGCGCCACAAGTCCGTAAAAAAGTCGCAGACGCAGGAGCCCAGCAATCCCTATTCGTTTCCCAGAGTTCCCACTCGCCCTATAGAACCGATGACTCGCGGCGCCGCCGCAAGCTCGGCACGTTAAAAAGGCATGCGGCATTCCGGCCACATGACGCATGGAATGTAGCCAGCCGCGGAGCGGAACCGTGCCCCTCAAAGACATCGAAGCAAGGAATCAATCCAGTATTCATTGAGGATACTATACACGATCCCGCTCTACGGGACCCGCGCTACCTTGCAGGCGCGAAAAACGTCTCGTCGATCCAGATATCGGCCTTCTCTCTCAATCCAGCAACATGGTCGGCCACCATCCTTTCGACCAGCCTGTCGTAATAGTCCTGCGGCACGCGGTCGACAATCGCTTCGTACACGTGCGCAATCTTCTCTCCGTTCTCCTCGAACGTGTATATCTCGTCCAGATTCTCCTGATAGAAGCTTCTTAGCCGTCTCTCGTAGTCTTCCTCACGCTCGAGAGCCTCCATCCTCTCGGCCGCTTCGCCCCAAAGACGTTCATAGGCCCACATCTTCATCAACGCGTTGCGGTTCTGCTGGTAGAGTTCAAGCACCCTAGGATGCTCCCTGTAGCCACGCCGCTCGGCTTCCTGGAAAAGCAGATGATGCTGGAAGGCATCCCTCAAAAGGACGTTGAAGTCCTCAGGGCGGTCGAGGCGA
This sequence comes from Pelagicoccus sp., assembly GCA_028284635.1. Taxonomy (GTDB): domain Bacteria; phylum Verrucomicrobiota; class Verrucomicrobiia; order Opitutales; family Opitutaceae; genus Pelagicoccus. The sequence goes on from JANQRJ010000012.1 coordinate 16,084, forward strand.
GGGCGCGAGTGGATAGGGATGGCGTGATAGGCGTCAAGGCACTGGCCCACCGTCACCTCGGCAAGCTCGTCGCAGACTGCCAAGATTCGTTCCAGCTGGGCCTCGACGCGACCCGGCTTGGCGGGAGGCTCCTCGCTTCCATGCCGAGTCTCGTCCACGCTGTATTCGAAATAGCGCTCGGCCCAGTCGTCGTCCTCCCTCGCCAGCTCCAGAAGCAAGTCGTAGCTTTCCTGATTCACCCGAACATTCGCTTCCTGGAAGAGACCTTCGACAAAGACGGTCGCTATCTCCGTGGCCCGTTCAGCGGTCTCCGGATTCCTGCTATCGATCTCCTCAGCATAGAGCTGCTCGGACATGAGCAGGTTGTGAGTATCTTCGAGCATTCGCCGTATTTTTTCGTCGCGGCAGGCATTGCGTTGCTCCGCGTCCCATAGCAATAAATACTGGTCTATAAGATCCCTCAGCCGAACGCGCTTGTCGGACAAGCTTAGCCGCTGGTAGTCCTCCTGGGGCAACTCCGCTTCAAGATAGACTTCCAGCTCGCTCTGAACGATCTCTATCGGGGAACCCTCCACTCGGGCCACTACCGGATTGGCAGCCTGGGAAGCGGGCGTGTAGTCGTAGAGTCGATAAAGCTCGGTGGCGGAAACCGGAGCAAGGAGTACGCCGAACAAAAATCCGGATCCAAGAATCCTATTGGAAAGATGCATTTCTGATCGTGTTGAATACGTCGATGGAGGCAGGGCTCGATTGACGTATTCAACGGAAATTATTATTCATAGATAGTTATGCTGCGGAGGACTCTCTATCCTCCGCAGCATGTTTATAATTTACGATAGCGCGATCTCTCTAGAAAAGCGCGAATACGTTTTTAGGATGCGACGACGCATCTAGAACCTACCAAGAGTTTGGCTTCACCTCGCCCCAGCTACTGGTCACGCGAACGTGATCGGTAAATATATCACGCGTTCCTTGAGTTCCTTCCATGAAACCCTGGTCATGCCAAGCATTAGCATAGTTTCCTATGCGGAACTGGAACTTCGTGTCCGTGGCAAGAGTTGTCTTAGTATTGTTTTTCTCGAGTTTCTTGCTGTAGTTGAACCAGAATTTGAGGATGCCAGTATTGTCGCTCTTCCACTTGCCACGGATGATCACGGCATGCCAGACTCCCTTGCTGAAGGTCGCCAGGTCGTTGTAGTTCGTGATCGTACCAGAGCACTTGCTTCCAACCTTCTTACGAGTGCTGATCTTGTTGCCCTTGATCCAGGTCATCGTGGTAGGTTGCCACGAGCTGCAGCCAACGTTAGCGATGAACTGCTGTATAGTGTAGCGCTGATTTACCGTCTGCCAGTTCGAAGGCACGCGGAAAACCCAGCCGTAGTAGCGTTCCCAGCCGCGCTTCTTCATGTCCTTTTTCATAGCTTCCGAGTGGTAGCGTCCGGAATAGCTGGAGTCGTACTTCTGGCGGTGACGAAGAGCCTTCGAACCCTTGTAAGTCGGACTGCTTACCTCGGTCGTGGATCCATTGTGCTCTCCAGTCGTGCTGCTCCAGCCCGACTTAACGCCGGTATTCTGGAAGAATACAGTGCCATAGGAAGCAGTAGCAGCAGCGCCGACTACAAGGGCCAACGCGAGTGTTTTATATACGCTTTTTCTCATGATTTTGAGGTTAGGGTGTTTTTTGTCTAAAAGGCCTCCGAGCGCTAGGACACGCGAAAGCCAGCGAGAAACGAGAGTAGCGAACAGCACGGCTGCGCCTTACGGGCAAAGTCGACCTACCGGCAGAGAAAAAAAAAGGGGGGGGGGGGTAAAAGTAGAGGGGGGGGTAGTTTAAGGGGTAATAGATATCACGCAGACTTGTTTAGGAAACTCGTGAAAATGTAAGCAATAACTGGGAAAGCATAAATGCGGTCCTATCGGGCGCTTTCCAAGTGTGATTTATAATAAGAATCGAAAAAACAAAACCACTCAATGCTATTTCCTGTAGAATTTTCTAATTAGAATAAAACAGGCGAAATTTTTCCTTAATTGAAATCGAGACAAAGCGTTTCAAAAAAGAAGATAGGAAGGGGCCCGTAGATGGGCGCAGATCAACGCGAATGCTTAATTCTACCCATCAGTTTCATGAATTTTTCCAAAATAAGACACAAGACATTGAAAATCAGATGCTTGCATTGAATTTTGATGAAAACAGAAGCATCACTTTAAGTTAGGTTATGACAGTCGGGAAATTTGAAACCGCGAATGGACGCTAATAGACGCGAATTCGCTTACACCATGAAGACCATTCGCGTCTATTCGCGTCCATTCGCGGTTTCAAATCTCTCGGCTGTCATAACCTAACTTAAAGTGATGTTTCTGTTTTCATCAAAAATGAAATCGCCACGCTCGCCCAGCCCTACCCTGCGGCAAGACCGCAGGGTATCTCCGGACTGGGCGTCTCACCCTTCGGGCGGGACCGCATGGCGATTGATCGAAAGTTACGAAGGAAACCCCGCGGCAAGACCGCGAGGATTGTCTAGCGGATTCAATGCAAGCATCTGATTTTCAATGTCTTGCGTTTTATTTTGGCAAAATTAGACACTCTACCAACAGCATCTGCGAAAATCTGCGCAATCTGCGGGCAGAAAAACTATCTCCAATGAGCACCCTTTCATTCGACATCCAAACCCTTCGAGAAGGCTATCTTGCAAACACCTTCACCATCTCCGATATTATTCGCGAGGCTCTTCGGCGAATCGAAACCGGCGACTCCAAAATCTGGATATCCATCGACAGCGAGGAACGCCTGCTCGCCCAAGCAAGCGCCCTCGAGAAACGCGACCCGAAAGACCTCCCGCTCTACGGCATCCCCTTCGCAGTCAAAGACAATATAGACGTCGCAAACCTCCCCACCACCGCAGGCTGCCCAGACTACCGCTACTTCGCCCAAAACGATGCGACCGTAGTCGCCCACCTCCGAGCAGCCGGAGCCATCCCCATCGGCAAGACCAATCTCGACCAATTCGCCACCGGACTCGTCGGGACCCGTTCGCCCTATGGCACAGCCCGCAACGCCTTCGATCCGGATTACATCCCCGGCGGCTCCAGCTCCGGCTCCGCCGTATCCGTCGCCCTAGGACAAGTCTCCTTCTCACTCGGCACTGATACCGCCGGATCGGGACGCGTCCCCGCCTGCTTCAATAACCTCGTCGGACTGAAGCCGACCCGCGGAATCCTCAGTGCCTCCGGCGTCGTCCCCGCTTGCAAGTCCCTCGACTGCGTATCCATCTTCTCCCTCAACGCGGGAGACGGGCAAATTGTTCTGCGAGCCACAGCCCACCCCGACCAGCAAGACCCCTACTCGCGCCCCACACCCGCCCAGCCCGACTCCCCCCGCGCCATCGCCCGCCCAGGCATGAGCTTCGGCGTCCCGCATCCCGAGCAGCTCGCCTTCTTCGGCAACGCCGACTACCAAGACCTCTACCTCAAGTCCCTCGACTGCATCGAGACGCTCGGCTACCAAAGACGCCTCGTCGACATCTCCCCCTTCCTCGACGCCGCCCGCCTGCTCTACGAAGGCCCCTGGGTCGCCGAACGCTATTGGGCCATCCGCGAGCTCATCGAAAACGCCCCCGACGCCCTGCATCCCACCACCAAAGCCATCATCGAAAAAGGCATCGATCCCACCGCAGTGGACGCCTTCAACGCAGCCTACAAGCTGCAAGCCCTTCGAGCGAAAAGCGAAACCGTCTGGGACGAAATAGACTTCCTCGCCCTCCCCACCGCCGGCACCCACTACACGATCGCCCAAGTGGAGGAAGATCCAATCCAGCTGAATTCCAATCTCGGGTACTACACCAACTTCATGAACCTGCTCGATCTCTGCGCCGTCGCCACCCCGACAGGATTCACCCCGAACGGAATGCCCTTCGGCATCACCCTCGCCGCCCCCGCCTTCCACGACAACAAGCTGCTATCGGTCGCAGACCAACTCCAACAAGCAAGCGACCTCCCCCTCGGCGCCACCCAACACCGCCGCTTCTCCGACATCCAACCCCAATCCTACGATTCGCTGTCCATCGTCGTCTGCGGAGCCCACATGTCCGGCCTCCCCCTGAATCATCAGCTCACCGAGCTCGGAGCCGTATTCAACCGTTCCCTACAAACAAGCCCGAACTACCGCCTCTTCGCCCTGCCCAACACTACGCCCCCCAAGCCCGGCATGATCCGCGACGAAGAAACCGGAACCACCATAGAGGTAGAAGTCTGGGACCTGCCCCGCAGCCAATGGGCCAACTTCATCCAGCAAATCCCCTCCCCCCTCGGCCTCGGCACCATAGAGCTATCAGACGGCACCCAAGCCAAAGGTTTCCTCTGCGAACCCTGGGCCACCAAAGACGCAAAAGACGTCAGCCCCCACCACAGCTGGCGAGCCTACCTGCAAGCGGCGTCACAACCGCAATAAAAGATCCCCGCTACAAGGAGGGTGCTGAAAAAGTCCGTTTTTAGGCGTAGCCGCGTTCGTGAGAACGCGGAACGTAGTCCAACAGGCCCGCGTTCTCACGAACGCGGCTACGATATCGCCAAGGCTCGATCGACTTTTCAACACACTCCAAGCAGACGAGGCATTAGGGACAAAGTAGTCCCGCAGGAACAATAAACGCTGCAGCAACGACGGAGCATTGCCATCCACAAAACCCTCCCACAAAGCCACGAAAAAAACTTCGCGTCTTAGCGTCCTTCGCGAGTGAAAATCGCCCTCAACGGCATCGGCAAGCCGCATATCGGCTCTACCCGTTATCCAAGCGAATTTGCGTGCATATCGAGCAACCCCGACAACGATTTCGCGCAAACACCCAGTTTCTCGTTGAAATACCTAGAAATTCCAGTGAAAAACAAGCCCTTACGCGTCAAATCCCCTAAAACGATAACCCGCGAAATCGCGGGATAATAATACTGTTCACCAATTATGAAAAAGGAAAAGAAAACAAAGGAAACAGTCGTTGATGGAGAAGCGTTGAGAAAAACTATACCATTCTTCTTCTCAACGCTTGTTGCCATAATCATATTCGCTTTTGGCGATAGTCCCTACATGGGGTACATCACCAAAGTGGTACTTTTGATTGTTATTGGATTGCTGCTGTCATGGACAACGTACTTCATCGTACAAAAGGGACATATAATAACTCCTGATCGCCTGATCGACGAGCTTCTCGAAACCGTTTCAAATGTACTCGGGAGAGACAATTATCGCCTCAATGTCATGGTACCCAGTAACCATGACGAAATCCAAGATATCGTTTTTGAGTTTCGAAATTCTAGCAAAAACTATCCTTCAACCAGAAACTACAGCGGAAAATTCAAGGTAACCACAAACGGAGTAGGGACTTCCTACCTCGCCGAGGATCGGGAACCAAAAGTCCATTGCATTGAGAAGGGAGAAATCGACAGTAGCAAAGACCCATTTCCAAAAACAATCTTCTCTCTAGCAATAAGAAGAGGAACCCGAAACATTGCTGTACTAAACTTGGATACAAGTGAAGAAAACATGAGCAACGAAAAAAAAGACAACATCAGTGAAGTGCTCATCAACTTGTCAAACACAATAAATCTTTATATATAAAACAATGAACGAAATATCTGCGATAATTACGTTTCTTCTGCTCGGAACACTAATATTATTAACCTCAAAATTCGGAAAAATATACCTATATGTGCTGTCTTCGTTTTTCATCATCACATCGAATATTACCGTAGGCATACAGGTCGATGTATTTGGACTTAGCATATCTTGGGCAGTAATCATCTACTCAATGGTATACCTAGCAACCGATGTTCTAAGCGAATTTCATGAAAAAAATGCAGCCTACAAGCTAGCTTTGAACAACATAATGGTTCAGGTTCTTTTCTGGATATACATACTCATCTCACTGCAAGTCACACCCTCTGGAGGAGAAAGTGCGTACAAAATGATGGAAGGCTTGTTTTCTACAACACCGCGAATCACGATCGCAGCACTTGTTGCGTCGCTTGGCGCCTTCTTTGATATTTTTATATATGAAAGAATTAAGTCGTTCTTCGCAAATAAGAAAAACATATTTGCTCAATTATGGCTTAGAAACAACATTAGTACTATACTTGGTCAATCACTAAACACCATACTTTTTTTTCTGATAGCCCTTTACGGAGTCATACCGAACATCTGGGAGGTCATCATCGGTGCACTGATAGTAAAAGCCATTGTCGCATCCCTTGACACGCCATTTATGTATGTCGCGAAATGGATCTATAGGAAATAAGGTGAACAAATCAGCGGAGGCAACGAGCGCTAGCACACCTGTCGCCTCACTTCAGCGTTCTCCAATAAATGAAAAAGACAAATACAAACAATTTTCAGTGCCTTGTTTCTTTCAGTGCTAGTTCCGAACCTAAGCACCGGGACGGCCGATATGTCAGCATACGGTTTCGCAATCCAATTCAACAAGTATTGCAGCAACCTCGGGATAAACGTAAGCATTCGCCTAGACGACTCCGAAACAGTAGAAGATGAAGAATACAAGAAAGAGGCATTCTTTGACGGTGATAGTGTAGCTTTTCCCTTACCACAAAAAAATCAACCAACCCAGACGTGGAGGCGAAGACCGAAGCCGCCGTCGTATCACCCTAGCGTTCGGCGAAAATAGATAAACAAGTGAAGACCAACCACCCTTTCGTATCGAGAAAGCGAGACGTCGTGTTGACTACGATCTTCATGGCGATTTTCGCAATCCTATGGGTGGCCTATGATGGCGAGGTAAGCGTATTTGGGATCCAGCCTGTTCCTTTGGCGATTATACTCATTACACTATTCTTTTACCAATGGTACCTTTTCTTAGCCCAGAGAAGGGAAAGAAAAGAAAAAGAGGAAAGAGCTTCCAGAATCGACGAATCCTCCTGACCAAAAATTGATCAAGCCGAACAATACGTCGCTCACAATTCCGACGAGCTCCGCCTGTCTCCATCGTGATAGAGTAAGAAAAGGGACCAATCCTTGCCCTTTGACATAGACTCTTAGCCAAGCCAATGAACAACTTACCTCACCCTCCTCCTGTTGCCCTTCTCCTAACCTGGCAAAGCCAGAGCCAAACAGGCGTTTAGCCTGCAGTCGTTTAACTTTTCCAAGCTACAGACTAATAAGCTCTCCTCCGATGCGATCGCCAATACGTGGGAAAACGTCGCAAACACGATCATTTCCGAGGAGCAAGATTCTAAACATAGCTCACTATCGCCCACCAGTAGACTGGGATGCCGAATACGATATTCAGCGGGAAAGTGATCCCCATGCTCATGGTCAGATACTTTGCTGGGTTCGCGGCAGGAAGCGCTTCCTTCAGAATTGCGGGTGCGACTATGTAAGAGGGAGAGGAACACAGAATCGTAAGCTGCAGAGGATCTGTTCGCTGATGAAATCGCCAGGGTCGCCCAGCCCCGCACCACACCCTCAAGCCAGAGGCTTCCGCTACGAAGGCTGCCTACAAGGAACGCAAAGGGAGCCTGTGGCTGCACCAAACTCTCTCGAGTTCGGCTACCGGAGCAAGCTTTGCACCATCGAAGTAGCCGAACTCGAGAGAGTTTGGCAGAACCAAGCAACACGTTGAAACACGCCCCGCAACCAATCTAGACCCCCTTTTCACATTGCCAAAGCAGGGGCCTATTCAGACGCTTAACCCCGCTCTCGAAAACAAGCTAATCCACACGAAAGCAGGCTTCTATTTCCATCCAAACCTGACAAACTAACTCAAACGCCCAAAATTCCCTAGAAAAGTCGCGTATCTCCAGCAGCGACAGGCTCAATAATACTTTTTGACGAATGAATATGAACAAATCCTCAGCACTTCCAGTAATTCTTGTTGTTTTAGCCGCCTTGAACCTCGCGGGGATTTTCGCGGTTTACGTCAAAGTAGATTCGCTACTTGGACTGCCAACCCATTCAGTTGACGATACGGTCGAACAGCTTCCTCCGAGCGTCGATAAAGCAAAAATCAAAACGATATACGAAAGGTTCGAAGTCGCATACAACTCGGACTCATATGATCAGTTTTGGAATGTATTTTCAGAATATGCACGTTCTCGTATGAACAAAAACGAGATGAGCAATAACTACGATCAACTTAGAGATTATTTCGGAAAAATCGAAAAAGGAACCTATTCATACTACGAGTACTCTGGCAAACAGGGGAATCTTAAAATATTCATTTTTCACTTTGTATTGGATCTTAATGAAGATTCAAAATTTGGCAGCAAGGGCACTTTAAAGCTAATGGTATCATTTGATGGAAGGGAAGCCGGAATAATGACAGCATTTATTAATGCAACGGGAGCACAATAATTTTGAACAACCTCACACAAAGCAAATCATGAAAGAAGTCCGCTGGGAGAGAATGTTTCCGGATCAACTGGAGCGAGCATTCGAGAACTGCCCGCTGGTATATTTCACATATGGATTGTGCGAGCCGCATGGGCCGCAAAACGCGGTAGGGCTGGATAGCCTAAAGGCTCATGCTATCGCTCGGAAAGCCGCGGAAGCGGGAGGAGGTATTGTAGCGCCACCGGACTATTGGCATATCCATGAAATAGGCGGGTATGCGGAATGGGCGGAGAAATCCGTCGGAGAAGTGGAGCGCAAGTGGCTAACAGCGGTTCCCCCCTGGGTTCACTTCAAGAATATCTGCTACCAGATTCGGGCGGCCGAGGAAATTGGGTTCCACGCCATGATATTGCTCACCGGGCACTATGGTCCGAACTGGAAGGACCTCAATAGACTGGTCGAGCTTATCCAACCCTATGTGAAAGCGAGAATCCACAGCCTTCCGGATTTCGAGGCGAATCAGCCGGGATTCGATCGTGACGGGAAAAGCTCCGCAGACCATGCCGGCAAGGTGGAAACCTCTCTTCTGTGGTCTTTGGAACCGGACTGCGTCGATCTATCGCGACTGCCAAAGAAAGAGGAGCCTGGTCCACACTTCGCCATGGGCTCGACCGCGCATGAGTCCAATCGGATCGTCGGAGACCAAATGGTTGCCGACGAGGTCGATTGGCTGGTCCGCAAAGGCAGGGAACTCCTCAACGATTTCAAGGAAGCCGACATCGAGAAGGGCCTTAAGACTTTCGAAGACGTGGAACTGTTTTGGCAGAATGTCGTCACTCCCGTCCTTGGCGATTTCGAAACCATGCAGTCGACCTGGAGCGAAGACCGCAGCGAAACCGTATCGCCAGACTCGGTATGGTTCGCGAACAGCAAGATCCCGAAGAGAGCCCCGCGATAGGCCGCCCCACTCCACCCTCAGGGCAAATTCGCATTCATTAGCGTCAATTAGCGGTTCGATTCCTCCAAATCCCGCCGACCAAAGACACTTACACCTTGGTCTTTTTCTCCTTTATTTGGAACGATTCCAATTTTCACTTGATATTAAGAATTATTCTCATTTGATCCTGCGACTTAGAGTTATTCCAAATAAGTCGAGCCAGCCAATCCAGCACCATGAACAACGAAATCGCGACCCAGACTTTGCACCGCAAACTCGCGGCGGCCGGGCTTCGTTCCACTCGCCAGCGCGAGGTGGTCTACGACGCCATTCTCGACAAGCGAGACCATCCGACTGCCGACGAGATCTTCGCCCGCGCCAAGCAAGAGATGCCAACCATATCCCTAGCAACAGTTTACAACTGCCTGGAAACCCTCGTGCAGTGCGACCTCGTCAAGCAGGTCCACCTCGAGCGCGAATCCACCCGCTACTGCCCCAACCTTTCCAAGCACGCCCACTTCCACGACAACGAGTCCGGAGCGGTCTTCGACGTCCCCCTGGACGACGAATCCATCGAAAAGCTGTCCAGCCTCCTCCCCCAAGGCTTCGACATCACTTCGATCGACATCACCTTCCGGGGGAAAAGCGCAGAGCGAAGAGCTAAGAATTAAGAACCGACCGCTCTCCAAACGCCGCTATTCAACTCAACCACGCATCCAAATTCTTCACTCTTAACTCTTAATTTTTCACTTACAAAAATGAGCAACACACTGGTAATCACGAACCTCAACGTCAGCATCGGCGACAAGCCGATCCTCAAGGACTTCGATCTCACCATCCCCAAAGGGGAGGTGCACGCCATCATGGGCCCCAACGGCACCGGCAAAAGCACGCTGGCCAAGGCCCTCGCCGGCCACCCGGACTACGAGATCACCAGTGGCGAAGCTCTCTTGGACGGCGAGTCGATCCTCGACCAGGAACCCGACGAGCGATCCCGCTCCGGACTTTTCATGGCATTCCAATACCCAATGGAAATCCCCGGCGTGACTATCGCCAACTTCATTCGAGCTGCCCTCAACGCTCGCCTGCCCGAAGGCGAGGAGCTCAACGCCCCCGACTACTACAAGGCCCTCTACGCCAAGATGGACATGCTCCAGATCGACCGCAAGTTCACCTCCCGAGCAGTGAACGACGGGTTCTCCGGCGGAGAGAAGAAGCGCTGCGAGATTCTCCAGATGGCCATGCTCGAACCCAAATACGCCGTGCTCGACGAGACCGACTCCGGCCTCGACATCGACGCTCTCAAGGTCGTGGCCGAGGGGGTCAACAACCTGCGCAGCGAAAACCTCGGAGTCCTCGTTATTACCCACTACCAGCGCCTGCTCAACTACATCGTACCCGACGTCGTACACGTCATGTACGACGGCCGCATCGTGAAAAGCGGAGACAAGGAACTCGCCGTCGAACTGGAAGAAAAGGGCTACGACTGGGTCAAGGAACTCGCTGGCGAGCCCGTCGCCTAACGCTACCCGACCACAAGAACCGTCAACCGTATCCAAACCATGCCTACAGAAACGCCAACCTTCGATATCGATCGCGACAAGGGGAATTTCCGCTACGACGAAAGCCACAAGTACGACGCCGGCGTCGGCCTCAACGAGGGAGTCATCGACTACATATGCGACGCCAAAGGCGAGGACGACTGGATTCGCGAGTGGCGCAAGAAGGCTCTCAAGGTCTTCGAAAGCAAGCCCATGCCCACCCACTGGGCCAGCAAGGATCTCGAGAACATCATCTTCGAGAAGATCCGCTACTACCTCGCCGGCGACACCCGCTCGAAGAAGAGCTGGGACGACGTGCCCGACGAGGTCAAGCAGACCTTCGAGCGCCTCGGCATCCCGGAAAACGAACGCAAGTTCCTCGCCGGCGTCGAGGCCCAATTCGACTCCGAGGCCGCGTATTCGAATATCAAGGACAGCGTCGGCAAGCAGGGCGTCATCTTCATGGGCAGCACCGAGGGGCTCATGAAGCACCCCGAGATCTTCCGCAAGTGGTTCGGCAAGGTCATCCCCACCGGCGACAACAAATTCTCCGCTCTCAACAGCGCCACCTTCTCCGGCGGCTCCTTCATTTACGTCCCGCCCGGCGTCAAGGTCAGCCACCCCCTGCAGGCCTACTTCCGCATCAACGCCGAAAACTTCGGCCAGTTCGAACGCACCCTGATCATCGCCGACGAAGGTTCCGAGGTCACCTACATGGAAGGCTGCACCGCCCCGAAGTTCGACACCGCGACCTTGCACTCCGCCGTGGTCGAGCTCGTCGCCCTACCCGGGGCCAAGATCGAGTACATCACCGTGCAGAACTGGTCCTCCAACGTCTTCAACCTCGTAACCAAGCGAGCCATCGCCCACGAAAACGCCACCGTCAAGTGGATCGACTGCAACATCGGCAGCCGCCTCACCATGAAGTATCCCGGCGTCGTGCTCAAGGGCCGCAAGGCTCGCGGGGAAGTCCTCAGCATCGCCCTGGCCAACGACGGCCAGCACCAGGATACCGGTGCCAAGATGATTCACGCGGCAGACGAGACCACCAGCAACATCATCTCCAAGTCCATCAGCATCGGCAAGGGCCGCTCCACCTACCGCGGCCAGGTTCACATGCCCAAGAACCTCAAGGGCTGCAAGAACAACACCGAGTGCGACGCCCTGCTCATCAACGACAACTCCCGCACCGACACCTACCCGGCCATCACCGTGCGCGGCGACGAAAACTCCGTCCAGCACGAGGCCTCCGTCAGCAAAGTCTCCGCCGAGCAGATCTTCTACATGCAGCAGCGAGGGCTCAGCGAGGGCGAGGCCATGAGCCTCTCCGTCAACGGCTTCGTAAACGATCTCACCCGCCAGTTTCCCATGGAATACAGCGTCGAGCTCAAGCGACTCATCGAGCTCGAGATGGAAGGCTCCGTCGGATAGCCCCCGCAACCCAGAACCCATTACCCAGCACCCGATTTCCAAGTGAGCTCACTAACTGAAAATATGCCAACAAGCACGAGCGAAAACGCGACCGACGAAATCCAGTCGGCATTCAACCGCCATATCGAAGATCTGGATACAGCTCCCGCCTGGTGGAAGGACAGCAAGGCCAAGGCCTTCGAGACCTTCGCCAGCCTCGAGATGCCGAAACGCAAGGACGAGGCCTGGCGCTTCGCCACCATCAAGGGCCTCAGCCTCGACAGCTACGCATTCGCCGCCCTGCCCGCGATCAGCGACGCCGCCAAGATCGTCGAACGCTCCAGCTTCCTCGAGAAATGCGCCGGACGCTTCGTCTTCGGCGACAACGAGACTCTGCAAGCCGACCGCATCTCCCCCGAGCTCGCCGCCAAGGGCGTCATCTGGGCTCCCCTACGCGAGGCCATCGCCAAGCACAGCGAAATCCTCAAAGACTACTTCATGAAGCAGGAAGCCGATCTCGGCTCCGCCAAGTTCGCCGCCCTGCACCACGCCTTCCTCGAAAACGGAGCCCTGCTCTACGTGCCCAAGGGCGTGGAAATCGAAGACCCCTTCGTCGTCTACAACTGGAGCATCAACGCCGGAGTCGCCCTCTTCCCGCACACCCTCATCGTCGCCGAGGAATTCTCCAAGGTGAAGGTCGTCGAGGCCAACCTCTCCGCCACCGAGGAAAACGCCGCCTACTCTTGCGGCGTGAACCACATCTTCGCCGGAGTCGGCTCCAGCGTGGACTACACCCACTTGCAGAACTTCAACGAGCGGACCCTCGGCTTCCAGATCAACTCCAACATCGCCGGCCAGGACTCCAACGTGAAGACCATCAGCGTCAACGTCGGCTGCCAGCGCTACCGCTCGGAGACTCACGGCCAGATCAAAGGCTCCGGCTCGAAGGTCGAGATGCTCTCCCTCGCCGTCGCCGACTACGAGCAGGAGATCGACCAGCGCACCCTGCAGACCCACTCCGCCCCGCACGCCGTCTCCGACCTGCTCTTCAAAAACGTCCTCATCGACAACGCCAAGACCATCTTCTCGGGCCTCATAAAAGTCGATCCCGGCGCCCAGCAGACCGACGCCTACCAGACCAACCGCAATCTCCTGCTCAGCAACACCGCCGAAGCCAACTCCCTGCCCGGCCTCGAAATCGACGCCAACGACGTCAAGTGTAGCCACGGAGCCACTACAGCTCAGATCGAGCCCGAGGAAGTCTTCTACATGAAGGCTCGAGGCATCCCCGAGAGCGGCGCCCAGGAGCTCATCGTCTACGGCTTCTTCGAGGAAGTGCTCGAACGCATCGACTCCGAACCCCTCGCCGAAAACGCCCGCCGCATCATCCAGGAAAAGTTCCGCAAGCGCCTGAGGTAAATAGCTGTTGGCAAAATCATTTCACGGCAAAATCATTATTTGGACTGCGGTCCCTGTCCTCGAAAAAGTGGAACAATGATTTTGCCGAAAAAATAATTTTGCCGAAGCTTATAAGCCAAACCCCACGCTAGCAGCCAACCAGCGATTCAGCAGCCTCCATGGAAACCGAGCAACAGCAACGCAGCCTGACCCGCGAGGTCGAGGCCGTCCAGATTCCCAGCGGGGAGCCGCTTCAACTGCCCGCCCTGTCGAAGGTCTACATCACCCAGCAGCTTGGCGGCAGCTACACCGTCATGACCGACTACGGCCTGGCCCGCATCGACGGACGCGACGCCGACGCCCTCGGAGCCGACATCGCTGAAGAGCAAGCCGCCGCCCAGCAGCAAGCCGCCCAAGCCAAGCCCGCCTCCAACGGCGAGGCCCCAGACGACGAAGCCATCTGGCAGCAGCTGCGCAACGTCTTCGATCCCGAGATCCCGGTCAACATCGTCGATCTCGGCCTCGTCTACTCCATGACGGTCGAGGATGCCGAGGACGGCGGCCACAAGGTCGTCGTACAGATGACCCTCACCGCTCCAGGCTGCGGCATGGGTCCCGCCATCGCCGAGGACGCCAAAGGCAAGTGCATGCTCGTCCCCGGCGTCGACGACGCGGAAGTCAACCTCGTCTGGGAGCCCGCCTGGGATCAAAGCATGATCAGCGAAGAGGGTCGCATGATCCTAGGACTTGTCTGATTGAGCGAAAAGTTAAGAGCGAAGAATTAAGAGTTGAGCAAAAGGATGGTTGTAGCCGAACTCGAAAGAGCTTGGATTCCCCAGCCAGTTCCCAACTCTTCGCTCTTAACTTTTAATTCTTAACTGAGAAACGCCCATGCCCAAGAAAGACGAAAATTCCAAAGAGTCTCCCATCGGAGCTCAGATCCAAGCCAAGTTCCTCGAGGAGCGGAAGATCTTCCTCTGGGGACAGGTTTCCGACGAATCCGCCAAGGACGTCACCGAAAAGCTCCTGTACTTGGAAGCCGATGGCCCGGGCAAGCCTATCACCTTCTACATCAACAGCCCAGGCGGCTCCGTCACCGCTGGCCTCGCCATCTACGACACCATCAAGCTCATCTCCTCGGAAGTCACCGTGGTAGTGACCGGCCTCGCCGCCAGCATGGGCTCAATCCTGCTCTCCGCCCCGAAAAAGGGCAACCGTCTGCTCTACCCCCACGCCAAGGTGCTCATCCACCAGCCCCTCATCGGCGGCCAGTTCCAGGGGCCTGCAGTCGACATCCACATCTTCGCCCAGGACATGGAAAAGACCCGAGAGGAGCTCAACCGTATCCTCAGCGAGGCCTCCGGCCAGTCGCTCGAGAAGATCCAGGCCGACACCGACCGCGACTTCTACATGAGCGCCCAGGAAGCCATCGAATACGGTCTGGCAGACAAGATCGTGGAAAAGATTTAGCCCGCCGCGCCCCTTCATAATCTTCTTCTGCTTCTACTTCTTCATCTTCATCCAAAAAGCGGAGAGAGAAGAAGAAGTAGAAGCAGAAGAAGATTATGAGGGCCAAGCAGTCGCCGCGCGTGCATTCGTGCGAACGCGGTCACAACCCCCACACCGTCTGCCCGAGCTTCAGGCCGAGGTAGACGGAGGCCAGGCAGACGGCGAAGCTGAGTACCGCGTTCGCGGCAGCCAGACCAAAGCTGCCCGCCTGCAGCAGCTGGAGCGTGTGCAGCGAGAAGGTGGAAAAAGTAGTGTAGCCACCCAGCACGCCGACCGAAAGCATCAGCGGCGCCGCATGACCATGGTTCCATCCAAACTTCGAATACATGGGTGCCAGAAAGCCGATCAGCAACGAGCCGAGAGCATTCACCAGCAATACGCTAAGCGGAAAGTCTCCGTCCGCTTTTCGATCTATCCAAAAAACGGATACGTAGCGAAGGCTGCCGCCCACAAAACTGCCTAGGCCGACCAGTAGAAGCGATTTCAAGTCCATCGGAAAACTCCTGGGGGAGCGCCCGCGTCTCGCGGGCAGTCCGAGGCGTCCCGCCTCGGACACTTCAGCCTGAAAAGCTTGGGCGAGACGCCCAAGCGAGCCCGCGAGACGCGGGCGCTCCCCATCGAAAAGACTTCAGCCAGAGCCAAATAGGCGTTTAGCTTTTTCAAGCTACAGACTAAAAAGCTCTCCTTGGATGCGATTGCGAATACATGCGAA
This sequence comes from Pelagicoccus sp., assembly GCA_028284635.1. GTDB lineage: Bacteria > Verrucomicrobiota > Verrucomicrobiia > Opitutales > Opitutaceae > Pelagicoccus. Next base: position 31,920 of record JANQRJ010000012.1, read on the forward strand.
AACGTCGCAAACATGATCATCTTTGAGAATTAAGGTTCTACGGAAAGACCGGCTCCCCACGAGCGTAGCTCGCTATCGACTCTGCCAACGCCAGGGCAAGCCGCTCCCGATAGCCTGCAGTGCTGACCAGCAGGGCCTCCTCGTCATTGGAGAGAAATCCGCCCTCTACCAGGATACCTGGGCAGTCCAGTGTCTTGAGCACCGCAAAGCGAGCCTTCCTCACGCCCCGATCCGCAAGCCCAAGCCGCTCTACCATCTCGCGCTGTACGGCAAAGGCGAAGGTGAAGTTCTCGCGATCGAAACGATTGCCCGGAAGAAACGAAAGGTCGTCTCCCGGTTCGCTGCCAGCAGTGGAAGACTGGTCTTCCGGCGTCAGCATGTAGGTTTCCAGGCCATTTGCCTCGGGTTCGAGCGATCCGTTGAAATGCACGCTCACGAACAGATCGGCTTTCGCGCTGTTGGCTATCGCCGGTCGTTCCTTCAAGGGAACCAGCCGGTCGTCGTAGCGAGTCAAGACCGTCTCGAAACCGAGACTCTCCAGATGGGCCTGCAAGCGCTTTGCGACGTCGAGATTCATCTCCTTCTCCAGCAGCCCCAGAGGCTCGTTCTTCGCCCCGTCTTCCAAGCCGCCATGGCCCGGATCGATCACGATCGTCTCCACGGGAGAAGCAACGGAAGCGCCGCCATCGAAAACGGTTGGCAGCAGAAGCGACTCGTCGCTCTTGCTCAAAACGCTACGCCCCCCTTTTCGGGCCTGCAGCGGGGAGTCGAGATACACCTGTATGCCGTTCACCAGAACGAATCGGCTTTTCTCCGTAAGAACGATAGCGTTGTCGCCTTTGCTCAAAACCCAATCCGCTCCCTCGGAAACTCTCTCCGCTCTCGCCCCATAGCGGGCCGCTTGGGCTTGCAGAGAGCGGGCGCCCCTGGGCGACGGCTCCACCGCGTGGCGAGACTCTCGCGGCTCAGGCCTAGCAGTATTCAAGTCATCGATACTTGGGGCTTCCGAGACAATGGCCGGCGACACCGGCGACGGATCAGCGGACCCAGAGCTTTCCGAACCAGCAGGCGAAGGACCACTCCCTATCGTCGAGCAGCCGAACAGAAGGACAGACAAAGCAGCCAGGCATACCGCGTATGGCAAAGCGCTTCGTCTGGAAAAAGGCATTCCTATCTAGGGACTGAGGGAAATGTACCCGCTGCTAACTGTGATTGACGGCTACGGCTGACTAGCCCCGCTCCTCGCTTTGGTCCGCGTCCTGGCTCTCGCCGTGGCCGTCGGGACCATCCTCTTCATGGTCGTCTATCTCGTCCTCGTGCTCGTCGAGATCCTCGATTTCCTCGTCTTCGTCGTCCGGATGCAGGAACTTGGGCTTACGCTTGTTGGCAGGCAGCGGAGTCATCATCACGTTGATGTTCCTTCCCACGAGCTTGGGCTCGTTGTCGGCGTGCCCCATCGTCTCCAGATCGGCTATCGCCCGGCGGATCGTATCGAATCCGATTTCCGTATGAGACATTTCTCGGCCGCGGAAAGAGAGGGTCAGCTTAACCTTGTTTCCCTTGCCGAGGAACTGCTCGGCGCGGCGCATCTTCGTCTCGTAGTCGTGCTGCTCGACCCGAGGGCGGAATTTCACTTCCTTCGTCTTGCTGGCAACCCCCTTGCTGTCCTTGGACTTCTTCTGCTGCTCGTAAACATACTTGCCGAAGTCCATGATGCGACAGACCGGCGGACGAGCCTGAGCCGCGACCTCCACGAGATCCAGACCGGCCTCCATCGCCACTGCCAAGGCGTCCTTGGTATCCATCACCCCAAACTGTTTTCCGTCAGGTCCGACGACTCTGATCTTCGGCACGCGGATTCGGTGGTTTCGCCTGATAGCGGCGAATGGGTCTATTTTTCTGGGGGGTCTTCGTTTACCTCTAGGTCTTGGCATTCAGTGTCTGTATTCGATTAAAAAGTCGAGAAGAGGACCAAGTCATAGTTTTCGAGCGCTTTATCAACACTATAAATGACCAAACTCCCTGGGAGGCGCGTGTTTCAAAGTGTCGCCCGGGCTTGCCAAACTCTTTCGAGTTCGGCTACCTCGACTGTGCAGAGCTTGCAGTGGTAGCCGAACTCGAAAGAGTTTGGTACAGCGTCGCAACTCGAAAGGCGACACTTTGAAACACATCCCCCTGGGAGGTTTCCAGTACTCTTCCGCAAAAACACCTTCACACGCTGAAGCTTTCGCCGCAGGAGCAGCTGGAGGTCGCGTTCGGGTTGCTGAACTTGAACCCGCCCGAAACCAGGGCATTAGAATAGTCCAGCTGCGTGCCCTTGAGATAAAGGGCGCTCTTGCTGTCGACCAGCACCGAGACTTCGCCGAAGGCCACCAGAATGTCGCCCTTACGAGCGCTATCCACGAACTTCATCTTGTAAGAGAGGCCATTGCAGCCGCCGCCCGAGATGCCCACGCGCAGAAACCGCTTGTCTCCCTCGCGCTCGGAGAGAGTCTCCAGCTTCGCAACCGCCGACTCCGTCAAGAGAATCAGTCGCTCGTCGCCTCGACGCACCCCCTCGGGCAGTTCCACTATCGTCTGGTCAGACACGCCTCAAACTATCGCCAGCGAAATTCGAAAATCAAGTCCCTGCTCACCAGCCTTAGCGACAGGATGCGACTTAAAGCGAGTCCTCGCTATCGTTCCGGGAACGCCGAGCCCCAGCTCGGCCTCATTGTGTAGGAGGCTATTGCCGAGTAGGGACTCAGCGCTCCCGGCAGAGGGCACTCTTTTGATCGCACATCTCCCTCCCTCGCGGGCACGATGAAATCGTGCCCCAAAGCCAGAGACACGACCAATGAAGCGCTTTACACGTACCGAGTAGAAGAATGATCTTGCCGAAAAGTGGTTTTGCAAAAAGCCGCCCGCACTCCCTCGGGGAAGAATGGAAAAAGCGAAATCATTGACGGCAAAATCATTCTTGTGAGGGGGCGGCGAAAACGCGACGCATCGAGACATAGAATTTGTAACGTTACAAATTCTATGTCTCGACACTTAGGACGTAGGGAGCAGCTAGAAGCGTATCTTGATAGGGATTCCGACGAGTCGGGAACTTGTCAGGATCCAGGTTGCGAGGCCCCGCATTACAGCTCCCACAGAGAATGGATCCTGCAACGCGACCCGCACGGCGATCGGGCCCTACCTCGAACCGAAGTCCCATCACTTTGAGTCACGCCCCTGCAACACGCCAAGCCAAGCGTTGGAAAGACTTGCATCATAACTTTGGCAACGTTGCCAAAGTTATGATGCAAGTCACTGCCGAGAGGCGCAGTCGCGTTGGCTGCGCGCCACTTCGCGGTCGAGTTCGGAGCGGAGTGGAGACGGCCCGCGAAAGCCTTCCTTCTCAACCGAGCTGCACAGCCAGACGAATCGCTCGATCCATGCTCTCGGAGTGGGCTGATCCTTTGCCAGCGATTTCGAAACCGGTGCCGTGGTCCGGACTCGTCCGCACGTAGGGCAAGCCGAGCGTCACGTTGACCCCGGATTCGAAGTCGACCGCCTTGAATGGCGCCAAGCCCTGGTCGTGATACATCGCCACCACCACGTCTGCCTCGCCCCGCATAGCTCGAGCGAAGGCCGTATCGCCCGGCACGCAGCCTTCGATCTTCGAATCGAATTCGCCACGCAACGTCTCCAGCCATGGGTTCAAAAGATCGCGCTCCTCTGAACCGAGCAAACCGCCTTCGCCCGCGTGCGGGTTGAGACCGCAAACGATCACCCGAGGCGCAGCGATGCCCAAACGGGACGCCAATCCAGCCGCCGCCCTCACCGACCGGGAAAAAACCTGGCGCGTCAAAGTCGCAGGCACCTCGGCCAACGGCACATGCCAGGTAGCCAAGCACAGCTTCAAGCGATCGCCGACAAACGCCATGGTAGGTTCCCCGCCCCAGCGAGCGGCGAAAAACTCCGTCTGGCCGGGAAAAGCGTAACCCACACCCGCGCAAAGCTCCTTCGAAATAGGTCCCGTCACCACCGCATCGCAACTGCCGTCGAGACACGCTTGGGCCACTGCTTCCATCGCTTCCACCGCAACGCGAGCCCCAGCCGAAGTCGGCCTTCCCGCATCAAACGAAACATCGCAGAGTGGAAAAACGGATACGGAATTGCGACTTCCGACCTTCAAACGATCAAGCCAAGGGCCCGGCCCGAAAACGAAAAACTCCACGTCCTCGTAGCTGCGCTCCCCCAAGCAACGCTCGATCAGCTCCGGCCCGAGACCGGACGGATCGCCGCAGGAGACCGCTATACGCCTCGCCGCCACCTCATTTGCCTCCTCTGCCCGGTCGAGCGAAGCCTCTCTTTCCCTCCAGGAAGAAGGTCAGGAAACGCCGGGCCTCCTCCGACCAATCCGCGCCGTCCCGTTCAAGCAAGGCGCTTGCAAGATCTTGAGGCTTTCCCGTATCCATAAGCACACTACGGTAGCAGCCCTGCAGCTGCTTAATCGTATCGCGCGAAAAGCCGAGCCGCCGCAAACCGATCAGATTCAGCCCAAACAGCGCATTGCGCTCCGCCACCGTGGTAAACGGCGGCACATCCATAGTCAGCGAGGCATGACCTCCCACCATCGCCCCTTCGCCGATGCGGCAAAACTGATGGACGCCCACTCCGCCGCCGAAAAACGACGAGTCCCCGACCGCAACGTGGCCGGCCAACATTACTTCATTGGCCAGGATCACTCGCTTGCCGAGCTGGCAATCGTGACCGACATGACTGCCCGCCATCAGGAAACAGTTTTCGCCCAAAACCGTGCTGCCCTCCTCTGCAGTCGCCCGGTTCACCGTCGCGCCTTCGCGGATCGTCGTGCCGTCGCCAATACGCGCATAGCTTCGCGTTGCGGGGTCGAAACTCAGGTCCTGCGGCAGACCGCCAATCGCCGCAAAGTTTCCCACCGTAACCGATTTTCCAATACAAGCCCCCTCGCGCAAGACGGCGTGCGATTCGACAATCGACTCGTCGCCAATCTCCACCCCGTCCTCGATCACCGCATAAGGCCCGATTTTCACGGCGGAACCCAGCTTGGCCTTGGCCGAAACAATGGCTGACGGATGGATCATCTCGTTTGGCCTATCGGAAGCGTTTCGTAGCGCCACTCTAAATCCCACAAACGCATCGGTACCTTACCCAGACTGCCAAGCTAGACCTCGATCAGCTGCAAGATCTGCAAGCGATCCAGGATCAGACGGAAGGCGCTCGAAAAGCGCTGCGGAGTATACTCGATACGTTCCAGCACGTTCGGGATGTTCATCCACTCGCCGATCTCGATTTCGTCATGATTGAGGCGAAACGGACCCGAGCCCCAAAGCCGATAGACCACGATGAACTCATTCCCCGTTTCCTCGCTCGGCGTCAGCTTGAAAAGCGGCTCCAGCTCCTGTTCGGGCTTGTAGCCCAACTCCTCTTCAAGCTCGCGATAGGCCGCCACACGGTATTCCTCCCCCGTATCCACATGTCCAGAACAAGAGGAATCCCAAGCGCCAGGCCACGTATCCTTCGTCTTGGAGCGCTTCTGCATAAAGACCTCGCCCTCGTCATTGAAAATCAGGACGTGCACCGCCCGGTGCCGGAGGTTTTTGGCGTGGACTTCGCTCCGAGGAGCTTGGCCGACGACCTGGTCGTTCTCGTCGACGATGTCGAAAATATCTTCTTGCATGGCGTGGGCTTAGAAGGAATCTGAGGACCTTCCCGAGTCCCAAGCCAGCAGACCACGCGCCGGGATACGAGCCAAAATTCTTCTCCGCCAAGCATGCCCAAAGTTTCCGTCGAACTCATCCACGAAGTCCTCACCCAAAACGAGCTCGAGCCCGAAGTCGTCAACAAGCTCATCAAGCAGATCGAAGAACAGGCCGCCCGCGAAGCCGAGGCCGAAAAGGAAGCCCGCGAGCCTCCCGTCAAGAAGCAGTTCGTCGTCGTCCTATCCGATCCCAATGGCACCCTGCCGGAAGAGGACTACGTAGGCTGGGTCGCCCAGATCCCCGAAAACGACAGTCCCGGCGTCACCGTCGAGCGCATCATCCGAGCCTCCTACGAGTACAATATTTCCAAAAAGGGCCGCAAATACCCCGTCAAGTCCATCGGCGAAGCCTGCGAAGCCGTCGGCGCCCGCTTCCTCAAGGAGCAGGACGTCGCCATCAAGACCAAGACCCCCGTCACCATCCTGCGGACCGACAACAAGATCCCCGAAATCGAAAGCGATTTCCAGTAGGGTTTCCGACATGTGGGAGCGAGCTCGTCTCGCGATAGCAACGGAGAATCATCCCACGGCCATACCCAAGGCAAGCCGAGACTGACCAGGCCCACATTCTTCGCCGAAGATTGCCTCAACGCGATGGTTGTGCTTGGGTTCAATTTTTCAACTTAGCGAAGCATAGGATGTACCCGCTGTTATCCTGGATTTCAAAAGCCCTGAGTCCATCATCCGTATCTTCCAATTCTCGGTGGAATTCTACACCATTCGTTTTGAATTCTTCGAAAAGAGTATCTGGATCTTGGGTGGCGATGTAGGAATCCCACCTTGCCCATTCGTGGTTCGATGAATTTGGCGTGGGGCCAATTTCCGGAAGTATGCTCTTAAACATTATCGAAATTCCATCTCTTCCGAGAATGCAGAATGACGGGCTATCACTGCCGGGAAGCGTTTGTTCGAAATGCACTGTAAACCCTAACTTTCCGGTGTAGAACTCAATGGTCTGAGAAACGTCGTTAACGACGAAAAAAGGCATGATCGCCTGAAGTTGTTGGATTTCTTTTATTGTATTCATTTTACGAATATTCTGCACAACGCCGAGTGGAGGCAAGAGTATCGGTGCAGCTGATACGAATTGCCTCGCACGATTGGTTAGGGATTAATTACTTTGAATACTTTCATCAACGGAGCGAACTCGTCGTCCCAAATATCTTTCTTGTTCTCTACCTTGTTTAGGATTTTATCTCGGATCTTCCATGGGTTTATGGAGAAGGTCTGGCCAGCAATGAGAACCAATTCACTCTGTTTGCTGGTCATGCCCCATTCATACTTTTTGCTCTTTGTAGGCATTCCGTGGTGGGCTAAGCCATTTCGCCAACAACGCCAGAATTCAAACGCATCGTCTTTAGATATTCCTAGATCTTTTCCGATTTGGTTGAATACCGCATGCCCCTCGCTGAATTTCTCTGAAGCCTTTATCTTTTCTGTTTTTCTCAGATACTTTTCGTATAGGAAAAGGCAGGTGCCTAAGCATACAAAAGCTTGGTGGCCGCTCATTCTTCTAAGCGGCTCGAGAAACCAAATCTCAATAAGTTCGCGTTTGCTGGCGAGAGTCTGGTTTGCCGTTGGAGACGGCCAACTCGGACTGACCGTCGAAAACGCCTCTGGTGGGGCTATTCCTGTGTAATTTGGATTTTCTTTCATCTCCCTAACGTCAAAGACTCACGACGAAGGGGGCGGCAGCCCCCGGAGTTGCGAGCTCTACCTTGTTCGAACTATCTTTATCTGCAATAGCCGGATCAATAATCGAAGGTTTATGACTAGAAGGAATCAGATCCTTTGCTTCTTCTTCGCTTAAAATTGATTCATTGCTCAAAACGTAGGCGACTATTCTGGAAATCTTGTGACCTTTTACGCCAACGAACTGTTCGTAGACGTCGTACTTCTTTTCGATTACGGTGTAGCTTAAGTTTGAGAAGATCGACTGAAGCCTACTCTTAAGCATTTTTTCAGCAGCCGATCGATTACCCCATGGTGCTGAATTGGTCCTAACTTCGATATAGAAAAAGCCATCTTTTAGTTCTTTTTCGATGTAGCCTCCCCCAAGCCAACTTTCGCCTTGTGTTTCAATGTCCCTGGTCGAAGTGCAACCGGCCAGTGCCAGTAGAATAAGGAGGATAGTTATTCTCATTTGTTTTTTCGATTAAGGTAGAGCCAGCCGTTACCGACTGGCCCCCTCGCAGATCCCTGCGTGCGGTTTTCCCGCACAAGGCTCCTCTGTCAGGTCGCGCAGTCGCTTCGGCGAAGTTTCGGTCATCGTGGGGGCTGAGGGTAACATTGGGTAGGACATCTTTCTATGATTTTAGGGTTGGGGATGTCTAGGGTTTTCCACATTTGCTTGAACCCTGTCCAGTCGTAGCTCTTCTTCTGGCTGCGGTCGTTCAATGCCCGGTGGATGATCCAACGCGAAGCGTTGAAGAACTGACTGAGCATCGGCGAGTTGCCGATCACGCCGTAGTAGTTGAAGTGGCCTCGAAACTTGGACCGGATCGTCGCGACGAGCCGCTTCAGCGGCACGCTGCGATTGTCGCGTATCCAGTTCTTTAGGGACTTCAGAGCGTTCTGGAGCTTCTTCTTGTTGGTCCGTCGCTTGATCGTCCGCTTGCCGCGTCGCGTGCGGGCCCAATAAAAACCGAACCCGAGATACGTGAAGCATCGGCTGCGTTTCAGATCCAGACGGCTGAAGCGGATCACTCCGCTCTTCTCCATCGCGAGGCTCAAGCCGAACTTGGCCAGGCGACTGGATAGATTGACGAAGAAGATCTCCGCTTCGTGACCGTACTCGAAGCCAAGGACGAAGTCGTCAGCGTAACGCTGATACACTACCTGCCCTTCGCATCCTTTGCCCACCACGCGTTCGACCCAGAGATCTAGAGCGTAGTGCAGATATATATTCGCCAGGACAGGCGATATGATACCTCCTTGCGGCGTTCCCGTAGTTGGATTCCTGATAACGCCGTCCTCTTCCATTATACCCGCCTTGAGCCACTTCCGGATCAGACGTATATAATGTCGGTCGGCGACGCGTTGCTCCAACATTCGGATCAGCCAATCATGATCCATATTGTCGAAGAAGCCTTCGATATCAGCTTCCACGACCCAATGGCACCGACTGTCGAAGAGCTGGTTGCGAAGCTTCTGACTCGCATCGCGAGCTCCTCTTCCCATTCGATAGCCCATGCTCTCGTCCGAGAAGTCGGCTTCGAAGATCGCTTCGAGCAATCGGCGAGCCGCCATCTGGACGATCTTGTCCTCCAAGGCAGGGATGCCCAAGGGGCGGGTCTTCCCGTTCCCCTTGGATATATGCTTTCTTCGGACCAGCTGAGCGCGGTAGCGATGACTCGCCAGACGGCCCAGCAGACTGCGCAGGTTCGCGTCGAGATCCTTTTCGTAGTCACTGTAGCGAACCCCGTCCACCCCACTGGCCGCCTTCGGCTTGAGAAGCCGAAAGCAGTCGTAGAGCATGCGCAGGTCTATTTCACGATACAACGAACGGAACCTGTATCCAGAATCCCGCTTCGCCTTTGCGGTCAGTTCGAGCAGGGCGCGGGACACGCTTTCGGTCGGGACTAGCTTTCCCTGTCGCGCGTGAGTGCTGTGCTCGGTTGACCCGACAGTCCGTTCCTTCCCCATGCGATCGGCCTTGCCGTCTCGGAGCACTATGAACGGATCTGACTCCACTCAGTTTGAACGGACTTCTTCTTTCGGTTGATAGTCCGTCTCCCAATGGGAAGCTGAGAGGTCTCCCCAGTTCTCGCGCGTTTCTATGCAGGCACGCCACAGCTACAGACCCCGGTGGAATCGACAAGCTCTCACCAATAGCGAACTTGACGATGCTGGCTTCACGACACGTTACACGCTCGCCTTCCACGTCTACTTCCTTCTTACGGGGCTTATAATGCTCTGGGGAGCTTGCGAGGCTCCTTGCGGCTTGCTCTGCTTCTCTGTGTACGCTTCGAAAACGCCGTTCCGCCACCCTTCCAGTCGCCTGTAGCGACATTCCGGTTACAATCATTATAAGGCGATCAACCTGATTCAGTGACTTAGCTGACATTCTCGCAACACTCGATACATTCTGTTTGGTTATACTTTAAATGGCCGGGACTTGCACCCGGCAAGAAACGCGAAGCTTACGCTAGGCGCACAACGTCAAGGTCAGACACGGCGGCTTGCTGACGTTTTCTGCGCCGTCTTGATATGCTTATTTTTTATTCTCCAGACGAGTCTGAAGAGTAGGGCGAAATAGATTGGAGAAATGAGCAGTACTAGAAACTGTCCTTTTCTGTAACCTTGGGAACTAAACAGCACTTCGCTGTCGAAATAAGCCAGGACATCCGAGTATCCATTTACACTTCGATCTCCAACTGCCATGATCATCATGGGACCTAGGAGAGCCCAGCAGGCAGGAAAAAGAAACACCGCCCAAACGCTCCACTTGGGGATTTCTTTCTCTTTTCGAAATCCGAGTGAAATGACGAATCCAATCAGTGCTGCTGCTCCATAGAACTGTAGGTTGCTGATCATTTATTCTACATATCGACTAGTGTTGGCGGCGAGCGCTTGCGCTCGTTGCCTGGCACGCCTGGTTCAGCGTTATTCCTTCTATGTACGCATGTTCAAAGTCGGAATTATCTATTACTAGGTTCGCTCGCTTTCTTGGAGAGCATGTTTGCAGGTAATGCTTCTGACCTTGATAGTATCTTTCATTTGATGGATCTGCAGGATCGGGAACACAGCCATCCCTGTCGCTCATCCGCTTGTAGGTTGTGGCAAAATCTACTTCGAGAAAGATCGAATAGTCCCAATGCTCCACCAGCTCCGTTCTATGAAGAAAGATTCCTTCGAAAACGAGGATAGCATTTGATTCCAATGTCCTTCTTCGATTGGAAACAGCAGTATCAGTCTTGTGATCGAATGCCTGCAGATGAAACTCTGCGTCTCCCGAGATAAAGGGCTCGAGGAGCTTTTCTTTCAGTACGAGGTAGTTGTATGAATCCTGAAAGAATCCGATTGGAGAATCCTTCCCCTTTCTGTAGCGCGTCACACGTGGATTATGGAAACCATCGATACTAGCGAGGAGAATGACCCGATCAGTCTTTTCTCTTAGAGCTGCTACAAGCTCGCGTGCGAAACAGCTTTTTCCAGACCCATCAACGCCGTCAACAGCGACGACAAGCCTATCTTTCTTGTCGAGGGCAAGGATTTGATCAGTTACTATTGATATTGTTTTCTGGCGCATCTGTTTTCCCTGAACGCGAGTCTGTGTCAAAAGGCCGCCTTAGCTTGATCAATAGGTTTGCGACCATGAGGCGAGAGACTAGTTTCCCACTCCATCGAATCCAGCGAAAAGTGAACTATATCAAAGGCGAATCCAGGGAGCAGGAGCTGCTTCTGCCCGAACGGCTCGAAGACTACGTCGAAGAGTCCAATCCGGTCAGGTTCATCGAAGCCTTCGTCGACAAGCTCGACATGCAGGGATGCGGCTTCGAGCGATCCGTATCCAACAGCAAAGGACGCCCCGGCTACGATCCGAGGGACCTGCTAAAGCTCTACCTCTACGGCTACATGAACCGGACCCGCTCCAGCCGGATGCTGGAGAAGGCCTGCCACGTGAACATGGAGGCGATCTGGCTGATGGGGAAGCTCCAGCCCGACCACAAGACAATCGCGGAGTTCAGGAGGAAGAACCCGAAGGCCTTCAAGGGCGTCTTCCGCAAGTTCGTGGTCCTCTGCCGAGGCATGGGGCTACTCGGCGGCGACCTCGTCGCCATAGACGGCACCCAGCTCAAGGCGGTGAACAATCCCAAGAGGAACCTTGCCCGCAGCCGGCTCAAGCGCATGATGGCCCAGGCGGACAAGAAGATCGCCGAGTACACGAAGCGTCTCGACGACGAGGACGCCCGCGAGAAGGGAGGCCGCAAGCTCGACCGACGCGCCCTGGCCGCGAAGATCGACAGCCTCGAGACCGAGCTCGAGTCGATGCAGGTCCTTGAGGAGGCCATGGAGAAGGCCGAGGTTAACCAGATATCGGATACGGACGAAGAGTCACGAGCGATGTCCAAGAACCCCCGCATCGCGGTAGGCTACAACGCCCAGGCCAGCGCCGACGGCAAGCACGGGCTGGTGGTCGCCGAAGACCTCTCCAACGACGTCCACGACTACGATCACCTCGCCCCCATGGCCGAGCAGTCCAAGGAAAACCTCGGTTGCCCCGAATCCCTGGACGTGCTCGCCGACAAAGGCTACGACAAGGCCTCGCAGATGAAGCAAGTCGAGGACTTGGGCATGCGCTGCCACGTCCCCGAACGCAAGAGCAAGGGCGGCGGCTCCAACCTCTACTCCAAGGAATCCTTCCGGTATCTGAAAACCAAGGACGCGTACCGTTGCCCGGCAGGGAAGCTTTTGCCCCGCCGCTACGAGACCGTCAAGCAAGGCAAGCTGCACTATGCCTACACCGACCTGGGCATCTGCCAGGGCTGTTCCATCAGAAGCAATTGCACCAGGAACGAGCGAGGCCGCACGGTCTGGCGCCGCGAAGACGAACACATCGCCGAGAGAGCGCGCCGCCGCATGGAGAAGGAGCCCGAAACCTACAAGCGCCGAGGCGAATGGTCCCTGATGTGTGCCTGCTACAACATCAAGCGCACGATCTCGACTTTGGGAGTGGAAAAGCTGGCCGAAGAGGTCTCTTCGCGGAAAATCCGGCACCGCCGTTCCGCATCGGCGTCATGGTTGCTCCGATACGCTCTGAGGCTTAGCAAACGGCTTGCTGATCGCGTATCCAAAAAAGCCTGCGAACTGGACACGAATCGATTGAAAGCCCAAATCCCAGCCGCCTTTTAACACAGACTCACGCAGAGGTGTCACGCGGAGAGGGCGCAGCCCTCGGAGTTGTGACCACCGGCTTGATATGTAGGGCTATTCTTCAAATAAGGATATGATCTCAATGATGAGTGATAAGGTAGCAACGAATCCGAGGAGGATCAGTGCGATGTAAAGCAGGGGCGAATAGATTCGGTCGCAAAAATTGAGGTATCTAAGCTGGAAGATCGTGAAGTCTTTCTTAAATCCTTCTTCCATTTCTTCTTCGTATGGCTGGCATACTTCATCAATCGAAGCCCTTCCCTTTCCGGCCTGCCAGAAATGCCTGAATACGAGAACAACGATGGCAATCAGAAGTATGTGAATCAATAAAGACATATCGCTGAGGCCATACACGAGGTCAGCGCGGAGCGCTGGCCGAAGTTGTATGGGCCGACTTGTTAGGCTTTTCTAATTTCCAAGCCACTGTTCAATTAATCGATATGATTTCGAATCACGAGATTTAAGGATCGAAATAGTATCTGTCATCCTGAGTTGTCTCCATGATGACGCATTCGTGATGTAATCAGAGTAGTATCGAACGTTTGTCACTCTACGAAAATGACGAAACCAGACTCCAATCTCGGGTTCTGTATTTTTAATATAGTTATATTCACCAGATACTTCGACCAGCGCAAAGGGGAAATGGTGAACTATGATTAAAACCTGATCGCTCACTTTCATATCTCGCCAGAAACCCATATAGTCACGTTGACTCGGTATTAGTATGGACGGATCGACTTTGCTAAGATCTCCGACATCTTCGATGAAATCGAGTCCGATGAAACCGGAAGCAAGACTTGTTGCGGCATGTTCCGCTGCTGATCCCGGAGCAGAAGGGTGAAGTTGCATTCGCCAGTGATTCATAATTTCTTACCTAACGCCGAGTACAGGCGGCGAGCGCTTGCGCTTGTTGCCTGCTACGTTTTGTTGGCACTATTTTGATTCCAACTCTAGGATTCGAAGTCGTTGCTCTTCGATCTTCTTGTCTTGTTCGATCACGTACAGAGTAAGCTCTTCAATTTTCTGCATCATAATCCTTTGAGCTTCACCCACAGAAAGTCCTTCCGACTCTACAACTGTGGCTGAGGGTACGTCGGGTAAGTGACCGTGTTCTTCAATATGATCCTCAACTTCTTCAAGTGATCGTAATCTGTAAGTGTCTTCGAATACGAAATCTGCCCACCCTGTTTCTACAATTACTTCTTTAGCTTGGATCGTTCCGTTCACGGAGAGAGGGTGGCTTGGGGAGGTTGTTCCTATTCCAACTTTTCCTGATCCGAACACCGTGAATAACGGGCTTCCTGTATGGTTCTCAACATGCAATGGAACGTTTGTGCTGTGGTCGGATAAAGTAAATAGTGCGTTGGTGTGATCTCCGCCACCTGCAATGTTGTTATACCTGAAAATCTTGGCGACTTGGCCAACGGGCGAACCGTCCGTTTCATTTATGTAGAGGAGTCTGTTTCCATCGGCTTGACCTTCTACTTCAAACTTTGAACTAGGTGAGGAAGTTCCTATTCCGATATTTCCTGATGGCCGAGCCACCAAAGCGGGATGCGGAGTGTTACCTTCGTAGAACCCTAGTGCGACGGCAGCAGATGGGTAGATTCGATTTCCGAATAGACCTGTTACCGCGTATGTACTGTAATCGAATCGACCTACTCCGTAACGGGCGTCGTCACGAGAATCTTTAAATAAGATGAGGCCATTGACGTGGAGTTTTGCCTTTGGATCCGTTGTTCCGATTCCGACGTCGCCTGTAGAGGGAAAGGTGTTTGATTGAGCGTTCGATGTGCTCGTGAGCAAAATTGCGAGCAGTGTAGTTGTGATTGTTTTCTTCATAGATTCTTTTGCCAACGTCGAGTGCAGGCGATGGCGACGTTAGCCGACATTGCCTGACACGTCTGGTTGTGATAATTTTTCTTCTTCGAGAATTCTCTGTTTAAAGCTCA
>JANQRJ010000022.1 GCA_028284635.1 Pelagicoccus sp.
GTCATTGCCGCAGAGCCTACAGAGGGAATAACCGGCGCGGCAACGACGGAGCGTTGCCCTCCAAAGGATGCTTCCTCCGTTAAGTTGACGCCAATGCGCAAATGCGGGAGCCGTATTGCAGGATCCATTCTCTGCGGCTCCCGCGACGGCGGGACGATCGGGCCCTACCTTAAATCGATCTGTGATCGGTCTTTCGAGAGGCCGCAGGCTCCTGATCAAGTGATCGTCAAAATGACGAAAAATGCTCTAGTGGAGTTCGCCTGAACGCGTGGTTTGCTTCGCCGTTGACCAAGCGCCCACGTGCAACCTGTGGGATCCGCCCTACATTTCCGCAGAGGTAAACTGGAGTAGACAGACGGCGTTGGCGCTTAGATCGAATGTAAGCTCGATCGAATCAGTGGCCGGGTAGACCTCGCTCGATACCTTAGTCAAGTGAGGCGAAGCATCCGGATGGTTGTGGTTGCTGTGGAATTCGTCGATGAGCCGCTTTTCAACACGCACGTCTTTTCCGGCGAGCGCAACTGGAAGGTTTGCTATCTTCAGGGTGACGTCGTGGCCTTGCGTTCCGGTATGCTGGTAATTCCAGACCATCACCGTAACTCCCTCTTCGTCCATAGTGCCAAAGGCGTTGAGGCCTATTCCCGTCGATGGATCGATTTCGCTGGAGCGAGCGAAGATTCGAGTCTCCTTCAACATGGTCTGCATTTCGACTGCATTGTAGAAAGGCGTGGGAACCCCATCCCGTCCGTCTACGAACAGATCCTTGCGAGCGTTAGTCGGGTGGTCGTTGACCCAATGATAGGCCAGATCGACTCCGCCTCCCATATAGTAGTATCCATAGGCGGCCGTTCCCGCAGCTTGGCGAAGCTGGTCCTCTACGAGCGTCCCAGACGAACGGGCCCCAAACCAAAGCCCAGTTTCAGCCACCCATATTGGAATGCTCGGGTCCATGTTTCTTTCGCGAAGCCAATCCTGTATGGTGGCTTTGTCGTGGGCCACGGCGCTAGGCAACTCCGGATTATATCGGTGGTAGCTTATGAAATCGAGCTGCTTGTCCTCGGAGGGATCGTTGACGAACTCCGTTAGGAAGCCTGCCAGGTAGCCGTTCGATTCCCCCATTCTCGTCGCGTTCGGTCCGCCTACCTCCAGAGGAACCTCCAATTGCAGCGCCGCGTCTACTTCGCGCGTCATTTTATAGAACTCCTTGTAGTATCGATAGTACTTGGCAGGAGTGTCTAGCTGGCTGTGGGTGGACCTGTGGTCTGGCTCGTTCAACGCTCCGATGTATCTGATGTTCGGATACTTTTCCACGTAGTGTTCGATCGCCGCGCGAGTTGCCGAACGCCATTCGGAAAACTCGATTTCGCCCGCCTCGACTTCGTCGTCTCCATCGAAGATCGCGAAGATCTCTTCGGTAAGTTGACTGGCCTGGTCGAGATAAGGGTAGAGGTTCGAGTAGGTGGGCTTGCCCTCTTCCATATCATACCATTCGGGGATCTTGAAGCGCACGCGAATGATCTCGCAATCGAGGCGCTTCAGCAGAGCCGCATCCTCGGCCCCTTCCGGCGAGGTGCTCGAGGCCATATTGTGGTAGCGACCGTAGTTGAAAAACGTTCCGAGCTCGTTCGCAGCGTCGACTTCGATCGTAGCGGCGACCGAAGACGAGGCAGCGGTAAAGGCGAGTATCGTGGCGAAGAATCTGTTGAATTGTCTCATTGTATATAAATTCACTGCAGTTTAGGCAAACCGATCAGTTACGATAGCATAGAACGCTAGCTCTTGCCAGTAAGCCAAATAGACTTGGAACGAATCAATCCCGCCATTAGTCACATCGTTGAACGATGGTGACCCTGCTGGCAGGCCATCCGAAAAGATTCAGACGTTTGGTTTCACCCAACTCCCTTGGATCGAAGTAGTCCTAGGTACGGATGGAATGCCGTATTCGCCGAGCTGGATTTGGCCGACGACCGTCTCCACGGCAAGCGCCCCAAGCTTTCTCCAACGAGGACGCACTCCGCCGCCGTCGCCGTCGCTTGGCCTGTAGTCCAATGAAAAGAGAGGGATCTGCGGATCCAGTTGGACCTTCGCCTGCTCGAGACTCCGGGAGAACTGACCAGCGTGCAGGCAGATAATCGCGTCTGGAGCCTGCGATTCGATCTCCTCGCCTAGATCTACGCTGTATCGCCTGTAACTTACCGGCTTCAAGGGAGGATTGCCCAAGCGTTTGACGAAATGCAGCATGTAAGCAGCGTGCCAAGCATGGTCGACGACCCTCTCCACACCGCTGGCAAGAACCAAGACCGGACGCTTGAGCCCCATGTCGACAATTTGGGCCATCGCCAAGGACATGCTCGCAAAATAGTCGTGAGAGACTCGGTGGAGTCGCGGGGAGCTGAAGGTATGTCCGATCGCGACGACCGCGTAACGGCTCCAGTTGAGCTTCGGCGCGGAAACCTCTTGATCTGGAGACTCGCGGCGGGGGGCCGGGGCGAGAACCAGGCCTCTGATACCGCGGGCGACCATGATCCTCTCGAACGCCTCCGGAGTCGATTCAGGCGGATGAAGCCAGAAGGATTCAAGACTGTACCCCAGTTCTTCGGCTCTGGCCCTCGCGGCCAGGAAAAGCAACTGGTAGCTCTTAGACACCTTGCGCCACTCGTCCGGGGAGCTCCAGGTGGTCACGAAGGCCAAGGCTGCCTTCTTTTCCGAGTCGCCCCGCGTTCGACGCTGCTTCATCAACGAACTCACCAGCGGGTCGGGACGATACCCCATCGAGCGAGCTATCTTCAGAATCCGCTCCCTTGTTTCCTTGGGTATCTTGGGGTTGGCGCTGAGGGCAAGCGAAACGGTGGACCGGTGCACGCCCGCTTCGTCCGCCACGTCCTGCATCGTGACTTTCATGCCGGGAGGTTAACTGCCAGAATGCTTCCTAGTAAAGCGGATTCAACGATGTGACCAAACCTGCGGTTGTCGCTGCCGAGCGAGCGAGCGATAAGCAGAAGAGCCCGGTTAGCGGGCGCTCTGGAGACTACAGACATGAGCAGTACGAAAGAAGAAGCGAAGCGAGAATACGACGTGGTCGTCTGCGGAGCGGGACCTGCGGGGGTAGCAGCCGCCTTGGCCGCGAGCCGGTCGGGCGCCCGCACAGCCTTACTGGAGAATCACGGCTGTCTCGGCGGCGTATGGACCGCCGGCGGACTCTGTTGGGTCATCGATTCGGAGAACAAGGCGGGAATCATGGCGGAGCTGATCGCCCACCTGGATGCCCGATCCGCTCGGGCGACCAAGATAGAGCACAACCAAGGGTTTGCCTACGACGTCGAGCAGATGAAGCTCCTCCTCGAAGAGCTCGTGGTAGCGGAGAAGATCCACGCTCGCCTGCACACCACCGTATGCGGCGTCGCCCAGGAAAACGGCACCATGACTGGCGTGTACACCCAGTCGAAATCCGGGCGCGAGCTCTGGAAAGCCAAGGCATTTATAGACTGCACGGGGGACGGCGACGTGGGCGCCCTCGCAGGCTGTCCCTTCGACTATGGACATCCCGAAACAGGAGAAGGCCAGCCGATGAGCCTCATGGCGCTCGTAACGGGCATTCACGCCAATGAAGTCGCTCCTTTCATCGGCGGCGGCGTAAGAGGCCCCAAACGCCTGCTCGCCCAGGAAATGGAGCGAGCTGGAGTGTCGCCCAGCTATTCCGAGCCGATTCTCTTCCGCATCTACGACGACCTCTTCGCCCTGATCGCAAACCACGAGTACGGCAGGCGCGGCTTCGATGCGGACGACGTGACCTCTGCGACGATCCAGGCTCGCGTCGAAGTGAACTCCATCGTCAATTCCCTGCAGAGAAAAGGCGGCGTGTGGCAGAACCTGAAGCTCGTGGCGACCGCAGCCCAGATCGGAGTAAGAGAAGGACGGAGAATCCACGGCCTCTACACCGTCTCCAAGGAAGACCTCTTGGAAGGTCGGCGACATCCCGACGCCGTTTGCCGGGTGACTTTCAAGATGGACGTCCACCACACGAATCCCAAAAACGGAGCGTCGGTCGACCGGAGCCTGGCTGACGTCGCAACGAGAAGCTACGATATCCCATTTCGAGCGATCGTCGCCCAAGGAATCGAAGGCCTAATGATGGCGGGCCGCTGCATATCGGGCGACTTTTTCGCCCACTCCAGCTACCGAGTGACCGGAAACGCCGTCCGTCTCGGCCAGTCCGCAGGAACGGCGGCAGCAGAGGCGGCAAAAAGAGGATGCGCTCCTAGCAAGCTGGATTGGGAAATCGTCTCGGACGCTTTGGAACGCCTCGACCTGATGTGCGAGAAGAACGCCCAAGCAGCAAGAAAGGCAGTCGCATCATGAAAGCCCAAGACGAAGAGGCGAGAAGCGCTGAAGCCGCCTCATCAGGCTCTCCCGCAAAACCCCAAAAGCATGTACCCTTTGGCGAGAAGGTCGCCTTCGGCAGCGGGATGTTCGTCGATCACTTCGGAGCGATCACCGTCAAGAACCTCGCAAATCCGATATATAATCTAGCGCTCGGGCTCAACCCGGCCTTGATCGGACTCGTCCTGGCGCTGAACCGACTGTGGGACGCGTTCACCGACCCCATAATGGGCAACCTATCGGACAATTCGCGACTGAAATGGGGTCGCCGGAAGCCATTTATGCTGATGGGAGGGATACTCGCCGGACTGGTATTTCCTTTCGTCTGGTTCTGTCCGGAGGGAATGTCGGTACCATTCACTTTCGGCTACTTCCTCGTCGCATCCGTTATATACTACACCTGTCACACAATATTCGGCGTTCCCCATACTGCAGTAGGCTACGAGATGACGCCCGACTACGACGAACGGACTCGGGTGATGACCGTGCGGGCGATTATGGGTCACATCGCTGCCGGCATCACACCTTGGATCTATGCGCTTACGCAGCTTGACTATTTCGACAATACGATGCAAGGGATGCGCGTCGTCGGCATAGGCGTCGGGTTTATAATAATAGGCGCCGCCATCATTCCAGCCTATTTCATACAAGAACGATATCGCAAGACCGCGCAAAAGCAGACGCGAATAGGCCTTATCGATTCGCTGAAGTCGACGTTCAAAAACCGCCCGTTCGTTCAGCTGGTAATCATTACCGTATTGATGAACTTCGGAGTGAATTCCGTATACGCCCTGGGCTTCTACGTAAACGTGTATTACGTGCATTCCGGAGATACGGCCGCCGCTTCCATCATCCACGGCTGGGCAGGCACGGTGGGCACGGGCGCCAGCGTTCTCGCCGCATTGGCGCTGACTGTCGTGTCGGAGCGCTTCAGTAAAAAGAAGGTGCTCGTCGGTTGCCTATGGCTAACCCTGATCACCTCGTTTTCCCAGTGGTTTCTCTACACGCCCCATCTGCCCTACCTGCAGATACTGGTTCCCGTACTGCTTTCCCCCGGCCTGGCCGGCTATTGGCTGATGATCAACTCCCTGAAGGCGGACGTCGTAGACGTGGACGAGCTGGAGACGGGGCGCAGGCGAGAGGGATTGTACGGCGCGGCTTCAAGCTGGATCTACAAGCTCGCGCTTTCGCTGAACATGATCATTTCAGGCCTCCTTTTGACTGCCACGGGATTCGACCAAAGCTTGGGAGGCGATCAGAGTGCCGAAACCATAACCTTGATGAGGGCCTTCTTCTCGATGCTTCCCGCCGTAGCGATCGTAGCTGCGCTATACGTGCTCAGCAAATTCGAGCTCACTCGAGAACGAATGAGAGAGATCCGGACTCAACTGGAACAGCGCCGCGGCAGCATCTGAATCAAAGGCGATAGACTTTGCGGCCTTCGCTATAACGAAGGAGTTCAGCAATTCGTAAAGCTCCAAGAGCCCTATAGGGCGGCAGCAACCCGATCTTTTGCGTCTCTTTGCGGCTAGATAATCAATTCAAAAGTAGATGATGCATGCTTATTTCTTTAACCGCGAATGAACGCGAATAAACACGAATTAGAGCTTCAAATGAGAAATCATTCGTGTTTATTCGCGTCCATTCGCGGTTACTCTTACTCTTGTTTTGAAATATCAGGGTTAAGGCAGCCACCCCTATGATGATTGGGGTTCCGAGCAAACGAAAACATATGCTATTTCCCTGATGTGGGAGCGTGCTCGTCACGCGAATGCAGGGCCTTTGATCGCATCAACCTCTGCTCAAAGACGTGAATCGACACAGTCAACGATGCGAACGACTTTCAATTTGAATCAACAAGGCGTTTAGTCATACATAAAATTCGAACAAAGCTCGTGGAGCCTATCTACATCCACGTGTCTCTTGTTTCGAAAACACCCCAAAAGACAATACCCCAAAACCTATATGAGAGTATGCACCTATATATTCTTTGTATGATAGGTATTTTACCCCTCACTCATCGCAAATCGCTTCCAATTGGAAAGCGCAAAAAAGAAACCATATGCTACGAAGAATACCCCAAATGCTAATCGGACTAGCCCTCCCCACAGCCCTAACCACCCCAGCATTCGCCTGGCGCAGTTCTCTATATTCTTCGATCACGTTAGTCGCTAATCAACGATGTGAATCGATTGCAAATTGAATCAACAAGGCCTTAACGGGCAAAATCCAAACAGGTTCATGAATCCATAGTTCCATGCGCCTCTCGTTTCAAACCTACCCTTAACCCCCAACCCTAAAACATGATAAAGTCTATGAAGACACGAGTACCCCATATGTACGCGATAGGCCTGATGTGCCTGTCCTTCTCCTCCCTGCACGCCCAGTACGGCGACGTCCCCGCCGGCCGCATGGCCCCCAGCGGGTGGCAGA
>JANQRJ010000034.1 GCA_028284635.1 Pelagicoccus sp.
CCGCGGAGCCTACAGGAGGAATAACCGGTGCGGCAACGACGAAGCGTTGCCCTCCTAATGATGCTTCTTACGTTAAGTTGACGCTTATGCGCGACTGCGGGATCGAGCCCTACCTGGAATGACTAATTTCAACGCCTTTCACTGAACGCGTTCAGTATGTCGGGCTTTGCGACTTTGTAAATATGTGCCTCAACTTTGCGTTTTCGATTTCGCGCGCTTTATTCGCGTGAAGTTTCGGTCTCTTAGTGGATCAACCCATTAAATCCCCTATACCAAACTACTAACCCAACCCTAAAAAATATGATGAAAAGAAGTGATTCTTTTTCAGTGGCTTCCTTTGTCTCGGTCGCCGCTTTTATGGCTGCTAGCATTCCGCTTTCGGCCCAAGACGACGGCGATGAGCAGATTTTCACTCTCGATCCTTTCACGGTGTCCTCGGAAGGCGATGTTGGCTACCTTTCTCCTAATTCCGTAAGCGCGACGCGCACGGCCATCAGCTCGGTCGAGTTGCCCTTTTCGCTTCGCACGCTGAACCAGGCGTTTATGGAGGATACGGGCTCGGTGGATTTCAACGACAACTTCAGGTACGTTGCTGGGGCTACAGCAGCTCGCCAAGGCCCCTCTCAGGTAAGCGGTCGCGTGAACCTGCGTGGATTCACTACTATCGATACGAAGCGAAATGGTTTCGTCGTTCGGGGACAAGGCATCTACAACAATGCCTACATCGAGCGTATCGAGATCCTCAAGGGTCCTCAAAGTGTCTTGTACGGCATCGGTCGCCCGGGCGGCAGCATCAACTTGATAACTAAGAAGCCGCTTTCTATCGACCGGACTGACGTCACTTTTAAGGTAGGCAGCTACGATTACTACCAAGCAACCGTCGATACGGGCGGGCCGCTCATCGAAGATACGCTGAACTATCGTCTAGTGGTGGATTACACTACAAGTGGCAGCTATATCAACGGTGTAGAGTCTGAGAGAAACTTCGTTGGAGGTGGCGTTGAATGGTTCATTTCCGACATGACGAAGCTCAGTGTCGATTTCAACATCAACGACTACGATTACGTTGATCCGGCTTTGGTGCCATTCGCGCCGGATGCAGATGGCGTGAGAAAAGAAGCGCCTGGGTTGGATCGAACTTTTTCCGCTTTGGGTAACGACCACAATTTTGACTCGACCTACGACGAGACCGCTTTGTGGGTAACCTTAACCCACAAGTTCAACGACACGTGGGCCGTTCGTTCGGCCTTCGAGTACCTTGACATCGATCAAGACAGGTATCGCAGACAACGATCTGGGTTGGCAAACCTCACTGCTCAGACGAACAGGTATCGCGACGAGCTCGATTCCTTTTACGATCGCAGCACCATGTTGCAAACGGATCTGACAGGTACTTTCGAAATTGGGGATTCGATCACTAACGAGATTCTGATAGGCACTTTGTTTGAGGACAATACGTTTTCTCGTGTTCGCTGGCGGGGCAGGGAAATCGACCAAATTAACGATGGTGGAACGCCTACCGATCCTAGCGATGATTTTGTGGAAACCGTTATAAATGGCGGTACCTTTAATCTTAATTACCTGGATCCGATCGGTCCGGTTCGCGTTCCTTCCTTCTTCGGAACCAGCGAAGGAGTGCAAGAAAGTCGCGATCGTGTGAATGATACCATCGTTTTCTATGCTGTCGATCAGATCTCTTTGATGGACGATCAACTTAAGCTATTCGTAGGTCTTCGCAAGGAAGAGACTGATGAAGTTCGCACGAAAGCGAATGTCTCTGTTGACCCGGCGGTACGACTGCCGGATTCCGATAAGACTTTCGAGTTCGAGGACTACCAGCTTGGTTTTACCTATCTATTCAATCCGAACACCAGCGTCTACGCCTCGTTCAGCACATCTAGCAGGAACAACCCAAATTTTGTAGACGACCCCGAAGATGGCGATGGATTCGACATTGGGTACAAGTTCAATCTCAACGATGGTAAGCTGTCAGGCACTTTATCTCTCTTCGATATCGAGTTGTCGAACATCGAGAATCGCGACCTAGATGGAAATCCCGCCCTTTCAGGAGTGATCGAATCGAGAGGAGCTGAAATCGAGCTTCTGTACCAGCCGACAGAGAATCTCAATATCTTCGCAGGCTATTCATATGTAGATTCCGAGGTGCTTTCGGACAACAGGCGTCCTCAAAATGTGGGTCAACCAGATAGAAACGTTCCGGAGAATTCCCTGTCATTCTGGGGGCGTTATAACTTCGAAGAGGGCACGCCTTTGGACGGTTTTGGAGTTGGATTCGGCTATAAGTTTACCGATAGCACTAGAGCTAACAACTCTACGAACACTCATGATTCCTATAGCACGGCTGACGTCGCTTTCTACTACGAGACTGAAATCGGCGATAGGGATCTGCGTCTACAACTTCAGGTGCGCAACATCTTCGATGAAGACACTTGGGTCGCCTCTGAGGCTTTGGCTCCAACGGACGTCAGACTTACAGCCAAGATCGGTTGGTAGTTTTCGATCTAGTTATCATATAGTTACAGTAGAATCCCTCGGCTTCCGGCCGAGGGATTTTTTCTGTTCGATTCCCTGGAACAGAAATGATAGGCGTATTGGCACGACGGTTACGACGTGTCGCGTGAGTTTGGATCCATTCTCTGCCTTTCCGACAAGCTCAAGGCCTTCGACGGGCACGGCGGTAGGAGCTGTTCTCGTCCTTCTGAACGTGTTTTGTTTCCAAACGCTAGTAGGAGGCGAACCTTTTTTCTACGGTCCTTCTCGTTCAAATACCCCCGTACCCCCTACATTCTAGAAGTCGCTGTTAGCTGGATTTTCTGTCCAACGCTCGTCGTTAGGAAAAAGTATCTCTCGGTCTATCTACGGTTGGAAGAGGGGATCGATGTCTACTGTTTCGAGCAGTCAGATTTTACCCCGAAAACAAAATCGTATATGAAAAATGGAGTCAGCGATAGCAAGTCACTACGCATCTTCTCCGCTTCTTTGAAGCTCTTAACCCTTTTGGTGCCTCGCTTCTCAAAAACGATCAGGTTGTCGCGAAGAGCCGAGCTCACCGAGTTCGAATGCATCGGGCAGTGACCTTTCAAACTTCAAGGTCGGTCTAAAGCCTTTCTCGAACTCCTCTTTCGTGGCGCCTGAACGGCGCCGCGAAATTCACCCCCCAAAAAACCAACCCTATAGTACATGAATAGAAGTATATGCAAAACGATCGCGCTGGCTTTCCTACTCGCTAGCGCTGCCGCAACGGCCTCCTACGGAACTGTCTTCTTCCAGAACACCGGCGTCAAGGCGGGCTGGAGCAGCACCTCCGGCGAGCACAACGGCACCACGACCTCGGTCTCCAACCCCACCTACAAGGGCTCCAAGGCGCTGCGCATGCGGCAGATCTACGATCCCAATTATAACGGTCGCTATCACGCCGAAGCGGCGATAAAGGACATGAAGAAGCGTGGTTGGGAGCGCTATTACGGCTGGGCCTTTCGAGTCTCTTCCAGCTGGCAGTACGTTAACCAGAACTATTGCATAAACCAGTTCATTGCGAATATCGGATGCCCGAGCTGGCGGCCGACCACGATGACCCATTTGCAGGACACCAAGATCCGCACGCGCATCAAGTTCGGCACCAAATGCACTGGCGAGCAGACGACCAACTACAACGCTCTGGCGACCTTCAAGAAAGGCGTCTGGCATGCCGTGATCATTCGGGGCAAGTGGGAGAGCAACAACACTGGCATCTTCAAGTTCTGGTTCGACTACAAGAAGAAGGTGGAGAAGACTAACTTGGCTACCACCTTGAACACCGATTCCAAGTTTCAGTTCAGAGTCGGCCTCTACGCGAACGGCTGGCACGACCAAGGCCAGATGGTAGGCACTCAAGGAACGCGCACCGTTTGGGTGGACAACGTACGGGTGACAAGCACCTACTCCGAAGCCAAGCCCAACAGCTGGTAGGCCTTCCGTTCGGAAGCCTTTCGATTCGTTATATAAAACCCGCGGATCCCGCTTGGCGGGATCCGCGGAAAATGAAACATGCGCGGAATTTCGCTAGACGTACGTTTTTGCACATCGATGCGGAACTAGGTCCTGATGGAAATGAAATCGCCACGCTCGCTCAGCCCTACCCTGCGGCAAAACCGTAGGGAATGTCTAACGGATTCAGAATAATGATTTTGCTCAAAATGATTTTGCAGAATCTCACCTAGGCCACGTGGACAAATTGCTCAGGTCGTCTATTTCGGTGGCTTTTGGCCCAAATTGCGTTCCCTCATCCTCGATGAATCTCGATTCACCTCGGGTCGAGAGCCGCAATTTTGACTCAAAAGCCCCTCGAAAAGCCTCGTTCCGCAATTTGTCCACGCGGCCTAGTCTTGGAAAGAAGTGGAGAAAGCAAAATCATTAATGGCAAAATCATTGCTTCGAAAAATAATACTATTCGGATCGAAGACGATGGATCCATGACTGCTTCTCGCACACTCGGATGCGCTTCGAATCAGCGACCCAGAATACTATCCATGATTGGAAGCTGGCTGCCTTAACACTTGCATTGAGGTATATCAAAGACAGAAACATCACCTTGCGTTAGGTTCCTAAAACACTTATTTTTGAAACGTTCGATTAGATCACGTGCCTGTAGGGTCGGCGCTTGCCGCCGCACCGCGTTGGTTTGATCTGTTCTCTGCGGTGCGGCGACTAGCGCCGACCCTACACTGGACCGTGCGCATAAATTTCTCCCGTCGCCCCTTTTCGGTGACCTTCCCTATGAAAAAAATAGCCTGCCTGAATATCGCGCTCTTCGCGGCTCTAGGCTGCGCGCACGCAGCCTCGTCCTTCCGTCTCTACGACTTCACGCCCGCTTCCCAAGAGGACAATCCCATCGTGGCTCGGATCGAGGGGACGCCTCTTGAGATCCCTCTCAGCGAGCTGGAAACGTACTTGGAGCACGATCTGCCCCTGGAGACCTACCAGAGCCTGACCTCGGGCGAAAAGCGCCAGCGCCTCCCAGGCCTGATCGACGAGTATCTGTTGCTGTGGGACGCCGAGCGGCGGAGCGCCCACCGCGACGAGAAGATCGAGAGCATGCTGGAAAACACCCGCCGACTGCTCATGGAGGAGCAGTTCCGAGCGGACGTGGCGGAGCAGGGTGAGGAGGCGCTTGCAGCTCTGGTCGATTCGCTTTTCGAGAAGGCGACTGTCGCGGTCAACCAGGAGAGCTACGACTTGCTGCTCGAGATGGCCAAGGAGGACGACGAGTGGGCCCAGCGCTACTTGGAATACAGCGTAGACGAGAACAGGAGGGAAAACGAGGCTCCGCCGCCCAGCCCTCAGTTCGATCCGGAGCAGCTCTCGCGGGTGCTGGCCGTCTGCGACGAGGAGGCGGAGATCGCGCTGGGATCCTTCATGCAGGCCTACCATGCGATGCCGATCTACGACCGCCCTCGCCTGGGCGAGCTCGAAGGGTTCCATGGCCTTTTGAAGTCGGTTCTGGAGCCCTACCTGCTTTTCGCGGAAGCCCAGCGTCGGGGCTACCGGGACGATCCGAGAGTGGAGCAGATCTACCAGCAGAACCGAAGCGCCTTGCTGAAGATGTGGGCCTACGAAAGGCTGTGGGGAGAAGCCGCCGAAAGGATGGAGGCCTTGGAGGCGGGAGAGGACTACGAGCAGCGGCTCATGGACTTTCACAAAAAGCATCTCGAGGAGCTGTATTCATGGGAAGAGGACGGCCTGAGGCACTACCATCGCTACGAGGCGATCGCCGATCGGGTGCCGCAGGACTACTACGACCATCTGGTCGAAGTCGCGGTGGCCGAGCATCTGGAGTCGCTCAGAGGGGAGTTTGAAATATGGGTGAACGAGGGCTTTTTCGAAGAGAAGGGTTCCGACTAGTCCACTGTAACCGCAATATCGTAAAACGCTGCTATAATATTTTTCAGGAGCATGTATCGTCAGAGCAATCGATGGGTTGAAACATCTATATTGTGTAGGTAGGAAACTCTATATGGCGCAAGTGGGGACACGGTTTAGTCGCAGCCAAGCGTGCTTCGGGGCGCGGTCTTTTCGTCCTTCTGAACGTGTTCTGCTTCTAAACGCTAGTAGGAGGCGAACTCTTTTTCTAGGGTCTCTTTCGTTCAAGTACCCCCTTACCCCTTCCGCTTTGGTCTACCCCTGCTGTTTTGAACAGCGTGCTTGGCCGAAACGGGACACTGACAACCCTAACCCAAGTTAGATAACTATGAATGCTAAAGTGTTAGCAACTACCCTGCTGGTGGCTCTTGCTGCCTCTTCATCCGCCCAGGCTGGCGTTTTGTTCTACAATACTGGAAGCGCCAATGGCTGGAGCGCGAACAACATCAACAACAACTGCTCGGTGACAACTACGAGCGTCATTGCTCTCGAGGGCACCACATCCATGCGTAGCGAGTGTATATTCAACGGCAACTACAATGGGCGCTACCATGCGATGAAGATAAGAAATCCCTTCGGAGGAAATGGTTCCACGCGTTGGATCGGCTTTGGCTTCTACTTGTCTAGTAACCACACTTTCGCCGCAGAGTCCACGTGGCTGATGCAAACCATAGCGAAGTATGGAGCATCTTTCACGCCCAACATCTGGTTGAAGATCAACGACCGCAAGCTGACACTCACTCGCCAGTTTGGTCCATTGAGTTCGAGGACCAAATCGGAGGTCGACGTTCTTACGAATCTGCAAAAGGGACGGTGGTACGAAGTGGTTATGAAAGTGCATATGGACGACGACGCTTCTGGCAAGATCGAGGTCTGGATAGACGGCACCAAGGAAGTGACGATGAATGGCCCGAACTATTTCGACGGCCGAACGGAAACCCTCAGGATAGACTTAGGGCTCTATTGCACGGGTTGGTATCAGAAGGACACGCTTCCCGTCCCGGCAGCGGGCACGCGTTTGGTCTTCTTCGACGAATTCCGTCTGGGCGATGCGAATTCGAGCTTTGCCGAGGTGGATCCAGGACAGGGGGGTGGCGACGCCGACTTGATTTCGGCCGCCACCTATAGCGCCAAGAGTGGTGGTTGGACCAACCATGGTCGCGTACATGACGGCAGCACGACGGCCGCTGGGAACTCCACGGCCGATCCGGCCTGGATCGAGTACGACTTTGGCACGAACAGGACCATCAAGACCGCTCGAATCAACGAGGACGATGCTGGCAACTGGCACGTTGGACAATGGAAGATCAAGTATTGGAACGGCAGTTCCTTCGTCGACGCTTTTTCCTATACGAACTCCACCAATGCCGGCTGGAATTCAGTGAACTTCACGGATCGAGTCACTTCGAAGATTCGCCTCTACCTGAAGCCACCTGCCGGAGGAAGGGTGGAGATCAGGGAGTTCGAGTGCGTCGGCCAGTGATGCTCTCCAAGTTCGCCTGACGCGTTTTGCCCAATTTGAAGACGCCTCGTTTCCGAGGCGTCTTTTTTGCCTAACTGTTTCAAAAAAGCCTGAGAAGAGTGGCCCGCAGATGGCCGCAAATAAACTCAGATGAGAGCCTAATGCAGGAAGGCATTTGCGTTAATCTGCGGCCATCTGCGGGCCCTCTTCTCCTTTTTGAAATGTTTCAGGTTGACCCAAGCTTTTCAGAGAGTGCAGAGGACGCGGAGATCGAATTAGGAAGTGTTCTCAGCGAACTCTGCGGTTAAAGAGACTCTCTTCCTTTCAGAAACTCGCGTGGAGTTGACTTTTCAGCTAGCGCAGGATGCCGAGGATTTAGGCTACTGCGACGAGTATTTCTTCCAATCGCCAGTTCAAGTCCCATTTCGGCCATAGGCCCGGCGAAGCGAGAAAGCGGACGAGGATTGGAGTGACGCGAGAACGATTACTCGATTGACAAACAGTCTAGACAGTCTAGACAGATTTTATGAAAAATGCTTGGCAAGTGCAGGAGGCGAAAAACAAGTTCAGCTGGTTGTTGAAGCGAGCTGAGGAGGAACCGCAGATTATTACGAAGAATGGCCGCAAGGCGGGAGTGCTGCTTTCTTACGAGGACTACGAACGGCGTTTCAAGCGCGAGCGTTTGAGCGTTAGGAAGCTGTTTTCCAAGGCTCCGAAATTCGATGCGAACGAGTTGGATTTGAGTCGCGAAAAGGATACGGGCAGGGATTTCAGCTTGTGAGCTTTTTATTGGATACTTGCGTCGTTTCGGAGAGGTTGAAGAAGGAGCCGAATTCTCGGGTCTTGGATTGGCTTGATGCTCAGGAGGCGACGAGCTTGTATATCAGCGCGATTTCCTTGGGGGAAATCGAAAAAGGGATAGGCCTGTTGCCAGAGTCTTCGAAGAAGGAGAGGCTCCGGCGATGGGTTAGCGAAGACTTGATTCCGTTTTTCGGGTCTAGGCTGCGCGGGGTTGGTCTCCGAGAATCTATATGGTGGGGAGGCGTCTTCGCGGAACTGCAGCTCGCCGGGAGCAAGCCTTCGGTTGTCGACAGCTTGATTGCGGCGACCGCCGTCGTCAACGGGCTTACCTTGGTAACCCGTAACGAAGAGGATTTCAGGAATCTTAAGGTGGCGGTCTTCAATCCCTGGGCGCAAGGCTAGAATTTATCTTAGGCCGCGTGGACAAATTGCGGAACGAGCCTTTTCGAGGGGTTTTCGAGTCAAAATTGCGGCTCTCGATCCGAGGTGAATCCGAGATTCATCGAGGTGAGGGAACGCAATTTGGGCCGAAAACCACCGAAATAGACGACATGAGCAATTTGTCCACGTGGCCTAGTCGGGCTTCGTTTGCGATAGGAGGGCTTGCTTGCGGTATTTGGCGGGGCTGGTTCCGCGGTTTTTCTTGAACATATTGGAGAAATGGTAGCGGTTGCAGAAGCCGCAGGATTCGGCGATATCTTCTATCGTCTTCTCCGTATATATGAGCTCGATGCAGGCGCCTTCGATTCTCCTCGCGATCAGGTAGGCTTGCGGGCTCTCTCCGACTTGCTGGCTGAAGAGGCGAATGAAGGCGTTGACGTTCATGCTCGCTTCTCGCGCGAGCGCGGCGTTGCTGATCGGGCTTGCCCAATTATCGTCTAGCCGGTCGAGGGCGCGTTTGATGCGCGTATCTTCCTTGGCTTGGAGAAATCCGGACTCGGGAAGGGCGTCGAGAGCAGCGCCGGCGAGAAGGTTCGCGATTAGCGAGAGGCGGGTCGAGGGAGGACGCGAAGCGCGAAGCGCGGCTATCTTTTGGAGCAGAAAATCGTTTGCCGGAAAGCTATGAAGGTTTTTCGAAGAGGCGAGATAGCGGATGCGCGAGGTGAAGTGTATATAGAAGTGAGTCACCGGTCTATCGAGCCTGGAATCGAAATTCGTGTCGGGCGGAACAATATAGAATCTCTTGGGCGAAAGTCTGGTTTTGCGGCCATGGACGATGACGGATCCGCCGATCCTGTCGTTCCAGTAGAACCGCCAGTAGGGAGCCGCCAAGTCGTTGTGGTTCCACCGCTTCAGGGAGAGGCTTTGGCAGTCCAGCATGCGTATTCCGAAATCGAGTAGCGCGGCTTTCATGTAAAAGATCGGCTTAGTTGAAGGGGAATTTTTTGATGAATGCAAGAATTACGTACAAAATTGGTTTGATGACGAATTGAAGCTTTGGGGCAATCCGGTTATATCTTATCGTTATGACAGAGGTAGATGCGGCGCTTCCTAAAGGCGACACGACATGGTTCGTCCATGATCGTTTCGGCATGTTTATTCACTGGGGCTTGTACGCCCTGCCTGCGCGTCACGAGTGGGTGAAGCGCCGAGAAAAGCTGACGGACGACGAGTACCGGAAGTATTTCGACCACTTTTATCCGGATCTCTATGATCCGAGGGAGTGGGCTCTCAAGGCCAAGGAAGCGGGCATGAAGTATGTCGTGCTGACGGCTAAGCACCACGAGGGTTTCTGCCTTTGGGATTCGAAGTTTACGGACTACAAGGCGACGAATACGAAGTGGGGGAAGGATTTGCTGGAGCCTTATGTGGAGGCGTTTCGAGCCGAGGGGCTGCGGGTCGGGTTTTACTATTCGCTTTTGGACTGGCATCACCCGGAATATACGATCGATTGCCACCACCCTCGGTATGAGGACAAGGAATACGTGGCGGAGCAAAACGCGAAGCGCGACCAATCGAAGTACGCGAAGTACATGCGGGATCAGGTGAAAGAGCTTTTGACGGAGTTTGGCCAGATCGATGTCCTTTGGTTCGATTTTTCCTTCGCGCATTGCGAGGATGGCAAGGGGCGCGACGATTGGGAGTCGGAAGCCTTGCTCGAGGTGGTTCGAGAGCATGCTCCGAACGTGATTATAGACAATCGTCTCGATTTGCCGGGATCGGGCGATATCGCGACGCCGGAGCAGCACCAGCCGATTGCCCAGATTCTGGACGAAGATGGAAATCCCGCGGTGTGGGAGGCTTGCCAGACTTTTTCCGGTTCCTGGGGCTACCATCGCGACGAGCAGTCTTGGAAGAGCTTGGACATGCTGCTCTGGATGCTGGTGGACGGGGTGAGCAAGGGGGGCAACTTGCTCCTCAACGTGGGGCCGACGGCTCGCGGGGAGCTCGACTATCGGGCGGTCGATCGCCTGGATGGCATGGGCGCCTGGATGCGGGTGAACGGTCGCTCCATCTATGGGTGCGGCCCGGCTCCCGAGGCGTTTCCCGCCCCGCCGGATTGTCGTTATACCTACAATGCGGCCGCTAATCGGCTTTACTTGCATCTAATGGCCTGGCCTTTTAAGGCGATCCATTTGGAGAACATGTCAGGAAAAGTCGAATACGCCCAATTTTTGCATGACGCCAGTGAGGTGAAGCTGCGCGAGAGGAGGGACCCGGTTCACGCGAATCTGAATCAGGCGACGCCCGAGGGCTACCTGACCTTGGAGTTGCCGACAGTCAAGCCGAGCATAGCGCTGCCGACGATAGAGCTTTTTCTACGGTAGGGATGGATTCCGAGTTTGTCGGAATTCTTTCCACGAGCTTTGGTAGCTGAACTCGACAGAGTTTGGTTTACTATCTCAAGCTCTTCGTGGATAGGAATTGCGTTTGATGATGGGCGAGCTTGCCCACGGATATCACGGATCAACACAGATCTTTTTTAGCATTGATCTGTGCGAATTGGTGTTATCTGTGGGCAAAATACCGTCCTATTAATCTTCCCATAAGTTAAGACATTCGCGTCAGCCCACTTGATTTCCGATTTCAAGCGAACCAACCACTGATGGATCACAAATTAACTCAGATGAGAGCCTAATACAGGAAGGCGTTTGCGTTAATCTGCGGTTAGAGAAATCCTCTTCGTTTAGCAGCTCGCGTTGAGTCGAGTTTTCAGCTAGCTTATGGAAATCTAGCTAACGCGGCTCGCTCGAATTGGACGCTCTTTTGGGCGCTTTGAAAAATTCGATCCCAGTCGCCATCTCGTTTCATTTCCGCTCAAAATGCGTTTGCTCGCCTCGATGAACCTCTGGTTCACCTCGACTCGCAAGCCACCTTTTGATCTGGAAATGAAACTTCGCTTGCTCGGGGAGAATTTTTCAAAGCGCCCTTTTAGAAATAGATCTCGTCCGAGTCGGCGGCCTGGTGTCCTGCGGACTCTTGGGGATCGTTTTGCGGCGTCTCGTCGTTTTCGATTCTCAAGCCGGAAACGTATTCGTTGGTTTCGATGAGGCCGGGTTCCTGGGCGATGCGCTCGAGTGGAGCGCGGTTGAGCGACACGTTTGCCAGGACTACGTTTTCGATGCGGTTCGCTTCGTTTTCCCCGATAAAGGAAAGGCGCAGGCGGGTGCGGCCGTGGTAGCGAATATCCTCGAAGCGAATGTCTTCGACGAGGGTTTCTCGCTGGTAGCTTTGGTTCCTTTTGTAGAACTTGATGAAAGTTTTAGTGAGGGCGTCCCGCTTGTAGTTTCTCAGCTCGATAAGCTGGGGAGCGAAGAGGGGATCAAGAGGCTCTTCTATGCGTATGTCCCGGAAGGATACGTCTTTGATTTGGGCGATGTCGTTGTTGACGATGGCGAGGGCGGCGTGGGTGAAGTGCACGATGTCGCAATTGGAGAACGACACGTTACGCATGTGGCGGCAGAGGCTTTCGGTGCCGAGCTTGAGGGAGCGGCCCCAGTCGCACCAGAGCACGCAGTTTTCCACCGTGACGTTTTCCACGGGCTCGAGGTCGGTCGGGTAGTCGGAAGTCTCTTCGCGGCCTTTGATGACGATGTTGTCGTCGAAGGCTCGTATGAAGCAGTCGCTGATGTGGACGTCTCGGCAGTTGACAAGGTCGATCCCGTCGGAGTTGTAGCGCCAGTTGCCGATTATCTTCAGATTGCGGATGCGGATGTCTGAGCATCGAGTCATGACGAGGGTCCAGAAAGGGGAGTCCTTTATAATGACGCCGTCGATCTCGATGTTTTGACATCCTTGCAGATGAGTGTGGTAGGGGCCGCGGGGGAAAAGGGCTTCGGGGTGGTCGGGTTCCAATCCAGGCGGAGCGGTCCGTTCGAAGGTGGAGGCGTCGATGATGCCGCGACCGAGTATCTTGATATTCTTCGCTTCCTTGGCTTCGATGATGGCGTGCACGTGGGCGCCGTCGTCCACGTAGAGCGTTTCGTTGTCCTTGAGCTCGATCTTGCCTGGGCGGTGTACCCCAGGGCCGAAGTAGCGGGTATGGGGAGAGTCCTTCTCAGGGCGCGCTTTTTCGATGGGGTTTACGAAGAGGTGCAAGGCCTTGCGAGCGCCATTTATCTCGCAGGTATAGTGGCCGGGGCCGTCCACTTGGAAGGTGACGATGCCGATGTTGCGCCGGGGCGTTTCGATGCGTGGCTCGATGCGGCGCGATGAGGGGCGGATGTTGGCGAAGAAAACGTCGTGCAGGTAAGTGACTTTCAGGCTGACTGGTCCGTCGGCGTCGAAGGTCGCGAACGAGGCGAGCTCGCTTTCTTCAATGGGCCGCTGATGCCCGGGCCACCATTCGCTGACCATGAGGGAGGAGACGCGGGCAGTCTGGACGAAGACTTCCTGACCGTTGGCCGTTACTTTATAGTCGGGAGAGGGGGCGACGCCTATGGGCGCGTCTGCCGCGATGATGCGGGTATTCGATTCGGATGCCATGAGTGTGTCGATGTTTGAGATGGAGGGCTACGTTTAGAGTTTACTGCGATTCATCATATTTTAGAGAGCGTCCAATCATTGGAGACCTACATGCTATTTCCCTGATGTGGGAGCGCGTTTGTCACGCGATAGTAGAGTTCAAACGTTTCAAAAATGAGGTGTTTTAGGAACCGCGAATGGACGCTAATAGACGCGAATGATCTTCATGTTGTAGGAAAATTCGCGTCTATTAGCGTCCATTCGCGGTTTCAAATTTCTCGCCTGAGCATCCACCAATTATGTTTCTAGCATTCGCGCAGGCCGTCGATGTGGTTGAAGTCGATAGTATAGCGGGCTTGGTCCTGGGTTTCTATGGTGGCGCCGAGAGTGGAGCCGGAAGGGAGCGTGTCATGCAGGGCGAGCGACTTTATGGGATTCAGCTCTTCTGCGGTCCAGGGGCTGTCGTCCGTTTTGTGAAGCATGGCGGTGATCATAAGCTCCATGGGCGGGTTTTTCTGCAGCCGCGTTTTTTCGAGGTAGAGGACCGTGCTCTCCTCCGCTTCCGCGTTTCGTCCGCCATGGACCTTGCAGCGAAGCTGGTCGAACCCTCCATAGCATACCAGGGCGAGCTGGCGGCCCTGGATGCGCGCGGTGGCGATGAGACGATCTCCTAGGCGTTGCTGTTCGACGACGGCGGGCTGGTCGTCGAGGTGGGGCAAACCGAAGTGGGCGAGGGTTAGGTCGTATTCGAAGGCCAGGCGGCTGCGGTCGATGCGTATCACTCCGAGCGGCACGGCGATTTCGGCTAGATCGATGATATAGCCGCTGCCGTTGTTGGGCGGCTTTCGAAATACGAGCTGGCGGTAGAGAACCTCTTCTCGGTAGCCATTGTATAAAACGCTGACGGGCGTGGAGTATATATTCGGGTCCTTCTCCGTTTCTTCCCTGCTCGCTAAGCCGAGGTAGAAGGTGGAATCGCGGGAGTCGAGATCGCGTGGGTCTTTGCTCCGGTAGCAGTATTCCATAGCGGTGCCGCCTGCGGGATCGTGGTCCTCCCAGGGGAAGTCGGTATTATAGCAAAGGCGGTTGTAGTTGTGGTCCTCTTCGTTGACCTTGGCGGGCTTTATCTCGGACGCTCCGGTTTCCGAGTAGTTGACGAGGGCCATTCCTGGCTTGGCGAGGACATATTGGTGGGGTTGCTTTCCGAAGCTGTCCCAGGGTCCGTCGTTCTCGATGGCGGTCCAGAAGGGGGAGCTTTCCGGCAGGGTGAGGGCGAGGAAGGGCATGAACATGGTGAAGGGGCTCGCCGCGCAGGAGTAGCCCTGGAGGAGGAACTCGCGGTGCCCGTAGAAGCCGAGGCTGGGGACCTCGTTGTCGTAGAAGTCCTCTCGACCGGTGAATTGCAGGACGGCTCCCGAGCAAAGCCTACGGGCCCAGCCGGGATCGAAGGGGGCGTCTCCCTTGAGCATGAATGCCATGGGGAATCCGCCGGCCACCCAGAGACGGTAGCAGATGCTGCGGGCCCACATGTTTATATGGCCTCGGCGGGAGAAGAGGTAGGGAAAGGAAGCCATGAGCTGCCGGGCGCTTTGCTCGTAGGTTTCGGCGATCTCGGGATAGTAGTCGTCGCCGAAGGTTCTGCA
Organism: Pelagicoccus sp.; assembly: GCA_028284635.1. Classification (GTDB taxonomy): domain Bacteria; phylum Verrucomicrobiota; class Verrucomicrobiia; order Opitutales; family Opitutaceae; genus Pelagicoccus. The sequence goes on from JANQRJ010000034.1 coordinate 14,731, forward strand.
CCACACCGTCTGGTAGATGGAGTACATGCTGATGGTGTAGTAGTTGTAGTTCTGTTCCAGATACCAGCCGTCTCCCGCGTGGTAGGAGTTGATCCAGCGGAGGTGATCCTTGAGCAGGTCTTCGTCGATCTCGTAGCCGTTTCTCTTGAGAAACGACATCATCTCTATGTTGAAGAAGCGCCAGTTGTTTTGCGTGGTGCGGTGGTGGGCCCACTTGGAGAGGGTCTGGGCTATAGCATCCTTTTGCCCCTGATCGTAGCTGGGCCACACGAGGTCGGGCATCAGCAGGAGAAACATGCAGAGACCGCCCAGCTCGCAGGTGAACTGGTAGGTCGCGTCGGGCAGGTCCTCGGGCATGGGGATGGAGTTGGGATGGCCGGGAGTGAGGGCCCGGCGCAGATGGTGGGCGTAGTAGTCAGCCAGCTTGATACCGCGGATTTCCACCTCCGGTTCGACATGCAGGAGCGGGCCGGCCAAGGCGAAGGTGCGGCGTAGGCCTTCGAATTCGAGCGAGCGGTACCTCCAGTCGGGCGAGCCGGGCTGAGGGTAGGTCTTGCCCGGCACTTCGGGAAAAATGATATAGTCGTCGAACGAATCGACGTGGACGAAGGCGCGGTTCAAGACGTACTTGGCGCACTCGATATAGTGTTTGCGGGTCATCCCGGTAAAGGGAGAGCGGTCTTGGTCGGGGTTTTCGACGCGGTAGTAATCGGCTTGATCCATCGGACGTGAATACTAGCGGATACGCTCGTGTGGGCGAAAGCTTGGGCGAGCGCAACTGTTGCCTAAACGGTGAGGAAGAAGGAGGGCGAAAGCGACGGATTCTTGGGGAGCGCACGCGTCCCGCGTGCTCGGTTGGGCGTCTCGCCCAACCGTACTCGTTTAGATGTATCTTGGACGAGACGCCCAAGACTGCCTGCGAGACGCAGGCGCTCCCCAAGGCGAAACGCTTTCGCGGCCGGACGAAGGGCTTCAGGCGTTCTTTGGCGAGGTTTTCGGCGGCAGCATTCGGGCGCTCTGGCCGTCTATCCATTCGCATTCCACGAGCACGGCTTTTGGTGCCTTGGGGATTCCGAATTGGCGCAAATGAAGTTGCTCGACGATGAGGTCTACGGCGGCGGCTCCGATGTCGGGGGTGTGGTGTTCGACGCCGCTGTAGCGTTCCGGGGTAGAGCCATCCAGGTTGAGGATAGCCAGGTCGCTTCGAATAGCTTTCTTCTCCGAACTTAATCGTTTTGCCGTCTCCGCGTTTGTGGTGACCACTACCTCAGGCTTGCTCTTGGCTTTCCATTTCGCGTATTCGTCGGACGAATACCTGTCGCTTTCCAGTATTGGGACACGGTCTCTAGAGGCGATCCGCTGGTCGCGCAGCAGGTATTCGGAGAGGTAGCCGTGGTCGAGGCGGCGGTCTCCCCCAGGCATGAACAGGCCGATGCGTCGGTACCCGCGGAGTTCGAGCGCCGCCAGGGCGATCCGCATGGCGTGAGCGAAGTGACTGCTCGCCCGGCTGATTGCCGGCTCAGCGAGGGAGTAGCCTATGGTGACCGCGGCGAAGCGATCCCACTGCATCTGCATTGAACTGAGCCCATCCGGTAGTGGGGCGATCAATACGCCTCGGATTCCGCGGTGATACAGGATCTCGCCGAGACGAGCCTCGCTCATCTCTTTGTCGCCAAGCCAGAAATGCTGCAGGTCGTAGCCGTGCTGCCTGGCGCGACTGCGGGCGCCTTCGTAGCATTTCAGGATGGACGGGGAGTTCTTCCATTCCTCTGGGCTCGGAAAGCAGGTAACGAAAGCGATCGGCATTAGGGAGACGGACTCTCCGGCGAAACGCAAATGACGCATGAGTTGGGAGATTTCCGGATCGGGGCAGTAGTTCAGCTGCCTGGCGATACGGTGGATTCGGCTGCGGGTCTTTTCGCTGATTTTCGGATCGTTGCGCAAGGCCCGCGAGACGGTACTGCGCGACACTTGGGCGTGGTTCGCGATTTGCTGGATCGATATCCTTTTCTGCGGCATGGCGTTTCCGGTGGACTTACTTTAGCCTCCGGCAGCGTGTGGAAAAATCTCCAGAAAGCGAGTATCCGGCGCATCCTGTTTTGATTATGGGGGGAGTTTGCCCACGGATCTCACAGATCAACACAGATCTTTTTTGCATTGATCTGCGCGAATCAGTGTTATCTGTGGGCCAAATATCGTCCTATTGATTTTCCCATAAGTTAAGACGTTCTCCTCAGTTCACTTGATTTCCGATTTCAAGCGAACCAACCACTGATGGCACCGATTGGCACTCATACATAAATGCTCATCATCAGTGTTGATCAGCACCATCAGTGGTCAAGTCTCCTGTACTTAACTCTAATGTTTCAAAAACAAGCGTAAGAGTAACCGCGTACCGAGCAAAGCGACACATTCATGGACGCTAATACACACGAATGATTCCTCATTTGAAGCTTTGATTCGCGTGTATTGGCGTCCATTAGCGGTTAAAAATTTTCCGTTTTCGTTTGTACCCATTTTTTGAATTCATTTCACCCTCTTCAGCGTAAATAGCCCTTCCTTCCAGACTCCGGGAGTGAGGATGGAGTTGGGCTGGCTGAACAGGCCGCGCTCGTTGCGGTTGAGCTGGCCGACGACGATGTCCACGGCTTTGGCTCCGATGGTTTCCCACTGCTGGATGATGCCGTTGGTTTCCATGCGCGTTTGATCGCCGCAGTCGAGATTGGCCAGGCCTACCTCCTCGGGGATGCGAATTCCGGCGGATACGAGAGCGCTGGTAGCTTGGTTTCCGCTACAGATGATGGCATCGGGCTTGCAGGCGGCGCGCCAGGAGAGAATCTGGGAGCTGACCTCTTCGTTGTGCTTGAAGCCTTCGACGAAGCATACGGGGCAGGACTGGATCTTCGGTCGATGGAGACTGGCGTAGCTGAGATAGCCTGCCGCAGTCACGTGCTTGGTGCGTTCGCTGAGCTGCCGAGGCAGGACGAGGCCGATCTTTCGGTATCCGAGTTCGGCTATTTTTTCCAGGGCGTGCCAGATATCCTGATACAGGTGTTCCGCCGAGTGATGCAGATTCGTGATGAGGGGGTTGTAGCCGACGGTGGCGGGCGCGAACTTGTCCCAGTCGATCCCGATGGAGTCGCTGTCTTGCAGGCGCTGGCCGAAAACCACCAGACCGTGGATGTTGCGCGTCCGCAGGACTTGGTTGAGTCGCCTTGGGCGTTTGGCGTAGTCCTCGGTGACGTGTTCCTCGATCTTGTAGCCCAGCTCCTCGGCGCGAGCTTTGACGCCTTCGAAGTAGCCGCGAAGGGTGGGGACTTCGTGGCTGATGGGCCGTCCGCTGATCAGGGCGATGGTGGAGAAATCCTCGACGCGCTTGCGCGAGCGCACGTAGCTCATGTTGGCCGCGACGAGGGGATTCTTGCGATAGCCGATCTCTTCCGCTGCGTCTTGGATTAGCTTGCGAGTGGCCGGCGGGATCTCGGGGTCGTTTCGCATGGCCAGCGACACGGTGGACAGGGCAAAGCCTGTCTTCCGGGATATGTCTCGCAGGGTTGGGGACTTCTGGGGCATGTCTTGGTCTCGGGTGCCGCTTTGCTCTGACGGGCTTCCCTAGGGTATTCGCAGCAGGATAGGCGAATGCTCGAGGCGGGCAACCGACAATGCTCGGTTTTTACTGAACTCGTTCAGTTCCGGGCTTGTTGAGGTCCCCGATTGGGCGCGGAGAATAGCGTTCGCAATCCTCTTTTTATGCCGGCCGCTTGAGAGGATCGTCTTTTCATTTAGACTGGTTCGGCCGAAACCCCGCTACATATTGAAGAATCTAGAAAGCAATTCCGTCGATTCGTCCGAGACGCTGACAAGCAATGGACATCGGCTTTTCGTTTCGCCGCAAGGCGATGATGCCTGGTCTGGTCGCCTTCCGGAGCCAAATGAAGATGGCAGCGACGGCCCCTTGGCGACGATAGTCGGCGCTCGCGACCGGCTGAGGCTGATGAATGGCAAACCGGCCGCTAAGGAAAACGAATTACGCTCTGCCATCGCCTCGCTGCCGGGGCCAATGACGGTGTTCTTGCGGGGCGGTCGCTACGAGATCTCCGAGCCGATCGAATTCGGCTTGGCCGACTCCTTTCCCGTCACTTATCGAGCGTACCCTGGGGAGACTCCCGTCATCGACGGGGGAACGCGAATCGAGGGCTGGCGGAAATCGAAGATCGGCGAAACGCTCGTCTGGGTAGCGGAGGTCGATGCGGATACGCTCGCCAAGAGCGACGCTCGCCAGTTGTTCGTCAATGGCCGCCGGGCCAGGCGTCCAGTCCTGCCGAAGGAGGGGGAGTTCGAGATTGAGGATACGCTGCAGGGCGGCTACAACCGCTGGGGCGATCCGGGGACGAACCGATTTCGCTGCCGGGAAGGCGATATGCAGCAGTGGCGCAACCTGCAAGACATCGATATCATCGTGCCGCACTTCTGGGTGGACGAGCGCATGCCGATCGAGAGCTTCGATCCGGATACCCGAGTCGTTACTTGTCGCAAGAAATCCACCGGGCCGCTGGTCAAGTCCTGGCGCATGGGTCCGGCGAACTATTTTCTGGAAAACGTTTTCGAGGCCCTCTCCGAGCCAGGCGAATGCTATATAGACAAATCCGAGGGGAAGATCTACTACGTGCCACAGGCTGGGGAAGAGCTAGAGTCCATAGAGGCCTATATCCCCGGGCCTCGCCAGTTGTTGCGCATCGTGGGTGACTCCGAGCAAGGGCGCTATGTCGAGGGCATCCGTTTCGAAGGCATCGCCTTTTGCCATGCGGGCTGGGCGGACATCGGCGAGTCGACGCTGCCCGAGACGCGCATCCACACCCATGAGCGGAGGTATCGCGGCGACGATTGCGCGGCGGGCTCGCAAGGGGCCTTTCATGTGCCGGGCGTGGTCTACCTGCGCGGGGCGCGGCACTGCGCGATCGAGAATTGCTCGATCAGCCATGTAGGCTGGTATGGCATCGATTTGGATCGTGGGTGCAGCGGTATCCGGGTAGTGGGTAACGAAATAGCGGATACGGGAGCTGGCGGCATCCAAGTCAGCGGCTCGGATGTCGATGGCCTGGAGTCGGAACGCACCGCTTTCAATCGCGTGACGGACAACCATATCCACGACGGAGGACATATATACTTTTGCGCAGTCGGCGTGCTGGCTCGGACGACGTCCGCGAATGTCATCGCTCACAATCATATTCACGATCTTTACTATACTGGTATCTCGGTCGGCTGGATCTGGGGCTACGGCGCTCACGCCACCTGCAACAACAAGATCGAATACAATCACATCCACGACATCGGCAAGGGCCTGCTGAGCGATATGGGCGGCATCTACACGCTGGGCGAACAGCCGGGCACGGTGATTCGCAACAATCTGATCCACAGCATCGAGTCTCGCCAGTATGGAGGATGGGCGATCTATCCGGACGAGGGTTCGGCCCATCTTACGGTCGAAAACAACGTTTGCTACGACACGAATTCGGCTGCCTTCAACCAGCACTACGGTCGCGAGAACATCGTGCGCAACAATATCTTCGCCTTCGGAAAGGAGACGGTTATCGGCCTGAGCAAAGTGGGAGAGGGCAACAGCTTCAACTTGATCGGAAATATAATCGTGGCAGGCGAGGGCACGCTTTACGAAGCGGGCTACGGTTTCGTCTTCGACCGCGAGAAGGGCTTCGACTCGCGGCAGAACCTCATCTGGAGCGTGAGCGGTCCGCCCAAGATGACCCGCTACCGACGCAATACCAGCGTGGCGGAGAACACGCCTTCCTTGTCTTGGGAGGAATGGCAGGCCCAGGGGCGCGATATCGGCAGCGTGGTTGCCGATCCGCTGTTCGTGGATATGGCCGGGCGGGACTTTACGCTCAAGGAAAACTCGCCGGCCTTTGCCCTGGGCTTCAAGCCTATTGATTTGGGCAGCGTCGGACCGAGGGCAAGGGACAGCCGTGAATAGCGCGCGCTTAACGAAAAGGGGAGCGCCCTTCCCGCGACGGTGCATTGGCGTCAGCTTTAGTCTAAACGCGGCGAGCTGGAGGGCAATGCTCTGTCATTGCCGTAGAACCTACGAGGGAATAAACGCTGCGGCAACGACGGAGCGTTGCCCTCCAAATAATGCTTCTTCCGTTAAGTTGATGCCAATGCGCGACGGCGAGACGCGTGCGCTCTCCAGCGCGACAGATGACTTATGAAAGACTTACCCACCGACACCAAGCCCGAGGGCAAAGCCGGGAGCGAGACCGCTCCGCAGGACCGCATCCCGTTTTGGAAGAAGATGGCCTATTCCTGCGGGATGGGCACCAACATGATCGGCAAGCAGTCATCTAAGCAGATGGCGTTTCCGGTCTACAATATAGAGTTCGGAGTCAATCCAGGCTGGATCAGCTTGACGCTGATGCTGTCGCGCATCTGGGATGCGATCACGGATCCAGTCGTCGGTCGCTTTTCGGATAACGCTCGCACTAAGTGGGGGCGTCGGCGTCCGTTTATATTCATTGGGGCGATTCTCGCGGGAATCGCTTTCGCCTGTCTGTGGCTTCCGCCGCGTGGGCTGAGCGATCTCGCCTATTTTATTTGGTTCCTGGTTGGGCTGTTCTTCTTCTTTGGCTGCATTTCCGTGTTCGCCGTGCCTTGGAATTCGCTCGGCTTCGAGCTGACGCCCGACTACAACGAGCGAACGCGGCTGTTTTCATACGGAGCCTATTTCAATAATGTGGCCACCTTGGGTAGTGGCTGGTTCTACGCGCTCGCCCAGCTCGACTACTTCGACGACACTATCCAAGGGATACGCGTCATAGGGACGGCTTTCGGGGCGATCATGATCGCGCTCGGCGTCTTGCCGGCCATTTTCTGCAAGGAGCGTTTCGAGAAGCAGGTCAAGACGCAGAAGAAGGTGAAACTGAGTCAGGCCTTTTCCCACGCCTTCCAGAACAGTCCCTTTCTCAAGCTGGTGGGCTGCGTGCTCTTCATCTACATCGGTATCCTCACTGTAGGCGTTTTGGGCAACTACGTCATGATCTACTATGTATATGGCGGCGACAAGCAGCTTGGCGCGGTGCTGATGGGCCACGCGGCAACGTGGAGCACGATAGCGACCTTCGTCGGCATACCGGTGGTTTCGAAGCTCGCCACCACCTACGGCAAGCGCCGGGTTTTCGTCTGGTGCCTGTGGGTGGCCTGGATCGGCACTGTCGCCAAGTGGTTTTGCTATACGCCGTCGGCCCCTTTCCTAGCATTGATCCCCTCGATCCTCTTGGCTCCGAGCACGGGAGCGACCGCCTTTCTCATCCAGTCTATGATCGCGGACGTGTGCGACTACGACGAGTTGAAGCGAGGCGCCCGTCGCGAAGGCAGCTTCGGCGCGGTCTATAGCTGGTCCGTCAAGTTGGGCATAGCCGCTGCGGTTGGGCTGTCCGGCTTCATACTGGTCTGGATCGGCTACGACAGCGATCTGGGGTCTGCGCAAACGGAGTCGACCCTGCTGTGGATGCGCATCCTGTTTACCTTCGTGCCGGGGATCGCTCTGCTTGTATCGATCTATTTCATTAGTCGCTTCCCCATTACTCCGGAAAGAGCGAGCGAAATTCGCAGCGAACTTGAGGCCCGTCGCGGCGTTGTTTGAAGAAAGCTTTCAATGAATCGAAATAATATACGAATTCCTGATTTGAAAAAGCCGTCGGCCTTCGTCCCATAGAAACACGAGACTAGATAAATTAATGAAAAACCTGCCAAACGAAAAAGGATCTCGTGGCGAATCGCCCTCTCCTAAGCCGGAAAGCGCTCGGAACGCTGGAGAAACAGCGGAAGCGGACAAGATTCCATTTTGGAAGAAGATGGCCTATTCCTGCGGAATGGGCACCAACATGGTCGGCAAGCAGTCCACCAATCAGGTCGCTTTTCCCGTCTACAATATAGAGTTTGGCGTCAATCCGGGCTGGATCAGCTTGACGATGATGTTCTCGCGCATCTGGGACGCCATCACCGATCCCATCGTGGGCCGTTTTTCCGACAATGCTCGTACGAGATGGGGTCGTCGTCGTCCATTCATATTCCTAGGAGCGTTCTTGGCGGGAATCGCCTTCATGTGTTTATGGCTTCCGCCACGCGGACTGAGCGATCTCGCTTATTTCCTTTGGTTTTTGTTTGGGCTGTTTTTCTTCTTTGGCTGCATTTCCGTGTTTGCGGTGCCCTGGAATTCGCTCGGCTTCGAGCTGACGCCTGACTACAACGAGCGAACGCGACTGTTTTCCTACGGCGCCTATTTTAATAATGTGGCGACCTTGGGCAGCGGCTGGTTCTACGCTCTCACCCAGCTCGACTATTTCGACGATACTATCCAAGGCATCCGTGTAGTGGGAACGGGTTTCGGGGCGATCATGATAATTCTTGGCGTCTTGCCGGCCATTTTCTGCAAGGAGCGTTTCGAGAAGCAGGTCAAGACGCAGAAGAAGGTGAAGCTGAGTCAGGCCTTTTCCCATGCCTTCCAGAACAGTCCCTTTCTCAAGCTCATCGGTTGCGTGCTTTTCATCTACATCGGCATCCTCACCGTGAGCGTTTTGGGCAACTACGTCATGATCTACTACATTTACGGCGGCGACAAGCAACTCGGCGCGGTGCTGATTGGCCACGCTGCGACGTGGAGTACGGTAGCGACCTTCGTCGGCATTCCGATCGTTTCGAAGCTCGCGACGACCTTCGGCAAGCGCCGCGTCTTCGTTTGGTGCCTGTGGGTCGCTTGGATTGGCACGATGTCCAAGTGGGTTTGCTACACTCCGTCGGCGCCCATGCTCGCGATTATTCCCTCGATCCTGCTCGCTCCGAGCACGGGAGCGACCGCCTTTCTCATCCAGTCGATGATCGCGGACGTGTGCGACTACGACGAGTTGGAACGGGGCGTTCGTCGCGAAGGCAGCTTTGGCGCCGTCTACAGCTGGTCCGTCAAGCTAGGCATCGCCCTTGCGGTAGGGATTTCCGGCTTCATCTTGGTATGGATTGGATTCGACATCGATCTCGGAGCCGATCAATCGCAATCGACGCTGCTGTGGATGAGAATCCTGTTCACTTATGCCCCTGCTGTCGCCCTTCTCGCTTCCATCTACTTCATCAGTCGCTTCCCCATCACTCCGGAAAGAGCGAGCGAGATTCGCCGCGAACTGGAGGCCCGTCGCGGCGTTGTCTAGCGCCTTGTTTCTATGAAAGGCTGAAGGAATTTAGACTGAAGGCTGAAGGTGGATTCAGCGGCCTGCGGCCTTCAGTCCATCTAGGAAAATGTTCAACAAAAAGACCAAATTCGATACCCTCACATTTAGTTAGGATTGGAAAACGAAGAATTTTTAACCGCTAATGGCCGCGAATACACGCGAATAAAAACCTTAAATGAGAAATCATTCGTGTGTATTCGCGTCCATTAGCGGTTACTCTCACTCTTGTTTTTGATCTATTGACTCTCCTTAAAATCGAATACCCATGAACCGCTATAGAATCGCTAGTCTCTTTCTTGCTCTGGCGTCTCTCGCCTGCATTTCCTGCAACGCTGCTGAGGAATCGACCCGTCCGCCCAACATCGTCTTCATCTTCTCTGACGATCAAGGTTGGGGCGACATGGGCGTGATGGGGCACCCGCAGCTCAAGACGCCGCGCCTGGACCGCTTGGCTAGCGAGGGCACTATGCTGACCAGCTTCTATGTATCCGGCTCAGTCTGCTCCCCCAGCCGGGCGGCGATCATGACCGGCCGCTTCCCCGCCAGGGATGGGGTGCACGGGCATTTCGCTACGGCCAAGAAAAACGCGGAGCGCAAGATGCCGGACCATCTCGATCCGAGCCTGGTCACGGTGGTCGATTTGCTGCGAGAGGGTGGGTATCGGACTGGGCACTACGGCAAGTGGCATTTGGGAAGCCGACACCTTGAGGACATGCCTCAGCCAGGCGAGTATGGATTTGATGAATACAGGATCGGGACTCTAATCGGCGACGATCCGTTTGACATCTACTCTCCCGAAGTTCGCCCGGTCGGCACCAAGAAGATCCTCGACGAGGCCATGGCCTTCATCGAGCGAAACAAGGACCAGCCCTTTTTCGTCAACGCCTGGCTCTTCGACCCGCATGCTACCTTAAATCCCTCGGAGGAACAGATTGAGCCCTACGCCCGCCTAGCTCCAGGCGACGTGCAGGACCGCGGGGCCTTGCAGGTCTACTACGGCACGGTCACGGAGATGGACCGGCAGATCGGGATCTTCCTTGATCGCCTGGATGAGCTAGGTCTCGCGGAAAACACTATCGTCATCTTCACGAGCGACAACGGCCCGGAGGACATGCATATCGCCAACGCCTCTCACAGCGGCATCGGCAGTGCCGGTCCCTTCCGCGGGCGCAAGCGTAGTATCTACGAGGGCGGCATTCGCGTGCCGTTCATCGTTCGTTGGCCTGGCCAGGCGCCTGAGGGTAGGGTGGATAATGACTCGGTCTTTGCAGGAGTGGATTTTCTGCCGACCCTTTGCGATTTGGCGGGAGTGTCCCTAGAGGACCGCGACCTGGATATAGACGGCGAGAATCTGGCTCCGATCTTTCGCGGCCAAAGCATCGAACGAAGCAGGCCGTTGCTATGGGAGTGGCGCTGGAAGATCTGGAGCGACCCGCATCACCGCAGTCCGATCTTGGCTATTCGCGATGGGAAATGGAAACTGCTTCTTAACCCGGACCGCAGCCGCGTCGAGCTTTACGATATCGTGGCCGATCCAGCGGAAAGCAATAACTTGTCCGGTTTCTATCCGGATGTCGTGAAGCGCCTTTCCGATATAGCGCTGGAGTGGCAAGCCGAGCTGCCGGAGGGCCCGATGCACGAGACCGCCGGCTCCAACACCTGGCCCTGGCCGAAGGGGAAATAGTTTTTTCGCCCACAGATCGCACAGATTTTCACAGATGAGATTTCTTTCTAAAAAAGCACACGCCCGATCTCTAAAGTTCGCCTATAATATCTGTGAAAATCTGTGCGATTGGACTACTTCGTAGTGACGTGTCGTCATTTCATGGCTTCGCATTTCATTTGAGTGTCGCTTTGCTCGAAACCTCGGTAGTGGGAAAAAAAGAATTTTATGTTAAAACAAATATACATTGTTGGCTTCATCTCAACGTTTTCGACCTTTTGCAGTTTGGGTCTGTCAGGGACGGAACGCCCTAATATCCTCTTCATCCTGACGGACGATCAGGGTTACGGGGACTTGGGCGCTTACGGAAATACCTATATAGAGACGCCGGAGATGGATCGTCTGTGGGAGGAGAGTTCGCGCTTCACGGACTTTATCGTCTCGCCAGTCTGTTCGCCCTCTCGGGCCTCGTTGATGACTGGACGCTACAATCAGCGTACCGGCATCTGGGATACCTACGGCGGGCGGGCCCGCATGGCGAGCGACGAGGTGACGCTGGCGGAGGTCATGCGAGAGGACGGCTATCGCACCGGACTGTTCGGCAAGTGGCACCTCGGCAACAACTATCCGCTGCGTCCCATGGATCAAGGTTTCGAAACCGCTTTCGGCTGGCGAGGGACCATTGGAACCCGCCGCATCAACCCCACGCTCTATCTCGACGACGAGCCGGGCGACTATGAAGGCTTCATGACCGACATCATCTTCGACAAGTGCATGGAGTGGATCGAAGCGCGGGCGGAAAGCGAAGAACCCTTTTTCGCCTACATGGCAACCTACCTGCCACACGATGCCCACGGCGGAGTCGTCCCGCAGAAATATCTCGACCGCTACGCTGAGGTGGATCTGCCGGAGTTCACCAAGGAAGTCTACGCCATGCTCGACAATCTCGATATGAACGTCGGCCGCTTGCTCGCGAAACTGGAGGAACTCGGGATCGCGGACAATACCATCGTTATATTCACTTCCGACAACGGCCCGCAGCAGGCCAGCTCCCGCTTCGAGGAGCGGAGCGATCGCTACAATCTCGGCATGCGCCGCGGCAAGGGCACGGTGTACGAGGGAGGGATTCGCCTGCCTTGTTTCTTCCGCTGGCCAGGACGTTTCGAAGCGGGAAGAGACATCGACCGCATGGCGGCCCATATTGATATACTACCCACCGTACTCGAACTCTGCGGAATCTCCGTACCTGAGCAGGTAAGCATAGATGGGACGAGCTTGGCTCCGACTCTTCTCGGGGAAGCGAGTTCGCTGCCGCCGCGCATGCTTTTCGGCCAGTTGCATCGGGCGGAAATTCCTGACAAATGGACCGGCGGCTTTGCTCGGACGGAGCGCTACAAATTTGTCGCGCCCGACGAGTTCTACGATCTGCGGGAGGATCGAGCGGAAAGCCGAAACGTTGCGTCCGAACACCCCGAGCTCTTTCTCGCCTATAAAGCCGCCTACGGCCAGTGGTTCGACTCGGTGTCGCAGGACAGGGGCTTCGTGCCCTCAAGCGTCTCGGTCGGCTCGCCGTATCAGGCCCACGTCAAGCTGGGCTGGACGAAGCGGCATTCCACTGGCTGGCCCTTGCTGGTCGAGAGCGAGGGACCCTACCGCATAACGGTCAGCGACGTGGAACCGGATCTATTCCCAGAAGGAGGAGATCTGTATCTGAAGTTCGGTGACAAGATCTTACAGGCTCCGATCAGGTCGGGAGAGACCGAGATCGTCATCGAAGAAGCCTTGCTGCCCGTCGGTGAATACAGCCTCAACCCTTGGACCGAAGGTAAGAAGCTGCCTCGCAAGGAGGAGCGCTGGATGCGCTTCTACGGCGACTACGGCTACCGCGACGTGACTATCGAATTGCTAGCCAGATGACCGAGAAGCTTAACAGACGGACTTCGAGTCAGGCCGAGGTCGAACTCTTAGCTCGATGGAGCGCCTGGGCGGCGAGCCGCCTCGGAAAAGCTTGGAACGGAAAGGCTTTCTACTTCGGCAATGGCCACGATCATTGGGGAGTCCAGACCAATCAAAAGGCCTTGGCTGGTTTCGCTACCGCTGGCAGCCTCGAGGGCCGCGAAGAGTGGTTGCATATCGCTCTGAAGATGCTGCGCTTCAGCCTGGAAACCCACCTGTCTGGGACGCGTCGCCTGCTCGATGGCGGTCGATGGGGGCATACGTGGTTTAGCGTTCTCGGAGTTGAACGCATGATGCATGCGATCCCGTTGATAGAGGAGCTAGCTGCGGAATCCGACCTTGTCGGCTTGCGGACCATGCTGCTTTCGGAGGCGGACTGGTTGCTTGATCATCACCCTGTCGAGGCGGGCAAGACGGAGCGTAACGTGCCGGAGTCGAACCTGTGGAACGGCTGCCTGCTCTATCGGGTTGCGATGATGTATCCGGAAGCGAGCCGCTCGAGTCTGTATTTGGAAAAATCATACGAGTTCATCATAAACTCGATATCCGTAGACGGCGACGCGACGAACGAAGAGCGCATCGCGGGGCAAACCATCAAGGATTGGCACGTGGGCAGCCAGTTCTTCGACAGTATGGCCCTGTATCACCATAATTATCTTAATGTGGGATACATGTATATCTGCCTATCGCATGTGGCGATTATGCATTTCTCCTGCAAGCAAATGGGATGGGAGGTTCCGGAGCCCCTCTACCGTCACGCCGAGCGGCTTTGGGATGCCTCGGCTCTTATGACTTTTCCCGATGGCAGGCTCGCGCGTATCGGGGGCGATACGCGGGTGCGTTATTGCTATTGCCAAGACTATGCCCCGGTGGTCTGGCACCTCATGCGGGATTTGCGGCAAGACGCCTATTGTTGCCAGCTGGACCGTCGTTGGCTGGATCTCGTCGGTAAGGAAGCCGAATACAGCAGTGATGGCAGTTTCTTTGGCCGCCGCCTCGCAGAGTTGAGCGATGTCTCATGGCTTTATCATTCCCGGCTGGAGAGCGATCGGGCGGTGTCGCTTTCCATGGCTCTGACCTGGAGTCGGCTCATAGAGGAAGAGGAAGCTAAGCAGGAAACCCTCTCCTCTCCGCTGGAGCTTTCCGGTAGTTGGTCCGACGCCTTTCATGGAGCTTTTCTTGTACGTGGAACGAGAAGGCTAGCTTCTTGGTGCTGGCGAGCGGCGCTTCCGAATCAAGGCCTTTGCGTTCCGGTCGAAGGCAGCGACTTGGCCGAGTGGAAGCAGAACTTGACTGGAGAGATCGTTGGGAGAGGGGCTCGCAATTATCAGAAGCCTATCGAGTTCGATGGGGTGACGTTTCCTGGCGGATTCGTTACCTGGGGAACCAGCCGCCATTGCTCGGAGTTTTTCTGCAACGAAGGGGACACCAGTCCTTTGGAAATGGCGGAGCAGTTCACCGTCGCCGCTGCGCTCCCCGATGACCGTACGATGCTGGTGGCGCAGCGTTGCGTCTCTCTCGTCACGGAAAAGGTCCAATCCGTGAAAGGGCTGTTCTGCCAGATCCAAAACGATCTCTATAACGAATCCGTTCGGCGATATTCGGATCGCGAAGGAAGTTTCGTTTCGCGCGGGGGAGATGAGGCGGAAGAATTGCGGCGGCCCATATCTGGCGATTGGGTGAATGTCGACGACCGGCTTGGCTTGGCCTCTGCCTGGAGTTCGGATCCCTGGACGCTCTATCGCCCCGCAAGCCGCCAGGTAGGCCTTAAGCCCTATCCGCATATCGACAGTCGGCCTGCCAAGGGTAATCTGCGTGCAGATGAGATTTGCGCCCCTTGCCTCCCTGACGGAGTCGACCTTGAGCAGGATGAGCTCTTGTACGATCTCGGCTTTGCTGTGTTGGCCGGATCCGACGTGGTCGAAACGGAAGCGTTCAGCAGCGAGAGCGTAGAATATAGTAAAGTTACGGATACGATGCGAGTTGTTGCATGTATTGGCGCCGATAGCCGTCGCTACGCTTTGGTCGCCAACAGCGGCGCCGAACCTTGCTCCTGGGAATCGCCGGATAGAATCGCCCAGGCCTGGGGCGGGACGGTCGCGGAAGGCGGCCTCGCCTTGAACCTGGATTCCAAGACTGCTGCCTTGTGCCTGCTGGCCTGACTGCTTTACGCTACCATGCTCAATCTCGCCATAATAGGGCTTCAGGAAGGACTTAGCGCCCTGCATGCGGCTACCCGATGTCCCTGTTGGAACATCCGAGCTCTTTGCGACCTCGATCATTCGTTGCTGGAAAAACGAAAGGCGGATTATGGGATCAATGCGTATCTGACCGATGAATACGATTCGATTCTAAGGGATCCCCGAATCGATGTTGTCGCGCTTTTCACTCCCGATCACTTGCATGCTGCCCACGCCATCTCGGCCTTGGAAGCAGGCAAACATGTAATCCTTACCAAGCCAGTCGCTCCAGATCTGGATTCCGCCGAGAAAATCGAAGAGGCCTGCAGGCGACATCCACGTCAGCTTTTTTTCGCGGCGCACACCAGTCGCTTCATCCCCTCGCTGATGGACCAGCGCAAGGATTGGCGAGCTGGCAAGCTCGGCGCGCTCGTCAGCATCGAAACGTCCTACAATGCGGATAAGCGAGAGCGAGCCGTTCATCTTGGCAAGAGCTGGCCCACCTTCTCCCCCCTCCACATCTGGCTGGTCCACCCAATCGATATAGCCCTTTGGTATCTGGGGGATGTCGAAATGGCTAGCCTAGCTGTGACTCAATCCACGCATTTCAAGAATCTCGGTTTGTCGCAACCAGACAACTACATCGCGAGTGTGTCTAACCCAGCGGGCGTACTCGGGCTAATAAAAGGCTTCTACAGTTCTCCAGAACCAGCTATCGTGAGCTGCGTTTTGAGAGGAGAGGCCGGCTACTCAGTCGCGACCTATCCGGAGATGAGCTACCAAGCTCATTTCGATGACGGTCCTTCTATCGAAAAATCCTACGAAGCTGAGGAGAGCTATTATTTCCCTTTTGAAGGCCGCAGCCATCATGTCGGAGAAATGCAAAACATCCTGGAAGAAGCCACTCGCTGTATCCACTCTGACATTCGACCGAGTGTTGGAATTGGAGAGGGCGCCAAGGCAGTGCGGCTTCTCGAGCAACTGCAGGATTCGATCGTAGCGGAAAGCGATGAACGACTGTAATCGGCTATTTATATGAAGATGAACACTGGCGCAGTTGCTATGGGCTCTTCACCAAGCTCAATAGGCATAGCAAGGATCCTTCAGGCCTATCCGTAGTATGAGGACCAGTAACCCACAAGTCACCAGACCGTGATAATCTTAGGACGGGGACCTCTGTCGTGAGCAATAGGAGCAAGACGCTTGAAGCGAAGCATGAGACGCGTAGGACGCGGTCGCGATTTTAGGGGTCTCGGGACCTAGTCCCAAGCTGCTTTATTTGATATTATGACATCACATACTCATTCTATATCTCTGTCTCCGGTGGCAACCTTCCTTACCGAGGCCGACGACTTTCATAACGGCGGGCGATTCGGCCCATTTCGGACGATCGATTGCTCCGGCGCCCGGGGGTTGCTGGCGGAGTCGATTCGCTCCCGCATCGAGCTGGGTGGGCTGGGGCTGAGTTCGGAGAAGGGGAGCGTCGTTTTTTGGGCGCTGCCTTTGGAAACCTTGGCGAGCCGAGGGGAGCGCCCGAAGCACGACTTGCATTTGCTGAATCCTGCTACGTATCCGCTTCTGGCGGACAGGGACTCTCAGCAGAGCTTGGGCGATGGCATCTTCAAGTTCGCTTGGGACGGCGGATGGCACCCGCAAATGTATTTCCGCATGGAGACGGGCTTGATGATAGAGCCCATCGACGGGCGTTGGTCGCAGGCGGTGGCGACGACGAACCACATTACGCTATACGAGCGCAGCTGGTATTGCTTTGCTCTGGTATGGAACCGTTCGGAGAACCGCTACGCCGTCTACGCCAATGGGGTGCGCATCGCTATAAATAATGCCTTCCCCGATCCATCGGGAACGATAACCGCTTCCGACGGCTCGATCGACACGCTGTTTAGCGGGCATCCCTGCTTCGCGTTCCGCGACTTTCGTTTTTTCGATCAGGATTTGGACGAGGCGGCGATCAGTTCTTTGACGGAAAGCGGGGGCCTGGCTGATCCTGAAGAGACCAAGCGCTTGAAACGCCTCTGCGAGGGAGAGGGCCTAGAGCCGTTCTCGTTTACTCCCGAGGCTGACTGGAGCTGCCGCTGGCAGCTCTCGCTGCGAGAGCCCGAGCATTTGGATCGCTTCTACGTGCAAGGAAACCAACAAGCGCCCCGCATCGTGGAAGAGGGCTTGTTGATCGAGACGCCTTACATCGACCAGCCCATGCGCTATTACAAGCATGACGACGTGAATCAGGTCTACCTTTGGACCCACGAACGATTCCAAGGAGATCTGTATTTGAAATTTCAATTCAAGCCGCTCGTCCATGGCGGCTTGAGTTTGCTTTGCCTGCAAGCAAGCGGCATGCAGCGGGAGGACTTTATGGCTGACTATCCTTTGCGTACTTCCGGTAGCATGGCCACTGTGCACTTGGAGGACGTGCGTAACTACCACTGGGAGTTCTTCCGCGAAATGAACGATACCCGCAACGACCGGGCGTCTCACGGGTTGATAAAGAATCCTTGGCTCCATCCTCTGGCCTTCGCATGCCTACCCGGCTTGATCGCCTTGAAAGAGTGGCATAGCTTGGAGTTTCTGCAGGAAGGCTCTTGCCTGAGGGGAGCGATCGACGGGATGGAGCTGTTTAACGTTACCGATTCGCCGACCAACAACAACGGCCCCATCCTCGACTGCGGCCGCATCGCCCTGCGCTGCATGATCCGCAGCAAGATCCTCTACAGAAACCTCGAGATCTGGAACCGGGAGAAATTTTCGAGTCAGTAGCTTTGGGACCTGGCCTCGAGATATTTTCTAAGCTCCCATCGAGTATGTCTACCCCGACCACTGTTCCGACGGACGTCATTGTATACACCGCGACAGCTAGTGGAGTCGTCGCCAGCGTAGCGGCGGCTCGGATGGGGGAGTCGGTTCTTCTGCTCGAACCGGGTCGACACCTTGGAGGAATGCTCTCGGGCGGGTTGGGTCATTCGGACGTGCTGGGCCAGGAAAGCTTGATCGGAGGGATTTGCCTGGAGGTCTATCAACGCATCGCCAAGCGCTATGGGCGCGAAGACGCCCAACAAGCTTTCGATTTCGAGCCTCATGTGGCTGAGCAAGTCTTAGCGGAGATGCTTGAGGAAGCAGGCGTGGAGGTCCTCTTCGGTCAGCGTCTGACGACGGTCGAGAAGAATGGAAAAAGTATTCAAAATATAACTACTGAAAACAGAAAGCGATTCTCAGCCAAAATATATATAGACGCGGGCTACGAGGGAGATCTGATGGCGGCCGCCGGCGTGAGCTATGTTGTTGGAAGGGAGGGGCGCGAGGTCTACGGCGAATCGCTCGCCGGACGTGTCGAGCTCTTGCCCGGCGTCCATCAGTTCGTATGTCCGGTTTCTCCCTGGAAGGATGGAGAGTTGCTTCCTTGGGTGGTTCCGCAGGCCGATCTGGTTCCGACCGGCTCGGGAGACGGCAAGTTTCAGTCCTACTGCTTTCGCCTTTGCCTGACTGATAGGCCGGCCAATCGGCTGCCGATCGAAAAGCCTAAGGAGTACGATGCGGAGCGCTACGAGCTGCTGCGTCGCTACTTCGCGGCATCGGAGGGTCAGGCGAGAGGCGTGCTGGGCGTAGCTCGCTTACCCAATGGAAAGTCGGACATGAATAGCAATGGCCCTATCTCGCTCAATCTGCTCGGCGCTCAGCTAGCGTATCCGGAGGCTTCCTACCAAGAGCGAGAGGAGATCTGGAATCAGCACCTGCAATGGGCTCACGGTTTGCTTTGGTTCCTGCAGAACGACGATGCAGTTCCCTCCGCCTATCGCGAAGAGATGGGCCAGTGGGGTTTGTGCCGAGACGAGTTTACAGACACGGGTGGCTGGCCGCATCAGCTATACATTCGCGAAGGCCGTCGCATGATTGGCGAAACCGTCGTCACCCAGCATGATTTGACCGTCGATCGGCATAAGCCAGACAGCATCGGCATGGGCGGCTATAATATCGATATTCGAGAAGTGCAGTGGGTGGCGGTTCGCAACTTCCATTTTCCCCATGCGGCAGACGAGGCCTTTATGGAAGGCTATGTCAGCCAACCGGTGAAGCCTTGGCAGATCCCGTACCGCAGCCTGATTCCCAAAGGGGAGGAATGCGACAACCTGCTGGTCCCCGTTTGCGCTTCCATGAGTACGGTCGCGTTCGCCTCCTTTCGCATGGAGCCTGGCTATATGATTGCCGGCCATGCGGCTGGGACGGCGGCCGCTTTGGCGGCCCAGGCGAATTGCCAAGCGCAGGCCTTGCCCATCGCCGAACTGCAGGAACTCCTGTCTCAGCAAAAGCAAATCTGTTGTTCTTAGAAAGTGTCCAACCTGTGAAACATACTGCCTGAAGAGGTAGGGCCCGATCGCCGAGCGGGCCGCAGAGCCTAGAGAAAGCCAAACCAACGCGGCCCGCTCGGCGATCGGGCCCTACCTTGAGAATGGGTCGGAGCGCGTAGAAGACATCATAACCTTTATGAAAATGAAACGATTCGGATTTCTCGTCGTTGCGCTGTTGCTGGCTGTCGCTTCGGCCAGTGCCATGAGGCCTGAACCTCGAGAAAAGACGCCGCCGCCCAATATCATTCTGGTGACGGCGGACGACATGGGCTTGCAGCTCAATAGCTATGGCGACGATACCGTGCCGACGCCGCATTTGAATCGCTTGGCGGCGGAGGGCTTGCAGTGCGGCAACGGCTATGTGACGCAGGCCTCCTGCAGTCCCTCGCGCAGCAGTATGCTCACGGGCTTGTACCCGCATGAGAATGGCCAGCTCGGGCTTTCCCATCGCGGCTACGCCATGCATCAGGGCATTCCCAACCTGCCGGGCCTGCTGAAGGGGGCGGGCTACTACACGGGCAAGATCGGCAAGGTGCACGTCGATCCTATCGAGGAGTTGTCCTTCGACTTCTACGACAAGACGACCGTACCGCGGAACGTGAAGGCCATGGCGGAGGCGACGGAAGAGATCGTCAGGGAAGCAGGGGACAGGCCCTTTTTCATAAACTACAGCTTGATCGATCCGCACCACCCCTTTTTCGAGCGTTTCGCGGGACTTCCTGAAACTCCGATACAGTCGAGCGAGGTTTCCATATTTCCCGAGTATGGAGAAATCGATACTCCAGAACTTAGGGAAGAGATAGCGGGCTACTATAACGGTATCCAACGCGTGGATGCGGGAATCGGCTTTCTGCGGGAAATGCTGGAGCGAAGAGGCAAGGCGGAGAATACTTTGATCGTTTTTCTGGGAGACCATGGCCCGCCGTTCTACCTCGGCAAGCTGTCCTGTTACGAGTTCGGCATCAAAGTTCCTTTCATCCTGCATTGGCCGGATGGCATTGAAGGAGGGCGAGACACTGACGCGTTTATATCAGCGATAGACATCATGCCCACCGCTCTCGAGCTGGCGGGCGTTTCCGCTCCGGAGTATTTGCCAGGCGTGTCGCTCGTTCCTTTTTTTCGCGGGGAGCCAACGGAGTGGCGGCAGACGGTTTTCGCCGAGTTCAATAGCCACGGGCCTTTTGAACCGGGACTCAACCCGCAGCGCTGTATTCGGAAATCTAGATACAAGCTTATCCACAACTTGAGACCTGGCGTTCCGAAGCGCGTCACAGCTTTGATGGACGACATTCTGCAGGATCCGAAATGGGCCAACACGCCAACTCGACTCAAGTGGGAGATGCTGCAATCCCCTCCCGAGTTCGAATTGTACGATCTGGCCAGCGATCCGCACGAGCTGCGCAACCTGTCAGGAAATTCCGAATACGCGGAAGTGGAGAAAAGTTTGGCGACCGAGCTGCTTGCCTGGCGTCGGGAGACGGGCGATCCGTTTCTGGATAGAGAGGTCCTCGCAGCCTACGTCGAAGCTCACGAGCGATTTTTCGCCGAACGCGAGCGGATCGAGCGGGTTGCGGCGGAAAAAGGGGAGAAGGCCCCATTTGCCCGCATCGATTGGTCGCCCTTCCAGCAAGATTGGCAGATGAAGCCTTAGCTCTACTTGGTTGGATTTCCAGTGTCGCGCCATCCTTGGACTGCTTTTCAAAGCAATGATTTTGCCGCTAATGATTTTGCTTTCTCCACTCCTCCTGTGACGGAATGAGTTTCTTGCAAAATCATTTTGGGCAAAATCATTATTCTGCATTACAATAGACTCGAGCCCTAGATTGACGCGTCTAAAGTGTTTTTCCGATCCTACCCGTTCATAGGGAGCTGGGCAGATTTATATTGATCGTCTTTCCTTCGCGGAGCTTGGCTTTGTATTCGGTCTGCAGCTCTTCCGTGCGGTCGCCCCAGTAGTCGGCTTGCAGGGCTTCGGTGGCCTCTTCGTAGGAGAGGATGGTCTTTTCTCCGGTGGTTTCGTCCTCTTTGAAATAGCGCAGCTCTTTCATCTTCTCGTAGTACTCCTTTAGGCGGGCTTGGGTTTCCTCGTTCATTTCGCCTAGTTCTCTGGAGGCTTCCTGCATGGATTTGCGTTCCAGTTGAATAACGTACATGTAGTTGTTGGTGCCTCTGTCCAGATCTGCCAGGACGGCTGGGTCGCTGAAGAAGCCGCGGCGTTTGGCTTCTTCCATGAGGAGGGGGTACTCGTATGACGGCTTCAAAAAGCGAATGAAGGTGTCCATCTCTCGAACGCTGCCTCGCTCCTCGAAAGGAACGGAGAGGTAGGCTTGCAGGTAGCTTTCGATGGTGATGGGCTCGTAGTCTTTATAGGTGGAAAGGATCAGGGAGAGCTGTTCTGGATCGACCTCGAAATAGTGTCCGCCTTCGGTGGTCGTTTCGCTTTCCTCTTCATTGAGCTGCTTCTCCAGGGCTTCCTTGTCGAGGCGATCCGCGAGTTCGAGGAGGATGTCATAGCTCTCCTGGTTGACGACGATCTTGGCCTTTTCGAAGAGCTCCGCGAGCAGAGCGAGTTCGACGGCTTTTATGCCATCCCAGTCCTTCGGATCTAGGTGGGCGGTTTCCTGGGCTACGAGTTTCTCGACTGCGAGCATGCCAAGCGTTCCTTCTCGGCGTCCTTGGATCTCTGGATGCTCGAATAAGCCTTCTCGGTGGGCGTCCCAGGACATGAGGTGATGGTCGATGAGGGTCTCGATGGTCTTCTTGCGGACGTCTTCCGGGATGTTGTCGTAGGCTTGGTCGGGGTATTCTTGAGCGAAGAAGGCTTTGACTTCCCCAAGGGGGATTTCGATTCCGGCTTCCGGAATCGAGATGACGACTGGGTTGTCCTTCGAAATCGGGGCTGTGTCGTAGAGCGTTCGTGTCACTGCGAGCTGACCGAAGCTGGCAGTGGAAAGGAGCGCGCTAGTGGCAAGCGATAGGGATGCGAGGTATCTTCTCATGGTTCTATATAGGTCGCCGCACAACGAAGAGGTTGCAAGGGGGATGGGGTTAATTTGGCTTCAGGCTTGCGATGCGTGCTGAAGCGTTGGGGTAGTTGAATGGTGGAGGAGCTTGCTTCGAGCGTATTCGCTGAGCAAGGCGTACTTCTAGGATTTCAACGAGTTTACTGAAATCGGGAATTGGCTGTGGCTGAGATTTGCCTCGCGCAATGCGGCTCGCTTCCCGCTGCTTTTCCAGGTCATCCTCTTGCGATCTTGCTTGGAGTGGGAATCGTGACGACTATCTTCGCTGAGTTGCGTTACCTTGAGCAGAGATATTGACGAGAAGAGTTTTCCGGCGAGCGCCGATTCGCCTCGTGTTGAACCGCTGGTGGCAGGCTTGCTCTGCGCGGCTCTTTTTGCGGCGATTCTCCTAGTCTATTGGCCGGGTCTGCGGGGGGCTTGGATCTACGATGATCGTATCTCCGTCCTTTCGAATCAGAGTATCCAGTCGCCTATTACGCTGGACAAGCTTTTGGATTTCGAAGGACAGACGCCGCTTTCGGGACGTCCCTTGTCATCTCTGACCTTCGCTCTCAACTACGCCTTTGCGGGAGACGCGGTGTTGAGCTATCGCTTGGTCAATATCGCCTTGCATGCCCTGAACGCTTGGCTGGCTTTGGCGATCCTGCTTCTGGCGTTCAAAGGCCGCCGAAGCTTTTGGACGGCTACTATGGGGGTAGTGTTCTGGGCGATCCACCCTTTGAATACGGAGGCGGTGACTTACGTCACTCAACGTACGGAGCTTTTGGCCAGCTTCTTCCTGCTTGCTGCGGTCTACGCATCTTGTCGTTCGCTCGATGGAGTGTTGGGTGAACGCCCCCATTGCGGACCGCCGGGCCGTCGGTCCCTACCTTGGAAATCCCTGGCGGTTGTTTCGTGCTGTTTGGGAATGCTCTGCAAGGAGATCCTTTTCGTGGCGCCGCTCTTGATTGCCCTCTTCGAGAGGGCCTACGCGTTTTCGGACTTCAGGAAGCAGTTCAAGTTGCGGGCCGGGTTCTATGCCAGCCTGCTCATTTCCTGGCTTCCGTTTTTCTATCTTCAGGCAGGTGGCCCCCGGCGTTTTGCGGTGGGCTGGCATCTGGGAATGTCGGCATGGGAATACTTGAGTATCCAGTTTTTCATGATCCCGCATTACTTCCGTTTGCTTGTTTGGCCGGCGGACTTGCAGATCCAATATGCCCGACCGGAAATCGTCGGATATGCGGACTACGTTTACCCAGTCCTTTTCTGGACTGCGTTGGTGGCGATTGGCGTCGCTTGCTGGAAAAAGGGGTGGAAGTGGCTTTTTCCGCTGATCTGGTGCTTTGCGATTCTCGCGCCTTCCTCAAGTATCGTTCCGATCACTACGGAGGTCGCGGCGGAGAGAAGAATGTATCTGCCGTCGCTTGGGCTCATCGCTGGCGTGGCGTTTCTGCTTGGAAGCAGAGGAGTGACGTCGCGTCGTCCGGTTCTCGCGGCTCTCTTCGCTCTCGCCTTGCTTTTGGGTTGGCAGACGCGTTCGAGAAACGCTGACTACCGGGATGAATCCATTTTATGGAGACAGGTCATCGAACGCCAGCCATGGAATTGGGAGGCCCAGGGGATCTTGGGGGATGTTTTCTACATGCGGGGCGACTTTGTGGCCGCCGCCGACAGCTATCGCGCGACGATCGCCGTCGAAGAGGGCGCCCTTTTCGCCTGCAACAATCTGGCCTGGTTGCTCGCCACGGCGCCGGACCCGCAGCTTCGCAGTGCTGAGGAGTCCTTGGCTTACGCTCGCAAGGCTCAAGCGATCGCGGATGCGAAACGCGAAGCCCTTCCTCTGGAAGCCCGGCAGAATGTGTATTCCACCTTGGCGGCTGCTTTGTCGGCGAACGACCGCTTCGAGGAAGCTCAGGAAGCTCTGGCGGTGAGCCTTTCGATTGCTCGCGAGCGGGGGCGTGCCGATCAGGTTGCCGCTTTCGAGGAGGGGCTGAAGTCTTTGGAAGCTGGGCTGGTTTATCCATAGGCGAGCTTCCAGCTGCCTCTCGTAAATTAGGCGTGCAACGTTGCATGCCTAATGAGGTAGGGCCCGATCGCCGAGCGGGCCGTCTTGCAGGATCACGTTCTCTGCGGCCCGCTCGGCGATCGGGCCCTACCTCGAAAACCGGTCTTTGCTCCGCGTTTCCGGAAGATTGGAATCAGTCGACACAAGAATTTTTCCAAACTGTGGCTGGCCTTGCGGTCTTTGGGCTGAATATGATTGGGCTTCTTTCCAGTCCTATGCTGCGGCTGGTCTTTCGTGCCAACTGAAACCCTGATTCCTGGAGATCCACTATGAGCGACGTTACCATCCAACCTTACCTGAACTTCGGTGGCCGCACCGAGGAAGCCATCGAATTCTATAAGTCCGCCCTGGGGGCCGAAGTGCTGATGCTGATGCGCTTCAAAGACAGTCCCGAACCGATGCCGAGTTTGCCGGAAGGCTATGACGAGAAGATCATGCACGCATCGTTTCGCATCGGAGACTCCGAGATAATGGTCTCGGATGGCTGCGGGGACCAGGAGACGTTGGGCGGTTTCTCTCTCTCCGTCGGCGTGAAGACGGAAGAAGAGGCGGATAAGTACTTCGCCGCGCTGTCGGAAGGCGGCGAAGTGAAGATGCCGCTCGAGAAGACTTTCTGGTCGCCGAAGTTCGGCATGGTGGCCGACAAGTTCGGCGTTGACTGGATGGTCAGCGTGGAGTCGGACTGGAAGCCTGAGTAGCGCGGCGCTTTAGCCCGCGTCCGCGTTGTTTCTTATCCTCATCCTCTTCTTTATCCTGGGATGAGGATGAAGATGAGGAGAGGGATGATGAGGGCGAATTGAGGTCGCGGACTAGGGCTCCGCGCTACTCTTTGCCACATTGCATCTGTGACACGACACTAGCCCTGCCAATGACTCCAGTAGGTCTTGCCGTGGCGGTGGGTTAGGTCTCCGCTTCGGTCTCTGCTATCGAAGAGCTTGGCTCGCATTTCGGCGAGTTTCTCGCAGTGGGTTGGGCAGGCGGCTAGGTTAGCGGTCTCGCGGGGGTCGGCGTCGAGATCGAAAAGCTGGGTTGCTCGGTAGTTGGGAAGCGAATACTCTATGAGTTTCCAGTTGTCCGAGACGACTACCGGAAAGATCCGTATGGCGAACGAAACGAGGTGAACAATCTCGATTACGCGCCAGTGGTAGAGCGATTCAGGAAAATCGCGCGTGAACAACTAACGCATGAAGCGTCGAGGCGCGACTGAGGGAGTGTTCAGATGAAAACCGCTCCACGGCGCTTATGGAAAGGCAGCCGCGTTCGAGAGCGCATGGGAGGAGCACGCTCCCACAGCAGAAATCTTCTACTTGTTCAACAGCCTCCAAGGTGAGGTTTTTCGTGAACCGAACGCGCTAGCCGTTCCAGTCACCGAGCTTCTTGCCGGTCCAGCGTTTGCGCAGGAGGTGGGTGGCCTGTTTGGCTGTCGTTGTCGGATAGTTATCGGATAATTATCCGATAATTATTTATTGGTTTTGGGTCTCATACCCCGAAGCTTGCTGCGACTTTGGTAGGGATCCTGGCTTGTCGGGAGCGGCCCGCACTGCAGGGATAGTGGTTAATGTAGGCTTTTGCTCGGACCGCTCGGCGATCGGTCCCTACCTTAAACTATCCTGTCTGCTTGCAGCAGGGAGTCTTTATTTGCGCGAGGCGAGATGATGGACGTGCGGGTATCAGCGAAAGCTAGCGTGACACCCCACTAGCCGCTCCACTCGCCGAGCTTCTTGCCGGTCCAGCGTTCGCGTAGGAGGTGGGCGGCTTGCTTGGGCTGTCGTTGGCGGGTGAATACGCCTTTGCGGTTGCCCATGACGCGGGTGATGCCCTGCTTGGTGCGGAAGTCCGCGAAGTTCCAGACGTGCTCGCCGATGACGTAGTCGAGCTTGTCGAAGACCTTGTGGAACTCTTCGAGCATGGCGCATTGGTATTCTTCGGAGAACATTTCCGGCGGGTCTGCGTGGAAGCCGGCGATGGTGTCCGCTCCGTATTCGGTCATGACGATGGGGACCTGGCAGTTGTCGTACACCGTTTTCATGCAGTTCTCCAGCATGGGGGCGGACACTTCGAGGCGCCCGGGATGTTCGTACCAGCCGTAGTAGTGGTTGAGGCAGACGAAGTCGAACAGGTCGCGGGCCTGGCATTTCTTGGGGTTGCCGTGGAAGACGCAGGTGATGGGGCGAGTGGAGTCGAGCTCGCGGGTTCGCTGGAGGACTTTCTCGAGGTAGGGGCGGGCGCCTTTTTCCCAGCTGGCGGTCTCGTTGGCCACGCTCCAAGCGACGACGCAGGGGTGGTTGCGGTCGCGGCGTATCAGCTCTTCCATGACGTCGAAATGATGCTGCAGTATCTCGTCGCCGATGAGGCCGTCGTCGAAGACTTCGCGGGCCTTGTCCCACATGCCGACGGCGGGAGATTCGTCGATGACCACGAAGCCCATCTCGTCGGCCAGGTTCATGATCTCCTCGGAGTAGGGGTAGTGGGAGGTGCGGAATGAATTGGCTCCGATCCACTTGAGCAGGTTGAAGTCCTTGACGTTGATGGCGTCGTCCAGGCCCTTGCCTTTCACGTCCATGTCCTCGTGCTTGCCGAAGCCGCGGAAGTAGAAGGGCTTGCCGTTGATGAGAAACTCGTTGCCGCGAAGCTCGACGGAGCGGATGCCGATTGGCAGGCGGTAGACGTCGAGGAGCTTTTCTCCCGAGGAAAGCCGGGCTTCGAGCTGATAGAGGTAGCCTTCGCCGGGCTGCCAGAGCTGCGGGTCGGCTACTTCGAGCGCGCCTTTGGCTCCTTCGCTTCGGGCGACGGCGTTTCCTGCGGCATCGACGAGGGCGACGGAGAGCTTCGCGTCGGAAGGGGCTTCGGCCTCGATCTCGTAGCGGACCAGGCCCTTGTCGGCTTCCAGCTCAGTGGTGGTGGCAATTTCCTGGATGTGGCTCTTGGGGCTGACCACGAGCCGTACGGGCCGGTGGATGCCGGCGTAGTTGAAGAAGTCGTGGAAATAGCTCTGGGTAAGGTGGGTTTCGCTTCGTCCGTCGGGGTAGGAGTTTTTACGGGCGACGACTTCGCCTGGGGGGAGGGTGGTCCAGTCAAGGATGTTGCTTACGGCGACGGCGAGGCGATTGGGTCCGTCGTGTATCAGCTTTTCGGAGACGTCGGCTCCGAAAGGCATGTAGCCTCCTTTGTGTTCGGCGATGAGCTTGCCGTTGAGCCAGACCTTGGCGTGGTGGGTGACGCTGCCGAGGCGGAGGAAGATGTGGCGGTCGGCCCAGGCGGGATCGGCGTAGAACTCCCGCTCGTACCAGGCCCAGCCGACGTGGTCGCGTCCGGCGATGGTCTGGCAGATGTCGTTGTAGCTGGCCGGCACGGGCATGGGCTCCGTCTCGTCGAGGGGCTGGCGAGCCCATTGTTCGCTGAGCGTCTCGCCGGGCTGGTCGAGCTTGAAGCTCCAAATGCCGGAGAGGTCGACGACTTGTCGGGTTTCGGATGGTCGTGGGTAGAGCATGATCGGGTGAGTTCATCTAGCGTGGCTAGAGGTATGTCAACAGTGCTGGACGGTTGGCATGGAAACTGTGTCAGCACCCTTGCTGATCGGAAAATGATTTTGCCACGAAGCAGCCTGCGATGGCTTGGGAAGATGGAATGAGCAAAATGACTAGAACCTATCCCGAAACCTATCATGAATGCCGTTATGTCTGAAATTGCCTGCAGCAAGGCGGATTTGGCGAGCGAATACGCGGGCGTATTTGTCGC
>JANQRJ010000053.1 GCA_028284635.1 Pelagicoccus sp.
CCCTTGCGCAAACAAAACTTCAACGTTGAAGTTTTGTTTGCGCAAGGGGGGCGACGCCGTGCAGCGAAGGGACTACTCGCAGCAGAAGTCGATCATCAACCTGTTAGCCAGGCCCGAGAATTCATACTGGCGACGAAAGGAAAGGCGGGAGTTGTCAAGTTTCAGCCGCTTGTTCATCGAAACCCGCGGCGTCGTCAGCATCAGCTTTGGGTACCAGCGGGTCAAAGCCCCCTTGAACAGGCCGGCCAACATGTTCCCAAGCTCGCCCAGCGAGTCGGTCAAAGTCTCCTCGGAGTCTTCTCCCATCCACTCCAAGTCCGGCGTATCGAAAAGCCGCTGGGCAAAGTCGAATGCTGCCGCCACCGGCAGGATCAGCATCACCTTGCCGCTCATGTCTCCAACGAAGCCAACCGTGATCGCGTAAAAGCCCTTCTGGATAGGCAGCTTGCGGAGCAAGTCGGAACCGTCGTTCGTCAACATGCAAGAGGTGCCAGAACAGGTCATGTCGGCGTCGATCATCGATTTGAAAACCGTCACCACAGCCTTCTGCGAGATGCTGTCTAGGTTCTCGATCGGGATAAGAGAGGGAGCCATTGCAATAGATTGGTTGAACCGAAACCAGGGTAAATGAGTACCTTTCCCATCGGCCTTACGCTCAATAGCTGAAACAAGGCGCGTAAGCTTTTGGCAATAAACGGCCTACCCACACTAGGACTCCAAACGCCTCAGACGAGGATTCTACTTAATCGACCGACAAGTTCGTCGATGGATACAGACGACGAGAACCCACCATGTCGATCCAAGCACAAGCCAGCCATAGTCAAGGTCCCGCCCAGGAGGTCGCGCAAGCCATCATCAAAGGCATCCGCAGTGGCGAGCTCGAGCTGCCGGTCATTCCCCAAACAGCCAACGCCATCCTACGGCTTACCCAGGACCCGAATGCCGATATGGACGAGCTCTCGAAGCTCATTCACGGAGACCAGTCCATCGCCAGCCACGTCCTACGCATCGCCAACTCCGCCAGCTACACCAGCGGAGACCCCATCGTTTCCCTCCAACAGGCCGTCACCCGCCTCGGCATGAAGCTGCTCGGCGAGATCGCTATCGCCGTCTCCATGCAAAGCGACATCTTCAGCGCTCCTGGCTTCGAGGCCCAGATAAAGCCGCTACTCAAGCACGCCCTCGCCTCCGCCGCCTACGGTCGGGAAATCGCCCGCAAACGCAGGCGGAACATCGAAGGCCAGTTCCTTTGCGGCCTCCTCCACTCGGTCGGAAAGCCAATCTGTCTACAGCTCATCGCCACAGCGCAGCAAAAGCTCGGCATGAAGCTCAACGCAACCGAGATCGCCCAGATCGTCGCCACCCTGCATCCCAAGATCGCCAACAAGGTCGCCCTAGACTGGAAGCTTCCAGAGCAGCTGCAAGTCACCACCGCCTACTTCCACGACTACGACAAGGCTCCCCGCTTCAAAGAGGAATCCGCCGCCACCTATCTCTCCCAGCTCCTCGCCACCTGGCTGCTCGCCCCCAATTCCAGCCCGCAGACCGCGCCCGCGGACGATCCCGCCATCGAGTTCCTGAACTTCTACGAAGACGATTTCCAAGAGCTGCTCGACCGCCAGGAAGACGTCAGAGCAGTCGTGTCCGCGATGGAGCTATGAGCGAAGCAGAGAACTACGATCTCATCGTCATCGGCTCCGGCCCAGGCGGCCAGAAGGCCGCCGACCATGCCGCGAAGTCCGGCCTGAAAGTCGCTATCGTCGACCGCGAGCGCTCCCTCGGCGGCACCTGCGTCCACCTCGGCACCATCCCCAGCAAGACCCTCCGCGAGGCCGCCCTGACGATCGCCACACTCAAGCGCAACTCCGACGTCTTCGACTTCAAGCTCAAGGACAACATGGAGGTATCCACTTTGATGAGACGCCTCGACGCGGTGCTTAGCTCCTATTCCAATTTCATCACCAACTACTTCGACCACAACGGCGCCACTCGCTACCACGGTCGGGCCAGCTTCATCGACGCCCACACCGTGCAGGTCAAAAAAGTGCGGGGCGAGGTCATTACGCTCACCACCAAGAACGTCGTCATCGCCACCGGCTCTCGACCGCGCACTCCGCCCAACATCCCCGTCGATCACGAGCACATCCTGGATAGCGACTCCATCCTCAGCATGATCTACCTGCCTCGCACGCTGACCGTAATCGGAGCCGGAGTCATCGCAGCCGAGTACGCATCCATATTCTCACTACTGGGCGTCAAGGTCACCATGATAGACCGCACCAATCGGCCCCTCACTTTCATGGAGAAGGAGCTCACCGACAAGTTCCTCGACAACTTCACGCGCAACGGCGGCACCTTCATCGGAGAGGTCACCTGCGGCGAAGTCAAATGGGACGGCATGCAAGTCCGCACCACTCTCAGCAATGGTCAGGAACTCGCCAGCGACAAGATGCTCGTCGCCCAGGGCCGGCTAGCCAACACCGAGGCTCTCAACATCGAAGCCTTCGGCCTGAAGCTGGGTCGAAACGGCGTCATCGACGTCGATACCGCCTACCGCACCTCCACCAATAACATCTACGCTGTCGGCGACGTCATCGGCCCTCCCTCTCTCGCTTCCGTATCCATGGAGCAAGGACGGCGAGCTGTCTGCGACATTCTTAGGCAGTCCCCTGGCCACGCCATCTCGCTAGTACCCATAGGCATCTACTCCGTGCCGGAACTCTCCTCCGTTGGCCTCTCGGAAGAGCAAGCCCGCAGTCTGTTCGGAGACAACATCTTCATCGGCCGAGCCAAATTCGAGGAAGTCGCTCGCGGCCAGATCGCCGGGATCCAAGACGGCATGCTCAAGATGATCGCCGATCCCGAAGGGAAAAAACTCCTCGGCGTGCACATCGTGGCAGAAGGCGCCACGGATCTCATCCACGTCGGCGAGATGGCGATCCTCAACGGCAACGAGGTAGACATGTTCCTGGAGAACATCTTCAACTTCCCCACCCTCGGCGAAGCCTACCGCATTGCTGCTCTCGACATCGCAAACCAGCGAGCCAAAAGAGAGCACGACCTCTAGAAGGCAATACCCTATCCATCAATCGCTTAAGCAAACTTTTTGGTAACCTTACCAAAATGTTTGTCGACCGGTAGGGCAAAGGCGCAAAAGGAAAGCGTTTCGTTTGGCAAAAACGGCGAACGGCGGCTAGAAGCCTTTGCCATGACCGAGCCAAGCGATTCGAAAAGCCCCCGCGTGTCCATTCTGTACTGCAGCCAATGCAACTGGCTGCTCCGAGCCGCCTGGTACGCCCAAGAACTGCTCAACACCTTTTCCCGCGAGCTGGGAGAAGTCGCTCTGCAGCCCGGCACCGGCGGCATCCTCGAAATCCGTCTCGATGGCGAACTCGTCTATTCCCGCCGGGAAACCGGACGCTTTCCCGAAGCCAAGGAGCTGAAGCAACTGGTGCGCGACCGCATCGCCCCCGAGCTGTGACCTCGGCCACAGCGAGCGAAAACCGTAAGGATCCGCGCAGCAAGCGACAAAGCATCGAACCAAGCAAAAACGTAGCTCCTCGCCTCAAGCAAGAAGCTGCCGCCAAGCCGTTCCGTCGAAACCGGGGTAGTTGCCTTTTGGTGACACTAGGAACGGACGTTTCACAAGATTGCCATTATCCGCTAACAGTTCGAAGGCCTCCTCTTCGCTCATCTCAGGCAGCCGATCCTTCAAGCCCAGCTTTCGATAGTCCTGGCCCGATACGTTAAACAAGCGCCGCATCGCCCCATCCACTCCGGACAAGCCCTCGCCCAACTCCCTCGCGGTCGGAGGCGTTTCGCGAATCGCCAGTTCCTGGAATTCCACGCCGGCTTCGACCAGCCATTTGCGAGCCTTGCGGCAGGTATCGCAACCCTTGTACATGTAGACCTTCACCATTCTGGGCTTCCTGCCGCAAAACCGTAGGGAAATCAACAGCCGAACGCTTGCAGCAGCGCCTTCCAGCTATCCGGCGGCTCGGCCAGGAGGTCCAGATCCTTTCCCGTACCCGGATGTCGGATACAAAGCCGTCGGGCGTGCAAGCCAAACAAGTCGTCCTCCCGCTTCTCCCCATAGAACGGGTCGCCCAATACCGGACAGCCAGCCTTCAAGGCATGCAGCCTGAGCTGATGAGTCCGGCCCGTTTTCGGCAATCCACGCAGCCAGGAGATTCCGCTCGTCGAACAGCTTCCCAAAAGCTGAAACGAGCTGACTGCCTCCTTCCCGCCAGACTCCACGTTTTTCCAAAGCCCCCCGCCGACAGGAGCGATTTGGCTTTCTACGCGCTGGATCCGTCGATCCCACAGTCCCTTCACCAGCAGCCAATACTCCTTGCGGATCTTCCTCTCCTCGAAAGCCCGAGCCAAACCAGCCCGAAAGCGCGCGTTCTTGCGCAGCAGCAGGACCCCGCTGGTCAAGCGATCCAAGCGATGGCAGCAAAGCGCTCGCCGACCAACTAAGGCCGTCACCACTCGCTCCAGATCCGCTTCTCGATCCCCGCCACCCTCGCTCAGCAAACCCGAAGGCTTGTTCGCCGCTACCAAGTCATCGTCTTCGAACAAAATCTCTACAGTCCAGCTCACCGCCTACAAACCTGACTTATAGATAAGGAAAAACAAGCCAGCGGAAAAACGCCGAAAACACCGCCGCCAAACGCGAGGCTGGCGCGTTGAATTAGCTCGGAAGAGAAAAAACGATTGCCATCCCAATCGAAGCGCAACCTAAACACCGCCCATTCTGATAAGAACCTGTCAATTTTTCGCGCCAAGCAGAAGTAAGTTACCCAACCGCTTGCAAGGAACCGAATAAAGGAAGAAGTAATCCATAGAAAACGCCATGAAGCCACTCGCCGAAGACAAGACGCCCGCTTTCCACCCGCTACTCGGGGTGGGCGAGCTCGTCGCGTTCGATCTCGAGACGACTGGCCTGCGCTACAAGCAGGAGGAGATCACTCAGATCGCCGGCGTGAGACTCGGTGGCGTCAGCATGGAGATCGGCGACAGCTTCAGCACCTACGTCAATCCCGGCAAGCCGATCCCTCCAGGAATACAGCAACTCACCAGAGTCCGCGACACAGATGTCGCAAGCGCGCCAAGTCCTCTCGAAGCGCTCACCCGTTTCTCCGAGTTCGTCGGCGACGCGACCCTCTTCGGGCACGACGTCTACCGCTTCGATTTCAACTTCATCCGCAAGCACACCAAAGCAGAGGGACTCGCTACCCGGACCGTACGCTTCATCGACACCATGGACGTTTTTGAGGCGCTCTGGGACGACTTCTTCCGCCTGCGCAACACGCTTGACGACATCGCCGAGCGACTCTCCGCCGGATTGTCCTCGATGAGGCGCCACGACGCGATGAGCGACGCCATCCTGCTTGCCCACATCTTCCAGCGTATCCAGGACAACCCCGATCTGCAGCGCGTCCTGGGCCGCATACCGGTGCACGAAGCCCTCCTCCCCGCAATTCCCAAGGACTCGGAGAGCCCATCCGCGCCGGGAGCCAAGATTCAGGCAAAGCGACGCTTCAAGTACACCGCCTACTCGTTCTAGGCCACGGGAAAACCGTTGACCAGGCGCGCTACGGCAACTCGTATGCCGCGATGCCAATCGCCTCGGAAATGGTCAACGCCGCAGCCCAGCTGCGCGACGCTGTCGACGCCCTGGAGTTCGCTCCGCCCGTCGCCTTCGTCTACAATCCTCTGCGCTACGCTTGGCGACCGCACCAAGCCTATCTCGAACGCTACGCCAACAGTCGGAAGAAAGCCGTCCTGCTCGGCATGAACCCCGGCCCCTGGGGCATGGCCCAGACCGGCGTGCCGTTCGGCGAAATCGATGTAGTTAAAAACTGGATGCGTATCGAAGAGCCTGTAGACAAGCCCTCGCCCGAGCACCCGAAACGGCCCATAGTCGGCTTCGCCTGCGAGAAGTCGGAAGTATCGGGCAGACGGCTTTGGGGACTTTTCGCCGAACGCTTCGGCAGCGCGAAAAGCTTTTTCCAGAACCACTTCAC
The DNA here is from genome assembly GCA_028284635.1 of Pelagicoccus sp. Taxonomy (GTDB): domain Bacteria; phylum Verrucomicrobiota; class Verrucomicrobiia; order Opitutales; family Opitutaceae; genus Pelagicoccus. The sequence goes on from JANQRJ010000053.1 coordinate 6,030, forward strand.
CCTGAACTACTGCCCGCTCGTCTTCATGGAAGACAGCGCCCGCAACCGCACCCCCGACAAGCTGCCCGTCGCGGAAAGCCAAGCCCTCTTCGAACTTTGCGATGCCCACCTGCGACGCTGCATCGAGCTCCTCGAACCCGAATGGATTGTCGGCGTCGGAGCCTTCGCCCAAGCCCAAGCCGCCCAAGCGCTGGCAGGTTTGCCGGTCAAACACGCGAAGGTCCTTCACCCCTCTCCCGCCAGTCCAGCCGCCAACCGAGGCTGGGCCGCCGCAGCGACAAAGCAGCTTCTCGAGCAGGGCGTCTGGGAGAAGTAGCGCGGAGCTTCAGCCCGCGTCCCCGGAGAATCGATGTCGTACCGCTACTTCTCGAGCCGCAAAAAAACCACCGCTTCACTGCGGTGGCTGGTAAAGCGCTCGGGCTACTTTCCGGCTATTTGCTCCAGTCGATACCGTCGAAATTCGAGCGATAGGAGTCGCTGAAGCAGTTGCGCGGGGCATCGCCCTTGCCGTTTTGCGCAACGTCGCTTTTGCCCGACGTCGCCGGGGCGCTCTTTTCCGCTTTAGGTGCGGGGCTCTTTTTTTCTTCTGCCATATTGCTTGTATATCGAGGGTTGGAAATACGCCCAAAAATCGAAGTCATTCAAGCTCTGTCAACTCCATTTTGAGGTCCAGACAGCGGGTCTACTGAATCCGCTAAACGCCCTATTCCGTAATACTGGGCAAATGATCGATAACGAATCGACCAAACTAAATTCAACTGAAGAGAGGACAAACATGAAACGCAAAAACATACTCATCGCTGCTGCAATCGCAGCCGCAATCTCGTATTCAAGCCATACCTACGCCTTGAAAACCGATGAGAAGACGACAGGTTCCGTAAGCCTGAGCTTCGTGGAAAGCGAGAATTTCCGCGACATTCAGTACGACTCCGTCGACTCGCTAAAAGGACATAAGATCGTGCTCGCTTCCATCGAGAAGGCTTTCGTCAAATACTCTTCCAGAGTCCTGCCCGCAGGCTACGAACTGGAGGTCACGGTCAGCGACGTCGACCTGGCCGGAGATCACTCTCCGCTCTCTTCCACCTTTGGCGACATCCGCGTCCTGCGTGACATCTTTCCACCCAGGATCGGCTTCGACTATATGCTGAAGGACTCAAACGAGAGAATCATCGAAAGCGGCACAGCCAAGCTAGTCGATATGAGCTACCTGTATCGCCTCAATCCGATAAGACACTCCAGCACCAACGCCGCTCCCTATATAAGCGAGATGATCGAGCGCTGGAGCGCTCGAGACCTGAAAAAACTCGTCGCCACGAGCTAAGAGCTTTCGAGATGGGCAATCGAATCGATGCCCATCTCGTTGACCTTGCTGGCTCCTCCCCCCAAGAAACGGAAAACGCCCATGAAACGATATACCGTCGTCATTCTCGCCCTGCTCGTCGCAACCTGTATCACCTATATTATGGCAAAAGATCCAGCATCAACCGAGACCCCTTCAAAGGAAGCCCAAGCGATTTCGATGACGGAGGAACAGTGGAAGGCGAAACTCGGCCCGGAACGCTATCGCGTCATGCGGCAACACGGCACCGAGCCCAGCTTTCGCAATGCCTATTGGGACAACAAGGAAAAGGGCCTCTACCTCTGCGCCGGTTGCGAGACTCCACTTTTCTCAAGTAGCGAGAAGTATAGGTCCGGCACTGGATGGCCCAGCTTCTGGAAGCCCATCGTCGCTGAAAACGTGGGCGAAAAAATCGACCGGAGCTTCGGTATGACACGCACCGAAGTGCACTGCAACCGCTGCAAAGGCCACCTAGGTCACGTCTTCGAAGACGGCCCTCCGCCCACCGGGCTTCGCTACTGCATCAACTCCGCCTCGCTCATCTTCGTCCCGAAAGACGAGATCGAAGCAAAAGGCCTCGCAGAGTACGCTGATCACGTCAAGTAAACGACTCGCTCGCAAATCGAATTCGCAAATCCGTCGCGGGCCCGCGACGGATTTTTCGCGTCCATCCAATCGCTTCTCCGCATTTTCGATCTTCACTTTTCGCTCTTCGCTCTCCACTCCAACTAAATGCCAGACACCCTGCAGCAGCTCCTAGCGCAACAATCGCCCAGCACGGCCGGCGTGCATGAAGCGGTCGCCCAACACAGCGAAAGCATCTTCGAAGAGTTTCATGGGATCCTTCCCTTCTTTCTCGGCAAGCGAAGACGCGGCACCTTCATCCAGCTCAGCCTGCCGAAAAACGTTACCGAGGACACCGAGGCCCTCCTGCAAACCGTCAGCGATCTCATCCTCGTCTACGAGCTCAAGCTAGCCTCCTTCGTATCCGCGGTTCGGATGCGCGACCGCAAAACAGGCCTAGCCAAAATCGGCGCCATGCTGCTCACTGCGGACAACGCCGGAAACAGCTTCCAACTGCACTGGGAGATGGAGTTCGACGGCAACTCGGACATCAGCTCCGCCCGACGATCCGATGGCGAAGCGACAGTCATTCCAACCGAAGTGTGGCAGCAGATCTTTTCCCAGAAGCAAGAAGCCGAAGCCAAGACATTCTGCCACGAACGACTCGTCAGCCGCTTCGGCGGACCCGACAGCATACCGAAACTCTAGACGTGCCCGACTTTCGGATACGAAATAGATTCGTCTTCCCTGACCCGAGACTAGCCGGAGCGGAGGGCCTTGTCGCTGCAGGTGGCGACCTGCAGCCGGAACGCCTTCTCTCCGCCTACTCTCAAGGCATCTTTCCCTGGTTTTCCGAGGGAGACCCCATCATGTGGTTTTCTCCCGATCCACGGATGGTCCTGTATCCGGACGACTTTCGCCTCAGCGAATCGCTGCGCCGCGTCATCGCCTCCCAACGCTTCGAGTCGCGCATCGATACCGACTTCGAAACCGTCATCGCCGCATGCGCCGAAACGCCTCGACCCGGCCAAGACGGCACCTGGATCACCCGCGACATGCAGCAAGCCTATATTGCTTTGCACCAGATCGGCTACGCTCACAGTTTCGAAACCTATCACGGCGGGAAGCTCGTTGGTGGTCTCTACGGCATTTCGCTCGGCAGCGCTTTCTTCGGGGAGTCGATGTTTCACCACGAAACCGATGCCTCGAAAGTGGCGTTCGCCCGAATGGTGTCCTACGTTCGCAAATACAGTTTCTCGCTCATCGACGCCCAGCAGCCAACCGATCACCTACGTCGACTAGGAGCGCAGGAAGTGCCGCGAGATCGCTTTCTCGAGGAATTGGCTGAAGCCCTTGAGAAGCCCACTCGGCAAGGCAGTTGGTCTGACATTGCATCAATGACACGGCACTAGTGGATATGGGAGCGCGTCTTGCCGAGAATCGATGCCCCGCATAGCACGACGAGCAGCAATAAGTTCTCCACGGTCTTGCGGACGTATTCCCAACCGCTCTCCACTACTCGAGAACCGAAACACCCGCAATCGAGCGTCAAGCCGCGCATTCCGCCTTGGATCACCAGAACGATAAATACCAGTAGCATGGCGCCCGTCAGCAAAGTCGCTCCGCGGCGCAGCCAACCAGTCGCCAAGCACACCGCCAGGAGCAGCTCCAAGATCGGGGCAAACAAGGCCAAGCCGCCAGCCACAACAAACGGAAAGACCTCATAGGTCAGCAGCGAGCTGAGAAACGCCTCGGGATCAAGAAGCTTCAAAATCGCCGCGTAGCCAAACACGCCCGCTACGATCCAATAGAGAACCCAACTAATCGCTCGCCTGCTCATAGCCGTTTTCCAACCAAGCCAGCATCCTGCAAAGCCTCCCATCCACCGCTAAGCGAATAGGCCTCCTCCACGCCTAGCTCGTTTCTCAGCCGTTCCGCCACCTGCCGCGAGCGAAGACAAGCCGAGGTGGAGCAGTAGACCACGATCGGCGAGCCCGGCGTCCAAACGTCCAGCAAGGCTACGAACCCTTCTTCCCAACTGTCTTCGCTGACCAGCAAGGCAGACGGCAAATGGCTTTCCTCGAATTCCTGCGCGCTGCGAGCGTCGATCCAGATCGCTTCATCCAGGTCCAAAGCCTCCTCAAGCTCGATCTCGAACTCCGATGTACTCCAGGGCACCGCATCCGGCCGCAAGAAAAAGCTGCCCGCGCTCAAAAGCAGCGCCGCAAAGACAATCACGCCCGCTTCGACAAGACCCTTCATGCGAAGGAAATCAAGCCAAGGTCCCGACAAGGAGTCCAGCCTCTAAGAACGGCGACCCGCTCCAGAGACGCGATTCTAAGAAAACGAAAAAAAAGCTTGTCATAGACGAACAGTCAACTATCAAGTCCAACCCATGGGAAGAACATCCGATGCCAAAGAGCGGCTCATGGCCGCCATAATAGACCTAGTCTCGGAAGGTAGCTACGGTTCGTTGCGCATCGATGACATCTGCAAGCGGGCCGACGTCAAAAAGGGCAGCTTCTACTATTTCTTCCCATCCAAGGAGGATCTCATCATCGACGCATTGGAACACATGTGGACCAAGGATTGGAAACCGTTCCTGGACGCAAGCTTCTCACCCTCGCTCCCCCCTCTCGAACGCCTGCGCAACTACTTGAAAAACGGTGTGGCCAAGCAAGAGGAGCTCGCAGAGAAAAGCGGCAAGGTCCAAGGATGCTCCATCCTCTCCCTCGCTTCCGAGGTAAGCTCGCAGGACGAACGAGTGGCGGAAAAGGCCCGCGACGTCTTCTCCCGCAAGCGCCGCTATCTGGAGTCCTGTATCAGAGACGCCATCGCCGAAGGCGAAATCCCCGAATGCGACGCCGCCAAACGAGCCGCCTGCCTATGGTCCTATCTAGAAGGAGCTCTCGTCCAGGCCCGCATCCTGAACAGCCTCGAGCCCATCCGGCAAATGCCGCACATGGCCATCGCGCTCATCAAAGCCTCCAACAAAGCCGAGATCGCTAGATAGCGAAACCCCCTCTTCCGCAAACGCGACTTCCGCGTCTATTTTTTGCCCTCTTTACTAGATAAACAGTCAACTATTTAACGCCAACCAACACTCGAAAAGAACCAAGATGAACACCAACGACCACAACGCATCCGACTCGAAAACCACTGCCGCCCATCAACCACGCCACAGATCGAAACGCCGACGCGCCGCGATAGCCACCGCCTCTCTCGCAGCCTTCGCCATCGTCTCCGCCGGCGTCTGGTACAATGCCCAAGCCGCCAACACCGACACCCCTCCCGTCACGCCAAACGTTCCGGTAGTAACAGTCGCTCCCGCCGAGCAACGCGTGATGGCCGAGCTCGAAGAGTTCACCGGGCGTGTCGCCGCCACCGAAACCGTCGATCTCAGACCGCAAGTCTCCGGCCGTATCAGCCACATAGGCTTCCAGGCCGGCGAGCTGGTGAAAACGGGGCAAACACTCTTCCAGATTGAACCCCGAAGCTTCCAAGCTGCCGTAGATGCCGCAAAAGCCACCGTGGCAAACGCCCAAGCCCGCTACGACTCAGCGCAACGCGAAGCCGATCGAGCCACCGCCCTGCTTGCAGCGAGAGCCATCTCGAACGAGGAAGCCGAGACCCGCCAAAGCGCCGCAGCCCAAGCGAAAGCCCAGCTCCTGCTCGCCCAGGCCTCCCTCGAAACTGCGAACATCGAACTCGAACGCACGCGAGTCGTCGCTCCTATCTCCGGTCGCATCAGCCGAGCCTATGTGACCACCGGCAACCTCGTGTCCGGCAACCCATCAGCCGCCACGCTGCTCACCACCATCGTCGCCACCGGTTCCGCCCACGTCTATATAGATATCGACGAGGCCACCCTGCTCGCCTTCCGTCAACAACATGCGCAGAGCGGCAGCGCCACGCGCATCCCGGCCGAACTCAAGCTCGAACATGAAGATACGTACTCGCGTGTTGGATACATCGAATCCTTCGACAACCGTATCGATACCACTACCGGCAGTCTCGCCACCCGTCTCTACTTCGACGACCCTGAAGAAACACTCCTGCCCGGCCTCTACGCCCAAGTCCGCATCCCTCTCAGCCAACCAGCCGAGAAGATTCTGGTCAGCGAACGCGCCATCGGCACCGACCAAAGCCAGAAGTTCGTGCTCGCCGTGCAGGAAAACGGCTCCGTCGCCTACCGCGCTGTCGATCTCGGTCCTTCACTCGACGGCAAGCGTATCATCCGAGCCGGGCTCGGCGGCGGCGAACGCGTCATTGTGAACGGACTGCAACGCGTCCGCCCAGGCATGACCGTGCAGGCAATCCCAGCGCCGCCCATCGGAGCGACTGCCGTAGCCTCGAAGTAAAACCGGAGCGCGAAATCAAACCGTAGCCGAAGTCGAAAGACTTTGGATCCACAACCCAATCTCTTTCGAGATCGGCTACGCCCGCTCAAGGCCCAAACCGGCCTGCCAAAGCGACTGCTTCGCCCAAATCCAAGCCACCAGCTCTCTCCTTTTCACCACTCGCTCTTCACCACTCACAATTCGGCGCGCCTCGCGCCGTGCCGCCAACGGTCATGAATATCTCCGACTTTTTCATCAAGCGCCCGATCTTCGCCGGAGTGCTTTCCATCATCATCTTCCTCGTGGGAGCTCTCTCCCTTTGGAAGCTCCCGGTATCGGAATATCCGGAAGTCGTGCCGCCGACCGTCGTCGTTCGCGCATCCTATCCCGGAGCCAATCCCAAGACCATCGCCGAAACCGTCGCCGCGCCGCTCGAGCAAGCCATCAACGGGGTGGAAAACTCCCTTTACATGTTCTCCCAAGCGACCAGCGACGGAGCTCTCAGCCTCACTATCACTTTCGCTCTCGGCACCAACCTCGATACGGCCCAAGTGCAAGTGCAGAATCGAGTCGCTCAAGCCCTGCCAAAGCTGCCTGAAGAAGTGCGTCGTCTTGGCGTGACAACTACAAAGACTTCGCCCGACCTGCTCATGGTCGTGCACCTCACCAGCCCAGACGATCGCTACGACGACATCTACGTGCGCAACTACGCGACTCTCCAAGTGCGCGACGTGCTCGCCCGTCTCAACGGCGTGGGAGAAGTGCGCATCTTCGGCTCTGGCGACTACGCCATGCGTGTCTGGCTCGATCCGAACAAGATGAGCTCCCTTGGCCTCGTACCAGGAGACGTGGTCGCCGCGATCCGCGAGCAAAACGTGCAGGTCGCCGCCGGCGCTATCGGCCAGCAACCCCTCTCCGCTCCCACGGACACGCAACTGCTGATCAACACCCAAGGACGCCTCGCCACGGAGGAAGAGTTCGCCGATATCATCGTGAAAACCGGAGCCGACACCGAAACCGTCCGTCTGGGCGAAGTCGCTCGCATAGAATTGGGCGCCTCCCAGTACTCGCTGCGCTCCCTGCTGAACAACCAGCCCGCCGTCGCCCTGCCCATCTCTCAGTTGCCCGGCTCGAACGCGATTGCCGTCTCCGACGCCGTGCGGGCCACCATGGCCGAACTCTCGGAGAACTTTCCCGAAGGCCTCGACTACAAGATCGTCTACGATCCCACCATCTTCGTGCGCAGCTCCATCAGCGCCGTAGTGCAGACCTTGCTCGAAGCGCTCGCCCTGGTGGTCCTTGTAGTTATATTGTTCCTACAGAACTGGCGAGCCTCCATCATTCCGCTGGCAGCCGTACCGGTTTCGCTGGTCGGCACGCTAGCCGTCATGCTGGCCCTCGGCTTTTCCATCAACGCGCTATCGCTCTTCGGACTGGTACTCGCTATCGGCATCGTCGTGGACGACGCCATCGTAGTCGTGGAAAACGTGGAGCGAAACATCGACCTTGGATACAGTCCATTCGAGGCCACTCGCATCGCCATGAAGGAAGTCACGGGACCGATCATCGCTACCACGCTCGTGCTCGCCGCAGTATTCATCCCAACCGCTTTCATCACCGGCCTAAGCGGCCAGTTCTACAAGCAATTCGCCATCACCATCGCGATCTCCACCTTCATCTCGACCATCAACTCGCTCACGCTTTCGCCCGCCCTGAGCGCCATCCTGCTGAAAAACCGGCAAGCTCCCAAGGACGCGCTCACCCGCTTCATCGACGCCGCCTTCGGCTGGTTCTTCCGACCCTTCAACCGCTTCTTCGAGTGGACCGCCGGTCGTTACGCAAACGGCGTGAAACGCCTCATCCGCTTTTCCGCCCTCACTCTCACGCTCTACGCCGGACTTCTCGTCCTTACAGGCTGGAGCTTCAAGACCACGCCCACCGGCTTCATCCCGACCCAGGACAAAGGCTACCTCGTCGCCTTCGCCCAGCTGCCAGACGCCGCCTCTCTCGACCGCACCGACGAAGTTATCCGCCGCATGACGGAAATCGCCCTGGCCCACCCAGGCGTGTCAAACGCCGTCGCCTTCCCAGGCCTTTCCATCAACGGCTTCACCAACTCCCCAAACAGCGGCATCGTCTTCGCCACCCTGGATCCTTTCGAGGATCGCCGCAGCGAAGAGCTATCCGGTCAAGCGATCGCCAATGCTCTGCAACATAAGTTCGGCGAAATCCAAGACGCCTTCATAGCCATCTTCCCTCCACCACCCGTGCAAGGGCTCGGCACCACCGCAGGCTTCAAGCTCTACGTCGAAGACCGGGCCGATCTCGGCCTCGACGCTCTCTACACCGCCACTCAGCAGCTTATAGCCGACGGCTACGCGAGCGGCGAACTCGCCGGGCTGTTCTCCAGCTTCACCATCAATACCCCGCAGCTCCAAGCCGACGTCGATCGCGAGAAAGCCAAGCAGCAAGGCATCTCCCTCAACACGCTCTACGAAACGATGCAGGTGTATCTAGGATCTCAATACGTCAACGATTTCAACCGCTTCGGTCGCACCTACCAAGTCGTCACGCAAGCCGATGCCGAGTTCCGCGACAATGCCCAGGATATCGCCCGCCTGAAGACCCGCAACGCCAACGGCGAGATGGTACCGCTCGGCGCCGTGCTCAAGGTCAGCGAAACCTACGGCCCAGACCGCGTCATGCGCTACAACGGCTACCCCGCCGCCGAGATCAACGGAGCGCCCGCTCCCGGCGTCAGCAGCGGTCAAGCCCAAGCCGCCATCGCCAGGCTGGCCGACGAGAAGCTGCCTCAAGGCATGGCCTTCGATTGGACCGAGCTCACCTACCAGCAAGTCCTCGCAGGCAACGCCGGACTCTTCGTCTACCCGATCTCCATCCTGCTGGTCTTCCTCGTGCTCTCCGCCCAGTACGAAAGCTTCCGCCTGCCGCTGGCCGTCCTTCTCATCGTGCCCATGGCCCTGCTCGCCGCGCTCACCGGAGTCTGGCTGACCGACGGAGACAACAACATCTTCACCCAGATCGCCCTCATCGTGCTCATCGGTCTGGCCGCGAAAAACGCCATCCTCATCGTGGAATTCGCCGCCCAGAAACGCAGCGAAGGCCTTTCTCCAATCAATGCAGCCATCGAAGCCGCCCGGCTCCGCCTGCGGCCCATCCTTATGACCAGCATCGCCTTCATCGCCGGCGTCTACCCGCTCGTCGCCTCCACCGGAGCCGGGGCGGAGATGCGCCAGGCCATCGGCATCGCCGTCTTCTCCGGCATGATCGGAGTCACCCTCTTCGGCATCTTCCTCACGCCCGTCTTCTACGCCGTCCTGGAAAGAATCGGCTTCAAAAAGCCCGTCGAAGAACCAATCACCTCAATCGCAAATTCGTAGTCAAGGAACCACTACACATTTCCCAGGAGACAATACTCATGCGCCCAAAACAACTCGCGCTCGCTACAATCGCCTTGCTGGTCTCCAGTGTCGCCACGCAAGCCGAACAGATCGACCTGCCCGAGCGCTACGTCGGCGAATTCGGCAACGAAACGACAAGCATACCCGCCCAATGGTGGCAGCTCTTCGAAGACCGCGAACTCGCGACCCTCATCGAGCAATCGCTCCAGCGCAACCAGGACCTCGCCGCCGCAAGCAGCCGCGTCGATCAAGCCATGGCAGCCACCGGACAGGCAAGAGCGGATCTCTTCCCCCAGCTCTCCCTATCCGGCAATGCCCAACGCCAGAAGAGTTTGAGCAACGCGTATCAGGCCAGCGACTACATCAATCTGCCCGCGCAACTCAGCTTCGAAATCGACCTCTGGGGCAAAGTCCGCAAGGCCACCCGAGCCGCCAAAGCCGACGCCGACGCGACTGCCAGCCTCTATCAAGCAGCCCAGCTTTCAATCGCAGCCCAGGTCGCCGAAACCCTCTTCGCCTGGCGAGCCTCCATGCAGGAGGAACGCATCGTGCAAGCCTCCGTGCTGACTCGGAGCGACGCTCGAGATCTGATCGAGAGCCGCCGAGACCTCGGCAACGCAGCCGAAATCGATCTCGCCAGAGCCGAAACCCAACTGGCAAACGCCCAGGCCGATCTCGCCGCCGTGCGCCAACGTTCCGCTAGACTGAAGAACGCCCTCGCTGTGCTGAGCGGAGCCCACGCCCCCGGATTCGATCTCCTCAAACTCGGCGCCACCCTGCCCGAACCCATCAGCCTGGCTCCCGGCCTGCCCAGCGCCATGCTCGCTGCCCGTCCGGATGTCGCAGCCGCCGAACAAGCCCTGAGCGCCGCGGCCGAGCGTATCGGCGTAGCCAAGACAGCCTTCTATCCAAACATCAGCCTCACCGGTAGCGCCGGCTGGGAGAGCGCCGACTTCGACTCGGCCCTTAGTTCGTCTACCGAGGTCTGGTCGCTCGGGCCGCGACTCTACCTGCCGATCTTCCAGGGCGGCCGAAACAAAGCCCGACTCGCCAAAGCCAGAGCGGCATTCGACGAACGCCATGCCGTATTCAAACAACGGTTACTCGTCGCTCTACAGGAAGTGCAAGACGCCCTCACCGTCGGCGCCCTGCTCGAGGACCAGCTGCGCGCCGCCCAACGCGCCGCAAACTCGGCCGCCGCTGCCGCCCAGCTCAGTCGCGCCCGCTATGACAACGGATTCGTCAGTTATCTCGAAGTCGTGGACAGCGAACGCGTCTCCCTGACCGCTCAACGCCAAGTTGTACGCCTCCAGGCTCAACGCCTCTCCAACTCCGTCACTCTCATCAGATCCCTCGGCGGCGGTATCCCGCCAACACCGAGAACATAACGCCAACCATCAACCAAGAAATCGAGAAACCAAAATGACCACTACATCCAACTTCGCAGACAAAGTAGCCCTCGTCACCGGAGGTACCTCCGGCATCGGCAAGGCAACCGCTATCGCCCTCGCTCAGGCCGGAGCCAAGGTCGTCCTATCCGGACGCCGGGAATCCCAAGGGAACGAGGTCGTCGCCGAAATCGAAAAGGCCGGAGGCGTCGCCGCCTTCTTCCGGGCCGACTCCTCCGTCGAGGCCGAAAACAAGGCTCTCGTCGACTTCGTCCTGGAGAAATTCGGCCACCTCGATCTCGCCTTCAACAACGCGGGCGTCGAGCTGATGGGGCCCCTCGTCGAGGCCACGGAAGCCGACTATCGCCGCATCTTCGACATCAACGTCTGGGGCGTGCTCTCCTCCATGAAATACGAAATACCCGCCATGCTCAAAAGCGGCGGCGGATCCATCGTCAACACCTCGTCGATCGCCGGCCACGTCGGCATGGCGGGAGCCGGGGTATACATCGCCAGCAAGCACGCCGTGGAGGGCCTCACCAAGACCGCCGCCCTCGAAGTCGCCAAGGAGAACATCCGGGTCAATGCCATCGCTCCCGCCGTCATCGAAACGGAGATGTTCGACCGATTCGCTCCCGAAGCCGAACAGCGCGAGTACATGGCCAGCCTCCACCCCGTCGGCCACAACGGCCGCCCAGACGACATCGCGCGAGCAGCGCTCTATCTGCTCGATCCAGCCAATACCTTCGTCACCGGCACCAGCCTCAAGGTAGACGGCGGCTGGCTCGCCCAGTAGGAGCGAATCCAGGCTGGGACTTTAGACGCTTACAGAAAGGAAAACCAAAAAATGAATACAAATACGCTACAAGTAAACGGACCGACGGAATTCGAAGCCGTCGCCCTCCAGTCCGACCGTCCCGTGGCGGTCGACTTCTGGGCCGAATGGTGCGGACCCTGTAAAGCCATGGGTCCCGCGCTCGAAGAAGCCGCCGAGCAACTCGAAGGCCAGGCTCATATCGCCAAGGTCAATATAGACGAAGAAGCCAACCGAGAACTCGCAAGCCGCTACAGTATCCAATCCATCCCTACCGTTCTCTACTTCAAGAATGGAGAGCTAAAGGATCGAAGCGTAGGTCTGATCGGCAAAGAAGACATCGTCAATCGACTCGTCGCGCTAAACTAAACCTGCCTAATGCGAGACAGACACGCAAAGCCAGCTCCTAACCGAGCTGGCTTTTTTGCGAGAGCGTTTAGACGCAAAAAAAGCAGCAATATACTCATTATTTATTACCAACTCAAACGAGGTCTCTTCCGAGCAACTAAGGCTTAATTTCGAATTCTTCTCTTCTTTGTCTTAACCTTATATTTTCCACGAACAAAAGAGTCTATCAACTCACCCCCAAACCCTCTGATAACCAACTTCATTAAAACGTGTTCGCCACTGGGCATTGGATAAATTTTGATTAAAGTAAATTCAATGGAATCACGAGCGTGCCAAGCAATCGAATACGATATCAATGCACCCTCCAAGTCATATAGAAGACCAAATTTGCAATCGAAAAAACAGGTTTCCAAAAAAGAGTCCATAGCTTCATTGAAAATCTCATCAATATCCTTTCCTGCTTCATACAAAGATACCGAAGCAAACCGAGACCAATCTTCAACACTCTCGTTTCGAGGTAGAAACACTCTCTCCTTTTCTCCTACAGAGCCTGAGCCTTCCTTGTAAACCAACTCAAAACCCCCAACTACTATTGAACGGATTGTTGTCGGATCGATGTTTTTAAGCTTATTCGAGAATAAAAAGATCGAAGGAATAGAGTCATCCCCCCTGGCTATATTCATAGCATTTTCGAAGATCCGATCTTCGTATTTCTTAAAAATTGGCTTTTTTAGCTCTATAAATTCATTAGTGTGGTCATTTATTTTTCGCTTCAGAACTTCTAATGGCATATCACTTAGATGACCAAAAGAATCCCGATATTTTCTACCAACAGGCGAAGATAAAAATTCAATCAAATCATTAATCTCATTGGTCGTAAAAAGCTTAGCATACTCCCTTTTCGTCTCATCTAGAGCAAATTTATAATAAACTTCAATATTACTGGATAAGGAATCTGAATAATCTTTTGAAAGAATCTCTATGTCTTTTTGATCCAAACCCATTTTCATAAGCTGCAAACCAAGCATTGCAACTGAAACCCCATCAGAATTCACAAAGCTTCTGTCTTCTAACTCTAGAACTGAAAATAATCGATCGATCGCAGCGAATTTTTCGGAATCGTCCGCAGTCAGCCAAGTTGTGAGGCAAACAAGAAATATTGCTACGATTTTTTTATAATATTTAACAATCATTTTGAAAAAGCCAAAGTAAGATTTACAAATTTCGACAAATGAAGAACTCGCTGTCAATCGCTTTGAAAACGAGTCGTTGTTCGAATACGTCAAACTGGGGACTGGGCGGTAACAGGAGGGATTTCAGCGCATCTCGATGTTAGGAATCGAAAAAACAACGTGATGGCAAACCAAGATCGCTCGCTCTAGAGCCTACCATGAACGCCGTTGCATCTGAAATCGCCTGCAGTCCCGCGGTGGCGGGAGCGAGCGAATACGCTGGCATGTTGGTGAGGTGTCTGCCTACGACCTCGATAGTCACCAAAGCTAACGCAGCTGCAGGCTATTTCAGACGCAACCCCTCGGGACTGGACTCATTTTCTCCCAGAGCGACATTGTCCTTAAAACTACCGAGACCAAAGGACGACGCCCTGCAAATACTTCCAGTATTCGCTTCTCAATTACGTCTTGTTCTAAAGTCAAAAATGATCTCCGCAGCGTCATGATAGGTTTTGGGACAGGTTCTAGCTACATAGTGAAACACTCCAAACCCTTGAGCGATTTCCGCGCTGAACCTTATGAGAGCATCAGTCGCTTAAATTCGCGAACTACAAGGCGATGCTATCAGTCGCAACCATTCCGATTCGAGGAACTCCCACCTGCAACACTCCCCCCAACTACTCCAGTTTGAAATGGATCTAGGAAAGATAGTCGAGAGAAGCCTAGCGGCACTGTATCATGAATTGAAGTACACGATAGACATCTCTCTTCACAAGGAGGGAAAACTGGAAGTCGCATGCGTAGAAAGAGAACTCGCCTACGTTATCCAGACTCTTATACGAAGGACTTTTAGAAGAATAGAAGGCAAAGGAAGGCTGCACATAGACCTTCGAGATGAAGGAGACCACTGCATCTTCAACGTTACAGGCTACTCGGCAAGAGAAGGAGACCAAGCTGCAAAAGGAGCTGCCGAACCAGAGGACGAATTCTCCCTAGCCTTCGATATCGCCGAAAGAAACGGGTGGAATGTCGAAAAGGGCGAAAACAGAAATCGATATAGAATGAGCATCCCGAAAGAATCGACTTCTCGATAGAATGCCCAAAGAACGAGACTCCAGAGTTTGATAAAGCTCCCACAGACGATTGCTATATTGGGCAAGCTGTCGCCTAGAGCATTTTTCGTTTGTTCAGTCGCCCATAGGTGGGTCGGCTTCTCCGAAGGCGATCGATTTTCGTCCCGCTGCACATGCTTTATGCGTCTTCGGAGAAGCCGCACCACCCTTAATAAGCTTCTTGAAACTGCGACTAACCAAACGAAAAGCGCTCTAGAGCGCTTTCGTATGTTCAGCCGTGCATTGGTAATTGAGCCCCGATCTGAATTCATAACAACATACGGCGATCGGGCTCTACCTTTTCAAATAGGAGATCCGCGCTCGTATGAACGCGACTACGCCTGAAGAACTTCCGGGAAGACGCTATTCGCCCGCATAGAAGGCGAGCACATCGCCGACAGTCTCCATTTTCGCGGCGGCTTCGTCGCTTATCTCGATGCCGTAGGCGTCTTCGAGAGCGACAAGGAGTTCGAGCGACTTGGGAGAATCGATGCCTAGATCGGCAACCAGTTCAGCCTCGGGCCGCAATTCTTCTTTCGTTTTTCCGACAAGTTTGCCGATCGTATCAAGGATGGAATCGGGGTTGGGTTTCATGACTTCGTAGTTTGCGTTTGGTTAGGATGACAGGTTGGCCGACTCGCCGGGGGCGTGAGCCAGTCTCGACAGCCGGTTTTCGAGATAGGCTTGCTTGAGCTTGCCGCGCTGCAGCTTGCCGCTAGACGTGCGAGGGATCTGGCCGCGACGCACAAAGACGAGGTCGGAGATCGGCAGCGAAAGGGCTCGACCAATGCGGCGGCGCATCGCACGTTCGCGTTGTTCAATAGCAGCGGGATCGGAAACCTCCGCCACCAGCACTACTTTTTCGATCCCTTCGTCTCCGTGTATCGAAAAGGCGGCTACACGTTCGCCAGCCTGGCCAGGAGCAGCCTCCTCGGCCAGCCACTCGATCTCGTGCGGCATAATGTTCTCTCCACGCAGTACGATAATCTCCTTGCACCGGCCCGCTATGTAGAGTTCGCCATCGGCTATAAAGCCGAGGTCTCCCGTCTTCAGCCATTCACCTTCCTTGGCCTCGCCAGTTGCGTATTCGTTCTCGTAATACGCATCGAATACGGCCGGCCCCTTCACCAGGATCTCGCCTAGTTCGCCCTCGTTAAGCGTATCGCCGGAAGGGCCGACGATTCGGACTTCCGTATCCTCAACGGCCATTCCGCAGCAAGTCACCTCCGCGCTTTCAGTAAAGGCGCTGGAGCTGGCTGGAGTGGCCTGCGTACGCACGCCCTTCGCTTGGCAATCGAAAGTCACGGCAAGAGTCGCCTCAGCCATTCCGTAGCAGGGCAGCGTCTTGTCCTTCGTAAAGCCGGTCGGCTCCATCAGCTGACAAAAGGCGTGCATGGTTTCAGGACGCACCATCTCCGAACCGGTAACCGCCACCGCCACCTGGGAGAGATCGACGCCCTGCAAGTCATCTGACGAAAGCCGATCAACGCAGTACTGGTAGCCGAAATTCGGTCCAGACATGATGGCGCGCTTGCCGCTCAGAGCCTGCAGGTAGCGCAGCGGACGAGCCAGGAAAGTGGCCGGATTCATCAGGCTGAGTTCCAAGCCATTCACGATCGACATAGTCAGGCAGCCAATCAGGCCCATGTCGTGATGCATCGGCAGCCAGGAGACAATCTCGTCAATCCACTGGTTGGCGGGAGCGCCATGGGGGCGGCCAATCGCCTCGTTGATGGCCAGAACGTTGCGGATCGCCATTTGGTGAGTGACGCGTACCGCCCGCGGCGTACCCGTGGAGCCGCTGGTGAACTGCAAAAAGGCCAGGTCGCTCGGCGAACTTGCAGCGAACGCGTCGTCAAGCGGATCGAGCGCGGAAAGCTCGCTGGGCGCCACGACAGAGGGGATCTCGTAGCGCGGAGCTTCAGCCCGCGACCGCATTGCATGATCAGACTCGCACGGACGCGGGCTGAAGCTCCGCGCTACAGAATTCTCACGCAGATCCTCGACCAAACGCTCGGAAGTCAGAATCCGAGTGGCAGAGATAACCTTGCAAAAGGTCCTGAGCCGTTCCGCAAAGACGCTTGAAGCTCCCAAGCCTCCCACTGCGGGAGCAATGGCCGCCGGGTGAGCGCCAAGACAAACCGCACCGAGCCAGGCATCGAAGAAATCCCAGGAAGTCGGCAAGCAAAGGAGAATCCGATCGCCTGGCTTGACCCCAAGAGCTCGCCAGCGTCCAACCGCAGCTCGAATGCCGACGAGCAACTCCGGGTAGCTGCGGCGAGCGGCCCGTCGACCGCTGCGATCGAACACCGAGATACCGCGCTCCGGGTAGATCTCGGCCGCCTGGCACAAGGCGTCCTGAAAGCTTGAATACAGGGAAGAAGCGGAGCTCGACGACCCCGGTCCGCGAATGTGAGCGAGCTTCCGACTCACGACTAGACAGGCTCCGCTTCCGACTCGCCAGAGGGCGAGACTCCGGCGAGGGCTTGCTTGCGACCGCCGCTGATAGCCTTTTCCAGCCGCTCCTTAGCTACGACATCCAGGGTGTGCTGGACCTTTTCCATATCCATTCCGATAGCGGTCAGCTCCGTACGGATCTCTTTGATAATGGGCGGAACGCCAGCCAGCACATGCTCGATGCGAGCCCGCAGGCCATCGGCCTTGGCATCCGCCTTTTCCTCGTCCGCCGAGTAGAGGTCGCGAAACTGATCCTCGATGTAAATGTGGTTGAAACCCAGATGACGGGCCTCGTCCTCGATAATGCCGGCGCAAACTTCGCTCAGCACTGGATCCAAATCGAGGTCGCGCAGCTCCTGGGCAAGCACCTGCGCCATTGACTCGCTAGCCAACACGCCAGCAAGCCATTCGCTTGGGTCCTTGGAAACGATACGGCTTTGAAAAAGATAGCCCGAAGGGTGGCGGCGGATCGAGCCAGGCTCCCGGTCCATGCGCTGAAAGAAACGAGCGAACAACTCCGTGTGGCGAGCCTCGTCGACCGCCCACGTAGTCAAGTAGAACTGGGCCTCTTGCTGCGACTGGTGCCCCAGCACCGGTATGAGCCCAGAGACGGAATAGAGGGCGGACTGCTCGCCGATCAACACCGGGGTCAAAACGCGGGCGAGATCGTCTCTCAGCTTGTCGCTGACGATGCGGCGCGGGGCTTTCCAATCGATGTCGGCAGCGGACCACTGCTTTCGGATTCCCTGCTGCCACAAGCGCATCTGGCGCTCGTTGCCCAGGTTCGGCATGACCTTGTAGATGTTCATGGAAGAAAAGTAAGATAAGTGGAAGGGACCCTCTCGGTACGAGCAGGCGAGCCATCTGACTTCACTCGAACAAGTTCGCCAGAACAGATCAAACCCGAAATCCAGTCCCTCCTCTACGCGTTCCATTGACGTGATCACACCCATTGGCCAAGAGTAGCCAGTTCACGTCATTCGCCATGTTCGAAGTATATCGAGATCGGGATTCCGCGAAAGTTGGCCTCTTCAACGGACTTCTGCAGGAAAACGGCATTCGCACCATGCTGCGAAACTGGCATGCCTCGAATATCATAGAGATCCCAATACCCTACCTCTTCCCAAACATCTGCGTCTTCTCGAAAGAAGACTGCATCGCGGCCAAAGAGATTATCGAATCCTATAAAAACGACGATCGCGGTTCCCTCGAGGAATGGGTCTGTCAAACCTGCAGCGAGACGAACGAAGGCGGCTTCTCCGAATGCTGGAAGTGCCAAACCCCGATCGAGGAATAGCCAAGCCTCTTCTCTCAAATCAGTCGGAAGTATATATTCCGCAAAAAGCATATAGAGCTCCTCTCTATATCTTCTGGGAACGCGGGCAGCTTGCCCGCAGCTATGCAGGATCAGACTAGTTGCGGGCGAGCCGCCCGCGTTCCCAGACCAAAGAAATCCTTAACCCCACCGCAGCTTCCGGAAAAGCAGCGCGGAGCGCCCGGTTCGAGCTCGGCAAAAAGCTTGCTCGCCTTCCTCCCTCTTATCCGCAGCAAGATGCTCCTGTGGCAGAAACATCCTCCAAGCGACCCCGTGTGGTCTTCGACCTTGGCCGCCTCGCGACAAGTGAACGCGACGCTCCCTTGCACGCCCACCACGGCGAGTACCTGTGGCATCTCGCCAGACACTGGACGGATCGGCTAGAGCTGCTGATCCTAAACTCGGGAGAACTCTTCTCGGAGTTCGCTTTTCTCGCAGAGCATCCCGAGATCGAATTCCACCCCTCCGCCGAAAGCATCGGCCCTTTCGACCTGCTCTACTCGGCAAACGGTCCCTCCAAACTCGCGGACCCCTCGATTCCGCAGATCAGCTACCTGCCCGACACTCTGCACCTCGAGCACCCCGATTCCATCTCCCACGAGGAAATCGCCGAACGCGAGCGTCTCAGCCGCGAGACCGTCGCCCAATCATCTCTTATCCACACCAGCTCCAAACACGCGTCGCAAATCCTCGCGACGCACTACGGCATCCAACCCGAGACGCTGTTTCACACCTACTTCATCTGCCACAGCCGCTTCCCTTCAGAGGACATCCAGCTCCAGTTCGACGCCTCGCCCACTTCTTCGTTCTTCGTTCCTACTTCTACCTTCAGAAAGGGCCGTCCCTATTTTCTCACCCCCGCCAATGGCGAACGACGCGACAACCACAAGGCTCTCCTCGTCGCCTACCGTCAGTACCGGGCCAATGCCGGCCCGGATGCCCTGGCCCTGGTTTTCGCCAACCTCGATCCCGAGCTTGCCAAGCCTATTCGCCAAGCTCGCAACGCCCTGAAGCTGCAGGACCACGTGCTGCTGCTCGATCCCCTTTCCCCAGCCGAGCAAAAGGCTCTCTGGCAGAGCAGCTCCGCCATCCTCCTGCCCAGCGTGCAACACAATTCCCTGCTGCCCTTCTTCGATGCCATGCATTTCGAAAAGCCCATCATCGCCAGCCAGCTAGCGCCCATCGACGAAATCCTCGCGGACCAATACATTCCCTGCGACCCGCGCCAGCCGCAGGACATCGCGCGAGCCATGGCCGAGCCGGGCAAGACGCCGCCCACTGCCAAACTCCTCGCGTCCTTCGACCTCGCCGACGAAGCCAACGAACTCGCCAAGCGCATCCTGAAGCTGGCAAAGCCAGCAGGCTAAACAAGCAAGCTTCCACCTCTAAAAAAAGCCACCCGTGAAGATCGCCATCGACGTCGCTCAAACCTGTCGCGCCCGAGCCGGCTGCGCCTGGCACGCCGATTCCCTAGCCCAAGCCATGGCCCGAGTCGCCGATCCCGCGTCGCTGCTGCTCTACCACCAGTTCGGCCTCTGGCTGAACCCCGACCCCAGTCCCGGCACCCACATCGATTCCGTCGCCGCCCCCTTCCTAAAAATGGACTACCGCCAAGCCGAGGCACTCTGGCAAGCGGTCGATTCCGGGAAAGCCCAGCTTCCCGGCCAGCCCGACATCGTGCACTCCAACTCCTTCCTCAGCCCCGCAGTCGGAACCGCCAAACTCGTCTACACCGTACACGATCTCTGCTTCTGGACCCACCCCGAGCACGGCACCGAACGCAACCGCTACCTCTGCCAATCCCAGCTCCTGCTCGCCCTCGAGCGAGCTGCCGGCTTCCACTTCATCTCCCAAGCCAGCCGCGACGACTTCGAGGCCATGCTGCCCGGCTGGCTCGAAGAAACGGGACGGCCCTTTCTTATCGCCCGCTCCGGCCTGCGCCTCCACCCAAGCGCTGTGCCAGACCCAGCCCAACGCTTCGCCGATCCCAACTCGCCCTGGCTATTCGTAGGCACCATAGAACCCCGCAAGAACCTCTCCGCCTTGCTCGACGCATACCAACGCTACTACGAACTCAGCGCCGTGAAGCGCCCCCTGGAACTCATCGGAGCCGAAGGCTGGCGCTCCCAACCCATCCACCAAAAGATCGACCAGCTCGCCACCCGACTCCCCATCCGCTACCTCGGCCGCGTCGACGACGACACCCTGAAAGCCAGCTACGCCCGCGCCTTCGCCCACCTCAGTCCCAGCCACCACGAAGGCTTCGGCCTCACTATCCTCGAAGCCCTCGCCTACTCGTTGCCAACCCTCGCCAGCCCAAACGCCGCCGCCCGCGAATTTGGCGCCCGGGCCCTGAGTTTCACCGAGTTCGAGCATCCCCAAATGGCAGCCGACGCCATGCTCGCCCAGGAATCAGACCTCGCCGCCTACACCCGCCAAGCTGCTCAAGCCCGCGAAAGCGCCGCGCCCTACTCATGGGAAAACACCGCCCGCGCCCTGCTCGCTTTTTACGAAACCTTGTTGTAATCGAACCGTCGATGAGGCGAAGTAACCGCTTCCATCATGAGCGCGCCCTCCCAAAAACGCGACCCATTCGGCATCGTCACCCTGCTGCAGAACCGCGAGCTGCTACGCGAGCTATTCAAGCGTCGGCTCAGCCAGGAACACAAGGGCACCTTCGTCGGAGCAGCCTGGCTCGTCGTCAGGCCGCTCACCCTGCTAGCCCTCTACGTCTTCGTCTTCGGCTACGTATTCCAGGGCAGATTCGAAAACAAAGGCGATGCCGGACCCGCCACCTACGCTCTCGGCGTTTTCCTCGGGCTCACCATCATCCACTTCTTTACAGACATCATCGCCGCCAGCCCACGCTGCATCGCCGACAACCCGCGTCTCGTCAAGCGGGTGAAAATGCCCGTCGAGATCATTCCCATCTCGGTCGCAGCCACCGCTTCGGTTCACTTTTTCATCAGCCTCGGGCTCGCTCTGCTCGGGCTCCTCATCTTCGGTCACCCGCCAGGCTGGCAAGCCCTCTGGCTCGTCCCGCTTTTCGCCTTCCTCGCCATCGGCGGCGCCGGACTCGCCTACCTCTTCGCCGTCATCGGAGTCTACTCCCGAGACGTCACCCAGATCACCCCCGTGCTCAACATGGGACTGCTCTTCGCCAGCGCCGTCTTCTACCCCATCGAGAAAATCCCGCCCGGCGCCTGGGCTATCCTGAAGTACAACCCCGCCCTGCTCGCCGTGGAAGCCACCCGCGAGACCGCTCTCTGGGGGATCGCCCCCCCTCTCGGCATAGCCGCGCTGTATTTCTGCTCGATCTGTCTCGCCCTTTACTTCATCGGCTACTTGTTCTTCCGGAAAACCAAGCCACACTTCGCAGATCTGATCTAGCTCCATGCTTCTCGACCCAAAACAACAGACCGCCATCGAAATAGAGCTGCCCGAGGACGTCGCCATCCGCGTGCAGAACGTCAGCAAGCGCTTCAAGGACTTCTGGGCCTTGCGCGAAGTCTCCTTCGACGTGCGCCAAGGCGAATGCGTCGGCATCGTTGGCTTCAACGGCGCCGGCAAGTCCACCCTCCTGCAGATCATTGCCGACACCCTCCAGCCCACCAGCGGAGACGTGCAGACCAACGGCCAAGTCGTCGCCATGCTCGAACTCGGCTCAGGCTTCGACCCCGAATACACCGGCGTCGAAAACCTCTACATGAACGCCGCCCTGCTCGGCGTGCCCAGCAAGACCATCGACGAGCAGCTCGACGAGATCGCCGCCTTCGCCGAGATCGGCGAGCACCTCCACAAGCCCGTCAAGACCTACTCCTCCGGCTTGGTCGTGCGGCTCGCCTTCTCCCTCTACACCCAGATCGGCCCCGACATCATGATCATCGACGAGGCCCTCTCCGTCGGCGACTCCTACTTCGCCCACAAATGCGCCCGCCTCATCAAAAAATACCGCCAGGCCGGCAAGACCTTCCTCTTCGTCTCCCACAACGACTCCGCCGTCAAAAGCCTCTGCGATCGCGCCATCCTCCTCGACCAAGGCTGCCTCTTGCGCGACGGCAAGCCGGCCGACGTGCTCGACTACTACGACGCCATGGTCGCCACCCGCGAACGCGAGCAGGAGATCCGCCAGATCGAAAAGGAAAAAGGCCGCGTCATCACCCGCTCCGGCAACGGCCTCGCCCGCATCGAGCGCTTCGAGCTCATGAACGCCGACAACGAGCCCCGTCGCCGCTTCGACGTCGGCGCCCAAGCCCGCATCTCCTGCGTCATCGAAGCCCAGCACAAAGTAACCGCTCCCACCATTGGCTTCATGATCCGAGACCGTCTCGGCAACGATATCCACGGAACCAATACCTTCCACCTCAAGACGCCCACCCAGAACCTCGAGGCCGGCCAACAGGTCGAAGCCATCTTCGAAACCCAGCTCGATCTCGGCCCCGGCGAGTACTCCCTCACCCTCGCCGTACACCAAGGCCCCGAGCATCTCGAAGACAACCACGACTGGTTCGACCGACTCATCGTCTTCCAAGTCCTGCCCGAAAAGGAACGCTTCTTCACCGGAGTCGCCTCCCTGCCCAGCGCCGTGACTATCTCCGACCAGATCAGTACGATCAACCGCTCCTACCAGCTCGGCGACAGTATCGACTTCTCCGATACAGGCAACTCCCACCGCTACCGCGTCTCCGGCTGGCACAAGCCCGAACACGAACACACCTGGAGCGCCGGCCAGAAGGCGACCCTTCAGCTCAACATCAAGGAACCCGCCCGCGATGCCACCTTGCGAGCCGACCTGACCCCCTTCGTCTGCCCCGCTCTGCCAAACCAGCAAGTCGAGATCCAGGTCAACGACCAGACCGTGGAAAGCGTCTCCCTCTCCAACAACGCCAAACTCGAGATAGCCGTACCGAAAGAACTGATACAACGCGAGACGACCGTAACGTTCCGCCTGCCTAACGCCGCAAGCCCTGCCGAAATGCAAGTCAGCACAGACGACCGAGTCATAGCCCTAGCCCTACGCTCGCTGTCCTTGACGTAGGGCTGGCGCTTGCGCCACGCCGCAGAGGACAATGAACTCCCCCCTTCAGACCGCCCTGCAAAAGCTCAAGCGGAGCCTCCCGAAATTGCTCGGCCTGGGCAGACGCGGCAATGAAGCCCTTCTCGAAACCCTCGACGTATTCGCGGCGGAAATACAAGCCCTACGCCAGGAGAACGCCGAACTAAGCAAGCAGCTTCCCCCGGAAGACAGCGACGACCTCGACGCCTTCTACCTCCATTTCGAAAACCGCTATCGAGGCTCCCTCGAAAGCGTCCAGGAAAAGCAGCTCCCTTATCTCGACGATCTCGCTTTCCTTGCAGGCCGCGAAGCGGAAGCCACCATTCTAGACCTCGGCTGCGGACGCGGCGAATGGCTCAGCCTCCTGCGCGACAACGGCTACCAGAGGGCTTCCGGCGTCGATGCCAACGGCAGCATGATCGCCGCCTGCCGCGAACAGGATCTCGATGTCACCCAAGACGACGTATTCGGTTTCCTAGAGCAAGCGAAGCCGCAAAGCTACGACCTCATCACCGGCTTCCACATCGTCGAGCATTTCCCCTTCGCCCAGATCCTCCGCCTGCTACGACTCTGCCATCAGACTCTCAAACCCGGCGGCATCGCCCTCTTCGAAACGCCCAACCCCCGAAACCTCATCGTCGGCGGCAACACCTTCTACTTCGATCCGACGCATGTGCGACCCGTGCCCATCGAGCTGTTGACCAGCGCCGCCGAGCACGCCGGATTCCAAGTTGATCGCATCCATCAACGCAACGTGTATCCAGATCTTCTGACAGCCGCCGAATCCCTGCCGCCCGAGTCCAAGCTCCTGCGCAACACCCTCACCTGCGGCCTAGACTACGGAGTCGTCCTGGCAAAGAAGTAGCCCAATCTGGCAAAGCCAGAGCCAAATAGACTGAGGACTGAAGGCCGAAGGCCGCTAAATGCTACCTTCAGTCCTCAGTCCTCAGCCTAAATCCCTGGCGCCTAGCTCCTAGTGAATGCCTGCCACGACCTTGAAGTTGTCGAACCAAGCGCGCTCGATGGTGAAGGCCCCCTCGCTATCAACTGGAGCGAACCTAGGATCGCTGCCGCCGTGGAAAGTGCTGAAAAGGAAATTCTGGATACGGGTCGCTTCTCCTCCAACGCCGCGGAAAGTCACGCCCTTCGTCCTAACGGCTTCACGTCCGTCGATAAGTATCTGGGCATAGCCGTCGGGCTGCTCTGGCGTGTTGAGCTTCACCCGCAAAACCACGTGATGCCACTGCCCGGCCTTGAGGAAAGGATCCTCGGAAGTATCGCCGACGCCATACCTTACAACAGGGTCTTGGTCGTAGAGATAGGTGGAAATCCTGCCGCCGCTTCTGAACATCATACGAGAGCTCCATCCGTCAGGCTGACGGGGGCGGCCTCCGGTGACGCGACGCTCAGGGCCTAGTCCATGAAGCTTGCCGCCCCGCACCCATTTGAAATCCTCCGCAAAGCGCACATCGAAAGACAGCGTGGCTTCATCCACAATCCCATCTAGGGGCAATACAACCACGGCCCGCTTACTGCCTCTATCGAAACCGACATAATCGACGCGAATAGCGCCCGTGCCATCCACCCCCGAGTCCGTTTCCAGGTGAATAAGAGGATCCTCGAGCAGCAGCGCGGTCGATGCATCGTCAGTCTCGCCGTCAAACGTCAAGTCGAGCAAAACCTGCGCGGGCACAGCCGAGCCGAACGCCAAAAGCGCGACGAAGAAAACCAGCCTCCGAAAGCCGCTCTTCGCAGATCCGGCAAGCAAGCCAAGCCTTCTCAAGAGCTTTTCGTAGCGCGGAGCTTCAGCCCGCGTCCGCGATGCAGGATCGAACTTGCGCGGACGCGGGCTGAAGCTCCGCGCTACGGATGAGACACAGCGAAGGACACGCGCCCTAAAGCGCTGCATCAATAGCAGCGAGCCAGAGCGTCCGCCTTCGAAAACCGAGTTCACTGGTTGTTTGCCTCGGCCATCGCCCGCTCCGCCCTGCGGCGCTCGCGAATGGCGGCAAAGCGCAGCAAGGCCCCAGCGGCAATCACGAAACCGCCGATGAATAGGATGATGAAACGTCCAGCCCAATCCTCGGGAAAGAAGATCAGCAGCAGCATCGCCCCACCCATCACGAACGCCGCCCGGCTCACCAGCATGCCTTGTCTCGCATCCTTGGATACACCCACTTCATCCTTGAAATCGACAGGCGTATGCATGCGCTCGAAGAACGCCTTGAGCCGATCCTTGTACTCCTGAGAGGCATTCTTGAAAAACGGTATCGTAGCCAGAGTAGCCGCAAGAGAGAAGATGAACACCCACGCCGCTCGTTGCTGTATCGACCAGGGGTTGTCGAAAAGCCTCGCGTCGATCACCGAGTAGATCGAGGGCATGAGGCCCGCTGCGAAGATCACGAAAAAGGACCACCGAGGAATTCTGCGAAGGTAGAGCGAGATCATCATCGGAAAGGCCAGCGGAATGCCGATGACCGAATTGATGAGCAGATAGGCGTCGAAAAGCTTGATCTTGCCCATCTGACTCAGAACCAGGCTCTGCGAAATGATAAGGGCTCCCAGGATGAAGGTGGCCCAGCGACCGGCTCTCACTCCCTGCTCACTCGTCAGTTCCGGCATGCGGAAACGGCGGCGCAGCGGCGGCAGCATGTTACGCACCACCTGGCCCGCCACGCCGTTGATGCCGCTGTCCATGCTGCTCATCGTCGCCGCGAACATCGCCGCGATCAGGATGCCCAAAGCTCCCTGCGGCAGCAGCTCTCGGGCGATGACCGCATAGGAAGCGGTCGCCGGATCGTCCAGACTAGCCGCCACGCCCGCAGCGGCCACCTGATCCGAGTACATGAAGCGAGCCACCATCGGCGGGATGAACCAGACTGCCGTCCCGACGAACATCAAGACCATGGCCAGCCAACTCGCCCGGCTCGCCTCGCGGCCGTCCTTGCAGGTCAGATAGCGGCCCGCCTGGTTGAAGCTGATCTGCTGGTAGACCTGCATGATGAAGATCACGATGATCCACTTCCAAGAAAACTTGTCGTCCGGAAACTCGCCCGGCTCCTTCACGAACTTGAAATCGTCCGCGAAACGGGGATCGCTGAAATAATCGAAAAACGCCCCGAAACCGCCGATCTCCCGCAGACTCAGAAACGCCACGACCAGCGTGATGGCGAAGACGATCAAGCCCTGCACGAAGTCCGTCGCCATGACCGCCCATTTTCCCCCGCTAGCCGAGTAGAAGACCACGATCGCCCCGATCACTATAATCGTGCCCACCAAGGGAAAGCCGAAAAGCGAGCTCACGAAAACCGCCAGGGCCCACAACTGAATGGCCGAAGCGAAGGGGTACAGAAACACGCCCAGGTAGACCTGGAACTGCTCCACCTCGGGACCGAAGCGCTCCCTCAGGATGTCCGCCAAGGTGAACGCCCGCGTCTGCCGCATCCAGCGCCCCAGAAACAAGGCCCCCGCCAGGTAGCCAACCACGTTCGCCGCGTAGATCACCAGAAAGGTCGGCCCCGCATCGTAGGCCGCCGAGGCGTTGCCCGTGAAGGTGAAGGCGCTGATCCCCGCGATCAGGATACTCGAGCCAACCAGCCACCAAGTGCCTTGGGCGCCGCCGCGAACGAAGTCGCTGACATTGCGATTGTCCTTGGAAAAGGAGAAGCCCAAAACGAGCAGCAGCACCAGGTAGATGCCGAGAGTCACATATTCGATCGTCATAGAAAGCGGGGTTGAGAGGTCGTAAAAGCCGACATGCTGGCAGCCCGCCACGCGCAGGAGAAGCAGTTTTTCAGCATTTTTTCCAACCCTGGAAAGAAGAGCCCTACGCCAAGCTCGCTCCCCGCTAGCCAACGATGTGAAAACCAGCATATCCCGACATGTATTCGCCGATCTAATACGCTCGCTAAGCATTCTCGATAGCCACAACCCCCAAGGAGCTCAGCGAAAGACAATGGAAGCGAACGCCGCGTAACGCTTTCCGTCAGTGTCTGGAAAACCTTACGATTGTCTGAAAGCAAATGAACTGATTCGCAAATGTTTAAATTCGTATCTTTCTGATTTTCAACAAGAAGCAGATCCCTCTCTTCAAGAAGACACCTTTGGCAACAGAACTGCTGAAGCAGGGCACTCCCAAACACCTATACTATGAAAAAGAAAATACTCTCTATCCTTTCCTTGGCGCTCGTCGCCGCAACCACGTCGAACGCCGTGAGCTTCGTCTATAACTTCTCCCAAGGCGGTTACTCCGAAGGAGCCACCATTACCGGCAAGTTCTCCGTGGAGGACACCGCAGTCCTAGACGGCATCATCGACAGCAGCGAGATCATCGACTTCATGGTCAGCTTCAGCGGAAACAGCCTGGTGCCTGCCTTCTCCATCGCTGCCGACGCGCTGGCCACCTCCGTGTTCTACGATCTCGATGGCACGATCGGCAACGACCTTGGCGAAAATGTCGGAGCCATAGGTCTGGGTAAGATCTACGACGCCTTCAATATCAGTCCATTTTCAAGCACAGTGAGCACCGGCGTCAGTGCGGACCTATCCTTCCAGCAAGTCGCTGTCGCCGACCCCGTAAAAGTGCCGGACACCGGTTCGACCTCCATCCTCCTCATCGGCAGCGTCCTGGCAATCGCAGCGATCCGCAGACGCCTCCGCTAGACGACCCTCGAAGAGCTATTACTTTCAACCAAAGCTCCCGACAGCGAAAGCCGTCGGGAGCTTTTTCGTGCCCACATGACACGCTGCTGATAGCCGAGATCAGTTAACACTATTCTCTTGATTAATGGCGGTGATTTCTCCTCGGTTTGCGTCCTGACGATTTTCCTGGCTAGAGCGATTGCCAACCGAATTGCTGGTGGCGAAAAGCGTGCCGGGACGGCCCGTGCCACCTTTTCTGTTCGTGAATCGGAAGTGATCCAACTCGGATAAAGGCAGAGCCCGATCCTGCATTGCTTTCGCGAGCAACCCTCTACGCTCTTCGAGTTACGCCGGTCGAGAGTTCGCTCCCACCTGTCCGATCTCTTTTCAAACCCTCCCTTACTCGATCTTCGATTTGACCAAGGCTTCCAGTTTGTCGATGTCGGCGGCGAAGTTGCGGATGCCTTCGGCGGTCTTTTCGGTGGCCATGGCATCTTGGTTGAACATCCAGCGGAAGGCTTTCTCGTTCATCTCGATGCGGGCGATGTCCTTGGCTTTGGACTTCTCGGCGTCGAGCTTGCGCTCGACCGGGTCGCTGGAGTTGCTGAGCTCGTCGAGCAGGCCGGGGGAGATGGTAAGCAGGTCGCAGCCGGCGAGCTCAAGGATCTCGCCGACGTTGCGGAAGCTGGCGCCCATGACTTCGGTCTGGTAGCCGAACTTCTTATAATAGTCGTAGATGGCCTGCACGGAGTGGACTCCGGGGTCCTCGGCGGGAGCGTAGGTCTTGCCGGTCTTGGCTTTGTGCCAGTCCATAATGCGACCGACGAAGGGGGAGATGAGCGTGACTTTCGATTCGGCGCAGTGCACGGCTTGAGCCATGGAGAAGAGCAGCGTAAGGTTGCAGTGGATACCATCCTGCTCGAGCTGGGCGGCGGCGTTGATGCCTTCCCAGGTGGAGGCTATCTTGATGAGGACGCGGTCGCGGGAGATGCCGTTCTTTTCGTAGAGGGCGATGATGTCGCGGGCCTTGGCAGCAGTGCTTTCGGTGTCGAAGGAGAGGCGGGCGTCCACTTCGGTGGAAACGCGACCGGGCACGATATCCAGAATCTCGATACCGAAGAGCACCAGCAGCTCGTCGATGACTTTTTCGACAAGGGCGGGACCTGAGAGACCAGAGTCCTTGGAGGCGACAACGGCTTTGTCGAGGATGGCGGCGTACTCTTCCTTTTCGACGGCCTTGAGGATGAGAGTCGGGTTCGTAGTGGCGTCGCGCGGGGCGAACTCCTTCATGGTTTGGAAGTCGCCGGTGTCGGCCACGACGGTGGTGAATTGCTTGAGCTGGTCGAGCTGGGTCATGGTTTAGGTTCTGGGTGTTGGGTTGTTGGTACTGGGTTGCGGCTATTAGGTTCGCGGTTTGGGAGTTGAGCGACAGTAGCTCGAAAGGTCGAACGCAAATGACCTTGTTTCCGTTTCATTTCGGAACAGTTTTGGGCAATTAGAAATCGGGATCATGCTAAAGGAGAACTATTTTAAGACCGCGCAAGTCCTGTTGGATCGCGTGTATTTGCAGAATCAGGCGGAGATCGAGCGACTAGGACCGTTGATGGCGGAGTCGGTGGCGGCGGGTGGAGTCATCCACACTTTTGGCAGCGGGCATTCGGAGATCGTCGGACGCGAGATGGTGGGCCGGGCTGGGGGCCTGGTTTGCGTGAGCGCCATTCTGGATACGACAGGCGGCTTCATTGAAAACCTGGCGGGCTACGGGAGAGAACTGGCAGCTCGCTACGACCGCAACCACGGGCTGCGCGAGGGGGAATTCATCATCGTCATTTCGAACTCGGGAAAGAATTGCTCGCCGATCGAGGTGGCGGAGTACGCCAAGGAAAAGGGCTTGAAGGTGATCGCCTTGACGTCGGTGGGCATGGCTCAGCAAGTGAAGACGACTCACCCAAGCGGCAGGAAGCTGCACGAGATCGCCGACTACGTCTTGGACAACTGCGGCTCGATGGGCGACGCGATCGTGGAACTCCCGGAAAAGGGCAAGTTTGCCGGCCCGACCTCGACCTTGGCGGGAGGATTGCTGATCAATCTCCTGCAAATGGAGATCCTGGATTGCTTGGCCGCGAAGGATCGCGACGCTCCCCTGCTGCGCAGCCAGAATACCGAAGGGGCGATGGAGGCGAACCGGGAGCTGGCCCGAAGCTACCAGGGGCGGTTGAGCAAGCCGCTGTAGCTGAAAGGCCTGCGTTCTCGTAGTCGCGTTCGTGAGAACGCGGCTACGCGGAAAGACTTTGGCTACAGCTCACACTCCCGCGCTTGCGCTGGATCGTTTTCGGGCCTAGGGGTTTCTCTCCGATGTATCAGGTCACATTCAGCGAACAGTCTCTCAAGGAGCTCGAAAAGCTTCCCAAGCTCCAGCAACTCGCTGTGATCGAGCCGCTTAGCAACTTGACGGAGCGACAGCTCAACCACCCGGAGGAACCGCTGGGCGCTTTTCGTCGCAGCGGCAAGTCAGTCTACCGCTTACGCTCGGGCGAGCATCGAATCTACTTCGAGCGAAAGGGCGGCACTTTGAACACCCTTTGCATTCTGCACAAAAACACTCTCACCGACTTCATATTTCGCACCAAGCTGCCTATCAGCGAGGAACAGCTCGTCGAGCAACACTCCTCCTTCTGGAAGTATCTGGAAACCCTGAAGCACTAGGCGACGACCCCAATCCATTTTGCAGCAAGAAGATCCCGAACTCGAAGAAAAGGAGATCGCCAAAATCGACGGCAGCCGGGCAAGCCGAATCTATCTGCTGCCCAATCTCTTCACCGCCGGCAATCTGTTCTTCGGCTTCCTGGCAATCAGGAACTGCATCCTAGCCCGCTTCAATGTGATGATCGGAGGCGAGCTGGTCGACGCCACCGCCCTCTACCGACAAGCGGTGCTCTTCATTCTCGGCGGCATGCTCTGCGATTCGCTGGACGGTCGCGTGGCTCGGCTGGGCGGCCGCGAATCGTTGTTCGGCAAGGAATTCGACTCGATCGCGGACATCGTCACCTTTGGCCTAGCGCCCGCTCTGATGGTCCTCTTCCTCATCCTCAGTCCGGCCAACAACGAGGACTACTCCACCAAGATCGGGTTCTTCCTCGCGTTCGTCTACCTGCTTTGCGCCGGGGTACGGCTGGCCCGCTTCAACGTCATCACCCACCCAGCCGTGCATTCGGAGAAGATATCGCAGGCGAGCAACGACTTCATCGGACTCCCGGTGCCCGCAGCTGCCGGCATGATCGCCACGCTCGTGCTCGTGATGACCAAGCACAATCTGGAGGTCAAATTCGCCATCTTGCTGCCCTACCTAATGCTGCTCATCTCCCTCCTCATGATCAGCAACGTCCGCTACCCCAGCTTCAAGAACATAGGTTGGCAGACCCAGATACGCTTTCGCGCCTTCGTTGTCGCGCTGGCCGTTGTCGGCCTCGTCTACTTCTACCGCGAGTATGCGCTAGCCCTCGCCTTTCTAATCTACCTCTTCTGGGGAATCGTTCGCCATATCCTCCGAATCAGAAGGCGTAGAGCCAGATTCGCTCGATGACGCGGGATAGGAAACCCCCACTCGCAACGTAGCTCCCTATCGCCTGCTAATAACTTGTTAAATCTCGACCAACAAACAGCCGGACGGCGTCTTTTTGCTCACATGTTCTTTTTTGCCGCTATCAATCCCATCAAGCTTGAACAATTCGAAACAGCTCTTACTTCCTGAAACGCAATCTGTTACCCCGCTTGTACCGGATATTCACAGACCATAGTGATAAGAGTCCTTTTTCTTAAATAATTAACTAATATCCATTGGAATTGTCAGAAACTCCAAAACCCTGCTAACTCCTGCCCAATGAAGTTCAAAATCCACCGCGACCATTTCAGCAACGGTCTCCAGCAAGTCCTTAACGTCGTCGGTTCGAAAGCCACCATGCCCATTCTCAGCAACGTGCTGATCGAGGCCGAGGGCGAAACGATTTCGCTCACCACGACCAACTTGGATCTCGGCATCTGCGCTCGGATCAAGGCCACGGTGGAGGAAGAAGGCTCTGTCACCCTGCCCGTCAAGCGGCTCTTCTCCATCGTGAAGGAGCTGCCCAACAGCGACGTCAAGGTGGACGCTTCCCCGAACCACCAGGTCAAGATCGCTTCCGGCGGTTCGAACTTCAAGATCATGGGCATCAGCCGCGACGAGTTCCCCGCCCTGCCCGAGTTCAGCGACGACCGCTCCTTCACCATCGAGCAGGCCACCCTTTCCAGCATGATCAAGAGCGTTTCCTACGCTCAGTCCAGCGACGAGACGCGCTACATGCTCAACGGCGTCTACTTCAACTTCATCGAGCCCGAGGAAAACGCTTCCGGCAAGGTCAGTCTAGTTGCTACCGATGGTCGCCGCCTGGCCAAGATCGACCACGACATGGAAGTCGGCGAAGGCATGTCCGGCAGTCTCATCCTCCCAGCGAAAACCGTGTCCGAACTCATGCGCTTGCTCGACAAGGGCGAGACTTTGAAGATCGCTTTCAACGACCGCCGCGTCGCCTTCCAGATTCATACCAAGGATGACTCCGATGGCTTTGTAGGGGACATCCACCTCGTCTCCAAGGTCGTCGAGGGCAACTACCCGAACTACCAGCAAGTCATCCCCAAGGAGACTCACCAGCGCATCAAGGTCGAGCGCGAGCTCTTCCTCCAATCCATCCACCGCGCTGCCCTGGTCACCACCGACAAGTCGAACCAGGTCAAAATTCAGATCAGCAACAACCTGATGGAGCTCTCTGCCTCCAGCCCCGACTTCGGCGAGTCCCACGAATCGCTCGCCATCGACTACAGCGGCCCGGATCTGCAAGTCGCCTTCAATCCCCAGTTTCTCATGGATCCGCTCAGAGCCCTCGCCAAGGACGAGATCTTCTTCGAGCTGAAAGACGAGGTCAGCCCCGGCGTCTTCAAGACCCTGGAAAGCTTCCTCTGCGTTATCATGCCAGTTAGACTGACTTAAGAAGTAAAAACGAAGAATTAAGAAGTTTCGAAGAGCCTACACCTCTCTCCACTTCTGCATTCTGCCTTCTTACTTCTACCTTTATCCAAATGTCTGAGCCTGTTCTGCCTCCTTTCGCCGAGCTGCTGGTTTTCGCCACGGTCGGCTTGTCCTTCATCCTCGGGATCCTCAACGTCCGAATTTCCTCTCTAAAGCTGGCTGTATTCAATCGTTGGGCACGCTGGTTCGCGGTTTCCACCGGAGCGGCGTATCTCGCTTTCGAGGCGGGCTGGTTCGACCGTCCTTTCTGGGCCTTGCTCGTGGTGTTCTTTCTCGGCTGGCTTCTGCTCGAGACGCTCTACACCTGGTTTGCCATTAGCGCTCTCAGCCAGAGCGGTCTTTCGCTCTTTCCCCGCTTTTCCGAGAACAACACCGGCGAGGAGTGGCCGGCCCAGAAGAAGCTGATCGAGGTCAAGGACTGGTTGTCCCAACAAGGATTCGCCCGCACTCAAGCCCTTGTCGCGGAAATCGCTCCCGGAGTCAAAGTACGCTCCTCCATCTTCCAAAGCGCGGATTCGACTATGCGGCTGCAGGTCCTCTTCGTCCCGCAGAACAATGGCGACATCGGATTCTGCTTCTCCTTTTCCTCCGAAACGGAGGAAGGCGAACGCATCGTTACCGACAACCTCTACATGCCGTACGGCGGCTTCTATCCCGGCAACTGGAGCGTGGTTCGCAAGCCCTGGTGCCGAAGCGTCAAGCGACTGTTCGGCATGCATAGCAAGCGCGTGGCCAACCAAAGGCTCGTGCCGTACGATATGGAGCCCATTCACGATCTCAACGAGCAGCAGCGAGCTTTGGAGAAAACCAACATCGAAGAAGGCTTTCTCGTGCCGACCCACTTGCAGGAAGAATACGGTCGCATCACCTGGGAAGGCCGCTACCGCGTGTGGAAGGAAGTCTGGCTGCTCAACTATCTCGGCATCTCCAGTCGGTAACCCGACTCGCAACCTCTTTGTAGCCGTACCGCAAGCGCAGCGACATCTTCCAGTCGAAAGGCTTTGGAGGGTGGTGCCTGCGAGACACAGGCGCTACCGGTCGAGAATGCGACTAGCTAAACGAAAGATGCTCTATGTCGTGTCATGCGTGAAACGTAGCGCGGATCCCGCTCTGCGTATAGGCGTCAACTTAAGCCGAAAGGCGGTGGGCTGGAGGGCAATGCTCCGTCATTGCCGCAGAGCCTACAGAGGGAATAACCGGTGCGGCAACGACGGAGCGTTGCCCTCCTAAATGAGGTTTCCTCCGTTAAGTTGACGCATATGCGCTCTGCGGGATCCGCGCTACTCTTTGCGACATTGTATCCGTGACACAATACTAGCTTGACTTCGTCTCGGCGGGAAGCTCGGTTTCCAGCCAGCCACCTTGCGGCAAACGCTTCAGCCAGGATCTGCCCTCCTTACCAAGGGCAATGAGATGTATCCACTCATTTCTTACGAGGTCTAAGAGCTGGGAGCTTTCCGCGAGGATGCTATCCAATTCGACTGGCTCGGCGGCGATGCAGGCATGCAAACGACGAGGTTCATGGACCAGATCCTTGCCATCGTGCACGGACTGTAGCGGCAGGCCGGGGCGCAGGTCGTTCTCGTTGCCCAGGGCCACGCCGATACCGCCAACCACATTGTGGATGGTCTTGTGTCCGCTACCGTAAAGCTCGTTGTTGGAAGCTGAGGCGAAGTACTGCAGGTTGATCCAGCTGCCAACCACGAGCGGGCCTCCCATAATGCTTTTGAGCGTCGACTGACTAGGGTCGAGGGCGGGCTCGTAGTCGTGAAGGAAGGCTTGCCCGCTTAGGTTCTCGCCTCGCGTCCAGCTGCGGGGAGCGATGATGAAGGCCGCGTTGCCAGCGAGGCCCCACTCGGGACGCACTTGCGACCAGTCGCGGCTTCTGCCGCGCGTCGCCTGAATGCTGCCTCCCGATTGAGCGAGCAGGGTCGAGCGCTGGGCCAGGCAGGTCTCGCCCGCCAGTCTTAGAGCGGCTTGCAGGCGTTCGATGAGCTCCGAGTCGTTCTGTGAATTGATCTTCAGATCGAAGAGCCTCACCTCGTCTGTAGTGGTATTGTGGAGACCGGCGATGAAATCGGTCGAGTCTGGAATGTCGATACCACGCTCGCGCAGTCCGGCCCGCACTTCCTCCCGATTGAGGAGGTCGGCTGCGAGTCGAGCGTTGGCATCTCCGGCATGGCCGCCACAGGCTCCGCAATCGAGACTGGAGGCGTAGGGGTTGTTGGCGCTCTCGCCGCCGTGGCCGCAGAGCAGCACGTAGCGGGCGAAGTTGTCGGTCAAGGCCAGGCTGTTCAGGATGCCCTCGGCCATAGAGACTTGCGTTTCGCTATCGAGCGTTTCCGCGATGACAGGCTTTCGTTCCGTTCCTTTCTCGGAGTTTTCGGCCAGCCCAAAGGCGTCCCGAAGAATCTTTGCAGCGTAGGCGAGTCCGGCTGTCTCCACGAAAGTGAAGCAACTTGCTGCCGACTCGCGGAAGGTCTTCCAGCCCCGGAGCTTGGTCCGCTGGCTGACGGTGTCTCGTTCCAGTCGGTCGATCCCCTCCTTGTCGAGTCCCGAGCAGTTGTGCAGGGTCTTGACTGGAGGGGCGATGATTGCGGGGCAACGCGCTTCGCTGCCTTCATGTCCGACGTGATGATGGTGGGCAGGCACGCCGAAGAAACCGGCTGCCCCGATCGTCTGGACGCTTGGCATGGCGTTTTCCAGGGCGTCGCGAAAGCGTTCCGAGCGCACGTCGATGCAGAAGGCGGCTTGCACTTCGGGTATATTGGACTGATTAGATCCGGTTGTCTTGGGCCCGATTTTTTCCTGTATCCGACTTTCGAACACGTTCTCCAGAGCGCTTTGCCAGAGCAGGCGCTGGGCGAGTTCGATAGGTATGCTGGTCTCGCCGGTGTCGCTGAGGTCTTCCATGAGGCTGCGTCGCCAGCCGAGCAGGCGATCATGATCCTCCTGATGGTTTCGGTAGACCACGATTTCGTAGGCGAGCAATATGGCGAGCAGCTGGGCGCAGTGGTCGCCGCTTTGACCCTTCAGCTCGAGTTCGCGATCGAGGTAGCGAAGGTATCCGGCCCAGCCCGGTAGGATGAGCAGCGTCCGGTCCAGGATATCGCTGACCCGCTCCTCGGGTATGTCGAGGGTGAAAAGGGCGCTTTCGATCAGCTCGAAGGGGTCGTCTGGAAGGCCTTGCATGATGGATTTCGTATTCGATAATCCGTTACACCTTAAATTGAGATCATGCGCTGCCGCCTTCTTCCAGGCTTGGTAGAGCGGCAGGTCCTTCCAGGGAGACTGCCAGGCGGCTTGGCCTTGATCGAAATGGGCGGCGCACCATTTGGCGGCTTCCTCGCGAACGAGGCGATGCCAGTCCGAACTTTCGCGGCGGTCGAGGTAGGCGCTGAAGGTGCCGAGCTGGTATTGGGCTTCCTCGTTGTCCTCGTGATCGACGGCGAGAGCGATCAGCGCCTCGGCGCTCAGAGGGATCTCCATGTCGGCGAAGGACTTTGCGATCTCGGCGTTGGCGTTCGCCACAGCCCTCCGGATATGAGAGAGCGTAATCCGGCCGGAGCGGTACTTTTCTCCGAACCAGGAGATGGGCATCAATGCGTAGGAGCCATGTATTCGCTCCTGGGATACGGCAACGTCTGTGAAAGGCTGATCGGTTTGGCCGAGGAAGGGATTGACTGCCACGAAGTGGCTTAGTGGCCACAGTGGAGCGATCTTGCGGCAGCTCTGCTCGATTTTGTCGATCTTGTCGAGTGTCGTGTTCATCTTTTGGATACGTCTGAAGGTGTTGGCTAGGCAGTCTTGTTCGGATGCAGTTTCAGCGCTCGGAGCGTTCGGTTGGCGATCGTGTTCATGTAGAAGCCGTTGACGGCGTGCGTGTAGAGGGCCTCTCGCAGGCGCTGGGGAAGCAGAGCGCTGGAGCCGTCTTGCAGACGGAGCGACGTGGCTAGGGCTAGCAGTAGGCAGATGGCGAGACCGAGCTCGAAGCCGAAGCTGCCGACGTTTTGCCAGGGCAGCGTGCCGCTTAGCCAAGCTTCGGCCCCTTTTGCCAGCAGAAGATAGGTGGCGGCGAAGGCGATCGCTACCGTTCCAGCCGAGACGATTGCGGTAGCTGAAGCGGAACGGCGTACTTGGTTCCAGATGATCTGGGTCGCGGCCATCGTCACAGCGACGCTGAAGACGATGAGTCCCGGTTTGGAGCTTGTACCGAGCCCGAAGAGAAAGCTCAGCCCGGAGACTATAAGTCCGGCGGCTGTGATGGTGGCGAGAAAGCGTCCACGTGGCACGCGAGTGGGGCCGTTTTGGCGGCCGAGCTCGTGAATCGTCTGCACGCTAGAGCCGGAGGACAGGAAAGAGTGGGCTTTATAGAGGGAGTGGGCGACGATGTGAAGCACAGCCAAGTGGAAGGCGCCAAGCCCGCACTGCAGCAGCATGAAGCCCATCTGAGCGATGGTGGAGTAGGCTAGCGAACGTTTGATGCTGTTTTGCGAGAGCATGACGAAGGCGGCGAAGATGGCGGTGAATGCTCCGACGATCGCGATGGCGTGCAAAGCCGCTGGCGTTTCTACCAGCACGGGACTGAGGCGCACGACGAGGATGCCGCCAGCGTTGATGATGCCGGCATGCATAAGAGCGGAGACAGGCGTGGGTGTGCCCATGGTGTCAGGCAGCCAAGTGTGGAAAGGGAATTGGGCTGACTTGAGCAGGGCGCCTATCGCGATGAGCCAGCCGATCCAAGCGTAGTTCAAAGGGTCGCTGCTTTGCGTCGCGAGGCTGGCGAAGATCTGGCTGAAGTTCTCGCTGCCGAACTCGAGGTAAAGCCCTACGAAGGCGGCGAGCAGGCTGAGGTCGCCTATTCTGCTGAGCAGGAATTTCTTGCGAGCCGAGTAGAGGGTGCCGTGGCGTTGCGGGAAAAAGACGAGCAGCTTGTGGAGACCCAGGCTGGTTGCTATCCAGGCGAAGCCAAGCTGCACGAGACCTGGGGCGGTCACCAGCATGGCGACCGAGCCGAGCGTGATGCACATCCACTTGATGAAGTGACCTTGGCGCGGGTCGCCCTCGAGGTAGTTGCGGGAAAAGCGCAGCACGATTGCTCCGAGAAAAGCCACTAGGAGCAGCAGTGGGCTGGTTAGAGGATCGAGCCGTACGCCGAAGAAAGCACCCTCTCCGAGCGTAATGCCAATCGCCTGAGGCGAGCTGCTCAACCACAGGCCGAGGGCCGCCAACACGCTGGCGAAGCCGCCCCAGGCGATCCGCTCGGCCGCTCGGGCAGCGGAAAAGCCTCTTTGGTTCAGCCACCCCGAGCTGAAGAAGATCCAAGCCAGAAGGGCTGGGCCCAGCCAGATTGCTAAAGCGCCGATCATCGCGTTCATGGGCCGGATCCTAACACGAGCTTTCAAATCTATCCAATATATGTATGGTATACTTTCGTTCTATTTTATGAAACGATGAATCAACTCAACTACCATCATCTGCGCTACTTCCATGCTATTGCTCGGGAGGGTTCGCTCACTAAGGCAGCTGGTCGGCTCAACGTCTCGCAGTCGGCTCTGAGCATTCAGCTCAAGAAGCTCGAAGAGAGCCTGGGCTCCCCTCTTTTCGAGCGAGAGCACAAGTCGCTGGTCCTTACCGAGGAAGGCCGCATGGTCATGAGCTACGCGGATTCCATTTTTCGGGCCGGCGAAGAGATGCTGGCGACGTTGCAGCATCGAGGCGGTCGCTACAGAAACGTGCTGCGGGTGGGAGCAGTCGCTACGCTTTCGAAGAACTTCCAGATCAGCTTCTTGCAGGAGGCGCTGGACGATCAGGATCTCGAGGTCGTCATCTACGCGGCGAGCATGCGGGAGCTGCTGAGCCAGCTGAAGGCCCATACCATCGACCTGGTTCTTTCCAATACTCCAGCCCCGCGTGAGACCGAACCTTCCACCCGCAGCCATCTCTTGGCTGAGCAGCCAGTCAGCCTTGTGGCGTCTCAGGGGAGCAAGGTGGACGAAGGCTTTCGTTTTCCCGAAGATCTTCAACAGGTTCCCATCGCCTTGCCCAGCCTGGAGAGCAATGTCAGGTCCAGCTTTGACATCATGATGGAGAGGGCCGGCGTGTCGCCCTTGATCGCTGCCGAGGCTAACGACATGGCCATGCTCCGCCTTATTGCCAAAGAGACCAGCGCGGTTACGCTTGTCCCGCCAATCGTGGTCAAGGAAGAGCTCAAGTCCGGCGAGCTGCGCGAGCTCTGCCAAGTTCCGTCGCTGCACGAAACCTTCTATGCGATCACGGTGGCTCGCCGCTATCCCAACCCCTACCTGAAGCGGCTGCTAGACGAGCAGGCGACGGGCAAGCCCTAGAGCATTTTTCGTTTGTCTAGTCGCAAATAGGTGGGTCGGTTTCTCCGAAGACGACCGATTTGCGTCCCAATGTGCACGCGTATGCGTTCCCGACTTCGGTCGGGACCGCACCACCCTCCGAAAATGC
>JANQRJ010000021.1 GCA_028284635.1 Pelagicoccus sp.
TCGTTGCCGCACCGGTTGTTCCCTCTGTAGGCTCCGCGGCAATGACGGAGCATTGCCCTCCTGCCCACCGCCTTTCGGCTTAAGTTGACGCCTATGCGCCCTGCGGGATCCGCGCTACTCTTTGCTACAAGGGCTGCCTCATCCCTCAAAAGCTTCTCCCGTTCGGCACTCGATTCACAACCGTTTCGAAAGGATGATAGCCGCTACTACAAGAGAAGAGATAGAGACCAACAAAACCGAAGCAGCAGCCATATCCCTAGATAATATCGAATAAGTCAAAATTCTATGTGGTAGGGACCGATCGTGGTTCGACAAAGCTCACCACCCTGAGCTCGCCGATGGGCCGAGCGGTCCGCAACACCAATGGAAACCCAACCAACGCGGCTCGCTCGCCCTCCTCGATCTCCATCTTATCCTCCATACGATAGCAGAGTTTCGGCAGCATTCGGTTCTGAGGCACGCTTTCGACCTCCCCGATTCGTACTGCCCCTTGCCTCAAATAGAAGCCCTCGGCGTTAGGATCGGAAATGATCGCAATCTCCACAATCCCCAGCGCCGCGCAATCCTCCCTAATTTTGCGGAAAGTCAGCCCGCCAATACCTCTGCCGATCGCTTCAGGCGAAAGCCAAAGATGGTCCAAGACATCCTCGCTTGCATCCCTCTTGATTGCAAAAAACCCAATCAACCTGCCATCCACCACGATCGTTCGAACCAAGTGGGCCGCAATATATTCCTTCTCGATCCGCAAGTCCTTTCTCCAGGTCTCAAGCCGAGCATTCGAATAACCCCAATAGCCTTTTGATTCGATCGCCAGATCGCTCAAAATTTCGGCCTGCCCGGGAACCGCCCTGGGAAACTCGATCTTCATTTAGAAGTGTGGTGGCTTCACAGTTTCCAATCAACCCTAGAGAGTTGGCGGGAAAGAGCAGGCTTTGCTTTCACTTTTCCGTATCTACAACTGGGGACGCTCGCTGCGAATCGTATCGACCTGCTAAGCTTCCATTCGTAGCTACCATTTCCAGCCTTTCGTATTTCCGGCTTCAACTATCCATGAGCGCAATTTAGGCGACTTGGCCTCGTGCACTCGAATTTATTGGACACTCTCTGAGACGAGTTCGGCTACAGGTTGAAGCTTCGCGCTTCGGATGCCAAAAAGCGAAGGCCTCCGTTGGGGAGACCTTCGCCTGGCTTCGGAACGCTGTACGCGCGTTCGAAAAGTGGATACGAACTAGCTAGGCGTAGGTCTTCAGCTCGGAGTCGCTGATTACTTCGTCGCTGGAAGAGGTATCGGTCGATTGAGAGGCTGCGGTCTCCGCGCTGCTGGGGCTCTGGTTGGAACCGGACGCTCCGGCTGAGCTGCGTCGACCGCCCTGCCCTGCCGAGCCTTGGGTGCCGGGCTGGCGTTGGCCGGAGTCCGCTAGATTCTCGAAAGCGTTTTCGCCGGAGGCCGAGGACTGGAAGTACGGAACGTTCAGCTTGACCCCTTTCTGGCTCCATTCGCTGGCGAAGTCGGTCCAGTTGGCCTTGATAGCAGCTTCGAGACCAGCGACATCGGTCTGCATGTTGGTACTGACTTGGGCGCCTTCCATGGAGACGCGCAGGGTCATGCTTCCACCGTTGTCGAAGTTGATCTTGAGATTCATCGCCCCTCCGCGATTCGTGACGAGGCGGTCGATGCTCTTGGTCATGGTGGCTACCACTTCCTTCATCTCTTCGACCGTCTTCGAGACATAGGAGGTCGTTTGAGCCTTGCCGGCTGCTTGAGACTTGCGCGACGAGTCGCTGGACTGCGCCTTCAAGTCAAAGGCTTGGGAAGTATCGGAGCTGGATTTCTCCATCCGTTCGGAGCCTTGAGAGCCCTTGAGTTGGGCAGAGAGATCCTGTTTCAGAGCGCCGTCGGAAGTCTGGTTCTGACTGCCGCCTTGCGTATTCGGGGAACTGATACCGGTGGCACCTTGAGTCTGTCCTAAGGCGGCTGGGCCAGTTGCGGTCGTCGCGCCCGCGTTCGTTGGAGCCGGGCCTCGGTTCTGGGCGGCAACGGGCACAGGTCCGACGGTGGCGGCTCGAGCTTCGCGAACGGAGGAAGCGGAAGCCTGGGCGGCTTGGGCCTTCTGACTGGCTACGGCGGCGTTTTCGGAAGCGGGTTCGCCAGAACTTCGGGTCGCGGCTGTTGCAGCTTCCGCAGCGGCCTGTCGGAGGTTGGCGGTGGCGTTTGCGGCATTGCCTGCCTTGTTCGCAGCAGTCTGAGCGAGTTCCTTGCCATCGACGGAAACATCGGCAAGTCGACCGTTGGCAGCGGCTTCGTTCAAGGCGGAGCGGATAGCTGGCTCGACGGGCTCCGCACCAACAGGCTGAGCGGCTGGAGTTGCGGTGGGAGCGGGCTGAGCTTGAATCGGAGTCTGTGGCGTCGACTTCTGGCTACGACTCAAAGCAGCCGTGATCGTCTCCTTCGCTTTCGCTGGATCGATTCCTAGGAGGGATTCGGTCTCGACCGTTTTGGGAGCCT
This sequence comes from Pelagicoccus sp., assembly GCA_028284635.1. Lineage (GTDB taxonomy): Bacteria > Verrucomicrobiota > Verrucomicrobiia > Opitutales > Opitutaceae > Pelagicoccus. The sequence goes on from JANQRJ010000021.1 coordinate 2,507, forward strand.
GAGTCTCGGATCTGCCAGGCGCTTGTTCCTGGCCCGCCTGGTTCGGCAGCTTTCGACTGCCTGCCGTGTCCTGAGCGGTCACCGGAGAAGTCGTTCCAGTAGCTGGAGAGACCACCGGGCCAGTTGTCGCCTGGGCGACGGTTTGCTGAGGGGTTGGCGAAACGGGTTGAGGGTTTGGCTGTCCCGCTTGCCGGGAATTCGTTACCAAGTTCTGCAGAGCTGGCTGGATAGTCGACTGGGCAACGCCTTCGGGAACGCTGGCCAGCGCGGCAGGCGTTTGCTGGGTTGCTACGGAGGGTACTGTCTGCCCGACGGTCACTGGGACATTCGGAGTGGTAGGCGTCTGATCGGCCTGCGTGGTCTGAGCTGAGATATTCGTAGCGGGAGTAGATGTCTCAGCCGCTTGAGCAGGCTGAGCCACCTCACGATTGCTAGCGACGAGTGGCGATATAGAGTTAGGGGATGGGATAGGCTGAACGGTCGCGCGAAGCTGACGGGCGCGTTCGTCGCCATCTTCGCCTTCGTCCTCATGAGGTTCGTCCACCTCGGGGCGCTCCTTCGGGTTCTCGGTAGCTTGAGAGCGATCCGGCTTTTCAACGAAATGGGCCTTGTCCGCCTCTCGTCCGGCATCGGGGGCGGGTTCATAGTCAGGACGAACGTCCACGTTCCGGCTCGGCGTGGAGGAGACGTTGCTGAAAGCGCTGCCTGGACTCGAATGGAAGCCTACACGGGCATAGTTTCGAGTGGCGAATGAGGAAGTCGTATTCAGGCTTTCCTGACGGTTGTCCGCTCTTCTTTCCTCGTCCTTCTCGGTTGGATCTTCAACCGCCTCGGGTTTGGCACTTTCGCGACCAAAAAGCCTTTGGGCGCCAGAGATGGCCTTTTCCCAAATGCTGTGCAGAGGGCTATCCTTGCCTCCGGTAGAGCTTCCTTGCGCCGCGTTCCACTGGCCTGAGCCACTGGACACTTTTTCAACTTCGCGTATCACCGGTTTCGATACGCTTGATGGCTCTATTGGCATTATATGTTTCGTTGCAGATTGTTTTTCGTATTGTCGGTGAAGAGCCGCAGCATGTCGGATATGCGAGCGGCTCGTTTGACCTGCTCGGCGATGCCGCCGTCCGCTGTGGCCATTTCCTGGAGAATCGTACCGACCAGGTCGGCTTTCATGAAGAAGAGGATCTTGACGACGGTGGCATCGTCTAGCTCTCGAAAGATCTTGATGGTGGCATCCGGAGTTAGGTTGGCGTAGGTCTTGGCGAGCCGCTTGAGATTCTCCGTCTCCGAACTCTCCAGCTTTACGATGCCGTCCATGAGCTCCTCGCGCATGAGTTCGACCTGCTCCTTGATTTCCTCGATCTCGGCGCGATCAGCCTTGAGACGGCTCTCGTAGGCGGCGAGCTCCTCTTCGCGAATCTCGTACAAGCGGATGCGGGACTTCAGCTCGTCCTGCAAAGAGTAGATTTCCTCCGAAGAGAAACCCCAGGCGAAGGCTTGCGGCTCGTCGCGAGTAACCACCAGGGCGCTTTGCTTTTTTTCCGGGAAGAGCTCGGCCCAGTGCATCTTGAGGGCAAGGAACTGCGTGCCGAGCATCAGAAAGAGAGCTAGGGCGGCAATGAACCAGGGTTTGGATAGTATCTGCATAGCAACTACGATGCGCTCCTTCTCGCGTTGAAGACGTCTTCTATTTCAATGGCTTCCTGGCGGTAGGATTCAGCGCGATGCGCTTCGAACCGCTTTTCCTTCAGACTTTCCACGACTTTCTTCTCGCGAGAAGCGGAGCGGAGCGTATCCATCGCCTGGGTGCGCTTCTTCTGCATCTCGACCAGCTGCTGACGGGACTGCCCTATCTGGGCCTGGATCTGGGCAGTCTGGGATACAAGAGCGTGACGGTCGGTTGGGGAAAACCGAGTGGAGCCGGAATCCTCCCAAGCGGCGTAGGCTTTCTCGAGAGCCTGTTCGCTGCGAGCCAGTCTCTCTTCCAGATCGCTAATAGCGGCATTTGCCGAGGCGAGCGCCTGCAAAGCGCGGGTTTCTTCCCAGCCTCTCACCACGAGAAGCGATTCCAGATTGAATTTGAATTTTCTCATGACAGCAGTTCTGAGAGGGTTTGGTAGCTTTTTTCGCGCGACACGCTTTCTCCATGACCTTGCTTGAGAAAGTCCATGACGCGCTCGTTGACGACTATGGAGGTATCGATGCGGGCGTTGGTCCCACGAGCGTAGGCGCCTAGGTTTACGATGTCCTCGTTTTTCCGATACAGAGCGAGGTAGTCGCGGGCTCTGGCGACAAGCTCGACGTCCTCCGGACTTGAAATGTCCCCTCCGAGACGGCTGATGCTTTCGAGAACGTCGATGGCCGGGAAATGGTTGGCGGTGGCGAGCTGGCGAGAGAGCACGACATGGCCGTCGAGAATGCCGCGCACGGTGTCGGCTATCGGCTCGTTGAGGTCATCGCCTTCGACCAGCACAGTATAGAATGCGGTGATGGTGCCGCAGTCGGAGTTGCCGGAGCGTTCGAGCAGGCGTGGCAGAGCGGAAAAGACGGACGGGGTGTAACCTCGACTGGCGGGCGGCTCGCCCACGGCCAAGCCGATCTCGCGCTGGGCCATAGCGAAGCGGGTAACCGAATCCATGAGAAAGAGGACGTTCTTGCCGACATCGCGAAAGCCTTCGGCAATGCTGGTGGCGAGGTTGGCAGCTCGCAAACGGAGGGGAGCGGACTGGTCGGAGGTGGCGACGACGACGACCGTCTTGGCCATGCCTTCCGGTCCGAGATCCTTCTCGATGAACTCGCGAAGCTCACGACCTCGCTCCCCGACGAGAGCGATGACGTTGACGTCCGCATTCGATCCGCGGGCCAGCATGCCGAGAAGCGTGGACTTGCCGACGCCGGAACCTGCGAAGACTCCGAGACGCTGCCCTTCTCCAACCGGGGAAAAGAGATCGATGGCTTTCACACCCGTAGTGAAAGGCTCGGTGATGCGCTTGCGCAAAAGGGGGTTGGGCACCTTGCCCGACATACTGGAAAGCTCTTTGTAGTGGATACCGCCGAGGCCATCTATGGGCCGGCCCATTCCGTCCAGCACTCGACCGAGCACTTCGTTGCCCATGGGGACTTTGTTGAGGTTCGTACCCAACTTTACATGACAACCGGGATGCACCCCAGCCATGTCGTGCAAGGGCATGAGCAGGATGCGGTGCTCGCGGAATCCCACTACTTCCGCCAGCACGTGAAGAGCGCTGTCCGGGGAAGATATCTCGCAGATGTCGCCCAGACTGGCCTGCGGACCTTCGGACTCGATGACGAGACCGGTCACTTGGGCGACTTTTCCCAAGTGGTCGACAGTATTCAGAGCGCCAACCCTAGCGCCGATGTCGGAAGCCCAATCTGGAAGCATGCGGTTCATGAGGCGTCGAGACTTGACTTGAGTTTCTCGAGCTTGGTGGAAAGGAGGCCATCGACCTTGCCAAAGCGGCTGCTGAGCATGCAGTCGCCGCGGCGCAGGCTGTCATCGGCGATGAACTCAAGGCCGGGGTGCTTCTTGACGAGATCGGTCTCGAGCTCCTCGAGCAGGGCGATATCCAGCGGATGGAGACGGATCTGCATGCGTTCCTCGTCTAGTCCGGACTCGTTGACGACGGATTCGACGATCTTCTCGACGGCCTGGGCGTTCATTTCGAATCCGCCCAAAGCGCGGGTCACGCAATCGTAGGTCAAAGCCATGAGCGCTTCGCGGGCTTCGGCGACGAGTGTCTTGAACTTGCCCTCGAGCTGGGAGAAGGTGCTTTCGCGAAGCTCGTTTATCTCGGAGCGAAAGTCGAGGATCTGCTGCTTGTACTGGGCACTGGCGTCTTCGTATCCAGACTTGTAGGACGCATCAGTAGCTTCCTTGTGACGAAGATCAGAGACCTTTTCCTGGCCGTCGTAAACGACGTCCAGGGACATGATCGGGTATTCGAGAAAGAGGGTTTCGCTAGACTGTCGCGCCGCCGCCATCGAGACTGATCTCCTCTTGTTCTTCGAGTCTGCGCACCACTTGGATAACGCGTTCCTGGGCCGCTTCCACTTCGGTGAGCTTGACGGGCCCCATCATATCCAGCTCCTCGAGCAACGTCTCGGCCGCGCGCTTGGAGACGGCAGAGAGCACCGCATCGCGCAGGTTGTCGGTAGAGGACTTGAGCGCCACAGTGAGGTCGCCGGAATCGACTTCGCGCATGATGCGCTGCAGATCCGGGAGCTCGAGGCGGACGAGGTCTTCGAAGCTGAACATCTTCTTGCGAATCTCGGCTCCGAGAGAGGGGTTGCGTTCCTCGATATTGGCGAGGATGGACTTGCTGTCCTCCTTTTCGAGAGTGTTGAGCAGGTCGGCAACCATGCGAATGCCGCCGCTCTTGTTGAGCGTGGTCTTCTGCTTCGTATCCAGATTCTTGGAGAGGGAATTGGCGACCTTGTTGATGAGTTCCAGCGAAGTAGGCTCCATGATGCCGAGGCGTTCGATGACTTCCTCGCGTATTTCCTGGTTGAACATGCCAAGGATGGGGCCGGCTTTGTCCCGCTCAAGGTAGGAGAGCACGAAGGCGATGGTCTGAGCCTGCTCGGTCTTGATCATGTTGAAGATCTGGCGGGGCTCCATCTGCTCGATCTCCTTGATGACTTCGGCAGAGTTGCTGGTCGGAGCGATGCGTTCGAGAATACTGGTGGCCTTGAAGTCTCCTTTGGCGATTTCCAACGCCCGGCGAGTGTAGATGGGGCCGCCGAGCAGGGAACCGTAGCTGGAGAGGACGAAACCGGAGAACTCCTCGACGGCGGCTTTCTGCACGCCGTCCTCGATAGCGGAGATGCTGGTCATGTCCTTGCAAATCAGCTCGATCGCATCGTCGTCGAACTCCTTGAGAATATGGGCAGCCGCTTCAGGTCCGATGACGACGAGGAACGTCGCCAGGCGGCGAATACGACTCATGCTCTTGTACTCGGCAGACATGGCTATTTCTTTCCGACCTCATCGCCGATCCACTCGCGCAGGGAGACGCCTATGTTGGCGGGCTTCTGGCGAATGAGCTCGTTGAGCATCTCGGGAGTGACGACGCTGGTGTCCTCCATCTTCTTGGTCTGCAGCATCTGCTCGGGCTGGAGCACTTCTATGGAAATCTGTTCGGGCTTGTAGCGCTTGAGCATCTGTATGAAGAAAAGAATGACGCCGATGCCAAGTACGGCGCCAACGCCGTTCTTGCCGAGTTCGATCCAGCGTTGGAAATCGGCTTCCTCACGCAAGAGCTTGCCGTGATCCTCGAATGGATCGGCCGCGAAGACCATTTCCTTGACCGTGATGAAGTCGGAAGAGAGCTGGCCGGGGGATAACTGGATGCCGAGCGCGTTGATGACGATGTCACGCAGCTCGTCGAGCTCCTCCGGAGTGCGATTCACTGGCTCGGACTTGCCATCGACGGTTTCGAAGCGCTTGGCGACAAAGAGCGAAGCGGTGAGACGCTTGATGGAGCCGGGGTTGCGCACGCTGCTGACGATGCGTTCGTTGATCTCGAAATTCTCGGTGCGAGTCTTGTTCTTGTCTTCGCGTTCCTTCAGGCCAGTCGGGCCGGCTCCGATGGGATTGGGGGTGTTGGCGGCAACGCCTGCGGAGCCTCCATTCGTGCCACCGGTGCTCTCGCGTTCTATCTGGCTGTTTTCGTCGGCGACGGTGGAACGAGCTACCTGGCTTTCGGGATCGAAAATCTTCTCGGTGGTCTGCACGGACTCGGTGTCGATATCGACAGCGACACGCACTTCGGACTGGTTAGAGCCAAGCACGCGATCGAGCATAGTCTGCACTTTGCCAGTGAAGTAGGTCTCGAGGGACTTGCGGTAGCGCATGACGTCGTTGGTCATACCGCCGCCCATGCCATCACTGCGTAGTTCCTCACTCAATACAGTGCCGAGACTGTCGACTACGACTACGTCGTTGACGTTGAGGCGCTGGATGGCGTTGGCCACGAGATGTCGGATGGAGTTGACTGTGCTGATGGGCAAGCCGCTGCCGGCCTCCACGAAAACGGAAGCGGTCGGGCGGTCCCGGCCCTCGCGGGAGGAGAGCAAGCGGTTTTCCGGCATGACGACCATGACCCGGGCGGAGTTGACCCCATCGAACTGGGAGATCGTACGGGAGAGTTCGCCCTGCACTGCTCGGAGGAAATTGGTGCGCTGCACGAAGTCGCTAATGCCGAAGCTGCCTTCGTCGAAGAGCTCGAAGCCTGGGCCACTGCCAGCGGGGATGCCCTCCGTAGCGAGCTCCATGCGAAGGCGGTGGACCTGGGAGGCATCGACGTAAATGCTGTTGCCGCCGGAACCGGTTTGAAAGGGCACTCCCTTCTGCTCGAGCTTGGCGACGATCTTGCCAGCCTCATCCGGGGAGAGCCTGCCGTAAAGCAGCTGCATGTCGGGCTGGGCAGCCCAGACCATCATGCCGATCATGGCGAGAACGACCAGGCCGGCTGCCAGGATAAGCGAGATGCGCTGGTTGGCGCCAAGAGAATTCCAGAGTTCTTTGAATTGGGTGACCATGTGGTGTGAGAGCTAGGAACGTCTTGTATTCTTTTTTCGACTACACTGGCATTTTGATCAGCTCTTGATAGGACTGCATGAGCTTGTTGCGCACTTCGACCATGAGAGTGAAGGCGAGGCCGGACTCTTGCATGGCGATCATGGACTGGTGAATGTTGTCGGTCTCGCCGAGCAGCATCTTGTTGCTCTCGGCCACGGCGTCTTTGCGCTTCTGGTCGACCTCCTGGATGAGTTTGCCGACGACGCCTTCGAAGGACTTTTCGGACGAGACCTTGCCCGGACCTTCGAGGCCGTGGGGGAACTCGATATTCTTGAGCTTGGCTTGATCGATCAGGCCTTGCTTGAAAACCTGCTGAGCGGAGAGTTGCGAAACGGAGTCGATCATGTAAAACGCTTGCTATTCGTATTCAAATTGGGGATACCTTAACTACTTTCGACCTATGCGGAGGGCTTGCTGCGCCATCTGCTTGGCGGTGCGCACGACCTGGAGGTTCGCCTCGTAGGAACGGGAGGCGGCGATCAGGTCGACCATCTCGTGGGTGAGGTTGACGTTGGGAAGACGAACCATGCCTTTTTCGTCGGCGTCTGGATGGCCTGGGTTGTAGACCAAGGGGCCAGGAGTCTTGTCGGTGGTGATGTCTCTGATGTGCACGCCCTTGGCCGTGGCCATGGTGCCGTCCGCTTGGCGACCGAGCTCCATGAGCTTCGCCTCGAACTGGACGAGCTGGCGGGCGTAAGGCTTGCCGTCGGGGCCTTTGGTGGTGTGGGCGTTGGCTATGTTTTGCCCGATGATTTCCATGCGAAGCTTTTCGGCCTGCAAGGCTGAGGAGGTGGCATCAATTCCGGGCAGAATGTTCATAGCGTGCTGGAACCAGACTATCGTCGACTAGGAGGGTCGACCGGTGATCGCCGTTTTCAGGCGAGAGAGGGAGTTCGAGGTGTAGTTGGTGAGAAACTGATACTGCATGAGGTTCTTCTGCATCTGGAGAAGCTCCTGATCGATTTGCACGTTGTTGCCGTCCGGCCGCACGCTTGGGGTATTGAGATCGGTCACCGTGCGTACCTCCAAGTCGCCAATGGCCTTCAGGTCGTTCTGGTCGGCCGCGCGACGGAGTTGAGCATCGAAGTTAGTCTCGATATCGATGCGCTTGTAGCCCGGGGTCTCGACATTCGCGATATTGCTAGCAAGCGCCTGCTGCCTCGTGTGCGATACATCCAAGAGCTTTTTAGCCAGGACGTAGTTCTCACGCTGCATGAGTTCATCTATCATGCGTGACACTAAGCAAAGCCTATGCCCGGGCAAACTCAATCAACCGCAAGTTACTGCCCTACAATGGATTAAAAAGTCAAATTTTCCGTCGAGCGATGGTCGGTTCGGTCAAAGGCACATTTTGCCTAGAATCAAAACGGAACCGCCGCTCCTACTGAAAGCAGCCATCCCAAGCGATAGTCTCTCAACGCTAAGAGACTACCCATCAACGTCTTGAGCAGACTTTTTTGCAACCTTACCAAAAAGTCTGCGGCAAGTGGGAAGAGAGGAGGATTCGATGGAGGCGGCACTGGGGCTCCGAGTCGAATCGCCCGGGGGGGCGGTTAGTATCCGGTCACTCATAGGACTTCGCTATCCGTAGCCTAAGCTGGCAAAGCCTGAGCCAAATAGACTGAAGGCCGCTAAATCCACCTTCGGCCTTCGAAGCGAACGGGCTCGGGGTGATCGAGGGTGAAGGGTTCGCTAAGTTCGGGGTAGACCACGGTCTTCTCGGAATCTCGGTGGGCCGACCAGACGTAGGGACACTGCTGGGCGAAGGGCGGGACACTGGGCATGGAGATCTCCTGCCGAGCGGGGCCTGATCCGCCGGAGCGCAGAATGCTGGAAAAATCTTGGCCATGGAAACCGTAGCGGGCAACTGCGACTGGGCCTATGCCGGTGGCCAAGCCAAGGATCGTTGGGCCTAGATCCAACAGATTCAAGAGCAGCGGACTTTCTTTGCCGGCCGGCAGTCCGGCTCCCTTCATCAGAAGCGGTATTCGCACCGACTCTTCGTGCGGCCAGCCTTTGCGAAAAAGCCCAGACACGCCGTGCATGTCTCCGTGGACCGAAGTGAGGACCACGAGCGTACGAGCCCATGCTCCGGTTTCCTTCAAGTAATCGAACAAGCTACCCAATGCTCGATCGGTAGCCTCGATGTGGGCATAGTATCCTGCCAGTTCCTTGCAGGCCTGCTCTCGAATCGACGGCTCTTGGCCGGTGCCTCTCAAAAGTCGAATCTGGGATGGATCGCGAGTCGCGATTCCGCCAGCGGGAGCCGAATACGGCGGGTGAGGAGCGTCGAGACTGAGCACGGAAAACAGAGGCTGTTTCGCGCCTTGGCGAGCCCGCGCCGTTTGGTAGCGACGCCACCGCTCGACCAACACATCGCTCTGATAGCCAGCGAAGCGAGTGGGCTCCGTCATCTCGGAACCGTGTAGCAGTGGATCATTTAACAGGAAGCCGGACTCGAAGCCTTCCCAGAAGCCGAAACCGCCTCGACGTTCCTCCGGAACTACTACCCGAGCGTGTTCCTCCCCGACCACTGGGGCAGCCGGATCGCGCTCGTAGAGCTGCCACTTGCCAAGGAAAGCCGTCGCGTAACCCTCATCCTCGAATGCATGGGCTAAGGTCCGAGCATGATGAGGCAGGGGATCGAAATAGTCCCGCACGCCATTGGCTGGACAGCGGCGACCCGTAAGAAATGCGGCTCGAGCGAATACGCCAAAGGGATGCGGCGTCACCGCCTGGGAAAGCCAAAGCCCTTCGCTCGCCAGACCGTCCAGAGACGGAGTACGGGCGTTGGGGTCCCCAGCGAAAGCGAGCGCCGAGGCCCGCCACTGGGTAGTCAGAACGACCAGCACGTCGGGTGGCCGCGCTTCGGACGAATCCGGATGGCGTAGTGGTGTCATCGAATTTTCGATACAGAATAGCGTAGCGCGGATCCCGCTCTGCGCATTGGCGTCAACTTAAGCCAAAAAGTGTCGTACTGGAGGGCAATGCTCCGTCATTGCCGCGGAGCCTACAGGGGGAATAACCGGTACGGCAACGACGGAGCGTTGCCCTCCAAAGGATGCTTTGTACGTTAAGTTGACGCTTATGCGCTCTGCGGGATCCGCGCTACGCCATCTGCTAACGCAATCCCACTGGTTTTTCCAGGATCTCCTTGACGACGAAAGAGGTACGCAGCGAAGCAGGCGAAGAGAGGGCTTGTCTAATATCGCTCCGTATCTCGGACTTCGATACGATTTCCCAACTCCGCTCAGGGCCAACGGGAAGGTTTTTCTGGGCCTTCTCTTTGAGGGCTTCGGCTTTCGCCAACTGCTCGGCGATCTGACGTTCCTGCTCGGCAAAAGGATTCGCTGCTGCGGCCGGAACGGGTTCTTCTCGGGGTGACGCAACTGGTGGCGGCGGTGGCGGTTCGGAGCGAACTGGCTCCGCTTCGCGCAAGGACGCAGGTTCTTCAATCACCTCTTCTTCAAAGGTCAGATAGCCGGGCTGTTCGACGGGACGTTGCGGCGCGTTGGGATCGAGCTCCTGTTGACGTTCGAGGATCTTGCGGCGGATCTCCTCCTGGATCTTGCGAGCGCGTTCCGCCGCAGCTGGGTCCTGAGGCTCCTGCTCCTCCTCTCGCCTCCCCCGCATCGCGGAGATAATGTAGTAGGCGAAAAGGGCCAGTGGCACCAGTTTGGCGACGTTGTCGAAAAGCCAGTCCATAAGACGCTAAGAAAAACTAGGATTCCTCGCCGCTCGACTTGGAAATCGAATCGCGCATGCCGGTGTCGGACTCGATGTTCTTCATCTTGTAATAGTCCATGATCCCCAGATTTCCACTACGGAAGGCTTCGGCCATGGCCAGCGGCACTTGGGCTTCGGCTTCGACCACCTTGGCGCGCATCTCCTCGACCTTGGCCTTCATTTCCTGCTCGAGAGCCACGGCCGCGGCACGGCGAATTTCCGCCTGGGCTTGGGCCATGTTCTTGTTGGCCTCAGCCTGGGCTTCTTGCAAGGTCGCCCCGACGTTTTGGCCGACATCCACATCGGCGATGTCGATGGAGAGGATTTCGAAGGCGGTACCCACATCCAGACCACGAGCAAGGACTACCTTGGAAATGCTGTCCGGGCTCTCGAGGACCTTCTTGTAGCTGTCGGCAGAACCGATCGTCGAAACAATGCCTTCGCCTACGCGGGCAACGATCGTCTCCTCCTTCGCGCCACCAACGAAGCGATCTAGATTGGTCCGCACCGTTACGCGGGCCCGCACCTTGACCTGGATGCCATCCTTCGCGACGCCATCGATGGAGTTCTTTCGAGCCTCCTGACTGGGGCAGTCGATCACTTTCGGATCTACCGAGGTGCGTACCGCTTCGACTACGGATTTGCCGGAGCCTTTGGTCGCCAGGTCGATCGCGCAGGCTCGTTCCCAGTCCAGACTGATGCCCGCTTTCTTGGCCGCGATGATCGCCTGCACGGTAGGGATCAGGCTGCCGCCAGCCAGGTAGTGCGCTTCGAGTTCGGCCTCTCCAAGATCGATGCCCGCCTTTACCGCGGTGATCTTGGCATCGACCACGATGCCGTACGGCACCTGCCGCAGGCGCATGGCTACCAGAGTGGTGAACCCCACCGTCGCGCTGGCCAGCCACGACTTGAGCCACGTCTTGAAAAACGAAAGCAGGTACAGGAACAGGACCAGCCCAACTAGGGCTAGGACCGCGAATACGATAGTTACAATTGCGCTATTACTCATTGCTATATTTTGGATACGGTTACCTTAAATTGATCGAAGGAGTCTACACGGACCTTAACGCCCTTCTCCAGAAAACCACTGCGCGACGACGCCTCAAGCTTACGCCCATCTACCAGCACGTAGCCCGATGGAGACAAGGCAGTTAGAGCGCTCCCCTCCTTGCCCACGAAAGAATCGTCCGCCACGTCGCGCTGACTCTTTCCCGCAATCGTCTTACTGAGAAAAAGGCGACGCCCCACCGTGGTCTTGGGCAGAAGCTTCAATTCGACAAACAGGCAAAAAGCGAGGCCCACTATACATACGAGGAAGGCAATGATAGCTCCCTCCGCTCCGTAGCTGCTGTAGGAAAGCAGAATCCCGCCCAATAGGCAGATCCCTCCGAGCACGCCCACCACCCCACCTGGGATGAATATCTCCAGCATAATAAGAGCGAAGCCGAGTACTATGAGCGCAGAGATCCAGATCATGACTGGGCCTCCTCTACAAAGTATCCAAAATCCGACTTCCGGGCCACGCGGATCCGAGCGCCGCGCTCTAGTGAACCGCACTCCAATTGCGCCTGGTAGCGGCAGCCGTCCACTTCGATTTCGCCAGAGGGCATCAGATCCGTTATGGCGACGCCAAAGCAACCCACCAAAGTCTCGCCTCCGCTCGACGGCACGTCGGAAGACTCGCCCTGGGAGGTCCCGGAAACAGCCGCCTTGAGCACCATGCGATCCCAGATCATCGACTTGGGAAGAAAACGAGCCAGCGCGATAACGATGACCACGGCCAGCATCGTGCCGACCAGCAGGTTTTGCAAGGGCTGCAAGAACATCTCCCAACTCCAGGCAAAGTCCGGCGTGTTCGCCGGCCAGATGTCCGTCATCGACCAGATCAGGCTCGCCACCAAGAGCAAGATTCCAGGGATGGCGAAAAACAGACTGCCGGGAGCCACGAACAGCTCCAAAGCCAGAAAGACGATCCCGAGAGCGAACAACAGCAGCGGCTCGTTACCCGAAAGTCCCGCCACGTTGTGGCCGAAAATCGCCACTAGAAAACAGCAAACGCCCACCACCCCGAATATGCCAAATCCAGGAGTCTGAAACTCCACGTAGACCGAAATGAAGGCGATCGCCAAGAGAAAGGGAGCCAGCCCTACAATGAACTGAGCTAGATTCAGCGACCAGGTCGCCTCGAAGCGCTCCACCACCGGCTCGCCACCCACCGACATGCTCGCGAGCAGCTTGTCCAAGTCGTCGACGATGCCAGACCCGAGCAAAGGCGTAGGCGGGTCGCCATATTCTTCGTGAGCCCGCTTCGCGTTCAAGTTCAGCAGCTCCCCCTTCGGCTTGATAACCTTCGCCCCGATCTTCAGTTCGAAATCCGGATCCATCATCGCCCGGATCACGTCGCTACGAAATGGATACTGGTCGGTATAGGCCTCCATCTTGGCGTTCAAATACGACATCAGCTTTCGCTTCATCGACTCGTCAATGTCCTGCCCCTGACCGGTGACCGGCTCCGCGCTGCCCATCGTAGCGCGAGGCGTAAAGTAGATCTCGTTCGTCACCGAAGCGATAATCGCCCCCGCCGAAATCGCCTCGTCATCGATAAACGTCAAAGTCTTGCCCGGAAAACGATCGAGGATCTCCATGATTTCCAAGGTCACATCCAGTCGTCCGCCCGGAGTATCCATGTCCAAAGCCAGCACGCCAAACTCCTGCTCGATAGCCGCCTTCACCCCATTTCGAACGGCGAAAAGCGTCGGCTTGTCGATCGGTCCCTCCACCAGGATCACGTAGAAACGCTCGCCGGTCGCGGCAGGTTCGGCAGGTTCGGCAGGTTCGGCAGGTTCGGCAGGTTCGGCAGGTTCGGCCAAATCGCCTGACTCCTCGCCGAAAGCGAAGCTCAAGGCCAAAAAAAATGCGGCGATCAGAAAAGGCGCTCTCACCGGAGCGAAAAACGAAATCCTCATGGGTCGTATCACCCTGCCCAAGCCGGAATCGAAAATCAAGACCTCGCGCAGCTTCGAAAGCAAAAGCGAAAATTCCTTTCGCCAATCGCCGAAAAGGCTCATCTTATGGCCGCGATAAAACCATGGAGGAAGTAGAGTATCTCGGAGAACGCGTTTACCGCTGGCAAGTCGGCGCATCCACCTTTCTGGCCTGGCCCGAAAAAGGCGCCCGCCTCATGAACTGGAACCTCAGCTTTCCCGACGGCAGCTTCCGCGACATCGTTCGCTGGCCCGACGTCGACTCCAGCCAGCGGATCGCCAAGGTCCGAGGCGGCAATCCCATCCTTTTCCCCTTCTCCGCTCGCACCTACCAAAACGGCCAACTCGGCCGTTGGACCGACCCGACTGGAATTCGACGCCCCATGCCCATGCACGGCTTCGCCCGCCAAGGAACCTTCGAAACCACCCGCGTCGACAAAAAGGGCTTCTCCGCCCGACTCGTTCCCGACGCCGAAGCCCAGGAGGCGTATCCATTCGAGTACGACTTCGAAGTCATCTACCGCTTCGACGAAAAGGAATTCAGCGTCGAACTCCGTCTCGCCAATCGACACGACATCGCCATCCCCTGGTCCGCTGGCCACCACTTCTACTTCACCCTGCCCTGGGCCGAAGGCACTAGCCGCAAGGACTACGAGCTCCGCCTTCCCGCAAAAAAAGCTGCCCGCCAAGACGAGCAAGGAAAGCTCAAGCCGGTAACCGGCTTCAAGAAGATCGAACCGATGTCGAATCCCCGCATCAGCGACCGTATCCACTATCAACTGACAAGCCCGATCGTGGAATGCGTCTGCCTCAAGGACGACAGCCGCATCGAGATCGAGGTCGGCACCACCGCCAAACCCAACCCCGGCTACGCCGTCGTCACCTGGACCGAGAGCGATACCGCTCCCTTCTATTGCATCGAACCCTGGATGGGCCCACCCAACAGCCCTGAACACAAGGTCGGCCTGCACACCGTCGCCCCCGGCGAGACCAGCACCTTTTCCGTCACGGTACGCATCTAGCGACCCTCCCGCCTTGGCACCCGCCCGCAAAACGCCTATCTCTCCCGAGACCTGTTGCCAACGCCTCTCTTGGGAAGATTTGGACCTCGGCTCGATACGGGCCCTCATCCAGCTCGCCAAAAGCGAAGACCTAGAGGGATCTGGGCTCAGAACCGCCACGACCGCCCCCGGCGACCACTCCGCAGCTCTCCTCCCAGCCAGCCAAAGCCTCACTGCCACCCTCAGAGCCCGCGAACCTATGATCCTCTGCGGCAGCAGGCTCGCGCCCGAAATCCTCGCCGCCTACCACCCCCAGCTCAGCTACCAGCCGCTACAGACAGATGGAGCCCAACTCGCTGCGGGACAAGTTATCGCCACCGTAGACGGCCCCGTGCAAGAACTGCTTAGCGTCGAACGCCCCCTGCTCAACTTCCTGCAAAAACTCTCCGGCGTATCCACCGAAACACGACGATACGCCGACGCGCTCGCCGACTCTTCCACCCGACTCCTCGACACCCGCAAGACCACCCCAGGCTACCGCGTTCTCGAAAAATACGCCGTAGCCTGCGGCGGAGGCTGGAACCACCGCATCGGCCTCTTCGACCGCGTCATGCTCAAGGACAATCACCTCGCCGCCTTCGGTTCGGATCCCAGCGATGCCGCGATCGACGCCGTATCCGAATCCCGACGACGCAACCCGAATCTTCTCGTGGAAATGGAGGTCGATACCCTCGATCAAATCGAATTCGCCCTCGCCGCCCAAGTCGATATCATCCTGCTCGACAACTTCTCCCCCGCCCAACTGGAAGTCGCTCTGCGCCGCATCGATCGGCAAGCCGTGACCGAGGCCAGCGGCGGCATCACCCTAGAAACCCTTCCCCAACTTGCCGCCCTCGGCCTGGACTTCATCTCGACCGGAGCCCTCGTTCACCAGAGCTCCTGGGTAGACATCGGGCTGGACAAGGACTGAACCAGAAAATCCTCATCTTCATCCACTTCCTCATCTTCATCCCCCCATAGTGCCACTTATAGCCAGACCAGAAATTTTGATGAAGATGAAGATGATGATGAAGATGAAGATGAGGGCGATGAGGATTGGTAAAGCGAAGGGCCTCTAAGGATCCAGCGAACAAGGACTGAAACCATGTCGGAAAAGAACGAGATCCTCATCGTGCGCGAACTGCTCGACGCCGGAGAAGAAATGGTGTCCGGCAGTCATCTAGCGAAACGGCTCGGCGTATCCCGAGTTTCGATACACGGCTACATGGACAAGCTCCGCAGCCAAGGCTACGAATTCGAAGCCGTGCGCAGCAAAGGCTACCGCCTGACCCAACGCCCGAAGGAACTGAACCAGCCACTCATCCAAGCTCAGCTGACCCACGCCGCTTCCCAACTCCGAGCCATCGTGCTCGAGGAGGTCGACAGCACCAACTCGGAAGCCGAACGCCGCCTTGCCAACGGCGAAGAGGCCCCCTTCGTCGTCATCGCCCGCCAACAGCTCAACGGACGCGGACGCATGGGCAGCTCCTGGCACAGTCCGCAAAACGGAAACCTCTATGCCAGTTTCGCCTTCCGTCCCCAAGTCTCCCCCACGCGCCTTGCCCTCTTCACCCTCTGGATGGGCCTCAATCTCTGCGAGTGCATCAACGCCCTCTACCGCGTAGAGACCGGACTGAAATGGCCCAACGACATTCTCCTCGGAGACCGCAAGCTCGCCGGCATCCTGACCGAAGCCCGCATGGAAGCCGACCAAGTGCAGAACATCGTGCTCGGCATCGGACTGAACGCCAACAGCGATGGAGAAGATTGGCCTCCCGAGCTCAAGAAGATCGCTACCTCTCTACGCCAAGCTACCGGCCAGGAACTGGATCTCAACCGCCTCGTAGCCGCCATCAGCGGCCGAGCCATGATCGCGTACCGACAGTTCCTGACCGACGAGCACCGCGCCTTGACCCGCGAGCGGTGGCCACGCTTCGACACGCTCAAGGGCAAGACTGTACAAGTGCTGCAAGGTCAGAATCGCATCGAAGGAATTGCCGCCGGTATCGACCCCGCAGGTTCTCTCATCGTGGAGCGCTCCGACAAAACCCGCTACCTAGCCCGGGCCGGCGACGTCACCCTCGCTAAAAAATGAGCTAGACTTCAGAACCCCTAGGGGGCAGGATTCAAACCCCTAAAAATCTAACCTCAAGAACCCCAGTACCCATGGGTGACCTCCTCGACTGTATCGACGAATCGCTTGCCGCCTGGATCGGACGGCAGAAGCTTTTCTTCGTAGCAACCGCTCCTCTCTCGAAAGACGGCCACGTCAACCTCTCACCTAAAGGAGGCGACTCCTTTCGAATACTCGACAAGCAAACCGTCGCCTACCAGGACTACACGGGCAGCGGCGCCGAAACCGCCGCCCACCTTCGCGAAAACGGGCGAATCACGATCATGTTCTGCGCCTTCGACGGACCTCCCCGCATTGTCCGTCTCCACGGGAAGGGCAAGTTGATCACTCGAGACCATCCCAACTTCAAGCCGCTCGCGAGCCGCTTCCCAGACAACCTCGGGACGCGAAGCTACATCTGGATCGACGTGACCCGCTTCTCGAAATCCTGCGGGTTCTCGATCCCGACATTCGAATATCTCGGCGAACGGGACGCACTCGACAAGTGGGCCGAAAAGAAAGGCCCGCAAGGCATCAAGGAATACCAGCTGGAGAAGAACAGAGCGAGCATCGATGGCCTCTCTGCCTATTGATCCGCAAAGCGCCTAGTGTGGTGTCATGCGTGAGACGTAGCGCGGAGCTTCAGCCCGCGTCCGCAATTCGCCCTCATCATCCCCCCTCGTCATCTTCATCCTCATCCTAGTCAGGATGAAGATGAGGATAGAGATGAAGATGAGGATAAGAAACGGCGCGGACGCGGGCTGAAGCTCTGCGCTACGGATCGGGTGCGAGCACGAAAACGGCGCCTGAAAGCTCCATTGCTGAAGTCTCCAGACGCCGCTTTCGGGGTAGGTAGGCTGTAGTTTGCCTAGCTCTTGGCGGTCTTGCGCCGGAGGGTGGCGAGACCGGTCAGGCCTAGGAAAAGCATTGCTATAGTGGCGCCGCCGTCAGGGACCTTTTGATAGCCCACGTAGACGAGCTGGTCCTGATGCTGTTTTCGTCCACCATTGCTGGTGAGATTCATCACGCGAACTGCCGAGCCGGTGTAGTTGTCCTGGTAGTTCGCCACTCCTTGGGCCAGGGCCAGGAAGGTGCCGAAGTCGTTGGGCCCAGAGAGCTCGCCCTCGAGTTCCCAGAGAGTGTTCTGCAGTTGCTTGGCGTGTAAAAGGCTTCCGTAGACAAAGCCAGGAAGGGTGCCGAGCGCGAAGCGTTCGTAGAGCCAGGCCGTGCCAATGGAAATGATATCCTTGCCGCCAACCGCGCCGCTTTCTCCGCCGGAAATCGTGCCATTGTTGAGCTCCACGTCATAGACGTTGCCTGGCTTGAAGTACTCGTTGCGCTCCAAGCAGAAGGTGCCAAACCAAGTTCCGTCGATCGATTTGCCGAGAGCGTAATTGGAGAGAACGCTCTCGAACTCGGGATTGGGATCCGCCCGAAAGTGGCCGGAAGAGCCAGCATCGAAAGTGCCCATCGTGACCTGAGTCACGGCAGCGGCTTGACTTGCTCCAAAAGCCACAACGGCTACTACAGCGAGAAACTTGGGTTTGCGAAAGTTCATGATACGGACGTGTTCAATCGAACTCGCATCATAGCGCTTATCTTCGGAACTGGGTATCGGGCGAGGCTATGGAAAAACCGTCGGCCATCCGCTTGGAGGACACTCTCCAGAGAATTGAACCTAGAGGAAGCAATTCGCCTCGAGGCCTGCCGCGCAAAATGACAATCGCCAGGGTCGGCGCTTGCCGCCGCGTCGCGTTGCGGCTTACTTCTTAGCCTCGTCGGAATGAGGACGGTAGAAGCTGCGGCGCTTGCCGACCCCGCCTACGCATTCGCTCTCCGTGAGTCGCTCAACGCTTGCTACAAGCTCGGGCAAGGACTCGCGGTCGGCCTTGAAGGCCACTTTGACCAATTCCTCTCGGGCAAAGGCCTTGCGTAGCTCCGCGACCGCGCCCTCGGCCAGTCCTTGACGCCCGACATGCAAGGCGGGACGCAACGTCTGGGCCATTGCCCGCAGGGCAGCCTTTTCCTTGCTGGAGAGCATCTTCATGAAACTCTCTTGCGAGGCGACCAGGGCTTTGTCAATCGAGAGAAATCGACTCGCGAGCCCGCAACAGCGCTTCGGATAGCTTTTCCAAAGTGAGCGGCTTGGAAAGATAGTCGTTCATGCCGGAGCCGAGACAAAGCTCCCGGTCTCCTTGCAAAGCCTGGGCGGTGAGAGCAATGATGTAGACGTCAGCCCGTCCTTCCCCAGCGTGGCCGTCACGGATGAGACGAGTCGTCTCCATACCGCTGATCGGGGCCATGCGCACGTCCATCAGGACGACGTCGAAGTCCTCCTCCTTGAGAAGATCGACTGCTCGGACGCCGCTACGCACAGTCGTCGCCTTGCACCCAAGGTGCTCGGAAAGCTTGGATGTGATGATAAGGTTGTTCGGGTTGTCGTCTACCACCAACACGCGCAGCGTCTTGGCATCCGTCTGGGTGTCCGGCAAAACTGCGGATCTATCCCTGGACTGGGACGCTGGCTTCTCCGAACCTCTCGCGTTTTCGGAGAGCGGAAGGTGTATCTCGAAACCGAATACAGACCCACCTGCTTTCGAGGTACTCTCTACCCAGATGTCGCCCAGCATTGCCTGGCAAAGCCGCTTGCAAATGGCAAGACCGAGACCAGTGCCGCCGTAGTCGCGGGCTATCCTGCTGCTGGCCTGAGAGAAAGGATTGAAGAGCGAGGACAGCCTGGCCGGATCAACGCCGATGCCGGAGTCTTCCACCTTGACCCGCAGGCAGAGATGGTTCTCGTGGCGGCTTTCGAAGGCCTGGGCGTGCAGGCCAATGAAGCCTTCGCGAGTGAACTTGTAGGCATTGCCGAGGAGGTTGACAAGGATCTGCTTGATGCGGGTCGCATCGCCGATCACCGCCTGGTCGGCCACTCCATCGCAGTCGAGCCGAAACTCGAGCGACTTGGACCGAAGACGCGTCCCCATGATGGCCTGCACCTCCAGCATGATCTGCTCTAGCGAAATCTCCTCCTCGACCAGTTCGAGATGGCCGGACTCGATTTTGGAAAAGTCGAGCACCTGTCCGATGAGCTGGATAAGCAGCTGCCCGCTTTGGTAGATGGCCTCCACGAACTCGCTCTGCTCCTCGTCGAGCCGAGTATTGAGCAGCAGGTCGCAAAAGCCGATCACCGCGTTCATAGGCGTGCGGATCTCGTGCGACATGTTGGCCAAAAAGTCGGTCTTGGCCTGGCTCTCGCCTCGGACCATCTCGATCTGGGCTCGAGCGGAGTCGAGGGCCGCCTCAAGCTCGTCATTCGCTCCGGTAACTTGGCGGAAGAGCTGTCGGACTTCCTCGATCCTGGAGATAGAAGCGGAAACATCGCGGGCTCGAGACCGTACCATACCCACTTTGACGATGTAGCTAGCAGAGGGTCCACCCTCTATAGGGCTGGCTTCCAGCCGAACAGAGCAGTCGTTTGCTGCCAGACGAACATCCCGTACGACCTGCTGGAACTCGCAGCAGTTTTCGAGATTCGCAACAAAGAGCTTCCGGTCCTCCTCACTCGCTTGCGGACCCAACTTGTCGACGAGGCTCTCGCCGAGAAGGTCCTTCTCGTCGAACTCCAGAAGAGAGCAGAATGCATGGTTGACCCAGAGCAGCTTGCCGAACCGGTCGACGATGACTATCGGGGAGGAAATCGACTTCAAAGCAGACGCCACGAAACTGGCGCTCGGCACTGACTGCCCGCCAGGTCCAGCATCCTCGATCATGCTCACCGCAATGCTCTCGAGAACCCCTTGAGCATCGAACTCGGGAGAAAACCGACAAAGGTAAGTCGCCCTCTCGCGGCCCATCATACGCAGGCTGACCGATTGGCTCTTCCCTCTGATCGCCGCCACCCAGGCCTCGAAAAAGAGATCGCTCTCCGAATCCGTCAGATAGAAGTAGTCGCGCGCGTGCAGGGCCACATCGAACAAACCCTGCTCCTGCCAGCACGCTCGAAGCCAGTCCGAGCACTCGAGCAGATTACCATCCACGGCGAAGCGAGCCCAATGTTGATTCGGGGAAGATGCGGGGTCTTGAACTGGGTCTGAAGCGGGAGTCACTCTCGGGGATTACCGAGAGAAGAATCCGGGACGAGTCGAGTGTGAAGCGCAAAAAAACCACGGCTTCCCATCCGACAGGAATTTACCAGAAATATTCATCCGCAAGACACCGGCCGCCTCGAAATGTAAATGTCGGCGACGGCAAAGTTTCGAAACCAGACCAACCCCGCAGTCCTCAGGCTAAGCCTTTCGCTTGGCCGGCGGCGCCCACATGCGCAGCCAGTACTCGCTGAGATTGAGCATGCTAACCTTCCCAGGGCCTTCATAGGCAACGAGATTGCGAAGCGACGCCTCATGGCGCGCGCGTTCCTGGAAATACTCCCAAAGCCGATCGTTGAGCATCAGAGCCGTAGAACTCCGACGCTCTCCGCGAGAAACGAGCTCCCGAACCTGGTCCATCCAGTAGCGCTTCTCTTCGGCGCGCTCCTCGATGTAGTCGCAAAGCGTTTGCTCGTATCGGTTGAAGCTCATCACGCCAGCCGAAAGGTTTCGCGCGAGCTGGCAACCAAAATCCAATGCCAAGCAACTTAGTCCCAGTCTTGCTTGCAGGGTCGGGCGCGACTGTAGAACACGAGACTAGGCTCCGCTCTTGCGCAATTAAAACTTCAACGTTGAAGTTTTAATTGCGCGCGGCTTCCGGCTGCGCCGCGAGATCCGCGTCGCTTCAGTCACTCCCCTCGGGTTCGAAAAAGACGCCCGGTCTTCCGGACGCCTTTGAGAAAAGTCAAGCCGACCAAGCCGATCTCAAGCGAAGCGGCGGCGCAGCAGGGCGAGAGCGGAAATGGAGAGCCCGAGCAGAGCGAGGGACGCTCCCGTATCGGGAACCCTGGTGACCCGGCCACCTAGGGCGAGCGAAAGATCGTGCTCTTCTTGGAAGCTGCCTGGGTTATCCGAATAAGGACGCCCAAATGGATAGGGACCTAGGCTTCCATCGGCCACGCTCGGGATCTTCGGCTCGTCGCGTTCAGCCGCCCATTTGAAGGGAAACAGACCGTCCGTGTCGGGGTTGAAAAGCATGAAGCCGTATCCAGCGTTGCCAGTCGTCTGCGTCAACGTAGGACCGGCGAGGTCGAATATGCGCATCGTGAAGTTGTTCGCCACGTTTCCGACTTGGCCGTTGATATCGATGCTCTGCCTCCAAATCTCGGTGCCGCCAGCAGGGGGTATTGTAGCTATGTCGTCGTCGGCCGGCGTTCCGCGAGCAAACACGTCGTCGAGAGCAAAGAAAATCAGGTCGATCGTATCGAAAGCGCCCCCCGCTCCATTGTATTGGAAGAAAATCTCGCTGACGGTCAAAGAGAGGACGTTCTTCGGAAGCTGGAAGGTCTGCATCAATGGACGTTGATTCTTCACATCGCGCTCGCCCTCGTAGTCAATGACGGCGGTCGCGCCGCTGAAGAGCTGGTAGGTGTCTCCAGGAGTGCCAGTATTGACTACGGCGGAAGAGTCCCACGTCGCGTTGTTGTCGAAAGACGCGGCCAAGGCTTGTCCAACGAGAAAGGTTCCAGCGAGTCCGGCGAGTATCTTTTTCGGCATGATTGGGATGGGTTGGTGGTTGCAGAACGGAAAGCGATCTAAGAGCCTCCACGTACCTGCAAAGGTCGTGCCAGAAGAATGCAACAAAAGCGCGCCACCGGAAAGCGCCTGGGAAACAATAGCTTGCCGAGGAAACCTTTTCCAGGTCGATTTCCTCTATATCGAAAACCGTAAGCGTTTCATACGAAAACAAGGAAAACGCCCGGCTTCCGTCTACCGACGCGGGCGGAATTCGCTCAGATCGTTGAGCGAACGCATATCCCTCACGAACTGAATGGAATCGCTAATCAGTCGCACGACGTCCTCGTCCGAAATAAAGATGCGCTTGGTGTCGATACGCAGAAGCTTGCCGTGCACGAGGGCGAAGGTGAGCGTAGAGATCATGGGCTGTCTGATCTCGGTCCGGCTATTCTTGAAGAGGAATTCGGACGTCGCGAAGTAAACCACGAGATCGGGCCGATCCTCTGCCCGCACCATGAAGCCGTCGACAAATTCCTCGACCTTCTCGTCCTGGCCAAACTTGAAGTTCAAGTAGTCCTCGAAGTCTCGGAAATCCTCTCGCTTGACCAAGAGTTTGCGCTGGTCGACGACTCTCTTCTGCACCTTTTCCTTGAAGGCGGCAAAACTGCCGAGCGTCATTTCCAGAAAAGCCTGCTCCTGCGGCACGGAAACCAGGATCAGGTGGTTGACGAACTTCGAGTCGGTCTGCTTGGCAAAAACTCGGTTGACCAAAACGCTGACCAGCTGGTGCTCTGGAGGGTGAGCCTCGACCTGCAGGGCGAAGAACTTCGAATCAGGGCGCACCGCCTCCCAACCGCCATAGGCAGGCAGCCTCAATCGTCTGGCGCCGACGCGGATAGTGAGATCCTCGAAGTAAGCCACGCCATTGCGAATGACCGGCCCCTGCTCATCGACTTCGACATAATCGTTGCGACGCACGGAGGCGCTCTTGGACTTTTCGGGCACCGCAGCCGAAGCTTCGCGCTCGGCAGCCTCCTGTCGGACTCGCTCCAGAGCCTCGGCCGCTATAGCGGACGCGGATTCGTCGGCTTCCGAAAACGGCGCAGTTGCGGATTCGGGCTCTTCAGTCTGAGCAAGCGAGCGATGCCCAGCCAGGCAAAGGCAGGTCGATACGAGAAGAAAGGCTAGCGTTGCGGGTCGGCGGGATCGCACTTCGGGACGAGTTTCGGGTTCGAGGATTAACCTCGCGCTTTAACACAGTGTCAACGCCGAGAGATCTCAGTCGAACGCGGCGAAGATGGAGCTTTTTTTACCTGGCAGACACCTAATAGGACTAAGGCCAAACGACATGGGCGCCGATAGATATGTCAACAAGATCGAGCCCCCGAAAGAACAGGGGCGGCAACGACTTTTAGTTGGTTGGTTAACTACACTAGGCGCCTGAATCTTCGATTCGGGCGCCTTACTGTTTTGACGAGCTGGCTTCTGGGATCATCCCTCGAGTGAGAGCACTGCTTGCGACGTAGCGTGGAGCTTTAGCCCGCGTCCGCGATCTGCCCTCATCATCCCCCTCCTCATCTTCATCCTCATCCCAGGATAAAGATGAGGATGAAGAAGATGATGAGGATAAGAAACGATGCGGTCGCGGGCTAAAGCTCCGCGCTACGGATTGCGACATCCCATACGTGACACCACGCTAGCGCATCGAGGCGAACGTCGCCTGGAGCAAATCGCGGTCCGACTTTCCGCCGATTTTCTCGCGCGTCTTTTCGATGAGTTCCTTCTCCAATTCATTCTTGGTGGGAACCTCCTTCTGAAAGTAGACGCCAAAGGGGCCAGGCCAGGGTTCTTCGGCCAAGGCAAGAGCAGCCGCCATATCAGTCACGTCGTGCTCGGTCTCGTCGATGACCTCGAAAGCTCCCCCCTTGCGGGGATTGCCGGCATCGAAAGCGCCCTTGTAGAACTCGACACACTCGCTGAGGACCTCGATCACGGAAAAGCCATCATGCTGGACCGCCCTCTCGTACATCTCCATCATGTGCTTGATCTGCGTCGCATGCGTGCGGGCCACGAAAGTCGCCCCGCTGGAGAGAAGCTTGCGCATGGGATTGGTAGGGCGATCGAAGGCCCCCCAGGGATCGGTCTTCGACTTGAAGCCAGGCGGCGAAGTGGGAGAAGTTTGCTTCTTCGTCAAACCGTAGACGAAGTTGTCCATGATGACATAGGTCATGCGGAAGTTCTTGCGGCCGGCATGATCGAGATGGTTGCCGCCAATGGAAAAACCGTCGCCATCGCCGCCAAACACGAACACGTGCAAATCGTCACGGCCCAGGCTGACTCCCGAAGCGAACGGCAACGAGCGGCCGTGGATGAAGTGGCCGCCGTGCGTATTGACGAAATAAGGAAAGCGCGACGAACAGCCGATGCCGGCCAGAGTAACGATATTCTGCTGGGGCAGGCCGAGCTTTTCGATGGTCTTGTAGTAGGCGGCCAGGACGGCGAAGTCGCCGCAACCAGGACACCAAGTCGGATGGTCCGCCGCCAGGCCTTTTTTCGTTAGGACGCCGCGTTCCGCTTTTACTGCTGGAGGTGCTGAACTCATTGATGCAATCGGTTTGTGGTTGTGGAGCGCTACTCTGCCGAGGCAGCAAGCGGGCAGTGCTGTTCGATGCCGCGCATGATCTCGCTGATTTTGAAGGTGAGGCCATCCGTCTTCGCCAGGCTCTGGATGGCGGGGTTGCAGAGCTTGCCGCGCAGAAGCGTGGCAAGCTGTCCATAGCCGTAAAGGCCACGGTCGTTCATCTCCACCACCAGGATCGTAGCATAGCGCTGAAAGATCTCCTCGAGATCGCCGGGCAAGGGGTTCAAGTGGCGGATCTGAAGGTGGCCGATCTTTCGTCCGCGATCGAGCTCGCGAATCACCGCTTCGCGAATCGGTCCCCAGGTCGAGCCCCAACCAACGACTAGAACCTCGCCAGAATCGTCTCCAAAAATCTGAGACGGCGGCAGCGATTTGGCCAAGGCCAGGATCTTCTCGCGGCGCTTGTTCATCATGCTCACGTGCATCTGGGGATTCCCGGAAGGATGCCCGGATTCGTCGTGCTCCAGTCCGGTGACTTGAGGAAACACACCGCCTTCAACCCAAGATCCGGGCGGCGCGTGACGCGTGATACGCGACAGATCATAGGGCTTGTAGCCTTGCGGACGATCCTCTAGATCGAGAGTCGGCTCCACCATCAGAGCGTCCAAGTCGGGCTCGTCAAACGCTTCGATACGAGAAGCGAGCGACATGTCAGACAAAATGAATACGGGCACGCTGTACTCCTGGGCGATCCGACAGGCCTCGAGCGCGGTGTAGAAGCAGTCCTCCACGTTCTGCGCCGCCAGCACTACGCGCGGACAATCGCCGTGGCTGCCATAGATGGCTTGCAAGAGATCGCTTTGCTCGACGTTGGTGGGAAGACCGGTACTTGGCCCGCCGCGCTGGACGTTGACTACGATGAGCGGCAACTCGGCCATAGTCGCCCAGCCTAGAGCCTCCATCTTGAGCGAAATGCCGGGACCGGAACTTCCCGTCACGGCCAAGCGCCCAGCATAGGAAAAGCCGATCGCCATAGACACGGCAGCAAGCTCGTCCTCCGCCTGCACGAAGACGCCGCCATACTTGGGCAACTGCTGACGCAGCATTTCCATAATGGAGGACCACGGAGTGATCGGATAGCCCGCTCCATACCGGACGCCGGCAGTGATGAGGCCAAGCGTAAGAGCGGTATTGCCATCCATCGTAACCTGCTGGGTCGAATCGTCCGAGCTGACCTGGAAGGAGTAGTAGCGGTCCAGGACATTGTCGATCGGGTAGGAAAAGCCGGCGTCAAAAGCGAGATTCACGTTGCGCAGCACATCCTCCGCCTTGCCCCCGAAGCGCTCCTTGAAGATCAAGCGCAGCTTTTCCACATCCAGTTTGAAAATACGCGCCAGCAACCCGAGCGCGAAAAGGTTCTTTCCCTTCTCCCGACTCGAGCCGCCCAAGGCTTCGACCGTGAGCGCGGAAATGGGCACGCCCACCTTTACGAAGCGATGGTCCTGCGGGTCCGGCTCCACATGGTCGGAATCGTAAAGCAGTACTCCACCCTCCTTCAGAAAACCGATATGGCCATCGTAGCTATGCTGGTAGAAGGCCAGAAGAAAGTCAGCTTCGTCCCCAGCCGAAAGCACTTCCCCCGTCCCCATGCGAACCTGGAAGATCGAGGGTCCACCCGATATGGTAGACGGGATCGTCATATACGTCATGACCTCCTGAGCGCTGCGGCCTGCGAGACGGGCCAGAAAGCCGCCGATCGATTGGATACCGTCCTGCGAGTTGCCCGCCAGTCGAATGACCGCATCGCGAATCGTTTGCTCGCCCGCAGGGTTTAGGGTAGTTGAGTTTGAAGGCATGCGAGAGGCTTTTGAACAAAGTCGATACTGGGCCCGCAGTCAATGCGATGTATAGACTTTCGCATAGACCAGATAAGCCGGAATTATGCGCGAATTTCGTAGCGAGCGGGCGAAGCTCGGTCGAAACCCTGCAAGCTCCAAAACCAAGCCGCAGCCTCTTGAGCATGGGAAACGCGCCTCGACACGCTGACGCGCGTCAGCGGACCGCAACACCACCCACCCAAATCGACAGGCGAGGTGACCGGCTGGCTTTCGCATTCGCAATTTGGATACAGAAGACGCTGTCACGAAAAAATAAGTACAAAAGGGCAGAAGAAGATTGACCTGGCCGCTGTTAATAACATGTGAATAACTATTCCATCCTATGCGTAAGTCTCTCCCCTCCGGAAAAATGCGACACCAGCCCGTTTTTTCTCGATTCCGACTTGCGTCCCACTTTGCCATCTCCCTGTCCCTTCGCTCACTACCAAGATGCCGCGGCCAACAGCCCTCGGACTAGATCCCGAAATCGATAATCCAAAAACTCAGGCGTCCCCCCCGCCCGAGAAGCTCTATCTCCTCTCCGTTTCGCGAGACAACGACGTTGCCGCCGCCCTTCGTACCGACCTCAAACGATCCAATCTCGGAAGCCACAAGCTGCACCACTGCAGCGAACTCTCGGAAGCCGAACCCCTGCTAAAGACCTGCGGCTTCCACTGCATCTTCATCCGTCTCGAGGACTACCAGGACCGGCAAGCCGCCATCGACCTCGTCCGCCAATGCTGCCCCGAAACGCAGGTCATCGCCCTCGCAGGCCAGCTTGCCATGAACCAGCCGGACTTCGCCATGCCAAGCGGCGTCGAATGCTCCTGCCGCACTGAAGACCTGTCCCCCTCCCTCGTCGCCTCGCTCGTCGAGACCGCCTTGCTACGCAAGCAGGAGGATCGCATAAGCGCCTCGCTGAAACGCCAGCTCGAACTCGCCCGCATTGCAGGAGAACTCGGCTCCTGGACCCTCGACATCGAAAGCGCCGACATCCACCTAGACGAACTGGCCGCCAAGATACTAGGACTTGGCGAACGACCCCAGGCTCTCCATCTCGACGAGCTCATCGCACTCGCTCACCCAGACGACCAGACCTCGCTCAAAGAAGCCTTCATCCACTCCCTGAAAACCCGTCAGGCCCTTCAAGCCAACTTTCGCGCCAAGCAAGCCGAAGCCAGCCACCTCGATGTGGAGATGCATGCCACGCTCGAAGACATCCAGTTGCATCGACATCCAAAGCTCTCCGGGTTCATCAAACGCCGACCGCCAAGCGACAAATCGAAAGACCCGCGCGTCGCGCGAGCCCTCTCCAACTTCCTCGCCGAGATTCAACGCAGAGACCGAGCTGTTGACGAACTCCGCGAAAAGCTCGAAGCGCCAGCGCCCCAAAGCGAACTAGCCCCCGAACCGCCGCCCTCCACGAAACCCGCAACGCCTCCAGCGACCTCCGAAGAACCCGCCTTATCCGAGGAACTGGAAATCGATCGCTCCACGGTCTACAAAACCGTGCTCGACCGCATCTCCCAGCAAAAGGGAGAACAGGCCAGCGACACCTTCCCCTTCGACTTCTCGACGGAATCGCAAACGGACTACACCCCACCCAATCCCACCGCCGAAGGCTTCATTGCCGCCGCAAAGCGGCTCGTCGACATCACTCAGACCGGCCACAAACTCCGCGTTACCCTCAACATCGAACAAGACGGCGCCATCGAGTACGAACGCGAACGCGGCCTGCTCTTCGACATCCTGCGCGAGCTCCTCACCAACGTCGTCAAACACGCCCAAGCCTCCGAATGCATCATCGCCCTCTTCCGCGACGAAGACGACTGGGTATTGCAAGTCGAAGACGACGGCGTCGGCCTAGAGAAGAATCTGGTCTCCATCTCCGCCCCACTCAACCAGATCGGCCTCTTCCGCATCCGCACCAAGCTCGCCATCGTAGGCGGTCAGCTCGACCTCACGCCCACTCAGCCCAAAGGCCTCATCGCCCGCGCCCGTCTACCAGTTTCCCTAGACCGCTCCGCAGACGCCGAACGCGCCTAGCGCCCTGCCACCGCTACGGCCCATAGCGCGGAGCCTGAAACCCGCATACACTGTGCAAGGTCATCTTCCGTAGCCGAACTCGAAAGAGTTTGGAGGATGACCTTGGAGCGCGATTCAAAGCCCATCCTAGCAAACGCTTGAGAACGTTTGCTTGTTGGCTTTCCCCGCCTAGCCGCCGGGAGAAACAGCGCGCCAAAGAGCGAACCCCAATCAAGTCGCAACAGTCAGGCGTTTACCATGCAGCGCTTGCCCTTCACCAAGGGCTCGCTCAAGTTCTCGAGACTTCACAGCATGACGACCTTCGCGCAGAGATTCGCCGAGCACACCTGGGCTATGATAGCAGAGATGGGCACCTATCTTCTCATAGGTTTCGCCATATCCGTTCTGCTCCACCGCATCATCAAGCAAGACTGGGTCGGTCGGCTTATGGGCAGAAAAGGCCTCGCCTCCACCGTCTGGGGCAGCTTCGTCGGCGTCCCCATGCCGCTGTGCTCCTGTGGCGTGATCCCCGTCACCATAAGCCTACGCGACAAAGGGGCCAGCCGCGGGGCCACTGTTTCCTTCCTCACCTCGACCCCCCAGACCGGCGTCGACAGCTTCCTCGCGACCTACGGCATTCTCGGACCGATCTTCGCCTTCTATAAGCTAATAGTAGCCTTTATCTCCGGTATCCTAGTCGGTCTAACCGTCGAAACCCTCGACCGAACACCCACCCCCCGATCCCCAGAACCCAAAACCCAGAACCCCCAAACCCAAACTCCCACCTGGCGCGCCTCCTTTCGCTACGGCTTCATCACCATGCCAGGCGATCTCTCCGGTTCGCTTATCATTGGCTTCCTCATAGCAGGTCTCATCAGCGCCCTCGCTCCCGACAACCTCCTGACTAACATTCCTGGAGGCGTACCCGGGGCCATCCTGCTCGCCACCGCGATTTCCATTCCGTTCTATATCTGTTCCACGGGATCGATCCCCCTCGCTCTCGCCCTCATCCAAAGCGGCCTTCCAGTAAGCGCCGCCATCGTCCTGCTCATTGCCGGCCCGGCCACAAACATCGCCACCATTACTGCCATGCGGAAGATTCTCGGCGGCAGGACTACTGTAATCTACGTGGCAGGAGTAATCGTGGCCACCTGGATCGCAGCCGGAATCTATCAACTCCTGTTCGGAGACGCATCCATCCGCAGCCAAGCCATGCATCACATCATGGACTTGCCCCTCTGGAAGCACCTCGGCGGAGCCACCCTGCTCGCCCTCATCCTCTGGCCCCACTTGCAAAGCCGCTTCATCCCAAAACCCAGTACCCAAAACCCAGAACCCAAAACCCAACTCACCCTCCATATCGCGGGCATGAGCTGCAGCCACTGCGAACAATCCGTCCGCGAGGCTCTATCCGACCTGCCATTCGTCCAAAACGTGCGCAACGTCGACCGCCAGGCCAATACGGCCACCATCCAAGCCAACCAGATCGACGAAACCGCCCTACGCGAAAAACTAGCGTCACGAGGTTTCGAATACAAAAGCTAACCACCCAAAAGCTCCACACCACCCCTCTACCAAGCTTCACCATTCGCTATTCGCTATTCACCATTCTCCCCCTCCTCCTGACCGCATCGGCAGGAGCGCAAATGCTCGCTACTCTCGATGGCGAGCCAATCGAAATCACGGACTGCATCAGTCAGCCTCGGACTCTCTTTATCACAATCCAAGACCAAGCCGAGCTTCTCGAAGCTCAGAGAATTCTCACCCTCGCCGACAGTCGCAACCTTCCCGCCCGTCTCCTCATAACCCTCCCACCCCAAAACCCCATCGCCACAGCAGCCATCAAACGCGCCGCTAACCGCTTTTTCACCACAGAGCAAAACCGCAACCGCGTCGCCTTGCTCACGCCAAGCGAAGCAGACAGTTCCCCAGCCAAGTCATTCATACTCGACCCATCCGCAGCCCGAATCTGGAGCTCCCCCGCCCTCCCCACCGACGCCGACTTCGACACTCCACCCTTCCAGATTACCGTAAACTAAGAGCGCGACGTTTCGCTCTCGATTTACCGAGCTCACCGAGCAGCCCGCAGCAGAATAGCCGCCCCAGCGCTCCCATCTCTCCCGCTTCGCCATTCACTCTTCACCATTCACCATTCGCTTCCCACCCGAGCTGCCCATCTCGCAGCGCAAGGACGAGATCGTATCCGCGATACAAACACACCAGACCATCGTCCTCTCAGGCGAAACCGGCTCCGGCAAGACCACCCAGATACCCAAGATGTGCCTCGCCGCCGGCCTCGGCGCCAAACGACGCATCGCCTGCACCCAGCCCCGCCGCGTCGCCGCCCTCTCCGTCGCCAAACGCGTAGCAGAGGAACTGAAAGTCGACTTCGGCGCCGAAGTCGGAGCCAAGATCCGTTTCAACGACCAGACCGGCAAGCGCACCCGCGTCAAGTTCATGACCGACGGCATGCTGCTCTCCGAAGTTCAAGGCGATCCCCTCCTCCGCGAATACGACGCCATCATCATCGACGAAGCCCACGAGCGCTCCCTCAACATCGACTTCCTACTCGGCCACCTCAACCAGCTCCGCTCCCGCAGGCCAGACCTGAAGATCATCATCACTTCCGCCACCATCGACACCGAGAAGTTCTCCCAAGCCTTCGATGGAGCTCCCATAGTCGAGGTCTCCGGCCGCGTCTACCCCGTCGAGGTCATCCACGCTCCCCTCGACGAGCTGCTCGAAGAGTCAGGAGAGTTCACCTACCATGAAGGCATCGCCGAATCCACCCAGCGGATACAAGACGAACTCGGCTCCGGAGATATCCTCGCCTTTCTCCCCACCGAGAAGGACATCCGCGAAGCCATGGACCTCCTCAAAGGACGCTTCGGCCACCGCATGGCGATCGTCCCCTGTTTTGGACGCCTGTCCACCGCCGACCAGCAACGCATCTTCCAGCCCAGTCCCAAGCGCAAACTCATTCTCGCCACCAACATCGCCGAGACTTCCCTCACCATCCCCGGCATCCGCTTCGTCATCGACACCGGCCTGGCCCGCATCTCCCGCTACAACCCACGAAGCCGAGCCAAGCGCCTGCCCATCGTCAAGATCTCCCAATCCTCCGCCAACCAGCGAAAAGGCCGCTGCGGTCGCGTGGCAAATGGAGTCTGCATTCGCTTGTATTCGGAAAAGGACTTCGAGTCCCGAACCGTCCATTCCGTCCCCGAAATACAACGAGCCAACCTCGCCGACGTCATTCTCCGTATGATCGCCTCCAAACTCGGCGACGTATCCACATTTCCATTCATAGATCCACCCACCCCCACGGCGATCTCCGCCGGCTACGCCCTTCTCAAAGAACTCGGCGCCCTTGAGGGAAACGAAGAATTAAAAACGAAGAACGAAGAACCGCCCCCCAAACAATCCTCATCTTCATCTTCTTCTACTTCACCTCCCCCGGCAAGCACCCAGAACCCAGCACCTAGAACCCAACCAAATATCCTGACGAAAACAGGCCGCCAGCTCTCCAAACTCCCCGTCGATCCCACCGTCGGCCGCATGTTGCTCGAAGCCCAGCGCCAAGGCGTCACCCAAGAGGTCCTGGTCATCGCATCCGCGATCTCGATACAGGACCCCCGCGAACGTCCCCTCGAAAAGGAGGCTGCCGCCCGCCAGGCCCACGCCCAATTCAACCACCCAAAGTCCGACTTCCTCGCCCTGCTAAACATCTGGGAGCAGTTGCACGAAGATCTCGAAC
This sequence comes from Pelagicoccus sp., assembly GCA_028284635.1. GTDB lineage: Bacteria > Verrucomicrobiota > Verrucomicrobiia > Opitutales > Opitutaceae > Pelagicoccus. The sequence continues at coordinate 34,811 of JANQRJ010000021.1, forward strand.
GCCTCCCCCAAAGCCGCCTGCGCAAGTTCTGCAAAAGTCACTTCCTCAGCTACGCCCGCATGCGCGAGTGGCGCGATATCCACGAGCAACTCAAACGAGCCCTGCGTAGTCCCGCTCAGCGGGACGAAGCACGGGTAAGATCCCCCAATCCGCAATCGCCCGAAGGGCGCTACCAAGCCATCCATCAAAGTCTCCTCAGCGGCCTGCTCTCCAACGCGGGACGCGTCGAGCAGACCAACCTCTACCGATTCCCCGCAAATCGAAAGCCCCTTGTCTTCCCAGGCTCCGCCCTCTTCATTCGCCAAGAGAAGAAAAATCCGAAATCCGAAGCCCGAGGTCCGAAATCTAAACTAAAGGCCAAAGGCCCCCAATGGATCATGGCCGGCGAAGTCGTCGAAACCAGCAGGCTCTACGCCCGCAACGTCGCCGCCATCGACCCCACCTGGCTTGCGCAAATGGGGCAGCACATCCTCACTCGATCCTACGGCGATCCCATATTCGATCCTGCTGCAGGACGCGTTCTCACGCGTGAGAGTCTCCGTATCCACGGGCTGGAGATTCAAAACAAGCAGGTCAGCTACGCCAAAGTAGATCCCACTAAGGCCACCGAGATCTTCATCCGCGAAGCCCTCTTGAACGAAGATTACGAAGCCCCAGTCAACTGGACGTTCCTAGAGCCCAATCGTCGCCTCATGCGCCGTATTCAAAACGCCCAGACGGTCGCCAGCGTCGCCCACTGGATGGGCGTCGAGGAAGCCGCCTTCAGCTTCTATCAAAAGCGTCTCGAAAACGTCTCCTCCATCCACGACCTAAACAAACTGCTCAAGGTAGGGTCCGACGGCCCGGCGGACCGCACTGCAGGATCAAATCTTCACATGCAGGAGCTAAACCTCACCGCATCCGATGACGCCCCCATCGAGCTCTCCCTCTTCCCCGAAACCGTCGAACTGAAAAACTCCGCCTTGCCCCTCGAGTACCGGTACGACCCGACCAGCGAACACGACGGCGTCACTCTCAAGCTCCCCTACGGCAAAGCGAAAGACCTACAGCCAGCGATGCTCGACTGGCTCGTGCCTGGCCATCTCGAAGCCAAGGTCCATGCCCTGCTCAAAGCCCTACCCAAGCCCCTCCGCCAGCGCCTCGTCCCTCTCGCCAAAACCGCCAAGACCATCGCAAAGGAGCTGAAACCTAGAGGCAAAACTCTCCCCGAATCCCTGGCCGAGCACCTCGCGAAGACGTATTCGCTAGAAACCTACGCAAGCGATTGGGACTCTGCCGCCATTCCCACTCATCTTAAGGCCCGAGTGGAAGTCGTAGACCAAAAAGGAAACACCCTCGCCCAAGGCCGCGATCTCGAATCCATCCACCTCCAACTCGAAGAGAGGCAGCAGAAGCTCAGCCAACCCACCGAAGCCGCTACCGCAACCCTGTGGCAACGAGCTCGCGAGAAACACGAGCGTCCCATCGAATCCATTGCCGACCTCCCTCCAAACGCGTCCAAGCCCATCCAAATCGGCCACCACCACGGCCTCCCACTAAACGCCTACCCCGCCCTTCGAGCTTCGAACGAAGCACGGGTCGCCACATCTTCTTCTCCTTCTTCATCCTCATCTTCATCCCTCTCGCTCCATCTCTTCCCCTCCCCCGAAGACGCTGGCGCGTCCTCGGCGAATGGCATCGCAACTCTTATCGAACACGAATTGCGACGCGAGCTCGCCTGGATCCAATCCGACCTGAAGGAAGTCGCCAAGCTAGGCCCCGTCGCCATCGCCTTCAGTCCCCTCGACAAACTCGAGGACGATGTCTACGAGCACATTCGCCAAACACTCCGAACCCACGATCTGGATACGCTCGACCCAGACGCCATTTCCGAAACCGTCGAACAGGCCCGCACCGTCTCGAAAACGCTGCTCTACAAGACTCTCGACCACTGCAAGGCAATCCTCGAGAAGCGCCAGGCCCTCATCGTGCAACCCAAAATCGCCAAAACCTATCGCGCCGACATAGACCGCATTGTCCCGCCCGACTTCCTGCGCCACACGCCCCACCACATCCTCACCCGCCTGCCCGTCTACCTAGCCGCCATCGAAAAACGAGCCGCCAAACAGGCCCAAAACCCCGCCCGCGACGCCCAGCGAGCCAAGCAACTCGCCACCTACCGAAACCGCCTAGCCCAACTCCAAACTCAGAACTCAGAACCAAGCGCCCAGAACCCAATCACCCAACTTCGATTCCAGATCGAAGAATTCGCTATATCCCTCTTCGCCCAGGAGCTAGGCACCGCCTACCCCATCTCGGCTAAGAAGCTCGATGAAGCCTTCGCCGCCGCCAACGCCAAAAAACCTTCCCCAAACTCCTCAATTCACCCTTCACCACTCACTACTCACCATTCCACCCCTCCCGACGCCCCCACCCAAGCCGATCTCCAAAGCCTCAAAAAGCTATTTAGCTAGCTGTCCAATATATCGCAAGGCACCAAATATCCCAAGGTGGGAACGTGCTCGCCATGCGAGACTCCTCGACTTCACCATAGCTCAGGTTTGCTCAAGGGACTGACACATTCGAGTTCAACAGAACCCCCGACAGCATTCTTCTCGCTGAGATCAAGAGCTTGCCACCCGGATGGATATTTAAGCGTGAACGGAGGAACATACTTTTCAGCAAGATCGGCTGTGAACCCAAATCGAGCGTAATACTTCGGATCACCATAAACGAAAACGATATCAACGTTCTGAGCGAGCATATGCTGTAGCCCCTGATTAACGAGCGCCGACCCAATCCCCTTCCCCTGTTCTTCAGGCGAAACCGCAAGAGGAGCCAATATATATCCAACGAAACTTCCGCCCACTCTTGATCGCGCCGGGCTGAACACCACATGCCCAACCAAAACAGCATCTATTTCCGCTACAAGGTGTAAGGTTTCTGGATTGGAAATCGTATCTAGCAGTTCGCTTGCGAGGTTTGCGACCATTTGATTTTCGATGTCTTCAAACGCCTCGAGATGAATCTGACGTATCCTATCTTTTTCAGAAGCAGTTGGAGTCTTTATCGTCATTTCTTTCGAACGCGGCTACATCGAGACCTATCGTTTGGACGCTCTCTAAAATCGCTGCCTCAGCCCCAGCCTAACGCCGGCGCCGGGCGCCAGGAAGCCAACTGACTCCTCGTATTCTCGATCCAATACATTGTCCAGAGACAGCACGACCTCGCCATTTTCCGAATAAGCCCAGCGGATTCGCAAATCCAGTCTCGCGTAGCCGCCTAGAGTCATTTCGCCCGTGGCGACCGAGGATGCTTGACGGTCTCCCACGTAGAAGACATCCACCATCGCAGTTACACCCGAACCCAGAGAGCCGACCACAAAGGCCCCGCCACGGAACGCCGGACGACTCAACAGTCGAGCCCCCGTCGATCGATCTCGCGTATCGGCATAGGCTAGATAAGAGCTAAAACTCGCGGACTCCCCCACCGCGTAGCGAAAAGCCAGTTCCCCACCTTCCGTCTTCACTTGCGAGCGATTGATCAGCCGCGGCGGAGGCCCCGGATCGAAGTCCACCAAATCCTCGAACTCGTATTGGAAAACGGATACGTCCAACTCTCCTCGACCATCCAACAGTTTCGTAGTCCACGCAAGATCGATACTGTCACTTGTCTCCGGTCGAAGATCCGGGTTGCCGACGATCGGGTTTCTCAGCGCGTACACGCTTGGCTTCTTGAAACCCTGACCAAAACGCAAATTCAAAGCGGAGTTCAGCTCGGGAAACTCGAGGCGAGCGCCGCCGAGCAGGGTCGTCTCCGCATCCAATCCGGACACATCGTCGCGGCGCGCCCCGAGCTGGAGCGCAAGCCGCTCGCCGATAGCCATCACCCCTTCGCCAAACACGCTGCTCGTCGAGCGATCCAAGGCATAGCTGCCAGGCAGCGCCATGCCGAAAAACTCGATCTCGCTGACGCCCTCGCTCTGCTCGTCCTCGCCACTCCAGCCCAGAACCAAGCTGCTGCCCTTATCAAAGGAGAACTCGCTGTAAGCGCTGAACTGATACCGTTTCAGATCGTCAGTCGAAGCGGAGGACGGGATTCCGAAAGGGTCGCGAGCGCCCGGAGCAACGCCAGGGGAATTCAACGACTCGCTGCGATCGTAGATCGACGCATCAACCGCAAAGCGAACCGATTCGCCAGCCTGCGATCTGTAGTTCGCGCCCAATACAACTGCCTCGCTTTCCCGAAAATCCGTGTCTCGAATAACCGCATACCGAGGGCCTCCACTGTCGTCAGGAAAGCCACTTTGCTCGCTCTCGAAGCCGATGGCGAAAACGTGCAGTCGACCCGCCTTCGCTAGATCGAGATGGGTGCCGAGCCCCGCCCGCCTGCCTTCGAAAGAGCCCCCTTCGATCGCGTTGCCGCCATCCACGTAGTTGGCAGAGGCATACGTTTCCGCGAAGTCTTGACGAGCATTTAGGTAGACCCCGCCCCGCAGCAGGCCCTCGGTTCCCGTCTCCCAAAAGGCCGATCCGCCCTCTGGAATACCCGGCGCATAGCTGGCAAGCTGCACGGTTCCGCTGATCGCCTCCGACCCATGGATGGCCGACTGAGCTCCATTCACGATTGCAGCCTGTCGAAGCAACAGAGGATCGATAGCCGAAAGATCGAAAGAGCCGCCCCGCGTATTTGTCGGATCGTTCAGCTTGACCCCATTTAGCGTGACCACCGTGAAGTTCGGATCGCCACCACGCAGGTAGAGGGAGCCGACCGAGCCGCTCCTCGTGTTCAGATCCACGTGCACCCCAGGCGTTCTACCGAACAGCTCGCCAAGCCCCAGAGCCCCAGAGCTCTCGATAGCCTCGTAGTCGAAGCCCGCTCCCAAGTCCTTCGACAGAGCTTGAGCCGGACCAACGGAATGCGTCCCGAGCGCCACCAGCGGAGCCAGCTCGAAGGTCTCCATCTCTTCCCCGCAAAGCGATGTCAAAGCAAGGGCTCCAAAAAGGATTGAAGCCGCGATCCGATCTCCAGCAAAACAAGCATTCATCTCTGACTCCACTGGACCGAAGATAGGCGAGCAGGTCGAGCACTTCGTCCCCAATCTAAGGGAAAGATCGACCCAAACGGCAAAGCTTCAGCTCGCTTATACAGCCACAGATCGGTCGATTAGGAAAGTAACGCTGCCCTCCTAATTGACCGAAAAGCAGTCTCGCATAAACCCGTGCCCATTTTTCTCGCGAGAGAAAAGCGAAATACACTAACAAGCCGAGAATGAAAGGGCGGAAGGTCGTGGTCACCTGCGATCGCTCAGCAGCATGACTGCCATTGGATTTCGCATTGCCACTTGTCTCAATTCTTCGATCCTCAACAACCATGCCCGACGAATCCCCGCCTCGCCGTCTCACTCAAAACCAATGGAGGCTGATCGGCGTCGCCGCCGCTCTTGTCAGCATCACCGTTATCGCCTTCTTCCTCATGGGAGTCTTCGTCCTGCTGCGGGACTTCGTGGCAACCTTCTCAGACGTGCTTTGGCCCCTGGCCGTAGCCGGCGTGCTGGCCTTGATCTTCAGACCCTTCGTCGTCATGCTCCAACGACGAGCCCGCTTCAGTCGCACTTGGTCGATCATCACCCTCTATGCCCTCGTTGCTCTCGCCATGCTCGCAGCTATGCTCGTACTGGTACCGAAGATCGTGGACCAAACCGTGCTCTTTATAGAGTACCTGCCCGACTTCATCGCAAAACTGAGGGAAACCGTCGCCGAACAGTATCCGAAAGTCGTCGAATTTCTCACCAACAGGATAGGGCATGAGAACCTTACTCGTATCCAGGAAGCCATCACAAGCAGCCTGACAGGACTTCTCCAGAAGTCCGAGCCCGCCCTTGCCACCATCGGCGCCTTCGTCTCCCGCTCCCTAGCCATCGGCACAGGGCTCGCCATCATACCCGTCTACCTCTTCTTCATGCTCGAAAGCCGCCGTAGCCTTGTCCGCGACCTCAAGGAACAGCTCTCCTTCATCCGGGCCGACTGGCGCGAGGACGTCATCTTCCTCATCAACGAATTCATCGGCAGCGTCGTATCCTTCTTTCGAGGACAGATTGTCATCGCCGTCATTATGGGAATCCTCCTCGCTACCGGTTTCGCCGTGATCGGTCTGAACTTCGCCATCATCCTCGGCATCGGCATCGGACTGCTAAACATCATCCCCTACCTCGGCAGCATCATCGGCCTCGGAATCGTTCTCCCCCTCGCCTACTTCCAGAAGGACGGCGGCGGACTGAATCTCCTCCTCTTCTCGCTCGGCGTCTTCTTCGCCGTTCAGATGATCGAAGGCTACCTGCTCACCCCACGCATCATGGGCAAGACGACCGGCCTACACCCCATGGTCATCATCGTCGCCATCTTCTTCTGGGGCACCGCCCTCGACGGCCTCCTCGGCATGATCCTAGCAATCCCCCTTACTGCCTTCTTCGTCGTCGCCTGGCGCCTAGCCAAACGCAAGTACCTCGACCGAGAAAAAGCGCAGCCGATCCCCTCGGATCCATGAGGGATTCTCTAAAGCTTCAGCGTCGAAATCGACGCATGGATCACGGCGACTAGGTAGACCAGCGGCGCCAAGGCCAAGGCTAACGCGACATCCGTATCCAGCTTCGGCAGAAAGAGGCAACCCATCCCCAGCGCCACAAGAGGAAGCGAGTACCAGATCAAAACCCTACCGCCGACGCGGTTCACTCGACGCCACATCTCCTCGGACTCGTAGGCCTTGGAAACCTTGAATCCATACCAGGCATTCATCCTAACCCATCCCTTGACCAGCGGTATCGAAAGACCAATGACAAGAACTGCAGTCCCGATATTGAGAAGCCCTATAGCCAGGTTCGCTCGTTCCATAATTAACCCGAAAAGGGATTCCAGGAAACGGCCCCTACGGCAAGCACATAGGTATGAAGACCAGTGCCCGAGGTAGGGCCCGATCGCCGAGCGGGCCGTGGAGAATGGATCCTGCAAAGCGGCCCGCACGCCGAGCGGGCCCTACCTCACCTTCAATCCGCACTCCGTCTCGCCAGTTCCAGAAAATCAGTCGCGCTCGGGCTCAGCGAACCCTCCTGCCACGCGATCCCAATCTCGAGCGGAGACGGCTCCGGCCGCAAGGGCAGCAACACGAGTCGAGGCCCCGCCATGCAGCCCATCGAGTCGGTCACCAGAGCAACGCTGACCTCCGCTTCAATCGAGGCTACCAAGCTCGTAACGCTGTCATGCTCTTCAACGATTCTCGGCCTGCTTTTCAACGAAGCGAAAGCCTTTTCCACCATGTCGTGGTATTCCGGATACTCGTTTCGAGCATAGCCGACGAGAGGAACGTCCACAAGATCCTCGACCGCCACTCTCTTGCGGCCAGCCAACTCGTGGGTCGGCGAAACCGCCAAACGCACCGGATCTCGAGCCATCGCGTGAAAGCCCAGTCCGCGCAAGGCAGCGCGCCGCGGCTTCGCCAGAATGGCCAAATGCAGCTCGGCGGATCGCAGGCCAGCCAGCATTTCCTCCGTGGTCCAATCCCGCAGCTTGACGCGACAGTTCGGTCTCAGCTTCTGAAACGCCTTCAAGAGCGATGGAAGCATGCGAATGGTGAGCGATGGAGCGTATCCGATTTCCAATACGCCCAGCTCGCCCCGAGAAGCCGCGCGGGCCCGAGAAATTCCAGTCTCAAGACGCTCCAGCACCGCGCTGGCCTCGTCGAGAAAAGTTCGCCCCGCATCGGTCAGAGCAAGCGACTTTGCTCCCCGCGAGAAAAGATCGAAACCCAGTTCGTCCTCCAAATCCCGGATCTGTCGGCTCAAAGCGGGCTGCGAGACATGCAGTTTCAAAGCGGCTTTCGAAACGTTTTCCTCGAGAGCCGCTTCGACGAAGTAGCGAAGATGACGCAATTCCATGAAAGTCGGAGTATAACCACAGGTTATGCTCAGGCAAGAATCTTAGTCTTTCCCAAAATTCGGAAAAACTGGGAAAATCGCCGCCATGAAAACGATACGCAAAGCAAACGAACGCGGCCATGCCGATCACGGCTGGCTGAATAGCCGCCACACCTTCAGCTTCGCCGAATACTACGATCCCGAGTGGATGGGCTTCGGCAGCCTGCGCGTCATCAACGACGATCGAGTGGCTCCGGAAAAAGGCTTCGGAACCCACCCCCATAGGGACATGGAGATCATAACCTACGTCCTCAGCGGCCAGCTCGAGCACAAGGACTCGATGGGCAACGGACGCATCATCCGACCCGGCGAAGTTCAATACATGTCCGCCGGCACCGGAGTACGGCACAGCGAATTCAATCCCTCTCCAGACGAGCCCGTCCACTTCCTGCAAATCTGGATACAGCCGGACGCCAAAGGAACCGCGCCACGCTACGAAGAGAAGTCGCTCAACGACCGAACAAACGGCCAGCTTCATCTCGTCGCCAGCAAGACCGGCCGCGACGACTCGATCGCCATTCACCAAGACGCCGACCTCTGGCTCGCCCATCTAAATGCCGGAGACACCATCAGCCACTCCCTATCCGCCGACCGCAAAGTCTGGCTGCACATCGCCAAAGGCGAAATCGAGGTAGACGGCCAGGCACTCCAATCAGGAGACGCCGTCGCGATCCAGGACGACAATCATATCGCTATCAAAGCAGCAGAGAAAAGCGAAGTACTGCTCTTCGACTTAGTCTAAACTCACGATTGAGGGAACCTACAACGAAAGTGAGGGAAACAACTTTCCTCACTATTTCTTCGTAAAACGAAACGATTCTACCGAACGATCGATCACGTCATCATAGAGCTCGTAGTAGTGGCGAACAGGTGCTGCAAATAGTACAACATAAAGATGTTTGCTATAGATTGCCGCAATCGCGTTACCACGATAACGAAGTCCTTCATCGTTCGTATACGAATACACAACCTGCGCTCCTCCAACTCCATCCAAGGAGCCAGGGCCAGCCATCTCCAAAACCGGCCCATTAACTCCAGGTTCCTTGAAAATCTCTTGAAAGATAGCGTCCGCCAAATCTTCGCTGGAAAGATCTGAGGCTAGCTTGTTCTTGGAATAAGGCATTTCCTCTCTCAGATCATAACAAATGACACGGATAACTTGTAGATTAGGACCATCATAGGTCGCCATCAGCGTATCTCCGCCAGGCAAAGGCATATAGGTCCATCCAGCGGGGAAGCTGATTGAATACGCTTTATTACCAGCGACAACTGGTCCAGATGGATAAGTCCAAGTCGTTACACAACCGCTCAGAAAAAAGGCGGCCAGCAAACCTGAAGCAACTATAGAGAGTTTAGTTCTTCTTCGCATTTTTCGATGTATTTATAGAGAAAAGGGTTCTTGGAATATTCTGGATCTAAGGTCACCGCTGACACTAGTCTCTCACGGGCTAGAGACCACTCGCCAAGCTGATAATAAGCTTGACCAATCGAGCGCAGCAGACCTGGGTGATGCGGGTCTAGCGTCAGGCCTTCCTCGCATATCTTCACGACAACCGCCGCAGCGCCGTCCTCTCCACGCCGACGATTGAGCTCAGCCTTAGCGTAATAAAAATCTGGGTCCTTCCGACTTAGCCGGTGTTCGCCATAACGATCAATCAGTAGCTGAACCCGGTCATAGTTGCCTAGGTTGATATCAAGAAGGGCATTAACGATCCACAACCCCCTTAAAGGCTCCACCAAGTTCTCAACGCCGACAATACCACCTTTCGGTTGAGATACCGATGAATCCGCCGCCAATCGCGACATTTCTTCTATTCGGTCCTGCAACCTCGGATGAGAGCCGAAAAACGAGGGCTCTTTTTCCGGATTCTTCCCCGCGTAGCGTTTGAGCTGCTCGAACGCGAGTTGAGCTTCTTCCTTGGCGTAGCCAGCCTTGATATACCACTGCCAACCAAGCATATCTGCCTCACGCTCAGCCTCTTTCGAATGCCCGGAAATCGCAGCCGGATAGCCAATCATGGAAATCAAGCTTCCATAACCAAGTGTGCTTACCCCAAAAACGGTGTGAAAGGCAGCCTGTGCCTTGAGATGTCGAAACCCGTCAACCGCATGCCGCAGGTGGAAATGTGCGGCCTCGTGACTCAAAACCATCGCAAGCTGAGCTTCGGATTCCATCGCCGCCAGCAATCCGCTGTTAACGCAAACCACTCCGTTCGGAAGCACGAACGCATTCACTGTCGGGTCCCGAAGTACCAGAACCTCAAATTCCGAGGGATGACGATCAATCTCAGGATAAAGGCGACGGCAAATAGACTCCAAATAGTCTTTGAGCTGACGATCAGCTATCACGTGACCCGAGCGATGAAATAAATCTACGATCTCACGGGCACGCTCCCAGATTCGGGCTTCGTCAGCCTCCAACATAAAGTCCCCCGCCTGCCTCGGAGCAGTGCTCGTCTGGCAACCAGACAAGATTAGAGAAACTAGAATGAGTATGGCCGCGACCGCCTTCATTCGGACTTCGCATCTACTGACTGAGCCTTCGCTTTGCCAAGATCCTCAAAGATTTGAACCACCACGCGATCAATGTCTTTCTCTTTTCTCAGGTCCAAAGTCGGGTCGAAAACCTGAGTGAGCCACAGCACGTCACCATTGCGATCAACGAGCATCGCATAGACACTGCCCATGCCTTCCTGCGCCACATAAGCTGTATTTCCGCCAGAGGCCGCCGCAGACAAAACCGTCAACATGCCATTCACGAACTTTCGACCTGCAGTAGTAAAAGCATCGTATCCATAAATGAAGAGCATCTGATCGCCGCCCATCTCATCCAAGATAGCTGATACGTCTCCAATAGAATAACGAAAATCTTCCCTTTTATGTTCAAAGCCTTTAAGTATGTCGTGATACGAAAAAACCAAGACGTCCCTCATAACCGTTTTGGCCAATGCGGAAGTCTCGGCAAAGTCCTCACGCAACACATCTGACACAGCCTTTGTCTCAATCGACAAACGCTCCTCTGATCTATTGGAGCCCTTCAAGCTGATTGCCACCAAACGGTTCGCTTCTTCCGAATATTCATCGATCTGCTCAGACACCCCACCCGTAGAAATCTGCCTAATCTCGATATCGGAAGGAGCCGCAACAATGGCCTCAGGCGATCCCAGACGAGCACTGAACTCGGGATGAGTGCGATAGCTCTGCTGGACGATCTCACAGCCTCCAAAGGCCAAGGCGAAACACGCCGAAAAAAAAGCAATCAAGATTCTCGAATGAAACAGTTTGGAAAAATTCATCGCTGAACCCTTAACTCCTAGCTCCTACTCGATGCAAGAAAGAATACGCGCTGTTACTAACTGAAAATTCTCTTCTTCGACCCGTCGCGAAAGGATGTAGTCACGTTCGTGATAGCATGGTTTTCGTAGCCGAAGTCGACAGACGCTAGCCGATGGGACGGGAACCAAAGTCTCTCGACTTCGGCTACGGGTCTCAGAACACAGCTACGCCTCGCCCCAGCCTCCGCCGCCAGGCGTCTCGATTTCCAGAATGTCGCCGGGTTCGATCTCGAAGCTGCCATTGCCTGGCAGAGGCTCTACGTTTCCGTTCGCTCGACAGATTCGCTGCTCGCCTGGCTTGCCAGACCCGCCACCTGCCATGCCCCGAGGAGCCTGCTCCCGGCGCTGGGTTAGAAGCGAGAGCGTCACCTTCTCCAAAAATCGGATACGCTTCAGAATTCCATCGCCACCGCGATTGCGACCAGCCCCACCAGATGCTCGACGCAAAGCCAGGCGCTCCACCACGACAGGATAGCGCAGTTCCATCAGCTCGGGATCCGTCATCGCCGTATTCGTCATGTGGGTATGCGCGCCACTAGCTCCGTCACGCTGAGGAGTAGCGCCCTCGCCCCCGCCAATCGTCTCGTAGTAGCCAAAGCGTTCGGCCCCGAAGATGAGGTTGTTCATCGTCGTCTGACTATCCGCCGCCAAGCCAAACGCTCTGAGCAGAACCGTTACCACGAGCTGGCTGATCTCCACATTGCCCGCCACCACAGCCGGGCAATCCACCGCATCCTCCGAGAAATCCGGATTGAGCATGCCTTCCGGTATCCGAATATCAACCACGTCGAGGAAACCTTCGTTCAGAGGAATATCGACCTCGCTCAAGAGTCTCAACGCGTAGATCGTCGCGCTCGTCACGATGGCAGGCGTCGCGTTGTAGTTGTTGGGCCGAACCGCAGCCGAACCCGAAAAGTCCACGAGCCAACGCTCGTCGGAGATCCTTCTCGCCAAGACCGAAACCGCCGCCCCGTCATCCAGGTGGCCTCTGCCTTCCGCCACTGCCAGATCGAGCTTTTCCAAAGCCCGACGCAATGCCATGGCCGAACGACGCTTGAGCGCAGCCATGAAGCCCTTCACTCGGTCCGGGCCCTCCTGCAGAGCCAGGTCGCGCAAAGCTTCCTCGCCCCTGCGGATCGAAGCCAGCTGGGCTCGCAGGTCAGCCAGGTTTTCATTTGGAGACCGACTGGGATAACGGCTTTCTCGCAACAGCTTCTCGAGCGGCTGCCAATTCGCCAGACCTGCCTCGACTAGCTTAAACGGAGCGATGACTACCCCTTCTTCCTCAAGATTCCTAGCCGCTGGCGGCATCGAGCCGGGCGCGATACCGCCGATCTCCGCATGGTGGGCTCGGTTCGCCAAATAGCCGAGCAGTTCGTCACCGCTCTTCGAATACACGGGAGCGAGCATCGTCACGTCCGGCAGATGCGAGCCGCCAAAAGCCGGATGATTCGTCACCACCACATCGCCCGGCCCCAACTCGAGTCGCTCAAGCGCCTTTCGCAAGCAAACTCCAAGAGCGCCCAAGTGGACCGGTATGTGCGGGGCGTTCGCTACCAGATAGCCATCGCAGTCCAGCAAAGCGCAGGAAAAGTCCCGCCGCTCCTTCACATTCGTGGAAAAGGCCAGCCGTTCCAGCAAGGCCCCCATCTCCTCGACAAGGGAGAGGTAGCGATTCGTGAAAAGCTCCAATTCCGCCACCGCCGCGACTTTCCTCGCCTCCGCGACACGCTCCCTTCGTTCCAACCTCAAAGCGCCGCTCGAGCCAACCAAGGCTTGCCAGCCATCATCCAGGTACACGGTGGAAAACGCGTCCTGCACGACCGCCGGTCCCAAGACTCGATCGCCAACCGACAATCCAGAGCGAGCCAGACGGGAATTCGGAGCATGTTCCTCGCCCGAAAAGGAAAAGCTCTCCTCCTCCGTATCCTTCTCTCGACTACGAACCAAAACGCGAATCGATACGAGCTCGACCGCCAAACCCTCGGGAGAGAAGCCGAACTGATCGCGATACGCTTTCTCGAAAGCTTCGGTCAGCCGATCGGGAGCTTCATCCTCGATTGTCACAACCGACTCCTGACCCAGATAGCGCAATTCGAATCGCGTAGAGCTCGGCGCAATCAAATCCTCCGCCACTCCCTCTCCAAGCAGGCGGGTCCGAGCCTCCCTCTCGAGCTCCCCGATCCAGGCATTCAGATCCGCCTGACAATCCTCGACTCGCTGCAACACCTGCCGCTCCGCTAGCTGCTCTAATCGAGCCGCCTGCAAGCCAGCCGCGCTGAGCAGTCCTGCATCCATCGGGAAGAGAATCGTATCCATCTTTAGGATATTCGCCACCGCGCAAGCATGCAGACCGCCTGCTCCGCCAAACGCTACCAGACAATAGTCCGCCGGATCGAAGCCGTCGCCCGCCGAGATCTTGCGAATCGCCTCCGCCATGCGCTCGTTGGCGATATCCAGAAACCCTTGAAGCAGCTCCTGCTCGTCGGGAAGCTTTCCAGTCGCGCTCCCTATCTCGGCCTGCATTTCCTCCAGCTTGGTTCGAGCGGCTTCAGGCGATACCGGTATCCCAAACTGGGATACATCCAAGCGTCCCAACAGCAAATTCACGTCAGTGACCGAAAGCGGCCCACCCGCTCCATAGCAAGCCGGGCCCGGATTCGCTCCGGCGCTCTGCGGACCGACCCGCAAAGCGTCTCCGTCGAACCAGCACACCGAACCGCCGCCTGCCGCCACCGTCTCGATTCGCAGAGACGGAGCAAACACGCGAGCCGGACCAATCCTTTGCTCGAAGCGATAGTCGAAATTCCCATCGAAACGCGACACATCCGTGCTCGTACCGCCCATATCGAAGGCGATACTCCGGTCGAATCCCGCCTGCTTGCCTGCCCGTGCGGCACCAACTACGCCACCCGCCGGACCGCTCAGCAAACTGTCCTTCGGCCTGAAACGATCGCGGCTCGCCAAACCGCCCGCGCTGTTCATGACGCGCAAACGACCGCCGCCAAGCGACTTCTCCACAGCATCCAGATACGCATCCATGATCGGAGCCAAGTAGGCGTCGACCACCGAGGTTTCCGCCCGAGGCAGGATCTTGGCAAACGGCGACAGCGCCGAGGAAACCGAAACGAATCTGGCGCCCGCTTCACGTAACACCACCGCAACCTGATGCTCGTGCTCCGAGTTCAGATAGCTGTGCAGCAAAGCCACTGCGAACGACTCCACCCCATCCGCCAAGGCTCGCTTCGCGTAGCTCCGAACCGCCTCGATGTTGGGAGGTCGAACGACTGAGCCACCAGCATCCAAACGCTCGTCCACTTCGAAGACCGATTGGCTTACTGGATCCGGTTTTTGGATACCAAGTTCGAAGAGATCAGGCCGCTGCTGGTTGCCGATGGAGAGCAGATCGCCAAAGCCCTCGGTAACGAGCAGGCCTACTTTCGCTCCCTTGCGTTCGAGCAAGGCATTCGTGCCCCGGGTGGTGGCCAGCCTCATTTCGAGCTCCGGCAGGTCCTCGTCGAGCTGCTTGCCAGTCAGGATGCGGGCCGCCAGGGTCGGCGGCTCTTCGGGGGACCGCAGCTCGCACAACGCCCCAGCGGCGATCTGGAAGATCTCGTCGGCAAGCCGAACAACGCCTCGCTCGCTATCCCAAGCTTCCACCCGCGAGGCGATTCCACGATCGTCGCCAAGCGGGCAAAACGAATAGCCTGCGTAGAAGTCGGAAGCGATCGTCGGAAAACGAGCCAGGCGAAAAGTCCGACCGTCGATCGCCTCGACCACATGTCCGCGCAGAGCGCTCGAAGAGAGCGTCTTCGTTCGATGGATACGTCCCTCGGGATCCGTCGCGATGCAATCGGTGAAGGTGCCGCCGGTATCTATGCAGAAACGCCACATTTTTCGATCTTCAAACTTCTTGTAGCCGCGTTCGTGAGAACGCGATTCGCGCCCATCTCTTCCGCGTTCTCACGAACGCGGCTACTGGATTCTCAGGCATTCTCGGGAATAAGATCCGTTTGTACGCGCCAGAGGTCAGCGTAGTGTCCGCCTGCCGCGAGCAGGGTGTCGTGCGTACCGATTTCCTCGATACATCCCTTTCCAAGCACCACGATCTGATCCGCCCTTCTCACCGTGGACAGGCGGTGGGCGATGACCAAAGTCGTACGCTCCTTCACCAAGGTATCGACCGCGCTCTGGATCTTGGCTTCGGTCAGCGTATCGACGCTGGACGTCGCCTCGTCGAGGATGACCAACGGGGGATTGCGCAGAATGACTCTAGCGATCGTCAGGCGTTGCTTCTCGCCCATGCTCAGGCGAATCCCGCGCTCTCCGATCTTCGTGTCCAGCTTGTCAGGAAGATTGGATACGAAATCCCAAGCGCTAGCCCCTTCCAGGGCGGCGATCAGATCCTCCTCGCTCGCCCCTTCGCGGGCGAGCAACAGGTTGTCCCGCACCGATCCGTCGAAGAGGAAGGGATCCTGAGAAACGACGCCGATATTGGAACGCAGCGATTCGAGCGTGAGCTCCCGCACATCGATGCCGTTGATGGTCACGCGCCCTTGCGTCACGTCGTAGTAACGCTGCAGCAGGTTCGCCACGGTCGACTTTCCTGCGCCGGTGTGGCCCACCAAGGCCGTCACTTTGCCCGCCGGCAAGACCAGCGAAAAGCCTTCCAGCAGTTCGGCTCGACCGGTGTAGCTGAAGGACACAGCCTCATAGCGGACCTCCAAGGGCGAGGACGGGAAAGGCTTTGGCGTATCCGGATTTTCGATATCGACTGGATAGTCCAGCATTTCGAAAACGCGCTCGCCCGACGCCTTCCCGGTGGCGAAGAGGTTGTTCAAATTGCTCAGCTGGCTCAGGGGCATGTACAGCATGAAGCAGTACTGGAAAAACATGATGAGGTCGCCGATGGAAAAGTCGTCGGGCTCGGTCGCAGTCAGATAACCGCCGTAGCCGATGACCGCCACGGTGCCCATGCTCACAACGAAGCTCGTAGCCGGGCCTTGGATGGACCAGCGGTACATCGAACGAAGCGTGCGGTCGCGCAGCTCGCGAGCCTTGGCGAGAAAACGGGTTCGCTCCTGCGCCTGAAGCGAGAAGGAGTTTATCAGGCGATTTCCCTGGATATCCTCGATGAGCTGGGAGTTCAGCTCGCCCGCCGCCTTGCGCACTTTCTTCCAGTTACCGCTCTGGTACTTGAAGTGCATGCGGTTCATGAAGATCATGATGGGGATCGGCAGGACCATGAGCGTGGCGAGACGCGGCTCGGTGTAGAACAGCAGGCTCGAAATACCGACAACGGTGAGCAGCGCCGTGCTGCCTTGCTCCGTGCCGTCGAGAAGGACCCGTTCCACGTCCTGCACGTCTTCGATCACGCGAGAGGCGATATCGCCGGACTTGCGGTTGTCGAAGTAGCGCACCGGGAGCTTCAGCAGCTTGTCGTGCAAGTCGCGCCGGATGTCGATCAGCACCTTTTGCTCCAACGTATTGTTCAGTCGGATACGCAACGAATTCAGGGCCTCGCGCAGGAAGAACAGCAGGACAAGAAGGCCAACCGCGCTCCAAAGGCTCGCAACGCCTTCGGCCGTAAGCTTCTCGTCCACGATGTGACGCGTGACCAGCGGCACCAGGATGAACGAAAACGTACTGCCGATAGCCAGGGCGATCGTGCCCCAGAACATGATCTTGTAGCGAAACAGGTAGCCGGAAACTCTCCAGATGGTCTTCATCGAGACCGCCGATTGAGACAGCCGCCCGAATCATGACAAGCTCGATCCCGACGATCCCCCTCAATCATCCTCTTCCTCCTAATCCTAATCTGGCAAAGCCAGAGCCAAATAGACTGAGGGCTGAAGGCCGAGGGACCGCTGAATTCACCTTCAGCCTTCAGTCCAAGTCCCTTCAGCCTTGCGGGCGCGAATTCTCGACTTGGCCGGGCTATCCTCCACAGTTCCCAGCTTTCGACCGCAGATGAGCCACGTAACCACAGATTGGGCGGCCCTCGAGCGCCTCCGCTCCCGCTTCTTGCAGAGCGAAGCCGGAGCAGGAGCCTACTGGCAGGACGAGAACGAGCTGGCGAACTACCATGCCTACTTCGCCGCGCGGATCGGCTGGAAGTGGGACGACGCTCTGCGCGAGGCCTCCGCAGCCGGATTCGAACTCCAGTCGAACCAGCTCCTGGACTGGGGCTGCGGCAGTGGAATCGCCACCCTCAGGACCCTCGCCCTCTTCGGCAGCGCGAAGGTGAAGCGGGTCATGCTATGGGACCACTCGCTGGTGGCCTGTCGCTTCGCCCAGAAGACCATCCAGGCGGCCCATCCGGAAGTCGAAGTCGAAATTTCCCCCGCGCCGCAAAGCAGCGCCGACCTGCGCGACACCGCGATCCTGGTCAGCCATGCGCTCAACGAGCTCACGCTTGAATCCCGCCAGAGCCTCAGTGAACTCGCCCGCCAAGCGGACCAGGCGCTCTTCGTCGAGCCAGGCAACCACCTCAGCAGCCGCTTGCTCGGCGAGCAGCGGGAAGCCTTGCGAAACGACTTCCACATCGTGGCCCCATGCGTCCACTGCCAGCAGTGCCCAATGCTTTCCGAGGACAACGCCCGCCACTGGTGCCACTTCTTCGGCAAGCCGCCCGTCGAGGCCTTCACCGAAGGAGACTGGAGCCGCTTCGCCACCATGATGGAAATCGATCTGCGCAGCCTCCCCTACAGCTTTCTCGCTCTGAACAACAAGCGGCTAGCCAAGCCCGCCGCATTGCCGGAGAAGCCCTCTCGCCTAATCGGCCGCCCGCGCCAGTTCAAAGGCTACACCCGACTGCTAAGCTGCGATGCCGCCGGCCTGCGCGAACTCGAGCTTCAGAAGCGGGACGACAAAGCCCTCTGGAAGTCCCTCAAAAAGCAAAAGGACGGCAGCCTCTACCATTGGATCGAGATCGAAGGCGACCGGATCAAGAGAGGGGAACCAGAGTTGTGATTCCGGCCCGCTCATACTCCTCCTCCTCTTCCTCTTAATCCCATCACTCAGGATTAAGAGCGTGTTGAAGAAGTCTGTCGGCTGCCATGATTTTGTAGCCGCGTTCGTAAGAACGCGGGCTTGCCGGACTGTGTTCCGCGTTCTCACGAACGCGGCTACGCCTGAAAAGCGCAATTATTCAACACGCTCTAAGGGACTGTCTCGCAATTCGAAATTTCTATGTTGAAAAGGTAGGGACCGATCGTCCCGCCGGCTGCGGGATCCGCAGTATCCAAGAAGATACAACCAACGCGGCTCGCTCGGCGATCGAGCCCTACCTGACTAGATAATCTAAGAGCATGAGCGATCCACTACCCATCCTCTACCGCGATGAGCGTTATATAGCCGTTCACAAGCCGGCGGGCATGCTCGTACACCGCAGTCCTATGGAGCGTCGCGAGGCCACCTTCGCCATCCAAACCCTTCGCGAACAGATCGGCCAACGCGTCTATCCCCTCCACCGCCTCGACCGCCCTACATCCGGGATCCTGCTTTTCGCTCTGGACGAAGAGGCCCTTGCAGCAGGGCAAAAGCTCTTCGAGGAACGCCAAGTCGCCAAGACCTACCTCGCCCTCACGCGTGGCCACCCGCCCGAGTCTGGCCGCATCGACATCGCCCTCGCCAAGTACCGCGACACCGATGGGCGCATCAAAAGCGAGCAAACCCAAGAAGCATTGACTCTCTACAAGCGCCTCGAAACCTTCGAGCTCCCGTATCCAACCGATCGCTACGCAACCACCCGCTATGCCCTGCTCGAAATCGAGCCCCAGACCGGCAGGCGCCACCAAATCCGGCGACACCTCGCCCATCTGCGCTACCCGATCATCGGCGACACGCGCCACGGCGACAGCAAGGCGAACATCGCGGCTCGAAGCCACAGCGAGATCCGCCGCCTCATGCTCGCCGCGACCGACCTTTCCTTTACCCAACCCTTCACCGAAAAGCCGATACAGCTCCATTGCCCTCCCGTCGCCGATTTCCAAGCCGCGCTGGAGCGCGTCCGTCAGAGCTAAAAGGTGGGAGTGCGCTTGCACGCTTCCACCTGATGCTCGACTTGAGACGAGCTCTTGGCCAGATCTTGCGTCGTGTATATCGACTACGCCATCGCGCTTGGAATAGGCGTCGCCCTCGATTTTCTTCTAGGCGATCCGCATCGCATGCCGCACCTGGTACGCTTCGTGGGATTCCTGGCGGTGCAGGGAGAGCGACTTCTCGTTCCCGCGCTGGGGCGATCGGTCGCAGCGGGATTGGTTCTTTGGACAGTCACCGTGGCGATCTGCGTTGGTGCCTATCTGGGGATTTCCGCAGGACTGGAGTTGGT
Source organism: Pelagicoccus sp. (assembly GCA_028284635.1). Taxonomy (GTDB): domain Bacteria; phylum Verrucomicrobiota; class Verrucomicrobiia; order Opitutales; family Opitutaceae; genus Pelagicoccus. The sequence continues at coordinate 54,426 of JANQRJ010000021.1, forward strand.
CGGGCATTGGGCAGCGCTTCTGTTCGACGGTCTCGTCGTCTTCCAATGCATCGCCTATCGAGACCTGGTGCGGCACGTGACGGCGGTAAAGACCGGACTCGAGAGCGGACTCGAGGAGGGACGGAAGCAGGTCTCTTGGATCGTAGGACGCGATACGGACCGCATGGAAGAAGACGATGTCTGTCGGGCAGCGATCGAAAGCGGGGCCGAGAATCTGAACGACGCGGTCATCGCTCCCCTCTTTTGGATGGCGCTTCTGGGACCGCTCGGAGCCCTTGGCTTTCGCATAGCGAATACCTTGGACGCGATGGTCGGGCACCGCAGCGAGCGGTTCGAGAAGCTGGGAAAGGCGTCGGCCCTGATCGACGACGGACTGAACTTCGCGCCAGCGCGTCTGTGCAGCCTGCTGATCCTGCCACTGAATCTCATCGGCAAGTGGAGGAGCCTGAAGCCCGACGCCCAAAAGCATCCCAGCCCAAATGCAGGTTGGCCAGAAGCAGCCATGGCCCGACGCCTGGGCGTGATCATCGGCGGAAGGATGTACGAAAAAGGCCAACTCGTACAGACGGACGAAATGAATGCCGGAGCCCCCCAGCCGACTCGCCAGGACGTAATCCGGGCAACCCATGTGATGGGAACGGCCTACCTGAAATGCCTCCTGCTGATAGCGGCCGCCTGGGGAATCGCCTCCGCGTGGCGCGGCTAGGCTTTTTCCAAAGCAGATCCCAGTAGCCGAACTCGATAGAGTTTGGACGATATGCAGAGGGCCAAAGTCTTTCGACTTCGGCTACCACCTCTCTCTAGGATCGCGGGCGGCCCGCCCGCAGTTGGACTGATCCTGCATTGGTGCGGGCGGGCCGCCCGCGATCCCAGAGAAACCATTCTATCCCATTCTGCTCCCATTACGTCCAGAGCGCCGATTTGGCTTGCCTAGAGGTCGGGAGGCCTGATGAAAAGGCCGCGTTCTTTTCAACACTGAATCGATTCGCCGACAGGAAACGCCGTTAGAACCGGCGACAGTCGCGCTACGGTAACAAGTCACAAGCCCGCTCGAGAAACCTGGTAACGTCTCGAGTCCCGCGCAAGCGAGACAGGGTGAGGTTTCTTCCGCCACCACCGGAAGATGCAAACTTGGAGTCCGACCGCTGCCTGCGAATCCTACCCGCCGAAACGCCACACGCGTGGAGGCAACAAGACTTGTCGCTTGAACAAGGAGGGTAACGCATTCGTCGCGCGCAGCGCTCGCAGCCGATTCTCGCATTTTTTTCGCGGGAACGGGGCACTGCTGCTTTGCGCGGTTTCGATGCGCGACGCTTTCTTGCAGGCGGCGCTTCGCACATCGAAACATGAAACCAAAATCCGAATACACACTCAAAGTGTCCAGCCGCCAGCTTGTCTCGGTTGGACTTTGCCTTGCTTGTCTGGCTGCCCCTGCGCGTTCACAGGAATCTACAGTTTCCGACACGCATGAACTCGATCCCTTCGTGGTCGTCGCCAACCGTTTCGAACTGCCCCTGGACCGCGTCGGCAGTTCAGTCGAAATCATCGATTCCTTCGATTTGCAGGCCGATAAATCGACCTTCCTGCTGGATACCGTACGCTCGGTGCCCGGCTTCAATCTCCGCAACAACGGCGGACCTGGAGGAGCTTTCGGCATCACGACGCGAGGGCTCAACAGCAACCGACCGACGGTCCTGATCGACGGCATCGAAGTGAGCAACCCGGCAAGCGGGAGCATTATCAACTTCGGCAACCTCTTCACCTCGAACCTATCTCGAGTCGAGATCCTCAAAGGCGCCCAAAGCTCGCTCTACGGGGCCGACGCGATCGCAGGCGTCATCAGCATAGAGACCTATAACCCGGGAGCCGCAGACGGAGGGACTCTCGACCTGGGCGGCGGCAGCTTCGGCACCTATCAGGGTTCGCTAGACTATCGAGGCTCCGCGGAATCGTTCAGCTATTCGGTCAATCTCAGCCATTTCGAGAGCGACGGCTTCTCCACGCAGGATCCAGCCTTCGGCGCCGCATGGGCAGACGACGACGCCTACGAAAACACGACCGCCTCGGCCAGCCTCGCCTACCATTTTGGCGAGTCGAGCCAGCTGGACTTCGTAGCGTATTACAACGACAACTACTCGGAGTTCGATCCCGGCGACCCAAGCTTCGTATTCGGCACGCCCTTTGACGGAAGCTACACGGAGGGCGATCAGCTTTTCGCCAAGCTCGGCTTCAAAAGCGCGATCAATGAATACTGGGAAACTCGAGTCGACTTGGCCCGCAGCGAAGTGGAGAGCCAAAGCAAGTTCAGCGCAGGAGCGCCATCCCTGAGTCTCGGTCGCCGCTACCAGCTTGATTGGCAAAACACGGTTCAAGCGAGCAAGACCTGGAGCCTAGTGGCGGGACTGGAGTACGAAACCGAAGAGGACCGTCCGGCGGATCTAAGCCGGGACGACGGATCCATATACTTGGAAAACGTATTCGCTCTTTCCGATTCGCTCGACTGGACCCTCGGCGGACGCTACGACGACAACGAGGACTACGGTAGCGAGACCACATACCGCACCACCTTCAGCTACCGCTTCGCAGATGACGCCACTCGGCTTCGTGGATCCTACGGGACCTCCTTTCAAGCGCCAACCTTCTTCCAGCTTTCCGAGACGAATGGATTCGGAAATCCAGCCCTCGGAGCCGAGAGCGGCGAAGGTTGGGACATCGGCGTGGAACGCAGTTTCGCGGAGGGCAAGGTAAACGGCAGCGTGACCTACTTCGGCTATGACATCGACGACAAGATCGTTTGGGACAGCTCCCTCACCAGCCCAACTCGGCCTTGGGGAACCTACGCCAACCGCGAACGCTATCGTAGTGAAGGGCTGGAGACGGCTATCGCCTGGCAGGCCAACGACGCGCTGCGACTCAAGCTCGCCCACACCTACGCGTCAGCCGAATACGAGGACGGAGTGGAAGCCGAACGCGTGCCGCGACACACTGCAAGCGTATCCGCAAACTGGAGCGCCCTGTCCAACGCTCTGAATCTGAACGCCACAGTTCAGCATACGAGCAGCCAGTTCAGTCGTCGCGGAGACACCGAAAAGCAGCCCTCATACACAGTCGTAGACTTGGCCGCCAACTATCTGATCGACGAAACCTACAGCGTCTGGATACGAGTAGACAACCTTCTCGACGAAGACTACGAGGAGATCCTCCTCTACCAAACGCCTGGACTATCTGGATACGCAGGCGTTCGCATGAAGTTCTAATTCGAGGTAGGGACCGATCGCCGAGCGGTCCGCGTTGCACGATTGGTCGTTGCGGACCGCTCGGCGATCGGTCCCTACCAAAAACATCCAATGAAAACCGTCTTTTCCGTTTTCCTTCTCTTTGCCACCCTCTCCCCTGCGTCCGAGCTTCGCTACGCGCGGAACTTCTCCGTCGAGCGGCTCGAGACGCACAAGGAGATCTCGGTACGCAACACCTGGGCGGGGGCGAGCGATCGCGAGCAGATCTACGCCCTCGTGCCAAGAGATGCGGAGCTTCCCGAGCTGCCGGAAGATGCGATCGTAGTGAGAACTCCAGTACAGCGTCTGGCGATCATGGCCACCGTTTTTCTGGGGCCCATCGACGACCTCGATCTCTACGACTCCCTGATCGGCATAGCCTACCTCGACTACGTAAACAGCCCACAAGCGCGCCAGCGGGTCGTCGATGGCCAAACGAAGGAGATCCAATCCGGCACGGCGATGGATGTGGAGGCGATGCTCATGCTGCAGCCCGATCTGATTCTCACTAGCACGACCGGGAACCCCAGCTTCGACATACATCCGCAGATGCTGCGGGCCGGCTTGCCGGTGGTAGTGACCGCGAGCTACATGGAGCAACATCCCTTGGCGAGAACGGAGTGGATCAAGTTCGTCGCGGCGTTCTACGACAAGGAGGCGGAAGCGGAAGCTATCTTCGACGAAACCGCCCGGCGCTACGAGGCGCTCACGCAATTGACCGAGGACGTGGAAAACCGCCCGAGCGTTTTTGCCAGCGCTCCCTATTCGGGCATCTGGCGGGTGCCAGGAGGACAAAGCTACATCGCGACCGCCTTGCGGCACGCGGGAGCCGACTATCTTTGGGCAAACCTGGATTCGCAAGGGACTGTGCCGCTTGACCTGGAGATCATATTGAGACGAGCGAACGACGCGGATTTCTGGATCAACCCCAGCCATCACGCTTCGATACGCGCCCTTCTGGCCGCGGACGAGCGCTTCGTGGGCTTTCGAGCCCTGCGAGAGCAGAACGTATTCAACAATACCGTACGCGTGAACGAACATGGAGGCAACGATATCTACGAGCGCGGCGTCTCGCGACCCGACGAAGTGCTCGCGGATTTCATCAAGATCTTCCATCCAGAGCTAGTGCCCGAGCACGAGTTCGTGTTTTACGAGCGGCTGAGATAGACGTGGCTTTTTTTGCCCACAGATCACACAGATACGCACAGATGGAATGTAAGGGCATACTTCGGGGAGCGCACGCGTCTCGCGTGCTTGATCGGGCGTCTCGCCTGATCGCTTCTCAATGCCAGATGTCTTGGGCGGGACGCCCAAGACTGCACGCGAGACGCGTGCGCTCCCCGAGATGATAATGCTAAAAGCCTCGTTAGGTACGCGTACTGGATGGATCTTTCTCGCCCTAGGAGCGGGCGTGTTTGGCTTGCTGTTGGCCAACGTCTGCCTCGGTTCGGCGAACCTGTCTTTCAGCGAGGTTTGGGCGGCGCTGACCGGCGGCGATTCCGAGTCCGCGGTGACGCGGCAGATCGTGCTGGACTTTCGCTTGCCTCGGGCCTTCACGGCTTTGCTTGCCGGAGCGGCTTTGGCTGTATCCGGATTGCTGATGCAGACGATCTTCAGAAACCCACTCGCGGATCCTTTCGTGTTGGGAGTGAACTCGGGTGCAAGCCTGGGGGTCGCGATCGTCTTGCTGGTCCTCGCTCCAGCCGGAGTGACCTTGACGCAAGGGCTTGAGCTGAGCGGACACCTCCTGGTCGTGCTGGCGGCCACAGGCGGGGCGGCAGTCGTGCTAGGCGTGGTGCTGGCCTTCGCCCAGCGAGTGGATGTCATGTCGCTCCTGATTCTGGGCTTGATGCTGAGCTATGCGGTGGGCGCGGTCGTGAGCATCCTGATGTTCTACAGTATGGCGGAGCGGATACAGTCTTTCTTCTCTTGGTCGTACGGGACCTTTGGAAACGTCGCCTGGAGCCACATGCGGGTGTTTGGGGTCTGTATTGCGACGGGAGCAGGGGCGGCTCTCTTCCTGAGCAAGCCGCTCGACGCTATGCTGATGGGAGAGCGGTTTGCCGAGTCGCTGGGAACGAAGGTGAAGGCAATAAGGATCGCTTCGCTCGGCCTGGCTTCGCTGATGGCCGGCACGGTGACGGGCTTTTGCGGGCCGATCGGCTTTCTGGGAATCGCAGCCCCGCACCTTTGTCGCTATCTTTTCAAGACGGCTCAGCATCGGATTCTGATTCCCGCATCTCTCTTGTCTGGAGCTGGCATCGCGCTGGCAGCCGACTTGGTGGCCAAGGCACCGGGCTTCGACGGCGCCTTGCCGCTCAACGCGGTAACCGCTCTGGTAGGAGCTCCGGTCATCATAGCCGCCCTCATACGCCAGCGAAATCTCAGAAAGGCTTTCGGATGAGCGAGGAGAGAGAAGGGGAGCGCACGCGTCCCGCGTGCTCGATCGGGCGTCTCGCCCGATCTTCTTCGAGAGCAAATGTCTCGGGCGAGACGCCCAAGACTGCACGCGAGACGCGTGCGCTCCCCAAGAAACCTGTCGACATTCCGCTGGCAGCTCAGAGCCTCAGCGTCGGCTACGAAGTCAAAGGCAGTCCGCCTCGCTATGTGGCCAGGGATCTGGATCTGGACTTGGAGCCGGGGGAGTTCGTCTGCCTTCTGGGCCCGAACGGCGTGGGCAAGTCGACTTTGATCCGCACCCTCGCAGGCATGCAGAAGCCATTGTCAGGCAGTATCCGAATTTCGGATATACCGACGAACGACATGACGCCCAAGGAGAAAGCCCGGGCGGTCAGCGTGGTTCTGACCGACAGTCTGCCCGCAGGGATGTTCGACGCGTATTCGGTCGTAGCGCTCGGCCGGCATCCCCACACGGGCTGGACAGGCAGCCTTGGCGAAAAGGATCGAGCCCGGATCTCCTGGGCCTTGCGAGCCGTAGCCGCGGAACCGCTTGCCTCGCGTCAGATCTCGGAGCTGAGCGACGGCGAACGACAAAAGGTGATGATCGCTCGGGCCCTTGCCCAAGAGACGGGATTGATTCTGCTCGACGAGCCGACCGCCTTTCTCGACTTGCCGCGACGCGTGGAGCTGATGCAGACCCTGCGCGATCTTGCGCGGCGGGAGGGACTGAGTATCCTGCTCTCCACCCACGACCTGGATCTAGCCCTGCGGAGCGCCGACAAGCTATGGCTCTTGAGCGAAGGAGGAGCGTTGAAAACCGGAATGCCGGAGGAACTTGCCCTTGCAGGCGAGATAGCGAGCACCTTCGCCTCCGACCAGGTCGATTGGGATAGCGAGCAAGGAGCATTTCGCATGCATCGCCACGCTTGCGCGACCGTCGTGCTCGACGGAACGGGAGCGGCCGCTGTCTGGACAAAGCGAGCGTTGAGCCGCATTGGCTACGAAGTCGTGGCGAGCGACAGCGCATCGAACTTAAGGATACGCATCGAGGAAAACGGCAGTAGAACAACCTGGCAGCTCGAAGGCTCGCAGGATAGCAAACAGTTCGCTTCGATCCAGGACCTCGTGAGCAGCCTGCTGAGCTTGGATCACCAGACAGAGACTTCCGAAACATGAAGATAGCCCAATTTTACGGCGCGGTGGATTTCCACCGAGAAGAGAAGATAGCCTACGCCCGCTTCCTGTCTCCACATCGAGTGCTCTCGACATGTCGCCTGAATGGCGGACTGCGCGAGGATCTTGAATACATGTACAACCACCAGTCCTGCGAGCCGCGGGCGCACACCGGCACCGACCTTTGCCAAGTGGCGGTCAAGGAGCCGGAGCGCTACCAGAAACGTATCGCCGGCAAAGCGAACATCCCGCCAGCAAAGAGCGCCTCTCTCGGAACCGCTGCGAACATGAACAACTCCGCTATCGCTCGCGAGAGCTTCGAGAGCCTGGAAGTGATCGCCGTGACCACTGCGGGCGTTGGAGGGAACGGCGGGCGAGCCGGCGATCCAGCTTCGTACTACCAGTCCGAACAAGGAACCGTGATCATAGATCGGGCTCCGCCGCGAGCGGGTACTATCAATACGATGCTTTTCATAAACGAGGAGCTCTCGAAGGGAGCGATGGTCGCGGCAAGCACCGTGATGACCGAGGCGAAGTCGAGCGTCCTGCAGGAGCTGATGGCGCCATCTCGCTATTCGCAGGGCATCGCCACAGGCACAGGAACCGACCAAATTGGCATCGCCTGCCTGATGGGCACGCGTATCCAGCACACGGATGCGAACAAGCACTCGAAACTGGGAGAGCTGATCGGAAAGGCCGTGCGAAAAGCGCTTTTCGAGGCATTGAACCTACAGTCGGGACTGACGCCGGATTCGCGCCGCTCGAGCGTGGCCCAGCTGGCGCGGTTTGGAGAAACGGAGGAGTCGTTCACAGAGGCAGTGAAGAAGCGACTGGTCGACGACGCGGGAGAGCTGTTCAAAGCGAATTTCCTGTCCGCGAATCACGATCCCGTTACGGTAGCTGCGGTGCAAGCGCTCGTCCATGTGAGAGACCAGTTCGTTTGGGGCGTCTCTCCAATCGGCTGTATCCATGAAATCATGATCGGTCATGCCGCCTTGCTCGCATCGGCCGCAGGAGGCCGCGAGATAGGACGGGAAGCGATGCAGAAGCGCTTAGAAGGCTACGAGGCAACGCTCGAGTCGTCCTCGCTTCTCGAGCTCGTACATAGAAGTTTCGCTATCGGATATTCGATGAAGTGGAAGGGTCGCTTCGATGATTGAGACTTGTGGTTTCTTGCCCACAGATTGCACAGATGAACACAGATTCTTTAGAGATGGATAGCAACCTTCGTCATAAATCTAAAATTTGAAATCAGGAGGGCAATGCTCCGTCATTGCCACGAAGCGTTGCCCTCCAAAAGGGGAACAAGCGAATATTAAAATGGTGATAACGTTTAGCCTATATTGAATACTTTTAACTATCATCTGTGCAGATCTGTGTCATCTGTGGGCCAAAAAATAACCTCATAATTTAGAAAGATAGACTATGCCAAAAGGAACGATATCAACACGATCTGGAGACAAGGGAACGACAGGAGTGGGCGGAGGCGGTCGCGTCGACAAGGACGATGCGCGCATCGAAGCGCTCGGCGATCTGGACGAGACCAATTGCGCCATCGGGGTGCTGCGCAGCGCGCTGCCGCCCGAGCACGACTGGGAAGATGGGCTGCGACGAATCCAGACCGAAATGATGAATCTCATGGGTCATGTGGCGACTCCGTCCACCGCTAAGCGAAAACCTTCCGCCCCTCTACCCGACGAGTCGTCCCTGTGGATGGAGCAGTGGATGAGCGACATAGAGGAGAGCTTGGAAGACGTGACAGAGCACTTTCTCCTGCCTGGCGGCAACGCGATCTCCGCCCAGTGCCACATCGTCAGAACCGTCGCCCGCCGCGCCGAGCGCCGGGTCGTGACCCTCAACAAAGCGGATCCCGTAGAGCCCAGCATCCTGATGTTCGTAAACCGTCTGTCTGATCTGATGTTCAAGCTCGCTCGCCAGGAAACTCACCGCAAGGGACTGACCGAGGACCGCTGGCGACTGTTTAGGCCAGAGCGCCGAAAAAGCTAGCGGTGGGCAGACAAACGCAGACAAGCGGCGAACGTATCCTGCACTCCTGGTCGAGCGGAAAGGACAGCGCCGTCGCTCTGGCCAAGGCGCGTGAACTCGGCCACGAAATCGAGGCGCTCATCACCGTGGTCCGCAACGACGAAAGAGTAAGCGTGCACGCGGTCAGGCGCGAGTTGCTGCGCTCGCAGGCCGAGGCTCTCGGACTGCCTTTGATAGAGGTGCTCGTGACGCCCGAGAATCCCTACGAAAAAGCGGTGTCGGAAACCCTGACGCGACAGGGGAAAAACGGAATTTCGAAGGTTTGCTACGGCGACCTTTTCCTGGAGGATATCAAGATCTGGCGCGATCGCTTTCACGCCGCCATCGGATTCGAATGCCTCTACCCGATTTGGAAAATGGATACGACGGAGTTCGCCCGAGACTTCATCGCCAGTGGCCGCAAGGCGGTAATCACTTGCGTGGACACCAAGCGGCTGGATTTCGGCTTCGCGGGCCGCGATTACGACGAGGACTTCATCCGGGATCTTCCCGACACCGTCGATCCTTGCGGCGAGAACGGAGAATTCCACACCTTCGTCTACGACGGTCCGGAGTTTGCCGCGCCGATCGAGTTTCGCCGCAGCAAGCCGACTCTCAGGGAATTCGACGATCCAGGCCATCGATTTACCTTCGGCTTTTGCGACCTTCTCCCCATCTAGATCCCTAACCTGGCAGAGCCAGAGCCAATAGGCGTTTAGTCTGTAGGCATTTAGGTTTCTCAAGCTACGGACTAAAAAGCTCCCTTTGACGTGAAAACGAATACCTGCAAAGACCTCTCAAACATGATCGTTTTTGAGAAGTAAGGTACTGAAACCACAAGCCATGCCCGAAAATCGAATCGTCTCTCTCATCGCCAGCAGCACGGAAACCATCTGCGCCCTGGGGTTTCAAGACCAGCTCGTGGGCCGTTCCCACGAGTGCGACTATACTGTATCCGTAAAACAGTTACCGAAGTGTTCGGAGCCGAAGTTCGATATCGAGGGAAACAGTCGAGAGATCGACCAGCGGGTGCTGAATACCCTGGAAAACGCTCTCTCCGTCTATCACGTCCACGCCGACGTGCTGGAGGAACTCCAGCCTACGGTGATCGTCACCCAAGACCATTGCGAGGTCTGCGCGGTCAGCCTCAAGGATGTCGAGAACGCCGCCTGCGAAATACTCTCTTCGCGGCCCAAGATCGTTTCCTTGGCGCCCAACTCGCTAGCGGACCTGCAGAAAGGCTTCCTCGAAATCGCGAATGCCTTAGGAGCCCCGGAAACCGGCCAGACACTCGTCGACGAGATGAACCGCAAGATGAAAGCTGTCCAAGACGCGGCGGCCAAGGCAGCTAACCGTCCAAGTGTCGTCTGCGTCGAGTGGATCGACCCGCTCATGGCTGCCGGAAACTGGGTGCCAGAACTGGTCGCGATGGCGAACGGAAACGATCTTCTCGGCATCCCCAAAGCGCATACGCCCAGGTTGGAAATCAAGGAGCTCGTCGACGCGGATCCCGACAAGATCGTAGTAATGCCCTGCGGCTGGGACATCGAAAAGTCTCGGCAGGAGATCGCCGAAGCCCTGCGATCGGAAGCTTGGGCAAACCTGACCGCGGTCAAGTCCGGCGAGCTCTATCTCACGGACGGAAATCAGTACTTCAACCGCCCGGGGCCAAGGGTCGCAGACTCCCTGGAGATTCTCGCCGAAATCCTGCACCCTGAGCTCTGCTCATTCGGCCACGAGGGCACTGGCTGGGCCCGATACGAGAGGCCGAGATGAGGACGCTTTCGGTTCTCGGCTCTTCTTCGAACGCGGGCAAGAGCTGGCTCGCCACAGCCCTTTGCGCCTGGCTGCGACGGCAGGGCGTGAACGTCGCGCCCTTCAAGGCCCAGAACATGGCGAACAACGCTTTCGCTACGCTGGAAGGAGGCGAGATCGGCGTCGCCCAAGCGATACAGGCCCAGGCATGCGGCCTGAGACCGACGGTCGAAATGAACCCGATCCTACTGAAGCCGAATGGTCCCGACGGCTCGCAAATCGTACGCTTGGGCGTAGCAGGCGAGAATCGAACGGCTCGAAGCTACTACGAAGCGATCGAGGAGCACTGGGACATCGTTCGGCAGACTCTGGACTTCTGGAAGGACGAATGCGATGTCCTCGTCATGGAGGGAGCCGGAAGTCCGGTGGAACTCAACCTGATGCATCGCGACATCGTAAACCTGCGGCCCATCGAATACACGGAAGGGCGTTGGCTTCTCGTATCCAATATCGAATACGGAGGCGTCTTCGCCCAAGTGCTGGGAACGTGGGGACTTTTGCCAGAGGGAATGAAGTCGCGGGGGCTCGGAGCCATCGTGAATCGATTTCGCGGAGACCTGAGCTTGTTCGCCGGAGCCAAAGACGAGTTCGCGAAACACACCTCCCTCCCTTATCTCGGCGCGTTGCCTCAGGAGGATCGATGGCGCATCGACGACGAAGACAGCCTGAACGCCGAGCCGCGGGCTCCGCAACGGGACGTGCCCTATGTGGCTTGGATTAAATATCCCCAAATTTCGAATACGACCGACCAAAGACCCTGGCAAGAGGACGAGGGCATAGAGACCGTGTGGACAACCGACCCGGACGTAGTCCGCGACGCTGTCGCCGTGGTTTTGCCAGGTTCGAAAAACACGTTTGCCGACTTGGTTTGGCTTAAAGAGAGCGGTCTTGCCACAGTCGTGTCGCAGGTTGCGGCAGCAGGTCGCTCCATCGTGGGGATATGCGGCGGCATGCAGATGCTCGGCAAGACCCTAGCCGACGACCACGACAAGCGGATGGCCGGCCTGGGACTGCTGCCGCTAGACACCTGGTTTCGCGATTCGAAACGCGTTGTCCGCAACCAAGCCAGGCTGGCAGGAGACCAATGGGAAACCTACGAGATCCACTGTGGAGAAAGTCAGCTCGAGGACGGGTCGCCCTTCGCTCCCATTTTGGAATGCCGCAAGCCGGGAGAGGAAGGCTTCCAGCCGGACGGGATCCGCATTGGCAAGATATGGGGAACCTACCAACACGGACTTTTCGATTCCGCCGAGACGAGAAAGCTGTTGGTCGCAGAGGCAGGCGTGAGCGGAGTGAAGCTGAAGCAGGAGCAGGAGAACTGGAACGCCCGCCAGAGGAAAGTTTACGACACGATGGCAGATGCCTTGGACCAGTATTTGGATTTGGATACGGTACGAGCGTATCTCGAACTATAGCCTTACTCTCTTCCTATCCAGATCTTCAATTCGGATAATGATTTTGCCGAAAAAATGATTTTGCAAAAAATCTCCTGCAAGGATCGAGCAAAACAAGGGAAGCAAAATCATTACGGGCAAAATCATTACCCCGAAGAGCAGTGAGAACACGGTTCGCATACTCTGCGGTTTTTGAAACATTGGGACTAATGAGGTCGCGGGTAGCCACTTTCCCACTTGCTCCCATTAGTTTCAAATCCGAGCATTTCGCTGCAAATGAAGCGGCCCATCAAAACCATTGGCTTCGACGCCGACGACACGCTTTGGCACAACGAAAACCTCTTCGAGGAGCACCACCGGAAGTACTGCGAACTCCTCTCTCGCTTCCACGATGCGGAGACAGTCGAGCAGACGCTGTTTCAAACCGAGATGAACAATCTCGCCGACTACGGCTACGGCATTAAGAGCTTCACCCTTTCCAGCATCGAAACCGCGATCGCTCTCACCGATGGAGCAGTCAGCTCGGACGAACTCCGCCAAATCCTAGACTACGGCAAGGCCATGCTTCGCCAGCCCGTCGAACTTCTACCCGAGGTCGCCGAAACCATCCAAACGCTCGCCAAACGCCGCCGCCTCATCCTCATCACCAAAGGCGACCTGCGCGATCAGGAGCGCAAGATCGCCAATTCAGGCCTGGGCTCCTCCTTCGAGCACGCTCAGGTCGTCTCCGAAAAAGACATCGAGACCTACCGCCGGGTGCTGCGCAAAACGAATACCGACATCGACAGCTTCCTCATGGTCGGCAACTCCCTCAAGTCCGACATCCTGCCCATTCTCGAACTCGGCGGCAGAGGCGTATACATCCCCTACCGCCTGACCTGGGAGCATGAACGCGTCAGCGAACCGCCCCAGGAAAGCGAGCGCTTCTTCAAGCTCGAATCCATAAAGCAACTACCGGACCTATTGGATAGCATATCCTAAAGAACGTTTTTGCCCGCAGATTACGCAGATATTCGCAGATGATTCCCACGCAAAGTAGCCGAAGTCGACAGACTTTGGAAAACGAATGAAGAACCAAAGTCTGTCGACTTCGGCTACCTGATCTAACTTCCCCACCTGCGCAATCTGCGGGCAAACAAACCTCCCATGCTACTCCATCCCACGCCGAAGAAGCTCTCCGCAAGCGGGCGACAAAGCCCCAAACCGCAAAGCCTGTCTCTCCAGGCCGATCAGCAACTCTCCTCTCGCTTTCGAGCGGCCCTGCAAACTCTCGATCTTCCTCTCCCTCCTAGTTCTGGCGACTGCCCACTGCAGCTATCCACTTCGTCTCCAGTTCATGGTTACAGGCTTCGAATCACGCCATCCTCCATCACCCTGGAGGCGGAAAGCGAGCAGCTTGCCTACCATGGCCTTGTCACGCTCCGGCAAGTCCTCGCCCAAGAGGAAAACCACCTGCCTGAACTGGAGATCGAAGATTGGCCGGACTTGGAAAACCGCGGCTACATGCTGGACATCTCTCGCTGCAAGGTTCCGACGATGGCGACGCTCTTCGAGCTGGTCGATCAACTCGCCTCACTCAAGTTCAACCAACTGCAGCTCTATACCGAGCACGCCTTCGCCTACCGCAATCATGAAGAGGTTTGGGCGGACGCTTCCCCAATCACAGCCGAAGAGATCCAGGAGCTCGATCTGTATTGCTACCACCGATACATTGAGCTTGTGCCAAACCAGAACACCTTCGGCCATATGGAACGCTGGCTCAAGCATTCGGCATACCGCCACCTCGCCGAGTGTCCAGAGGGCTTCGAGCATCCGCTTGCAGGCCGGAAATCCTGCGGCAGCACGCTCAAGCCAAACGCCGAGTCACTGGCCTTCGTCTCGGAGCTTTTCGACGAGCTTCTGCCCAACTTCCGCAGCAGACAGTGCAACATCGGCGGCGACGAGCCCTGGGAACTCGGCCAAGGCTGGAGTCGCGAGCAGGTTGCCCAGCAAGGCAAGCAGCGCGTCTATCTCGACCATCTGCTGAAAATCTGTCGGAATGTCGGAAACCGTGGATACGTTTCGCAGTTCTGGGGAGACATCATCCTGGAGCAACCGGAACTCGCGGCCGAATTGCCTGGCGAGACCGTAGGCCTGCTATGGGGCTACGAGGCCGACCACCCCTTTGCACAGCAATGCCAGGCCTTCCAGCAAGCGGGCAAGGCGTTCTATGTCGTGCCGGGCACCTCAACCTGGAACGCAATTGGGGGTCGCCTCGGCAACGCCCTGCCAAACATCCGACGAGCCGCTCGAAACGCCATCCAACATGAAGGGCTCGGCCTTCTTCTGACGGATTGGGGCGACAGCGGCCATCATCAGTCCTCGCTGACAAGTCTTCTTCCCCTACTCTACGCGGCAGGAGTCTCCTGGGGGCTAGCTGACAATATGGAACCCGACTTGGATACTGTCGCCACGAAACTGATACATGGCAACTTGCTGCCTCGGCATACCAATGCCTTGCGGCAGCTCAGCGCGGCTGGCGAAGTCTTCCAAGAACCTCTACCCAACGCCACCTGGCTCAACAAGCTGCTCTTCGCAACGGAGCGCGAATTGCCTGAAATCGTCGCCAAGCTCAACGAGACCGAGCTCCTCGCAGCGCAGGAGATTCTGGATACGATAGCGCTCGAAACAGACGACTCCTGGCAAGACAGGGACTTGCTAGGCGCTTGCCAATTGCTTCGCCACGCCTGCGCAAAAGGCTTGGCCACCATACGCAAGCAGACCGTTCCAGCTTTGCCGTTCGAACAGGTAGAGGAGTTTCGAAACAACTGGCTCCTCCGCAACCGTCCAGGTGGCCTCGAGGAGGCGGCGGACAATCTAGCTAAGGCGGACTAGTGTCGTGTCACGCTTGCAACGTCTCGCGCGAGACGCGAAACCAGCCGGCACTAGCCCTTCTTTCCGGTGAACTCGAAGGGTACAATCACCGAGGATGAAACAGGCAAACCTTCGCGCACCGCAGGATTGAACTTCCAGGACTGCACCGCTTCGAGAGCTAGGGCCTCCAGATCTTCACGCGAGCTTCCTCTCGCCGAAGCGCCTACCACATTGCCCTTCTCGTCGAGACGCAGCAACACGCGGACAAAGCCGGAGGCATCCGCGAGCTCGGACGGCACCTTAGGCTTCGGCGAGTGACGCAACTCCGGGTTCTTGTCGACCGGGGCTTCGGAAAGAAGCAGGCCTCCAGTAAAGCGAAACGGGACCGCCGTCTTGGAAGCGACCGGCTGGCCGTCTTTGATCGCAGGGTCGAATTTCCACTGTAGAGCAGCTTCCTGAGCATACTTAGCCAGGGACGGGTTGCTTGACTTGAGGGGATCGGCCTGAGCTACGTAACCGTGCTCGTCTATGTACAGGTGCAGCCAAGCGTCGCCCGTCTCCTTTTCCATAGACAAAGGTAGGGTCGGCTCATGCCTTTTCGTCAGCTTCGGCTGGACATCCACGAGATCTAAACTCCGCGATTCGCGGATCGTGCGCTCGCGGCTCGCGTCGGAGGCATAGAAGATGAAAGGAACGACCACCGTAGAGGCGATCGGCTCGCCTCTCTTGCTTGCGGGCTGGAACTTCCACTTCCGCAAAGCAGACTCAGCCGCAGCAGCCAACTCCTCGTGGGTCGCATTCTTGAGCGTGATCTGGGTGAGTTCGCCCTGATCATCGAGGTTCACGAGAAAATTCACTTGGCCCGTTATGTTCGAGTACCTCTTAGACAATCGTGGCGAAATCTGGCGCAGCACCTTAGGAGCCTCCAAGCGGGACTTGGCAGCAACATCGCCAATAGCAATCGCTCCGATCTCGAAAGTGAAGACCTGCCTGACCTTCGACGCCACATTCTTGCCACCTTTGGTGGCGGGGTGGAAGGTCCAGCGATGCAAGGCATCGATGCTCGGCTGGTTTAGAGCCGAATTCGTAGACGAGGACACATCTACATCGACCACGAAGCCATACTTGTTGACCTTCGCTATCAACTTGACTTGGCCAGTCTCGTTGGAGCTCGCAAAATCCAGGCTAGGCGCGAACGTTTCCTTTGGAGTGGCAACGGTAGAAGTCGACTTTGCGTGAACGGACCAGGCAAAGGCCAACGACGCCGAAAGAACAAGGAACTTCGCTGAAAATGGCAAAAGATTCTTCATGAGACTGAGAGTTGTTGAGGGAAATAACCTGCTTCTAAGTATCGGAAAACTCGCCCGGCACTTGATTCCCCGAATCCAGGCCAATCCCTCCTAAAAACCCCGGTTTGAGGCGAAAACAGGGGTCTAAGGCCCTCCAAAGGCACCATCTTTTTTATCGGTTTTTACCAGCAGTAGATGCACGTAACAAGGTCAGGGAGAGCTAGATGCGAAGAAAAACACGCCCACAAGAAGACATTCTTACGCCTTGTCAGCATCCCATCCATCCTCCTCACTCTGCACTCCTATGAATACCGCAACCCGAATATCCCACACAGCGCTCGGCGTGTCACTCCTGCTCGCACTCGCTGCCTGCAGCAAGCCAGCCGACGAAAAGGCCGAGACCGTGGAAGCAGCTCCCCACGAACAACCCGCGATCGCCACCGAGACCAGCGAGCCGACCTTCGAGAGCCTCGATAAAAAAGTCAGCTACGGCATCGGCATCAACATCGGGACCCAGATCGCAGCAGACCAGAATATCGAGATCGATCTGGATTCGCTCTTCGCCGGACTTCGGGATGCCACCGCAGGCAAGGATCCGCGCCTGAGCGATGAAGAGCTCCGCGCCGCATTCGAAGCCATCAACGCCCGAGCCCAAGAGGCTCAAGCCGCCAAAGCCCGCGAAAGCGCCCAAGCCTCCGCCGCTTTTCTCGAAACCAACAAGCAGCGCCCCGAAATCACCACTACTGACTCCGGCCTGCAATACGAGGTGCTCCAAAGCGGGGACG
This sequence comes from Pelagicoccus sp., assembly GCA_028284635.1. Classification (GTDB taxonomy): domain Bacteria; phylum Verrucomicrobiota; class Verrucomicrobiia; order Opitutales; family Opitutaceae; genus Pelagicoccus. The sequence continues at coordinate 71,435 of JANQRJ010000021.1, forward strand.
GCGAAGCCAAGCCCACCACAAGCAACACCGTGCGCGTACACTACCACGGCACGCTCGTCGACGGCACGGTCTTCGACAGTTCCGTAGACCGCGGCGAACCTATCGAATTCGCCGTTACCGGCGTGATCTCGGGATGGACCGAAGCCCTCCAGCTCATGACCGTTGGCGACAAATGGAAACTCTACATCCCGTCCGAACACGCCTACGGAGAACGAGGCCGCCCCGGCATCCCCCCAAACTCCGCTCTCATATTCGAAGTCGAGCTCCTCGAAATAAAGTAAAAGGACCTGATATCTGCCCCTTTCTCGGAGCTCGCCAAAGGCGGGCTCTTTTTTTGCCCTCTCCGAATAGAGACAACTTAGAGCGACTTCACAATATCAGCAGCGTGCCCAACCGCCATAATCCAAACGTAGATCGTCGCTACCATAAAAGTAATTAGGCTCGTGAAGCTGAATCTCATGCATCCCACCATAGCCTCGTTTTATATGAATAAAAGCTCCAATTCACAATATATTTACATTTAGTGGCCACCACCACTCAGCCCTCATGGACCATCCTTAAACGCTAAACGCTAATCGGTCATGAGCACTCCATACCACTCTATGCAAAATCTATAGGCAAAGCAGCTCAGTTCAAATATAGCGTATATCAGCAGTGCTCATCTAAAAAGCGTGCCCAGAAAACAATATTCACTCGTCGCGCGAAAACAGAACCTCGATCCTCGACTGTCTGTCGTGTGACGAACGCGCTCCCACACCAATCTCTCCGCATCCACGGATCCTGCCCGAAGATCACTAAAAAGTTGTATAACAACTAGATCCTCAAGCCCACCAGGCAAGAAAGGTTTGCGAGAGGAGCCCCAACAGGGTCTACTCCCTAGTCCAAAGCAGCCGCAATCGAACCCAGCGCTAGCGATATCGAAGCGCCCATCTCACTCAAATCACACAGCCGTCAGAAAACAGTCGCGCCAGTATTCTAGCTTCAGGCTACGAACTCGGTCAGGCAACACCCCAATGGTTCTACCGAAACGCATCCCACACGTCATCCTGGCCGCTGCTTGTTTCCTGATCAATGTCAGGGCCCAACCGCCTACCGATTCGGATTTCGAAGCCTTCGAATTAGAACCCCAACTCAACAAGCCATGGCTCATCGAGCGCATCCGAGACGAAGGAGTGCTGGACGAGCAGAAGATCGGCTCTCTCTTCTGCGATCGCAACGACAACCTCTGGGTCGCTTCGAACGGCGGCTTGATCTTCTCCGACGGCTACCGCTGGAAGCGATATGGAGTCGAGCACGGCTTGCCCAGCGACTTCGTGCGATGCGTCATACAGGACGACAACGGAGACATATGGGTCGGCACTGACAGCGGAGTAGGCGTCTTCGACGGCAAAAGCTTCGACTCGCGAGGAAGCGAGAACTGGCTGGCCGGACCCAACGTTCGGCGCATACGCAAGGACCCAGACGGCACGCTCTGGTTCTCCTGCGACCTCTATCCACTCTACAGCGTTCCCGGAGGCCTTACAGCATACAAGGATGGCAAGGCCAGGTCCTACGGACTGGAAGACGGAATCCCATCCGAGCATGTCTTCGACTACTTTCGCAGCAGCGATGGCCATCAATTCGCCATCACCCCAAACGGCTTGGCAATGAAGAAAGGCGAGCGTTGGGAACCCATGCTCGTGGATGCAGAGTTCGGCATCACCCGCAAAGCCTCTCTCACCGAAACGGTCGACGGACGCTTGATCGCAATCGCAGCAGACAGGTACTACGAATTCGACGGTCAGTCATGGAGTCCACGCGAATTCGCGGACGACAAAGTCGAAGTCAATCCCTACTGGGCAGGAAGAACCAAGGCCGGAAAGAACTTCCTATACGGAACCGACAACGAAACTGGACAACACCATATGTATCGGTTTGCAGACGGGGTTCTGACAAAGGCCAGCCCTCCGATCTCGAAATTCTTCGCCATGCACGACTCAGCCTTCGACAGCGAAGGCAGGCTGTTCATCTCAAGCGCCGAGGAGCTCTTTCGAATCGACTGGGAGCAAAGCCAATGGAGCCAGTACGACACCCTGCCCATGCCAAGGTACAGCGATCGCTTCGACCGAGTATGGTTCGGAGGCTATCCGGAACGTGTCGTCGTGAAATCCGAAGACAAATTCTACGAACAAGATTCCTTCCCCTGCATTCTCGCCAAGGATGGCTTAGGCAACGTCTGGGGATTCTCGGCAAAGACTTCCGAAATTCGCAAATGGGACGAACGCGAACGCCGATTCGACCAAAGCCAAACCGGCATACGAAAAATCGGAGGCATCGCATCCGGTAGCGGAACGCAAACCTGGGTCTACGGGCAGACCAGCGACGCCAAGATGGCCTTAGCCGTATTCGATGGATCCAAATGGGCCAGCAACGTGATCGCAGGTGTCGACTCGAGTCTCATACTGGACGCCGTCGCGGATCCCTCCGGAGGGGTCTGGCTCCACATCCAAGACGAGCGCAGAGAAGCCGTGCGGCTCGTCCACTTAGTACATTCGGACAGCTTCGAACTGCTCGAGGACTACGAGCTTCCCATGCCTCTGCTCATAAAAAGCGAACCCGCCCTGACCGTCGATCGACAAGGAAGAGTATGGCTCTCAGGCGAACAAGGACTCTTCCGTCTGGACCAGGAAAGCAAGTCTCTCAAACGCATCCACGAAGTCAGCGGTTCCCTCGTGAGCCGCGGCTACGATCAAGGCGAAAGCATTGTATTCCTAGTCAAAGGCGCCACCAACCGGCAAAGCTACTTCGCCCGATATCGAGACGAAAGCTGGCAGAAGATTCCCGCTCGCTTTTCATTCTACAACGTCAAGCGGCCTTTCATTCACTATATTAACGCCACCGTCGTCGCAAAGGCAGACAAGCAAGGGAATATCTATGCCAAGATGACGGACGGCCTCGCCATACTCACTCCCGAACCCGAGCAAGCAACCGTCTTCCTCAATGTGCCAGGTTATGTCTCAGGTGACGGAATCGTAAAAGACAGCGAAGGCCAGCTATGGATAGGATCCAGCCAAAGCAACGTGCGCAGCACGACCTCCATGACGAACGTCTCTCGCTTCAAAGGCGACCTAGCGCCCCCGGACACCGAGATCCTGTCCTTTCAAAACGAAGTCCGCCGAGACAGTCGACTCGAAATCGAAGTCGAAGGGCGAGAACGCTTTCGCCCCCGCGACGACCCCAACAAGTTTCTCTACTCATGGCGGATCAACGAAGACCCATGGACCGGCTTCCAGCCCTTGCCCGCAGACGGCTTTGATACAACATCCCTGCCCCTCGGAACCCATACCTTAGAGATTCGAGCGATGGATCCCGGCATGGACATAGATCCCTATCCAGCAAAAGTCTCCTTCGACATCTACCCGATCCCACTCCAGCAACGCTCATGGTTCTACCCGGTCGTCCTCGCCGCCCTGCTCATCATAGCAGTCCTCGCGGCTATCGCCATAGAACGGGCAAAACGCCTTTCCCAGATGAACGACCAGCTCGAGCAGCGCGTCGCCGAACGCACCGCTGAACTCGAGATGTCCATGAAACGCGCGGAAGAAGCCGACAGCCTGAAATCCGCTTTCCTCGCCAATCTATCCCACGAGATCAGGACCCCCCTCAACGCGATCCTCGGCTTCTCTTCGCTCATGAACGAGGAAGGCCTTGATCCCGAAACGCGTAACCATCATCTCAATACAATCGAACAAAACTCGCAGGCCCTTCTGCGCCTCATAGAAGATATCCTAGACTTCTCCATGATCGAGTCGAACCAGCTTCGAATCGAGGTCCAGGAATTCAGCTTGAACGACTTTCTCGAAAGCGTCAGTCGTTCGCACGCCATACGGGCAACGTCCACGCAAATAGAATGGCGGCTCAACAATGCCCTACAGCAGGAAGAGCTATCGATCAGGTCCGACCACCAACGCATAAGGCAGATCATAGACAATCTCGTCAACAACGCCTTCAAGTTCACCAAGGAAGGCTGCATCGAAGTCGGAGCGACGCGAGACGAGCAATCGCTCAGTCTCTACGTCAAGGATACAGGAAGAGGAATCCGGTCCGCCAACCTCGAAACCATCTTCAAGCGCTTCACCAAACTGCAGGAATCCGAAACCGCCGTCCAACGAGGCGTAGGCCTCGGGCTGTCCATCTCCCAGCGACTCGCCCATCTCATGGGAGGAGACCTCACCGTCGAATCGAACTACGGCAAAGGTTCCTGCTTCTTCTTCAAGCTACCCCTCTCTCATACCTCCGCAGCAGCCCCAAAGCGAACATCACCCCACTCCGCCTGAGCGCTCCACTCAACGCTGCAAAGCCAGGCGCAAGTTCTCCACATCATGGACAGGAGCCTGGCAAATGTAGTCCTCGCACACATACGCAGCGGCCCCTTCGAAGCCGTGCAGCATAGCCTGGAGCTTTTCGTTGCCCTCGAACTCGCCCTCCAAGCCTTTCCCCGAATCGAGGGCAATCAAAACCGAGCCTGGCTTGCGGCTGCGACCGGCAACCGCCAATAGCTCGGCGAAGAGAGAATCATCCCTCCTGCCTACGATCACGATCTGCTGTCCCGAGCTAGCAAGTCGCGAGGCGACTGTCAGCATCAGAGGCATGGAACGAGGGGATCGACTCCATTGTCCAGCAAAGGCATCGACCGTTCGCCTCGCAGCATCGAGGTACTCGGATCGATCGGTCAACATAGCGAGTCGCCAGAAGGCCAGAGCCGCCAACGAGCTCGCCGCAGGTTCCGCTCCGTCATAGTCGTCACGCAAGCGAACGATCAACGAAGCGTCTCCGGCTTCGGAAGCGAAGAAACCGCCGCGCTGCGCATCCTCGAAGCGACTGCGGAGCTGATCGAGAAACAGGCGTGACCGCTCCAGCCAGACGACGTCGAACGAGCTTTCGTACAAGTCGAGAAACCCATTCGCGGCAGCTGCATAGTCCTCGGCGAAACCGGAAGCATTTCCCAAGCCGAGCCGATAGACGCGCCGCAAAGAACCATCCTCCTGCCGCATCTCGTTCCATATGAAGTCGCCAGCCCGGTTCGCGAGCTGTAACAAAGTACTGTCGCCAGATACCTGATACGTTTTACAGATTCCTGAAATGGCCAAACCGTTCCAGGAAACGATAGCCTTGTCGTCGAGATGCGGACGCGGACGCTTCAACCGGGCCTCGAAAAGGATCGAACAAGAGCGGGCGAGCGACTCGGAGACGCTCTCCTCCGTCATCCGAAAAGCTGCAGCCAGGTCCGCGAGACTTCGTACACGAGCAAGCGTGTTCAGACCTAACAGCTCGCCGTGCGGATCGGACTCGGGGCGGGCATTGCCGCCTTCCTGGACGTCGAAGGCGGCTTCGAAGAGGCCCGAATCGGCGCCGAGAAGAGAACTCAGCTCGGAGCGGCTCCACACGTAGAAAGCGCCTTCCTTCGACTCGGAAGGATCTCGAGGATCGGGGCTGTCCGCGTCTTCCGCGGCGAAAAACTGTCCCTGCTCGCCCAGAAGATCCCGACCGAGATAGGCCGCGATTTCGCGCGCGACACGCCGGTACTCCTCGCGACCGGTCAGGCAAAAGGCTTGAGCGTAGACCTCGGCCAGCTGACCTTGATCGTAGAGCATCTTTTCGTAGTGAGGAACGTGCCAGTATTCATCGACCGAATACCGATGAAATCCTCCGCCCAGATGGTCCCACATGCCGCCCGAGGCCATGCGGTCCAGAGTCCTCGTCAACATCCGAACAAGGACCTCGGAACGATCCGCGGCGCAGGCCTGCAGGAGGAGCTGCAGGTTCGCCGCCATAGGAAACTTGGGCGGTCCGTCGAAGCCGCCCCAACGTTCATCGAAGGAAGAGGAGAGTTGGTCGATGCAGGTAGCGACTGCCTTCAAGGCATCCGCTTCGAGAGCGCCCGCCGAGCTTTCGGCGTCGCGCATCAGCAGACCGGCGCTTTTCTCGCCGACTTCGAGAAGCGTTTCACGCTGTTCCGTCCAAGCAACGTGAATACGTTGAATGAGAGAGCGGAATCCGATACGGCCGTAGCGATCTTCAGGCGGGAAATAGGTGCCACCGTAGAAGGGCTTCAGATCCGGAGTGAGCCAGACGCTCATCGGCCACCCGCCGCTTCCAGTCGTCGCCTGCACGTAGGCCATGTAGATGCGGTCGACGTCCGGGCGCTCTTCGCGGTCGAGCTTCACGTTGACGAAACAGTCGTTTTGCAGCTTCGCGATCTCCGGGTCCTCGAAACTCTCGTGAGCCATGACGTGACACCAGTGACAGGTGGAGTAGCCGATCGAGAGAAAGATAGGCAGGTCGCGACGACGAGCCTCGGCAAAGGCCTCCTCTCCCCATTCACGCCAGGCGACGGGATTGGAGGCGTGCTGCAGCAGGTATGGCGAGCGACTGTTCGCAAGCCTATTCGAGTCTTCCTCAGGCGCTCCATTCATCGCGCCCCACAATTGTCCCCAACCGAGAAGGGCGGAAGAAAAAAGGGACGCAAATTCTTAGCCACTTAAAAAGTCAACGTTGCTTTCTTAAGTGGCAAGTAGTTGATTGTTAATGATTTTTGTATCTATAAATAGCGGTGCGCGAAACGTTTCACGCATGACACGGCACTAGTAAGATGCCGTCGACATCACATGCGAGACATGGGCCTCCCCGCTTGGAGTGGAGCTAACGTTGACTCGATCTCCCTCGCCAAAGCCGCCTTCCCTGATCTCTTGGATCACGACAATGGCGCCTCCGTCATCGAGATTTATGGTAAGCTCCTGAGCCTTCTTCTTGGTCAACTCCTTTTCGACCACACTGCCTACCACGGCTCCGGCGACTCCCGCGCCAGCCGTAGCAAGCGTTCGTCCGGACCCCTTGCCAACCGTTTGTCCAACAGCCGCTCCGATAACCGCCCCGCTTGTCTGGCCAAGTCGCGTGGTTTCGCCGTCGATCACCACGATTCGCGTAGAAATCACTGTGCCCGACTCAACTTGCTGGACCTTGCCGCTGATCGAGCGCGGCACCGTTTGAGCTCCGCTGGAAGCGCAACCATATAAAAAGGAAGCGGCAAGCGCCGCGACCGCGAAACGCGCCCCTAGAGACGCCAACGTCTTTTTCGAGTATTCCATCAACGGGTGATACGGCGACGGAACGCGACGCGGATTCACCCGAGAGGATCTCGATCACCAAGTAACTGGAGGCGATTCTCCTTGGAGCTCCTCTTCGCTAATCAGATAGCCCTTCGTTTCGGGATCGAGATAAGGGTCTTCATCGGCGTGGAACACGCGCGAGCTGCCATAGACATTGGTGTAGACCTGCACGCGCTCCATAGCTTCGAAAGGCGGATTGCGGATCTCTTGGATCACGACTACCTTGTCCCCTTCATCGAGCTGAATGATCATCTCCTGAGCCCTTTTCTCGGTGAGCCTTTTCTCTATCATCGGTCCGACAATAACTCCCGCTACGGTAGCCACCGCTACCGTACCCGCCGCTTGACGCAGGTCTCGATCGTCTTCGATCGAGGGACTCGCCGCCGCTCCAACCGCTCCACCAAGGATGCCGCCCACCGTTCTGCCAGTATTGGAGGCCGTTCCATCGATCACGACCTCGCGCACGCTGATCACCGTACCCTGCTCCAGGCGATGGGCCATGCCGGCGTGGGCAACGGGATAGTTTGGCTTCGACTGAGAAGATGCGCAGCCGACAAGAAGCGAGCACAACAAGCAAGGTACGACAACTAGAGACAGTCTATACATCGGGATTCGCAAACAACGAGACTCTATCAATCAAAACACGCAGAGGATCGTCAAGACTACTGATCGCCACGGCGCAAGAAAGCCTCAAGGTCGAAATGCCACCGCTGGTTTCAGTCAAAATATCTTCAAACGGACCCTCGGACAAACCAACCATTTACAGCGTCGGACCACCCCGCTAAAATCGCAGGCCTTAACTACCCCATGAACGAACGAACCCCAGAAAGCCAAGCGCTGCTTTTCAATCCACCTCTTCGCGTGTTCGACAGCAATCAGCGGACGCTTCAATCAAACCGTCCCCAAAGCCTGCCTCGTTTCCCCCGACCCCGACTGCAAACGCTCGTCAACCACGACCTCGTAAGAAAACGCTTCGCAAGGCGACAACCCGGAATCCGCTTTCTTTGAGCGGGGCCACGTCGCCTACTTCTCCACGCGAAGATCCAGTTTTCCGTCTCGCAGCTCCGCTCTTACACGGTCGGACGGCCCGACCTGAGCGACGCTGGTAAGCGGCCTGCCTGATCTCGTAGTCAACATGGCAAACCCGCGCCGCAAGGTCGCCTCAGGTCCTATCGCCTGCAAGGTCGCGCCAGCAAGGGCAAGGCGGGAACGGCGATCTGCCATCTCCCTATGCATAGCGGCTTCCAGACGATCTCCGAACTCCCGCAACCTATCCATTCGGTCACGCAGTTCCGCTTTCACATCCAACTCCGACAAGCGGCGCTCCAAAGCGTCCAACCTTCCGTGCAAGCCCGCCACGCCAAGCTGAAATCCCGACCCCAAACGAGCAGCCAGCTCGTCCAAACGCAGAAACGCCCGCTCCATCGAACCGCTCGGAGCCAAGCCTTTCAGACGAATCCCGCTATGCCGCAAAGCGAAACGGGCCTCCCTCAAGGCAGCCTCAACGACCGCATCCAAACTCCGGCCAGCTGACGTCACGCGTTCAACGCAGCTCAGAAAAAGACTGCCAATCATCTCCGCGGCAGCCGAGGGCGTCTCGGCTCTGACATCCGCGGCAAAGTCGGTCAGCGTGAAATCGATCTCATGGCCGATTCCCGAGATCGTCGGTATGGAGCTGGCGGATACGGATCGGGCGACTGCCTCTTCGTTGAAGCACCACAGGTCCTCAATGCTGCCCCCGCCTCGACAAAGTACCAAGACGTCGTATCCACCGAGCTGATTCACCAGCTCTATGGCCCGCACGATCTCATCCGCCGCTCCTTGACCCTGCACCTTGCATGGAAACACGTGGGCGCACCCACCCCATTCGCGGCGCTTCAGTATGCGGGCGAAGTCCTGGACAGCAGCCCCAGTAGGGGAAGTTATCACGGCCACTCTGAGCGGCAAGAAAGGCAAAGGCCTCTTGCGATCCGCATCGAAAAGCCCCTCCGCAGACAAGCGGCCCTTCAGAAGCTCGAAAGCCCGAAACAATTTCCCCTGCCCGCTTTCCCGCATCTCCCGCACGATAAACTGATACCGTCCATGCGGCTCGTAGACGCTGATTTCGCCAAAAGCCACGACCTCCATGCCCTCCTGCAAGTCGAAACCCAGGCGAGCCGCCTGGCCGCGAAACATAGCCGCAGGAAGCTGAGCTCCCACGTCCTTCAAAGAAAAATAGAGATGACCACTGCTCTGTCTCCTAAGATTGGATACTTCACCCACGATCCAGCACGGCTGGATTCGAGCTTCCAGCAGGGACTTGATTGTAGCCGTGTATTCGGAAACCGTTACACGACCGCCATCCTCGAAAAGCTCAGACTGCCTCACCTGCCTCCTCCTTCAGCCTCCGGGCTCGGTGGTGCCCCCTTAAAAAGCGGACGAGCAAGGTCACCACCGCGAAAAGCAGCAGCGCAGCGAATGCCAGGCCTCCGCTTCCCTTCAGCAGCGCCTCCCCGAAGAGAACCAAACTTGTAGAAAGGACAGCCGCCGTCGGCACCGACACCAGCAGGTACTTGCCCAATGGCATGCCGGAAAGTCCGAGAAGGTAGTTCTGCAAGGGAAACGGCATACCAGGCATGATCCTGATCATGAGAGCCACGCTCATCATGTCCCGCTCCGCCAGCCGAGGAACCGAATAGCCGAACCGCTTGACCAGCCGTTCGAAAAAGGGGCGAAACCAACTGCCGGATACAAGCCAGGCCAAGGTCATATTGACCGTCAAGGCAGCTAGCGTTCCAGCGATCGCCACCCCCATGCCGAAAGCGGGAGCGAAGATGAGAAACGGCGAGAGAGGAGCCCAGAACAAGGGAAGAATGGCCATCGCCAGAAAGAATGCGAGCGGCCCCATTGCCGCTATCCTCTCGATCAATCCTTTCAGTTCCTCCAGACCGACAACGGATCGATACGGCCAAGCAAAGTACGCCACCAAGCCGAGGACAACTGCTGCAAAGAGGAAAACTAGAACCAGCCTGCGATTCACGATCTGGAGAATCCCAAGCCTCCAGACAAAGGCAATGCAAAGATCCTAGCCGAAACAGCGGGTATGTATGTATTCAGCAAAGCGCGACATCCGTATATGGTGCAGGCTTACCCTTAGCCTTCTACTAGAGACAACGGAGAGGAAGTAATAAAAGTCTCGATACTGGCGTGACCAAAGTCTTTTTTCTTCCCACTTGCATCACTTGCATCAGTATTGCTGATACAGAAGGGCAAATGCAGGCAGCTACAGAAGGCACCATTTTAGTCATCGACGACGAGGACGGCATGAGAAGCCTCCTCCAGGCCTTGATGGAAAGCGTGGGCATCGAGACGCTTCTAGCCGAAACCACCAAAGAGGCCATCGAACTCCTGAGAGCTCATCGAAGCGAGATCGTCGGCTGCCTCCTCGACATGAATCTGGAAGACGGATTCGGCGAACACCTTTACGACCAACTGGTCGAGATCTCTCCCAACCTGCGCATCTTTCCAATGAGCGGCATCTTCGGCGACGAGATTCTCAAGCGACTGGGAGACAGGAAGATCGCCGGTCTGATAGCGAAACCGTTTTCCGCCGCCCAACTCTTGGACACAGTGCGCAAGGGACTCGCAGACACCTAGCTGCGAACTGGGGCGAACGCTAGGCGAGCGTGTTCAGACGCTGTCCGACCGGCCCAGTATCGACCGGCTCGTTTTCGTAGAGACCCTCCTCTGCGCCCTCGACAGACTCGAAGGCAGGATCGTCGGGCGGCTTCACGTCGAAAGCAGCCTCACGCTCTTCCCGCTCGCGACGTTCGCGCAGGATCGGAAATGTGCGTTCTACTATATTCTGTGGATAGAGCTGTTCCATGCTCGTATGCGAAGAAGATTCCTTTCTTAACCTTGAGGCTTTAGTAAGCCGTAGCATTCGGATCGACCTCCTAAACGAGAACTTAAATCCCAACCGCTTGTTTTTAGGCTTTTTCACAACCCGCAAGGTTGCATCTCCCTTTCCCTCAACAACTTGAAAAACCTTGGATTCAAAGGAAACTTTACCCCAGAAAATCTGGAGGAAAGACCCCAGCAGTTTCGAAAAAGTAGACATCAATGCGGTTGCCTTAAGGACAACGAACCGCAAACTGCTAACCGTGCCTAGCGATAAGCTGACAAGCCAAACGCGAGAAGCCTTCCTAAGTCTGATCGACGATCCGAGCCCGCTTGTCCGGAAAGGGCTTCTCGCCGAGTTTTTCCGACTCGGACCCACCGCCACTGACTTTCTCGAGGAGATCATATCCAGCCAAAACCGCGTCCTAGCCGGACACGCCCGTCGCATGCTCACCGAGCTGCGCAACGCCAATCCGACCGAGGAATTCCGCCGCTTCATCCAGTCGATGAACTACGAGCTCGAATCCGGCAGCATCATGCTTTGCCGCGTCGCCTACCCGGAATTGAAAGCGGAGGACGTCTGCCGCCAGCTCGACGAGATCGCCAACCGCTGTCGCGAGCTCCTCATCAAGCCAAGCACCCCACGCGAACGCTGCAACGTGATCAACCGAGTCCTCTTCCACGAACTCGGCTTTCGCGGCAACACCGAAGACTACGCCAATCCGGAAAACAGCTTTCTAAACCGCGTCCTGGAAACCAAGCGCGGCCTGCCCATCAGCCTCTCCATCCTCTACATCCTCGTCGGCCAGCGCATCGGAGCCGAGCTGGATCCCATCGGCTATCCCGGGCATTTCATCGTCGGCAGCTTCGAGGACGACCTTCCTTTCTATATAGATGCGTTTCGCCGCGGAAAATTCCGCACCCCCGGCCAGCTCCTCGACTACAGCAACGGCTTCATCTCCGCCTCCCAGCTTGGCGATCTCGCCCCGGCCCCCATCCGCGAAGTGCTCACCCGCTGCTGCCGCAACCTAGCCAACCACTACGCCAGCCACGAGCAAGGCAGCATGGCCCAGCTTTTCACCAGCTTCGTGGAGGAGTTCGAAAGCACCCGCCAAAGGCAGGCCAGCAAATAGCCTCTTCCAGCCCAGCCGCTAAGCGACGCCCTCTGATTTTTCTCGCAGGGCGCCCACGCCCCGCCAAATTAGCGCTCCATGCCTCGCTACACCCCCGAGAAAACGTACACCCTCGAGGATCTATCCGACTGGAACTTCGAAGGCGTCGGACTCGCCGTGCTGGGACATCCAGTACGCCACTCCATAAGCCCCCAGATGCACAACGCCGCGCTCGACCAGCTTGCCGCGGAGCAAAGCCAACTCGCCGATTGGCGATACTTCCGCTTCGAAGTGCCGCCGGACCGCCTGGCAGACACCCTGCCCCTCTTTCTCGAAAAAGGATTCCACGGACTCAACCTCACCGTACCGCACAAGGAACTCGCCCTCGACCAGATCGCCCGCGTGGACCCCGCCGCAAGACAGATCGGAGCGGTCAACACCCTCAAACGAACGGACGACGGCTACCACGGCTACAACACCGACGGCTACGGCCTAAGCCAAGGAATCCAACGAGAACTGCGCATCAGCCTAGCCGGAGCTCACGTCGTCCTACTCGGGGCAGGCGGAGCCGCCCGAGCCGCCGCATTCCAAAGCCTGCAAGACCGCTGCGCCAGCCTCACCATCGTCAACCGAAGCCAGGACCGGCTGAAGCGACTCATCCAGGAGCTTGCCCCCGTTGCAGCCGCATCCACCATTCCCCTACAAGGGCGCTCCAGCTCGGAACTCCTCGGACTCGCCCCTGGCAGTCTCATAATCAACGCCACCTCGCTCGGTCTGCGAGCCGAGGATCCACCTCCACTGCCTCCGTCCGAAATCCCCGAAGCGGCTTTCTGCTACGACATGATCTACAATCCACCCGCTACTCCGCTCATGAAAGCCACGGAAGAGCGCGACGGCAAGGCGGCCAACGGCCTCTCCATGCTAGTTCACCAAGGGGCCCGTTCCCTCGAGATCTGGACCAATCTCGCCACGCCGGACGCCACAATGCAACAAGCCGCCCTCAAAGCGCTCGAGAGATAGAAGCGCATCGCATCGAAGAATCGAATTCTCAAATGCGCTCGGCAAAAGCCGATAGTCCAATCCAAGCATGCTGGAAACCCTGCAGTTCATAGATTCCGACTACCCCTGGTTCTTCGCAGCCTGGGCCTTCATCTTCGGGGCGATCGTGGGCAGCTTTCTAAACGTATGCATCTATCGGATACCAGCGGAACGCTCCGTCATCAGCCCCGGTTCGACCTGCGCCTGCGGCAAGCCGATCGCCTGGTACGACAACGTGCCGATCCTCAGTTGGCTGATCCTGAGAGGTCGAGCCCGCTGCTGTAGGCAACCCTACAGCATTCGCTATCCCTTGGTCGAACTGCTTACCGGCCTGCTCTTCCTCGCCGCTTGGCACGCCCACTCGCCACTCAAGGCAATCTGCCTGATGGCCCTTATCTCCATGCTGATCTGCGGCAGCTTCATCGATCTCGATCACATGGAGATCCCCAACCGCTTTTCCATCGGCCTGGCCATCGTAGGCTTCGCGCTCTCCATACTCGTGCCCGACCTGCATCTGCAAGGCGAAGGCCCCTACGCCTCAGCCGTCATCCGCTCCGCCTTCGAGTCCATGCAAGGCACCCTCATCGGTTCCGGGCTCATCCTTTGGATAGCCCTTCTCGCCGAAACCGTCTTGCGCAAGGAAGCTATGGGCTTTGGCGATGTTAAGCTGCTAGGCGGCATCGGAGCCTTCCTCGGCTGGCAAGGCGCCGTGTTCTCCATATTCGGCGGCGCCGTCATCGGCTGCATCGGACTGCTGGTCTGGATGGCCTTCAAGAAGATTCGCGGCGCCAAGCCCGAGGAAGCGGAAGAGGACCAGCTCCTCGGGAGACACATTCCCTTCGGACCGATGCTCAGCTCCGGGGCCCTGCTCTACGCCCTTCTTCTGGAAAAGCAAGTCGGCGCCTACTTCGCCGAAGTCTCTACCCTGCTCCAATAGCCAAATGCCAACGGACGGCTTAATTCCGAAAGCCGATCCATCCTCGCCGTATCCAACAAACGGAGGCGCAAAAAAGCTCGCGTTTCTTGCGAAACGCGAGCCGATCGAAAATAGTTGAGACCGCCCTAGAGCAGGCCCTTGAGGCCAGCGCCAGCCTTGAACTTGATATTCTTGCTCGCCTTGATCTTCAAGGGAGCCTTGGTCAACGGATTGATGCCGGAACGAGCGGCACGCTTGCCAACGGAGAAAGTGCCAAATCCAACGAGCTGAATGGCAACCGCGTCCTTGGAGTCCTTGTCGCGAAGTTTGACTTCCTTGCCAGCCTTCTTGACGGCCGTCTTGATCGAATCGAGTACGGCGGCCAGAGCCTTTTCAGCTTCGGCTTTGGAAGATCCGCCAAGGTTGTTTTGAATTTCAGCAACAAGTTCAGACTTATTCATATGTGGATGTATTTGGTGGGAGGTTAGGGTAGATATTGTTTGGATTCGCTTTGAAACAGAATAGCGACAAACGCTCCGGTCAAAACAAAACTAGCTCTGAAGGGAATTAGAATGCCCCTAAACGCCTAAGCTGGCGGAACCAGAGCCCGAAAAGGCGGAAAACCGAAGGCCCGAGAGATAATCTCAGTCTATCGACCTTTAGCCTGTCGCGCCCCTACCACTAGGATAGAGCGCAGCCTAGCAACCCCAGGAGCCTTCAAGAACCAAGGCGCTAGGGCAAAGGATCGAGAGGGTTTCCCTCCCTGCCCGACTTGACCAGATCGAGCAGGTGTCGAAGCGCCTGCAAACGATCCAAGCCTTTCTCTTCGACCAATTGATCAGCCCGCTTGGAAAGCTGGCGAGCCATGGTCGCAGCCTGTCTGTCGTCGGCCCCTAGATGCCGAAACAGAGCCGCGATCTGATCGATCTCCTTCTCCTCCCTTTCGTTTGCGTCACCCACCAGGCGAATCCTCGACCAACGCCTCGCAATCATCGAGGACGAACTTTGTCACTTCGCACCCTGTAGACACAAGGGCCAATCCCACGCCTCCACCATCTGAATACGCCACTACCCTCAACTCGCCACGCTTCTTTCCACCCTCATCCACGAGATCCCGAGGCAGCCGCAGCCTGTCTCGCGCGCCAGAAATCCGAATACGCCGAAGCTCCCGCCTGACACGTCCCATGGATTTGAGTCGAGCCATTACCTCCTGCCCGAGATAGCAACCCTTGGTAAACGAGACCCCGGCATCCACAAGCCCGAGTTCCTGCGGCAGGTCCCCAGGACCGAATTCAAGACCGATGCGCGGCAGCTTGGCCTCGATCGCCAGCTCGACGACCTCTTCCTCTGACATCTCCAGACTGCCTTCCGCTAGAAGACGGCCTTTAAGCCTGTCCAACAAACCCGCCTCAGCCTCATCCTTTTCAATCAGAATCTCCAAAGCCGCCTCGCGGCCCCGACGTCCCCAAAACGCCACTACGCCATCAGCCTCCACCCAACGGCCCGATTCAGGCCGAGGAAGCCCAAGCTCCTCCAGAGCCACGGAAATCGCAGAGCCCTGAACGAAAACGCCCGCATATCCAGCCGCAGCGCCTTCCAGCTCCACCTCGTCCATAATAAGATAGCTCTCCAGCCTCTCCTTCACCAGCTCCTCCTCCGAGAAGCAGCTCACCAGCAAAAAGGACTCCTCAGACCGGCAAAGCGCAAAGCTGTCGGCGAGAGCCTTCCCCTTCCGATCCAGCCAAAGCCCGTAGACGCAGTCACCCTCCGTACAACAGGCTAGATCGTTGGAGAACTGACCCTGCAGAAAATTACGCGCGTCCGATCCCCGAGCGCCAATCACGCATGCCGGACGATAAAAATAAATCTTTGAACCCTCCATCAATCAACGACTTGTGAAAAAAAATTCCCATTTCCGCAAATTTTCATTTGACAGAAGTAAAAAAATAGCCGTTAGTTCTACGCAGAAACAAACACTTTCTCGCCTAGCGAGATTTTGGGGTAACTAAGAAAACGAGATGGCGGGTCGCTTAGGGGTAGGCGGCCCGCCTTTTTTCTGCCCGAGTTTCGCGATCGTTGCAGCAAAGCGAAACCATTGAATTGGCATTTGAAATTTGCAAGCCCCTCTCCCAACTATCGCATCCGTGAAGACCACATCGGACCTAAACGTCACCAGTACCCTACCCCTCCCTACGCCCGCAGAGCTCATAGCCGAGCTCGACAAAAGCGAGGCGCAGGCGGAGTTCATCACCCGCTCCCGGCAGGAGATCAACGCCATCAACTTCGGTCAGGACAAACGGCTGCTCGCCATCGTTGGCCCTTGCTCCATCCACGACACCGAAACCGGGCTCGAATACGCTCGCCGACTCGCTCGACTCGGCGAGCAAATCAAGGACCGCATCCTCCTCGTCATGCGCGTCTACTTCGAGAAGCCCCGTACCTCGCTCGGCTGGAAGGGTCTCATCATGGACCCCGACCTCGACGGCACCGAAAACATCGGCAAAGGCCTGCGCGCCGCCCGGGAGTTCCTACGCCAAGTCATCGATCTCGGACTTCCCACTGCCACCGAGCTTCTCGATCCCATCACTCCGCAGTACATTGCCGACCTCGTATCCTGGGCCGCGATCGGAGCCCGCACCACCGAATCCCAGACTCACCGGCAGATGGCATCCGGACTCTCCATGCCCCTCGGCTTCAAAAACGGCATGGACGGCACCGTCGGCGTGGCAATCAACGCCATCAAGGCCGCCAACCAGACCCAGACTTTTCTAGGCATCAACCGAAACGGCGTCGCCTCCGCCGTCACCACCCGGGGCAACCCCCACTGCCATGTCGTCCTGCGCGGCGGCAGCAAAGGCCCCAACTACGAATCCGCAAGCGTCGCCGCCACCGAATTAGCCTTGGAAAAAGCCGGCCTGGCAAAGGCCATCATGATCGACTGCAGCCACGGCAACAGCAACAAGGACCCCGAGCGCCAGCCCATCGTGCTTCAGGAAATCATGAACCAAGTCGAGAACGGAGCCGACTCCATCACTGGCGTAATGATCGAAAGCAACCTGAAAGCCGGCAGCCAGCCCTTCCCCGCGCCCAAGGAATCTCTCGCCCGAGGCGTATCCATCACAGACGGCTGCATCTCCTGGGAAACCACCGAAAACTGCCTCCTTGCCGCCCACCAGAAGCTAGCGGCCCGCTTCGCCGCCACATAGCCCGTAACGTAGCGCGGAGCCCGCGTCCGTCACGTCAGACTTGTAGCCGCGTTCGTGAGAACGCGGAACCCTACGCCGACGCGGGCTTCAGGCTCCGCGCTACGGATTGCGAGATCCCAGTCGAATCGGATCGCGCCCCAAGCCCAGCAATATCGACCGAAAAGCCGTTCTAATGATTAGGACGGCTTGTTGTTTTTATTCGCATTCGTAACCGCTCCACCTAGCTTCGCAGACGCTATGAAAAATCCAGTACACGTGGCAGTCACCGGCGCCGCCGGTCAAATCGGATATTCGCTCCTCGTACGCATCGCGTCAGGACAGCTACTCGGGCCGGACCAGCCAGTCGTTCTCCGCCTCATCGAAATCGAGCCCGCCATGCAAGCCCTGGAAGGCGTCGTCATGGAGCTCCAAGACTGCGCCTTTCCCCTGCTCAAGGGAATCGTGCCCACCTGCAGCCTAGACGAAGGCTTCGACGGAGCCAGCTGGGCGCTGCTCGTCGGCAGCGTGCCCCGCAAGGCCGGCATGGAACGCAAGGACCTGCTCGGCATCAACGGAAAGATCTTCACCAGCCAAGGCTCCGCCATTCAAAAGAACGCCGCCTCCGACATCCGCACTCTCGTCGTCGGCAACCCTTGCAACACGAACTGCCTCATCGCCATGAACAACGCGCCAGACGTCCCCAAGGACCGCTGGTTCGCCATGACCAAGCTCGACGAAAACCGAGCCAAGACCCAGCTCGCCCTCAAAGCCGGCGTCGATGTCACCGAGGTCAAGAACCTCGCCATCTGGGGCAATCACTCCTCGACGATGTATCCAAATTACTTCGACGCGACCATCTCCGGCAAGCCCGTCACGGACGTCATCGCCGACGAAGCCTGGTACAAGGAAACCTTCATCCCCACCGTGCAGCAGCGCGGTGCCGCCATCATCAAGGCCCGCGGCCTCTCATCCGCCGCATCCGCCGCCAACGCCGCCATCGACACCGTGCGCAACATCATCACGCCCACCGCAGCAGACGACTCCTTCAGCGTCGCCGTGTGCTCGAACGGCGAATACGGCATCGAGCCCGGACTCATGTTCTCCTACCCGATGCGCAGCGACGGATCGAAGCTCAGCATCGTGGACGGCCTCGAACCAAACGCCTTCAGCCAGGAAAAGATCGCCGCCACCGAAAACGAACTCAAGGAAGAGAAGTCCATGGTCGCCGACCTCCTCTAGGGCCTTCGGCCAGCTGTTTAGCCTTTAGCCCCGCAGCCGCGGGATCTCTAGCTGATCATCGCCAAAAAAGGCCTTCCCACTCGGGAAGGTCTTTTTTTCGAGTAGCACGGAGCTTCAGTCCGCGACCACAGCCCGCCAAATCCCGTAGCCGAACTCGAAAGAGTTTGGACGCAACCGAGAATCCAAACTCTCTCGAGTTCGGCTACACGTTCCGGATAGAGCTTTCACTACTCACCATTCCTCTCAATCCGCACACTAAGCGGCACCGAGTCCCGCACATGCAGATCCCGCTGCGGGAAGGGGATCTCGATGCCATGTTCCTTGAAGGCATCCCAAAGCTTCACGTAGATCGCGCTTCGCAAATTGTTCAAGCCGCCCTCCGGATCCCGTATCCAGACTCTCAATTCGAAGTCCACTGAATTGTCGCCGAAGCCCAGCAGCCAGCACACCGGCTCCTTGTCCGGCAAGACTCGCTCCGTCGCCTTGCCCACCTCCACCGCCAGCCTCATCACCTGGTGGATATCCGAATCGTAGGAAACGCCAAACGGGATCTTCACCCGCACCTTGTCGTCGCTGAACGACCAGTTCGTCACCTTCTCCGTGATCAAGGTCTCGTTCGGGATCAAATGCTCCATCCCGTCACGCGTGATCACCGAAACGTAGCGGGCGCTCAGCTTGTTGATCCAGCCGTAGGTGTCGTCCACCTCGATTACGTCACCCGGCTTGATCGAACGGTCGCTCAGCAGGATCACCCCGCTGATCAGGTTCGAGATCACTTTCTGGAATCCAAAGCCCAATCCCAAGCCGATCGCCCCGCCAAACACCGCCAGAGCCGAGAGGTTCACCCCCATCGAACTGATTCCAAACAGGATCGCCGCCGTCACGATCAAGGCCTTCAGCACCTTGATGATCAGCATCTGAAGCGCCGGCGTAAGCGCCTCAGACTTTTTGATCCGCCCCTCGCCAAGTCGCAACAGCCACCCCGTCAACGGTATCAGCAGCAGAACTACAAAGATCCCCTTCGCGATCGTGAGCGCCGTCACCCGCGTGCTCTCCCCGCCCGCGATCGGCAAGATCTGCAGGCTGTCCAAACCATTTCGGATAGCCTCCCAAACCCCAAGCAAGTTGAGCAGCAAGACCGTCGCTACCACGAAAAACAAAGTCTTGTAGTAAGCCTGCTCGCGAATCGCCCGCGGCAGCGCTCCCGATATCAGGATCAAGGTCGCCACGCTCGCCGCCGCCCGCAGCAGTATGTAGTTCTTCACTACAGGCTCAGCTCCGCTCGCCGGGGCTTGGACCAAAGTTCCATCCACCAAAACCGCGCTCGAAGGCTCCGCCGGCATGCTGGCTAAGCGAGCATGATAGCCGTCAAAGTAGATCGACACCGACCAAAGCAGCGCCGCCAAAGCCAGCCGAAACAAGTTGGCGCTCACCCAGTCGACCGCCGACTCCACCCAATCGTCCCGCTCCTCGATCGCCGCCGTCAGCCTCCTGAACAAAGGACGAAGCCCGAGCTGCAGCAGATAGGACAGTGCCACCACACCCGCAATCACCCCTAGCTGGACGTACAAATCCTCGCCAATCAGAATCTGCTGCGCCGACTCCCACTGCTGCGCCGCCCAGTCCCTCGCTCTTTGCATCCAATCCCCAGCCGATGGGGAACCCGCTTGAAGAAGAACGAAGAACGAGGAGGTAGGCATAGGGCAAACCTAGAGCGAAGGCCCGAAGCCATTCAACTTGATTTCTCGCAAAACCGCCCCAACATCCCAGCCCAGTTCTTTGACTTCCAGTCGACACCACCAAATCGACAGGAAGAGCCGGACAACGCAGATTCGAGAACTTCTTAACTCTTCGTTCTTAACTCTGCGCTCAGCAAGGGGGTGTTCCGGATTCGACCTTGAGTTGGCGCGTCTGGCTGCATGCCGAGGATGATGGTTGGCCTCGCTAAACACCCATCGAAAACACAAATGGCACACATGAAGAAATGCCTCTTGCTGCCTAATTAACGCAGCAACGTTCCCCTGCCGATACTCGCTAGGCAGTGTGGAGCGACGACTAGCGAGCATAGTCAGGGCGGCTGTCTGTTGCGTCCTGGCCGTACTTCACCAGCGGGCGGGCTGGTCCGAGCAGCGCGGTTTCGTCGCGGCTGGTCCAGCGAGATCAAAAACGAAGACAAGCATGTAGACGCCTTTCGCAAAAGCTCAAGGGACGCGGGTTCGACTCCCGCCACCTCCACCAATTGACAAGACGCGACAGACTGCGATTTTGGGGGACTATCCCCCTCTTCATCAATGTTTTGCAGCTTATCGCAAGCACCCTCGGACATGCCAGTCCGTGACCCCAAATGACCATCAAAGCCTAAACTTTGTGAGTCTATTTGTGCGCAACTCCCGTCCGCAATCCACGGCAACCGGTTGACCGCATCGGCAATCGGAAGCTGCGATACATCCGTGTAAATCTTCGCCGTCAGCATTGGATCGCTATGGCGCATCAGCTCCTGTGCCACCCGCTGCGACGTGCCGTTCACCGCCAAGGTTGTGGCGAAGGTGTAGCGCAAGGAATGGAAATCCAATTTCCGGCCCAAGGCGTCCAACTTCTCAATCCCCGCCTTCGCCATGTCACGGTAAAGCGGGCGTTCAGGATGGATCGTCAGCGAGAACACAGCCTCCTCTTCTTCAGCCCCGTCCTTGCGATATGCCTTCAATTCTTCCGCCAATCGCGGATGCAGCGGAATGAGGGCCTCCTTGCGGTTTTTCGTCGTTGAGGCCCTGGCGAGCAGATATGGCGGCTCTGCTTCAAGGTGCAAATCCGCCCAGACAAGCTGCTCAATCTCGCCCAGCCGCAGCCCCGTGTAAGCCGCCGTCAGATATGCGATGCGGTTCTTGCCCGACACCGCGAGAAGCCGTGCAAACTCCTCAGGCGTAAAAGCTCTTCGCTTTTGCTGTTTTCCGCGAAGATCGGCCTTCTTCACGAATTTCAGCGGATTGCCCTGAATGCGCCCTTGACGTTCCATCCAGTGCAACAGGCTCAGCATCGCATTCAGATATTCATTGAGCGTTTTAGGCGCGGCCTCACGCTGGCGGTTCCGCCAGTATCCGAAACTATCCGCGTCCACATCCTGTGGATACGTCCAACCCGCCTCCTCCAGCAATCGGGTGATGCGATAGCACACGAGGCGGTAATGCTTCTTCGTCCGCCCTAAGGAGCGCAGCTCCGCGACATAATCCTCCAAATGATCGCGAAGCTTCTTCTTCGCCGCTAATCGCTCCTTTTGCGGGGCCAGCAATCCGGCTTTCTCCCGCTCCTTCTCATTGACGATGTCCGCTAATTTACGCTCTGCGACCTGCTTGTCCCCCGTGCCAAGAGCGATATCCGTGACCGCGAAATCGCCGTCCAACCGATAGCGTCCGCGATAAAGGCGGGCCGCAACTGCTTTGCCCGCCTTGTTCTTTCGTTTGGGTTTGTAGATGTGTGAAATCATGACCGTTAAGACTCAGTTTGATCCACGCCCCGCCCGCAGGCGAGTCAAATACCCGGCCAAATCGCTCTCGTAAAACCGCGTCGCGCCCCCGACCTTCACAGGCCTTGGCAGCTCCTCGCGCGCCACAAGCCGATACACCGCCCGCGTTGAGAGATCCAACCGCTCCGCCACATTCCGTATTGAGATCAACCGATCCCCGTCCACCGCATTCATCACTTCCTTTCGTTGATGGTTCCTCTATCCCGCTGTCCCCGCGTGAAATCTACGGTCAGCACAAGAAGGTACGGGAACGGCAGGGTGGATTTCCGATTTAGTTACTCTTGCATAGCTAAACCAAACCGTGGCCCCAACCATGAACCCATGCCCCTTACCGATCACCGAGACCGGGCATTTCTCACATTATTTCCACGCTAGTGAGGAGCTGAGCGAGGTAGAACTATCCTGACTATTTCGGGAATGGCTCAATGAGGAAGCCTCCAAGCCTGAGCTGAAAAAGGTTCGTAGATGAAAGGCGGCAGATGGGCCTGTTTTGAGGCCATTTTTTATCCAATGACCCTATTAAATGTCGTGTGTCGCGTTACACACGACATTTTTTAGTTCCATTTTCAGAAAAACTGTATAAAGAAATTAAGGCGAGGAGAGAAAAATGGAAAATTCAGATTCAAACACACCAGAACACCCCGGAATGTACATTCGTAACGAAGTGCTGCCCAAGGGTCTATCAATCAAGAAAGCAGCAGAAATACTCGATGTCGGCAGGCAAGCTCTTTCCGACCTACTCAACGGCAATGCGTCATTATCACAGGAAATGGCAATCCGCCTCGAAAAAGCCTTCCCGGCCAGAGCTAACAGAACCGAATTGCTTCGCCTACAAGAGGTCTATGACGAATTCACGATCAAAGATAAAGCACGCGGTTGGGCCGTTCGGCAATATGCCGAGCATTTCCTGAAAATCACTTCTACCAGCATTGAAGCGTATTTCAGAGGTCGCATCAGACCGCGACAGGAGCTTGCCGCCTTCCTTAGAAGACTGGCTAACACCACCAACGACACGCTAGGCGAATGCGACTTCCCCGCCTACGACGATTCGGAACAACCGGGATGGGACGGTCAAATTACAGCAAGCTCAGCCTCTAACTGCATCCCGCTCGGCAAGTCCGGCTGGGAATTCGGAGTCAATGCGGAGCCAACCGGCAAGGCTAACGATGATTACCGGAACCGAACCAAAGACGTCCCCGAGGACGAACGTCGAGAAACCACCTTCGTCTTCGTTTCACCGCTCAAGTGGCCCAAGAAGGACGAATGGATTAAAAAAAAGAGGAAAGAAGGAAAGTGGAAAGACGTTCGGGCATACGATGCAACCGATCTTGAACAGTGGCTCGAACAATCCTTCCAAACCCAATGTTGGTTTGGTGATCTCATTGGCCTCAGCCAAGACGACGAAGGAATAAAGACACTCGACCAATGCTGGAAGTTTTGGTCAGAAACTACGCAACCAGCACTGAACGAAGAACTGTTCAAAGATGCCATAGAATCCTTCCGCAAAAAACCGGTTGAAGACTGGCTAAATCAAAAACCGGAACGCGCTTTGGTGATCGAAGCGGACTCAGCACTTGAAGCCCTGGCGTTCTTTCACTGCGTATTCAAAAAATTCTCACAGAAGCTTTACGATCGATGCGTCGTAATTGAATCCGCAAATGCCTACAAGAACGCCAAGCGGTTTGGCACAGACTTCATTTGCATCATCAATTCTGAAGATGTTGAAAAACTAGCCGCTGGGTCAGAGCGAATCCAACATGTTATAATTATCCGCCCCAAGGGCTCTTCTGAAAAGAAGCCCGACATCTCACTCGAAAAACCGATCCTTGAAACTTTTAAGGAAGCCTTGAAGGCAATGGGTATCAAGGATCAAGAAACGGGGCGGTACGCCCGAGAATCCGGACGATCTCCAACAATACTCAGACGCCGCCTATCTACGAACGAGGCTATCAAAACCCCTCCATGGGCAAGAGATCAAGGCACAACCGATATTGTTGTACCATTCATCCTCGCAGGTCATTGGGATTCAAGAAAGCCGGGAGACAAAGAGGTACTGGAGCAGCTTTGCGGGGTAGATGACTACAAAGAAGTAGAGCAAAGAGTTAACAAGATTCTCAAAGCACCGGAATCTCCCCTGCATGTCAGTCACGCCATCAGAAAGGTTACAGCCAAGATAGACGCTCTGTTTGCGATCAAGGCTCATGTTACCGAAGATCACATACGCGAGTTCATATTCTTTGCCGAATACGTTCTCTCAGACATTGATCCCGCCCTTAAACTACCCGAAGACCAACGCCCCTTTGCCGCGTTGTACGGCGAGGTTCGACAGCTTTCGGCACAGCTTAGAAGCTCACTCTGCGACACCCTCATTATTCTGTCGGTCTTTGGCAAAGACCTCTTTGACGGCAAGTTCAGCCTCAGCCCAGAAACAGAGGTGCTGTTGCTCATTCGCAAGCTACTTGATTCAGGCAGGAAAAATCGATGGATCGAACACCAGAACGAACTTCCGGCATACGCTGAAGCCTCCCCCGATGAGTTCATGGATATCATCGAAAAGGATCTCAAAACAGACGAACCGGACATTCTCATCCTCATTCAACCCGTGAAGAGCGGTGTATTTAGCAGTTGCCCCCGATCAGGCCTTCTTTGGGCACTGGAAACACTAGCCTGGGACCCAGACAGGCTGCCCCGAGTTTGCCTAATCCTTGCTCAGCTTTCGCTGCCCGTGCTAAGCGATAACTACACGAACAAGCCGATCAACACACTGATTTCAATCTTTCGTTCGTGGATGCCACAAACCAAAGCCAATCTGGATCTACGCAAGCGAGCCTTAGATCTCATCATGAAACGGTATCCAAAAGTCGGATGGGACATCGCGATGAAACAACTCGAAAGCGGGAACCGAGTTGGCCACTTCAACAACCGTCCGAAATGGAGAAGCGAAGCAGCAGGATCGGGCCAACCAGTCTCACGCGGCGAATGCATTGAATTTGAAAAGCATGCACTGGAAAGAACGCTCAACTGGCCGAGCCACGATGAGCACACTCTAGGAGAACTTATCGCCCGGATGAGCATCATGGGTGATGAGTATTGCTCCACGCTCTGGAAGCAGGTGGAGGGTTGGCTTGCGGCAAACCCCACAGATCAGCAAAAGGCAAATCTTCGTGAAATCGTACGCAAATTCGCGTTCACACGACGCGGGCACAAACATCTCAAACCCGCAACTCGCAAGAAAGCCGGAGAAATGTACGCCCTACTCTGCCCCGAAAACGCTATCTATCGCTACTACTGGCTGTTTGAGAAGCAATGGGTTGAAGAGTCCTACGAAGATATAGAAAACGAGGATTTCGATTTTAGGAAATGGGAAAAGCGCGTTCTCAAACTTCGCGGGGATGCTTTGAAAGACATCTATGGAAACCTCGGAGAAGACGGGATAGACCAACTCCTCGAACTAAGCGAAAGCGGATACCCAGCAGGCTGGATTCTAGCCAACGGGGTTCTTACCAAGCCACGGCTAAAATCTCTCATTAGAAGACTAGCCGAAAGAGAATATTCGGCAACACACTCCAATCCGCAGCTTTGCCTGAACGGTATCTTTGTTCGCTTGTTCGATACCGAAAGAACCTACTTCGACAAGCTGCTACCCCAGCTCGCTGAAGCCTATCTGAGCAAAGGAGATGATAAGTTTTCCCTGAACATTCTGTTTGCCGCACCGTTCTGTCCGGAAACTTGGATACATCTAGAACGTCTGCCGAACCACATTCAAGACGCATACTGGGCCGAGGCTACGCCCCGCTGGTTCGGGAAAGACCCAGAAGGCCTGAAAACGATGATCGAAAAGCTGCTGGAAGCCAACCGAGCACTGGACGCATTCGGCGTTGCTCACCTCGATTGGGATATCATCTCATCCGCTGACATCATTAGACTCTTGGATGACTTGGGGAAGCAGGATCTTTCTAACCCACGGTACTACGATCTGCGCGAGTACGAATTAACCAAGGCATTCGAGACTTTGAATTCCCGCGAGAAAATCCATCCAGACAAGCTTGCTGGACTTGAACTCAAATACATACAGGCCTTCCGCCACAGTGAATACAAACTCCCCAACCTTTCAAAGCAGGTCTCGGAACAGCCCTTCCTGTTTACTCAAGCATTGGCACTTGCCTACAAACGATCCGATGAGGGAGTTGATCCTGAAGAACTCGGCTTAGGCGATAACAAAAACAACTCAGATCTTATCGACGCTGCTCACTCGCTCATTGACGGAGTTACTCGAATTCCTGGCACACAGCCGGACGGCAAAGTCAATGAGATCGCCCTTTCCAACTGGCTCACTGAAACACGAGCACTTTGCAAAAAATATGCCCGCGAAAAGATTGGCGATCACATGATAGGGCAACTCTTATCGCAAAGCCCATTGGGCGATGATGGCATTTGGCCATGCGAGCCAGTCAGAGAATCCCTTGAAAAAATAGCTTCCGCTGAGATCGCGTCCGGCATGCGCATCGGCATCTACAATCGTCGTGGTGCCCGTATTTTAGACGCAGGAAGACGAGAGGAAAGAAAGCTCGCTCGCAAGTACCGCAACTGGAGCAGAGACGTTGCATACGAATATCCCTACATAGCGAAAATGCTCGAAGAAATCGCCAGATCCTACGACCATAACGCCGAAATCTGGGGGATTGAGGATGACCTCTTTGACGAATAATTCGTCTAACATCGATTCCCCGTATGAACCTACCTTGGAAGGAAATGTGTTTTTCTGAATAATCATCCACATCCTAAATCCAACAACCACAAGCCATGAAATTAAAATCTGTTACCCTTTCAAACTTCAGGTGTTACCACTCCGAAACTAAATGCTCTTTTGAGGAGACCACCCTACAGAAGCTTCTCATCTGGCCCAACCTTCCTAGCTCCACCAGCGTGAAGAATTTTTAATAGATTGGATTTAATACTATGAGTATGTCAGAGAACGCCTCGATAGCGTTTAACAAGCTGAAAAAAATAGGGGCACCTGTATTTGATTTCGGAAAACAGGACGGGTACAGACCAAATACCGAATTTGTACTAGCGACAATGAATGGAGACGGTGATCAGTGTTTTGCAGATCTAAGCGGTGAATGGATCAAGGAATCATGGGTCAACGGTGAGTACATCAATCCGCTTGGCCTTCGCCAGGATGTGCATGAGATATTCACAGAACATCACTTGGACTATGAATGGGAAAACAACGGTCAATTGGTAGTTTTTGAACTACAAAATGACTTTGACCAAAAACAATCCAAGGATCAAGTGTCACTTGATAAAAACCTTCCCTCAACTCCACCAATGAGTCCCGCGGCCCACTCAGCAATGAAAGAGTTAGCGCGTATCGGAGCGCCAGTCTGGGATTTCCATAGCTACTCTCGTGCCTATTCTCCATCGAGGTTTAGGCCCTGCATACAATTTGTCATGACCTGTGAGCCGAAATTATTCATCCTTTTTGCTGACCCACTGGATGCAGTCATCCCTGTTTTTAGTGAAACCAAAGGACTCAGACCCGACGTCCACTTGATAGTGACTAAGTACGGACTGGATTACCATAACTATCTATATGAGCACGACAACCCTATATTTAATCCGAAGGCATTAATTACATTCAGCGATCCTAGAGCTTTGTGCACTGAGCGCGGAGAACTGGAAACTTATTGATCACCGATCAAAGTCCAGCCCACCTTCTTAACCGCAAGCGTCCGCTCTCGTGCCTATGGCTTTTGAAACCGCGATTTGCTATTACCTGCGGATGTCTAGGAGCGGAACGCTGCTATGTCTACTCGCAGGTCCACGATATGCGAAAGGGTGTAAAGACCGGAGACATCGGGCGTGCACCATCAGAGATTCCCTGAAAGCAAATATCAAATCGCACTACCTGCACTTTGTGAAACAGTATCCACCATTTTGTTACATCCTCAGGAATTCGGGTGTCTCCGGCAAGCTGAATCGACTCTTTTTGACAGTTTTTTGACTCTTGCTGAGGGTCGAACGGTTTTGCAATCACCGAAGAAAACACCAGCGCTTTCGCAAGCGTTCTTTCATCCTTTTCCTACCGTTGAACTGATTTGACGGGTCGCATTTCTCCGCAGGATGTCAAGGCACGCTGCGCCGTCAGCGCGCTCTGAAGGCCCTGACAACCTGACTTTATCGAAATGCAACTTTTCCGCCAAGTTCAACAGACTGGAAAAGGAGAAAAACCATGTCGCATTTTTCACTCGCTGTCTTCACAGCTACCCAACCTGAAGAAGCCGAGCTCAGCCGGATACTCGCACCGTTTGAAGAGGCCAACGGAAACCCGAATTCCAAGTGGGACTGGTGGTGCATCGGCGGGCGATGGCACGGCGAACTGATCGTCAAACCAGAAACGACGGACACAATCATTGGAGAACCTGGAATACTCGGCGAAAAGGCCCCTGCAAACGCCGTGGATGGTGCCAGAATGGGAGACATCGATTTTTTTGCCATGTTGGACAAGGTTCGTGAAGAACGGGGTCGAACCTGGGATCGCCTGCGTCAAGAGCAGAAGCAAGGCGCCAAGATCTATCCCTGGACAATAGACGCATCACACATTCCGCGAGACCTCTTCGTCCAAGCAGCGAAGCTTTTTACACCGTTCGCTTTCATTCTCGACGGCAAATGGCACGAAAAAGGCGAGATGGTTTTCTTCGGCGAAGTGAAAAACGAAATGCCTGAACACCAATGGGAGCTTTTAGTTGCCCGTACGCTTCAAGAACGGTCCGAGGACGATTGGATAACGATCATCGACTGTCATATCTAGCACTTTCAACGAGCCGCTATCATCACAGAAAAGGTAGCGGTTCATTCTTCTTTCCAAATCTTCGCCGCCTGCTGGCGGTCTTCTTCACCCATCATGTCGAGATAGATTGCCGTCGTTTCCAGCCGGGCATGGCCCATCCAGCGTTGCAGCGTCGTAATCGGAACGCCGTGCGACACACACGCCACCGCAAAGCCATGCCGCAGCCCTTTCGGACAGGCCTTGATCCCGTCAAGCCCGGCAAGGGCCATATAGCGCTTGATCAGGCGGTATCCGCTCACGCGTGAGGTTGCCCAGAGCTTTCGTGTGTGTGGGGATGTGCCCTGGGCAACCTCTTTCAGCAACGCCACAAGTGAAGGCGGGATCGGGACAACCCGAAACTTTCCCGCATCACGCCGCTTGAGCGTCCTGAAGACGATTGAGCCTTCCGCGAAATCAATCCGCTCCGCGGTCAGCTCCAGAGCCTCGGAGATGCGGCACCCCGTGTAGAACAGCGTCAGGCAAAACGCCTTGGGCGAAGCCTCCATGCAGGAGCACACGGCATCGAAGAACGCGTCACGCTCCGACGCATTCAAATACTTCCGCTCACCGCGACCATCAAACAATGACCATCTGCCGCTCATCCGCTTTCCAGCTCTGAAACACTATGGTGGATACTGTTTCAGTCGGAGGATAGCATGAATTACGGCAAGGTGTTAACATTCAATGCTTTAAGGCATACGGTCGTAATCATAGCTCTCGCAGCAGCGTCATGCGGTGCGGCTTTTGCAGAACAGATTGCAGACGAGAAAACCAAACGCTTTCAGAGCTTCACGCTCAACGGTCAGCTTGCCGACACAGGTCGGACGCTGCACAGGCTTGCGAGCGGGTTTTCGAAAGATCGCGTCTGCCTTGTCCTCTTTGGCGATCCGAACAAAAAGGCGGTTAACGACTTTCGGAAAAAGGCAACGACAATGCTCAAAGGCTTGTCCGACATGGGCCACAGCACCGCCCTACTCCACATCGATACGTCCTTTTACATGGACGGCCCTAAGGATATTTTTCACAAAACGGGAAAAACATTCAGCGCTCCGTCCACCCTGATCTATATCGATGCTTTTCAGGGAACATACCAGTCATCGCTCACCGAAATGAACATGGGTGATCTGAGAGCCTTAGTCCTAAAGCTGGAACGCGAGTTCATGGATTGGGCAGAAGACAGCGAGCCTTCCGAGATCAACCAAACGGCTTCGGAACAACGGACGCCTCCGGCGAAACCGGATCGCCCTGCATCAAATCGGTAAGCAATGCATCCGTCGCCGCATCATCAATCAGATTTTCAGCGAATGCAACATTCCGTTCGTCAAGTAGTGCATCGACTTCAGCAGAAAACGCACCGCTCTTGGCCATTTCAACAAGAAGATGCTCCGGTGCATCTTGTATCAAGTTTTCAATACGTTTTTCCCGCTCGGCGTCGTCCGCAATCCGAGAAGCTTGTTCAAGTTCGGCCTTCAACGCCTCGGCCTCGTCGAGATCGGACTTCAGGCCCTCAATCTCGTCTTCCTTATGTTTCAAAGCGTTTCGCCTTTCGTCCTGCTCCGAGCGGATACCGTCCGCTTCAGCCCTTAACTGTTCGACCCTGTCACGCAGCACAGCCAAAAGCAAGGCCGTGTTCTGACGATCTAACGATACGCCATTTTCAATCTCGTAGGCACGCACCAGTTCTTCCAACGCCAGATCTTCGAGAGCTCCGTCCTCATCGAGCTCCAGCTCTTCTCCGGCCTCAATCCGGTCAATCGCCGCAATGCCAGCGGCCAACGAACTTTCCAAAGCTTCCAGCGTGTCATCGTTTCGGGCGATATCTGCGAGGAGTTCATCGCGTTCAAGTTCTGCCACAGCAACGCGTTCTTCCAAATCTGCAACATACGCATCAAGAGCACGACGCATCGCACGAAGATTTTCCTCCATCATCAAATGATGCACCAAACGCCGCGTGGCTTCTTCCTGCTTCGACTTCGTATCAAGATAAGCATGACCAGCAACATGAGCCGCCCCGCTCAACCGGATTCCGGCAGAGGACGCCTCCGAAGCATCTTCCGACATCAGAGCCTTGGTCGAGTAATTATGAAAGTCGGCTGTTCGCTCGGCAGGAAGTGGTTCGGGCACGAGCGCAGCCTCGTGGCCGTCGCCGGAGCGTAGGTCCGGCGCTTGCGCGCTGTTTCGATCTGTCCCGTTCACCATTCATACATCCTTAGTTATGTCTCCATCATACAGGATTCCATCTTGGGATGCAACTTCCAGAACGACGCCATCTTCCCTTTCTCACTTGCTTGGAACAAACACCAAACACGAACAAAACCAATGATATCCAACATATCCAAAATCTTCTTACCAACGATAACAGCCGTGACAATTGCGGCTTCGGCGCAGGCGATAACGCTTGGTCCGGTTTCTGAAAAGTCCGGCACATGGGCACGGGCAAGCGTACAGTCGAGCACGAACGCCGCCCCACTTAACGTTATCACCGACGGCGCCCTGAATATCATCGATCCCGGCACCATTGATATAACCTCGTTTACGAGCGGCTCAGACGACACGGGCATACGCGGCGAATACGCGTACAGAAGTGACAATGCAGCAGGCGAAGCAGGCGCGTCGGCCTATGCTGAGAGACTTGCAGGCGAGAGCTTCGCATCCACGCGCTCGGAAGTTACACTCTTCGATACGCTTCAATTTGACTTTGGGGAGCTCGCCTCCGGCCTTGTCAGCTTCAGCCTCGGGATCGAAGGTTTCCTCGTCGCAGAATCCGCGAATGCCCTCGTTCTGGGAACCGGACGGGTCACGATTTCAGACGTGACCGGATTGGCGGACAGCTTCTTCTTGTCCGGTCAAAAGGCGTTTCCGGAAGGTGCACTTTTGAAGGCAAACGGTAGCACGGTCATCGAAACCGAGGACGCAATCGGCGTTGTGCCAGACACAATCGTCGATGTCGCAGGAGGCCTTGCCCTGTTGGATGCCGATGCGGCAAGCAGCGTCGGCGAGGGTTTTCGTATCGGCTTTGCCGACGCGTTTGTCGCGATTGAAGACGGTTTCGCCTTTGAGGAATTCGAACGCAATCTCAGCGGATCATTCACCGCAATCAGCGGACACAGCTACGCGATCACCGTCGAAACCTTCGCTCTTTCGAACATTCGCGACGGATGGGGCGGTGCCGATCTTTTGGGTACAACCGCGTTCGCCTTCACCGATCTGGCCGGAGGAACATTATCGAGTGCATCCGGCACATTCCCAGGATCAACGATTGTCCTAGACCCGCCCGTATCCGCTGTGCCTGACACAGGATCGACAGCCGCGATCATGGCATGCGGGTTCGCAGGGCTGATCGGCCTGAGACGCTTTCGAACACTGTCACGGTAAGTTCGATACATTTTAGCATATGCAAATACACCGCAGAGGCCAATGCCCCTGCGGTGTTTTGTTTTCCCCTGTCCCGACACGCTAACGACCGCGTCCTTGCCCCATATTGCGACGCATCTCGTAATGCTGATCCAGATACTGCTTTGGCTTTGATCCCAATTGCTGCTCGAACTTCTTCTCGATTGCTTCCTTCGCAGCCAAACGCGGCATGTCCTTCGCCGCAGCATAGCCCGCTGCCATATCATTGAGGCGGTACCCATAACGCCCATTCTGGTCGATTGCCTCCTTCAAGCGATGCACCATATCCTGTTCCCCCTGTGTGAGCTTGCTATCTTGGGACTGCCCTTTATCCGCGCTCTGAGAAGGGGCTTGCTCTACATTCGGAGCGGTCTCTACTGATTGTTCCTCTTCGCCTCCTGATCTATTGAATATACTCATCGTCGTGCTTTCCTCCATGCGCATCATCACGCACAAAAAGGTACGAAACTGGGAGATGGAATTTCCGGAAGAATTTGAAGAAATTCTAGGTCTTAGGTTTTTCTGCAGCCTCTCCTTCGGGCTTCACGTGCTTTCGATGGAGAGTGCGTTTTATTTGAGAAGATGGAATACATACCCACGGAAAACCCTTATCGTCAGGTTTATAAATGACCAGCATTTTTCCAATATCACGAAAATAAAATCCTTCTATATATTTCTCGCTTTCATAGAAAACCCGAACGCTGTTTTTTCGTTCCTTCTGAACGTAATCATCAACCGAACTCTTACCATCAACTGCAAACATGACGAGAGAGAATAACGCAAATGGCATAAGAAAAATGACAATAAGTCCAAGCGAAATAATTTCTTTTATATGCCGGGAGCGTCTATGATTTTCACCCCCATTTTTCTGCTCATCAGATTCTAATCTGACTTTTTTCTTCTCTTTGTTCTTCTCATTGAGTTGAGAGTCTTTTTTGAGACAGTCAAAAATTTTCCAAAATAGCAAAGAATATGCCCCAAATCCAATAGCAACAATCCACCAACCCACGGGAGCAATAATCATCTCCCATGTCGGGATATCAAAATAGCCAATATCCGCCCCAATTGCACGGGTTAGGCCTTCGTAGTAAATGTAGCCTGTAAAATACAATAGCCCCCCTCCTAATGAGGTAAGAAAGCCAAAATTGACAACGAATTGCGAAACGAGCGACTTCCGAGACACTGTTTCGGTTTCCTGAGATGGTTCCATCCCGTCATCCTGAGATAAGCCCTATCCAGTTCAACCCATTCTTTTGGGAAAGGCTTTCTTCTGATCCGAGCCTATCCGTCTCGGATGCACCCCATTCCAGCGGAAGACGTCTCTCCCGCAACGCCCTCTCGGAATAGGGTTTGCAATGCAAAAGCCTGACTCAGGCACTTGCATCAATATGTATGCGTGGAGTTGTATCCACAGATCGGCCACATCGCGGCGGCAAGCAGCCGCGATAAGGCCACAAGAGCTATCGGGCACTGCCCAAACGCGGCGCAAAGGTGTCCCCAATTTTCGGATCACGTGTGATCCTGCAAACCGGGTGATCCCCCTCCCTATGCGCCTTGTCTTCCCGTTCTCGGCGAAGGCCAGGGTTTCATGCGAGCGAGCTGAGCTGCGCTCATCATAAAACCCATAGCCATTAAGGAGAAAACAATGGATACACCAAAAATATATGTCGCCTGTCTAGCCGCCTATAATAACGGGCACTTACACGGTACATGGATAGAGCTTTCAAAGGACATAGATGAGGTCTGGAAAGAGATTAAGGAAATGCTCAAGACCTCTCCCATTCCAGAAGCCGAGGAATACGCAATCCACGATTACGAAGGTTTTAGCAATCTCCACCTGAGCGAGTACGAATGCATTGAGCGTGTTCACGAACTCGCAGAGTTCATCGAAGAAAACGGCGAACTCGGAGCGGGTTTGATCGATCACTTTTGCGGCGATCTGGAAGAAGCGAAACGTGCTCGTCAAAACTACTACGGTGAGTACGCATCCCTAGCCGACTACGCGATACAGCTCACAGAGGAAACAAGTGAAGTTCCGCAGCACCTGGAATTCTACATCGATTATGAAGCCATAGCACGCGACATAGAAATGAGCGGCGATGTCTTCACTATTCAGACCGCCCACGACGAAATCCACGTCTTTTCTAATTACTAGACCTACATTCACGAAAGGATAAAACCATGACATCAAACGTAACATACAGCGATTATTCAATCGGGCATCCTTGGTACTACTTCCTCGGAGGAAAGCCCCTTATGCCCTCCGAAATCGCCAAAAGCATAAAGGCTGAAGGTTTCCGCGGATATCGTGCTGACGAATTTGATAAAATCGATAAGATGAAGGAACCCGACCGCTCAATCAAACTACGGAAGATAAAAAAGGGCGTCCTTGAAGATTTCTGGAACCTCATCTCTTGCTATCGCAAACGTGTTCGGGAACTACGAGAATACAACAGGATGACTGTTCGTGACCCTAACCAAAGAGCGTGCGACGATGTCCACGTCAATCTATCCTTACGCTACTGTCACCTTTGCCACAGTTTTGCTCACCTGTCACAACTGGACGACCTCCTTTCTCAGCAATTGGATCTGTTTGATCTCTAGGCATCCCTAAACAAAACTAGGAATATATTGATAATATGGATACATTTTGATAAAGTCTAACTATCAACAGGAGAAATCCAATTTTTGCCCCGCACCAGCGGGGCTTTTTTATCGGATGGACGAACCCAACGCGGATCAATGCGATAAGACCCTCGACCATCCGAAAGGATAAGCTCCCTCCAAATCGGATTACGCTTAAAAACATTGGAAAGCGTGAAACTCTGCGAACCCGCTTGAGCAAGCAGACGCTTTCCGTTTTGCCAAGGATCACCACGCAACGCAGCATCGCGAAGTAAGCAAAGGATTTTTGCCTGCAAGTCGCCAAAACGATAGTCTTCCCCTTGAAAGCGAACAATCTTGAACGCCGTATCCACACTCTGGATTTCATTCGCCGATTTGCTCCGAAGACCGTGCGTTGCATTCTCAAGGACAATACCTTGATCAGAAAGCTCTCCTAAAAAGCGAACGCATTCATCTTCTGATACGACAAGATCATTTAAGGTAATGACGATGCTGTCCGCCGCTTCCGGCAATACATATTGCTTCTTGGACTCGCTACAAACGATC
This sequence comes from Pelagicoccus sp., assembly GCA_028284635.1. Taxonomy (GTDB): domain Bacteria; phylum Verrucomicrobiota; class Verrucomicrobiia; order Opitutales; family Opitutaceae; genus Pelagicoccus. The sequence goes on from JANQRJ010000021.1 coordinate 106,868, forward strand.
TCCCGAAGATCAACCTGACCTGTTCTAAAAACGCGATGACAATAATGGCGAGACAAGTCAATATAGCCTTCCCAATGGCACAACCGCAATTGCCTATCGCCATTGACTTCTATCTGCTCGTATACGCTCATAACGGGCAACCAAACTCTCGCAAATAGTCTGCCTGTCGAAAGCCATAATCGCATCTGGGCATGGCTTACGTGCCATTCTGCGGATAGGTCGTCAATCGCATGGACGTGCATCCTTAATCCTTTCGTATCCATCGACAACCTCCTCTGCTTCGTTGGTACGACCGCGGCATCCGCCGCATCTTCTCCTTCCCACTTCGACGCATTGGAGTCAACGAAAAGAACAAAGAAGGAACACAGGCGTATGAACAAAGCATAGCTCTCTCACCAAAAGAATACCCTTGTATGGCGTACTCAGCACAAGACGCCCACCAACCCGTCACGACGCCATCACCAGCCACGATCTGAAAGGGTAGACGTCAAAACCGGAAAAGGAGACTTCACCATGGAAGGCAATAACGAATGTATTTTAAAATACATTACAAAAACGCCAGCAAGCAAACTCATTAACCTACCGCTCGATGAATTGGAAAACCTGACGCTTCAGATCGAGGAGATCGTCGAAAACGCTGCACTTGCCCTTAACTGGCTCACCTTGATGAAAATTCAGAAAGAAACCCGAGAGCGTGAATCCGATCGCTCAAAAGGAGGTCTTGATGAAGAAGCATAATTCAAGTCCAAAGATCTCACTGAGCGACATGCAAGGGCATTCGCCATATGACGCTGAAGAACTTGCTGCGCTCAGAAAACGCGCATGGCACGAGCATGGCATCTTCATCGTCTCTTTAGGCGAACAGATGCTCAGTCAATCTGAACGCATCGCTCTGACGCGTATCGCAAACAGTCTATACGGCAAGGCAGGTGGATCATGACGATTCTCAAAAATCGACACTGGAACGAAAAGATCGTCATGGCGCATTTGGAGGAAGCAGCGGCAATTCACAGACGTTTGCCGGAAGTTAAAGTCGCTGGCTATCGTTGCTTATGGCCGGAGACGCTTCGCGATGACTGGGAACGCCTTTACGATGCCGTGAACGGCGCCAACCGTCTCGGACCGCCTATGCCGCCAGAAGTGACCTACCAAGAAAGCGTCATGGAATGGCTGCGCTGGCTTTCGCCGCATCACCAGAGAGTCGTCTGGATGAGAGCGAACCGCATCCCCTGGAAAATTCTCTCCGATGAATTCGACCGGAACAAGACAACGCTCTGGCGCGACATGAACAAGGGGCTAACGCGCATTTCCACAATGCTCTGCGCAACCGAGCACACGTTATAGGCAACGCGTTTCACCGCCAACGCAACATGAGCGGTGAAACGTTTTTTGAGAATTTAGGCTATATTTTTACCAAGCTGGGAAAGTGCGTAATCAATACTTGATTACGAAATATGCTTTTCCCAATTCCACCCAAAGCAAAGGAGAGCAAATCATGTCGATGCAAAACAATCAACCCGTCAAGGTACTGAGAGACGATCCGCTTAAAGCTAGTATATGGGAGAACAAAGGAGAGAAAGGCGGCTACCTGTCTGCAAAATTCACCAAGACCTATAGCAAGGACGGTGAATTGCACGATACGACTGTATTCAACCGCAGCGACTTGCTCACACTATCAGAGCTAGCAAAGCAGGCTTACAGCAAAATGGGCACGCTTCGCAAGAAAGTAACGCAGCCCGAAGGCGATGTATCCACACTGACCAACGAATAAAAACGCCCCCTCCTCCCGATTCTTCTTATCGAGAGGAGGAAAAACGAACAAAGAAACATAAGAGGATAATCACATGAAGAACCACCTTTGCCAACAATTCGCTGAAATTGAAATAAAGCCGAATAAAATTGATCGTATCCACTCAGAACTTACAGAAACAACAGACCGCATGCTCACAAAGGAAGAGGTCGCCAAACAATTCGGCATGACCGTCTCTTGGCTGAACAACAGCCAAAATGACATCGCCGTTGCACTACGTGCATGTGGCATCAAGCTGGGCCGCAGCCCCTCCTCTCCCGTGAGATTTCCGGCAGAGCAAGTTCGTGCGATTTTAAACGGCTGCAACGATCACGCAGATTGAAGACGATCAAGATGATCTGCCCACCATTGCATCATCTCGCGACGCTCCGGCAAATATTCCGCATGATTGTAGGCCGCACGCACCTGATTGCCTTCCACATGGGCAAGTTGACGCTCGATAACATCCGGCGAAAAACCGTTTTCGTTCAGAATGGTCGAGGCCGTCGCACGAAAGCCGTGGACAGTTGCACGGCTATGATAACCCATGCGGTACATCGCGTAGAGCATCGTGTTCTCGCTCATGTGCTTTTTGGCATTGTGTCTGGCAGGAAAGACAAAATCCACCTTCCCGCTGATCGGTTTGATCTTTTCGAGAACGGCAACGGCTTGCGACGACAATGGCACAATATGCTCGCGGCCCATCTTCATCCGTTCAGGCGGGATTCGCCACTCAGCCTTTTCGAGATTGAATTCAGGCCACAACGCACCGCGAAGCTCTCTTGTACGCACGAAGGTCAGAACAACGAAGCAAAGAGCAAAACGTGTGAGATCATCGCCTTGGTATACTTCAAGATTACGGAAAAAATCGGGCAGTTCGCACTCTTTCAAATAAGCACGGTTTTTCACTTTTCGCGTTTTAAGAGCCCCTTTGAGATCGTGGGACACGTCTCGCTCAGCTTTGCCTATGGCAACACCGTAACGAAGTATCTGTCCCGAAACGCGACGAGCCCGATGGGCTATGTCTAAAGAACCCCGCCCTTCAATCAAGCGTAGAGCCGCCAGAAGATCGGGTGCGGTCAACTGGTTGATAGGGTGACGGCCAATCTTCGGATAGAGGTCGCGACTCAGGATATTCTCAAGCTGCTTAAGGTAGTTGACCGAGAATTCATCACGCTTCTGATCTAGCCACTCCTCGGAGACAGACTGGAAAGTATTTTCAGAAGAAACTGCGTTTTTGAGCTTAGCTCGTTTTTTCTCAAAAGAGGGATCAAAACCTTTCTCGAGCTGAAGCCGGGCTTCGTCACGCTTGAGACGAGCATCTTTGAGAGCAATTTTTGGATATGTTCCAAAAGAAAGCGTTTTGCCCTTGCCGTCATAACGGTAGTTCATCCGCCAATACTTGCCACCATTCGGCATAATATGTAAATAAAGGCCATGCCCATCGGACTTCTTGTAAGCCTTGTCCTTCGGCTGAAATTGACGGCACTGCTTGTCTGTCAAAGGCATTTGAGGGTATCTCCATGATATCGGTCATTTTATACCCTCATTTTACCCTCAAAATGAGGGTATGTAAATGATTGTATATAGAATTCAATATAAAATCTGAAATCACCGAAATACAAGTTAAGCAAGGCTTTCGAGGAGATATTTAGAAAGATTTATAAGAGAAACTGGAGGTGAGGATGGGATTCACAATCATCCAGTAAGCCACTGAAAAACAATTTAAATAAAAAACAACACTCAATTTATACCCTCAGAATACCATCAAAACAGAGATGCAGAAGAAAACATTTCTACGTTGATCCATATGGTATCAAAAAGAAAACAATCATGCACAGAAAATCTGCGGTAACGTGCAAAAACAAATGAGCAAGATACACCAACTAATAAAGGGTGACAGACAATGACAAATCAGGCACCACCTCTACTGACGGAACGGATTGAGAAGCCGCCCTATCGCGACTGGCCAAAAAGGCAGAAGGAGCATGCCCTTAGAATATTCGATGAATTTATGACAATGAATACGGATTGCACTAAAAGACTTATCAGCGACCTGTCGAATATCATAGCATTCATAAGATCGAATAAGCGCTCCAAATAAGTGCAGCCGCCTGAGGCGGCATCAGTTTAGAGAATAGCAACAGCGGCAGGAGCCGCAAATTAATCGAGCCGCTAGGCCCTCCAGTTGGAGGGCCTTTTTGTTGCACGGCTCAATCAAGAAAGGAGGTCATCATGACCAAACGACGTTTTACCCTCCCCTTCTCAGGCAACCAGGCTGCTCCAGCAGAATCCTGTAAGTGTCGCAGTGTAGCAAGATGTGTTTTTCGTACGAAAAACTCTTGCATCTCGCAAAGGGGGACTGAAGCCGTCCCCCGTTTGATCCCCCTGGCATTTCGAATTCCGTCCCGGAATTTAGCCCCCACAGTCACGTACTTGGAGGTGTAACATGGCACGTCCAAGAAAGACACATGACAATCGCAGAACGCACGCTGTCATCTTCCATCTGACGCAATCTGAATTCGAGAAGATTGAAGGCCCCGCTCTTGCCGCCGGGTTTCGTACAAACGACTTTGCCCGTCAGCTCGTGCTGGCCAAGGCCGATACAATCACCGTAAGCACAGCGCCGCAAGTTGATCCACTGCTCATCGCACAGCTCAATCACCTTGGCCACAATCTCAACCAGATCACGCGGGGATTCCACGTCAGCGGCGAGCTTCCTCAAAAGGTCGAGGATTTGTGCAACCGCATTGAGACCATCATCGACGCCGCAACAACGGAGGCAAAATAATGGTTCCTGTAATTGCCGCGGGTGGACGCTCCTTCAAGGGCGCATTCTCCTACTACTGCCACGATAAAAACGCAGATACGACAGACCGCATTGCGTGGACGCAAACGCGCAACATGCTGACGCAAGACCCTGCAAAGGCATGGAAGGTCATGGCTTTCACCGCCAAGCATCAGGACCAACTGAAGCAAGCGGCAGGCATTGCTGCGACTGGCCGTAAAACGACCAAGCCTGTGCTCGCCTATTCGCTATCCTGGCATCCGAGCCAAGACCCGGACCGGGAGCACATGACAGAGATGGCGATGAAGTCCATCAAGGCCTTGGGCTTAGAAGAACATGAAGCCTTGATCGTCGCGCATCGCGATACGCCGCACAAGCACGTGCATGTCGTTGTGAACCGGATACATCCGCTCACGGGCAAAGTTGCCAGTGACTCGCACAGCAAGCGTGTGCTCTCCGCTCTAGCTCTTGAGTATTCAAAACAGCATGATCTCGACATCTGCCCTGCTCGGGAAGATAACGCCAAAAAGCGGGAACAAGGAGAGCAAACCAAATACCGCAACCCACATATCCAAAACGCGTGGGACATATCTGATAACGGCAAGAGATTCGTTGCCGCTCTGAAAGAAAACGGCTTCCACCTTGCGATGGGACGCAAACGCATCGTCGTCGTTGATCCGTATGGCAAGACGCTCAATCCCGTACGGCATATCGAGGGCATCAGGACAAAGGACCTGAAAGAGCGTCTCAAAGATATCGATACCAGCAAGCTGCCAGATGCGGATGAGCTGGCAACGCGCATCACCGAGGCCCGCAAGCAAACTGCCGTCGCAAAACCAGCGCAAACCCCAACAACCCCGAACATTGAAAAGGACTTTACATTGGCTTCCACCCCAAAGCCTCCAAGCGAGGCACAGCATTATGACCTAAAACAAACACCGAAAGAACAAGAGCAAGAACGCACCGCGCACCTCATCAATCAAACGCAAGATCGCCATATTCAAGAGCGTGCGAAACTCGGCAACCACTGGCATTGGAAAATCGAAAACGAGAAGAAACACCTCTCAAACTTCTATCAAATCAAGCGTCAGATGAACGCGATTTGGCATCTGCAACAGCGGTGTGAAAACCACAATTTCTGGCACCGCATTACGGGCCGGGCACGCGATGACCGCGAACAACTCAAAGCACTTCAACTTAACCTGAAAAACGCCCGGATGCGTTTTGACGAGAAAATTGATCATCTGGAGAAGCAACGCGACATCGCTTTCTACACCCTCGATAAACAACAAAACATGCAACGTCCAACGGGTGCCTACAGAATGGATACGCCGCACATGGCACGCTCAAAAAGCACGGGCTTCGGCTACACCCACGATTTCACACCCACCCGTAGCCGCGGCATGAGGATGTGAGGCAAACGGATTACACAAACGCTTGCTTAGCTTTCCCGATTTTCCAGATGACGGGCCAAATCCATACCCTGATAGAGAATACGGTCTACAATCACAGTATTCTCAGAAACCCAATAAACCAGATAGTGCTTGCCAACCGGATACAGCATGGCTCCGACATAAAGATCATCGCGTGATTTGCTAAGCAGGCAACCAGGGTCTGCCCCTATCGCGGCAAAGCCATCAAGCAATTGCTTTTCGTATTTGAAAAACTGATCGACGCCCCACTTGTCCAAAGTGTTTTGAAGGATTGTTTCGAAATCCTCATCCGCGAGCCGCGTCAGCCTAAGATCATAAGGCATTTCGTTCTCGAACACTTTTCGCAATGTCTTCAGGAGAACGGCTTGAAAACTCGCCACGTACAGCTTGCTCATGGCCTAGCAATGCTTGTCTCTTGAAATCTGCGTACGCCGCTTGCTCAGCTTGTTCGTTTCTGAGCATTATGCGCAGCGCATCGCGAACAACTTCGCTCGCATTGTTGTAAAGGCCGCTTTGGACCTTCTCCTTCACCATCGCCTCAAGGTTTTCAGTCAATGAAATGTGCATCGCTACTCCTTTTCCTCAACATCTACATTATACAATGATTGTCAATCTTTGTCTAGCGTGGGGCTATCGGAAGCCTCAGCCTCCTTCCCCGTGAGCGTCTCCTTGAGACGCTTGCGAGAGGCGTCCGACGGTTCCTTGCCGACATCGGCGATGAGGTTGTCGATGTCCTCATCGCTTACCGAAGGGGGTTTGGTCGGCTCTTCCACGCAAACGAGCTAAACAGTGTCGAGGCACCTCCTCAACTTCAATCGAGCGGATTTGATATGGTCAGCGATAGTGGAGATTGGGACGCCGAAATGCTGTGAGAGTTCTTTGTATGTGTTGCCGTGTCTGGCTTTGCGCCAGAGGCAGTCCTTTTGCAGATTGCTCAGGGCGATGCCGGGGAAACTCTCCCAGAAGCGTTTTTTGAAGGCGTCTTCTTCTGCTTCGGTGAGCGGTTCATGCGCGCCGCAGGTTCCTTTTTCAGGGACAAGATCGAGCGGAACCGTGATCCGCTTTGCAACCTTGCGGTGTGCATCTACGAAGATCTGATAGAGCTTTCGGCGTAGCAAGCCGATGCGTGTGATATGCCCTTCCGGAAATTTCAGCAATACATGCCGCCACAGATCCTGCACAAGATTCTCAGCGTCCTGATGATGGCGCGTCAGTTGATAGGCGTATTTGCACAGATGGACGTGATAGAGATCAAACGCCTCCTCCACCAGCTTGGCCCGCATTTGTTGGTCTGGTGCTTTGCTCATCGCTGCCACCTCCAATCAATAGTAGCAGCCTGATCCTTTGCCGCATTCCAATAACGCCCCACCCGGTTGGCAAAGGGCTCGTCCGGGGCTTTGAGGATGATCAGCGGACAGGTTCCGGTTTCGAATTCATACGCCGAGGCCCTGAAGCTCTTACCAAAATGCCAATAAGTGGCATTGACGCTGATCCGCTGCGATCCGAGTTGGTAGCTTTGATGGTAAGAGCGTAAGTACGGCGTGCCGAGCGTCCATGTGAAGCCAAACCACATGATGGTGCAGAGCACAACCAGACTGACATTCACGAAGAACGGCCCGCGCCGATATCCGGCGGGCATGAAGAATTTTCGTATCCGCCTTTTCATGACTTTCTGAAGTATGGGTTCTTGTCTGCACGCCAGCGCATAATCCATGATTTAAGATAGCTGACCTTCTTGGCTTTGATCGGCATCATATTGCGGTAGAAGATAAGCTGTTCATCACTTTTCAGCGTGCGTACATCTTCAGGGCGCAACAGGGCCATGCCTTTATCCCCGCCGTTATAATGGGCGGCAAAACGCCCATCTTCTTGAGACGGCGTGATCGATTGCCCAAAATCCCGAATTGTCTGATGCCCCATCCATTCGGAGATGAGCTTGATCGTCTCAGGCTCCCATACGCCGAACGTATTCACAATCTCTGACATACCGAGCATATCCTTAAGACCCACTTTGCCGTAATGCCGCTCAAGCTGTGAGAGTTGCTGAATAATCGACCACACGCCAACGCCCTGCCCGCGATATAGGGCCATTGCCCGCAAGACGTTCGGCAAATAGCCAAGGTTCGCCATCTCATCCAGCAGGAACAGAACTTTGCGGTTGGTTCTGTCTCGTCCAACCATCTCCATCGCGAGCGAGATCACCAGATTGAGCCACGCCCCGTGCGTTGCGATGCGGTCACTCGGCATGATCAGATAGACCGTGGTCGGCCTGTCTTTCATCGCGGCAAAATCTATGGTTCCGCGCGAGACATGCGCGCCGAGCGGCCCGGCTGAGTCGTATATACGGAGCGCCTTCTGAGCCGTGCCCATAGCCCCTTCGAACTGTTCAGACGCATTGTGCAACGTGCCGAGCAACTTCCCGCCATATTCTTTGAGCGCCCCGTTAAAGGCATTGCTCTGGCTCATCTCCTCAAGGCTTTGGCCGATCTCTTGAGGCGGAGCCAGAAGCGTCTTTCGCAAAAGCGGCAAATCAATATGTTTGTAACGAATAAGCAAATACAACATGAAGGCGACAAGGATGGTCTGGCCGCTGTCATTCCAAAACTCCTCGCTAGCGCTCATCTGGGCTTTGCCCGGCAGCAGAAAGCGACTAAGCATCTCTGCTTCGTCCTTTACGTTGGGATCATCAACCCGCAAAATCGAGAGCGGGTTAAAACCGTGATCGGTGATTTCCTGACCCAGCTCTTCGCTCATCTTTTTCGCCCAAGGCACAAGCTTGATGATCCGGTGACCCAGAACGTATTTACGAAACCACGCCGTCATGAAATACAGCTCCCCCTTGGGGTCGGTGATGATCATCGAGCGGGCACTGATGCACCACTGGACAAAGCGTAAGCTTTTGCAAAACCCTTTCCGCAGTGTCCTGTTTGACAAACACCGTACAATCGCCTTGAACAGTTTTGACGGGATGCGGATCAGCCACCACGGCTTTTGGAGCAGATTGGGCACCACAACGCTCGTGCCCTTCCCTGCGCCCGGCGGGGCGATCGTGAGCAAATGCGTCTCGCCGCGATAATAGATGTTTTTCCCGCGCAAACGCCCCAGAAACAACCCGCCCCTTTTCTTGAGCATACCCGCTTTCTTAAGATCCTTGAGGCTCGCCCACTTGGCCTTCCCGTGCTGATCGCCAATTTTCGCAGCCCGGCGCTCGATCTTTTTGCGGTGCCTGCGCCGATCCCAGATGAAAAAGCTGTCCACCGCGCTTTTCGCTGCAAACAGGATAAAGAGGGCAGCCCCAAAGGCTGCCCAATCATTCCCCCACTGACCAACGGGCCAGAGAGCAGTCGCAACGCCCGCGAGAGCACCCACGCAAAGGGCCGAAGCCCAAAGCGGACGGTCAATCAAGACGTTGCTCGATTTTCGCGTTTTCATGATCGTGTTCAGGGTTGCTTAATCCCACACGAGCTTGGGCGGATTAACCCGAAGCATGAGATCCCTGCTGGAGCGATCAACCGCATCGGCGCGCGGCTTCAAATCCTTGCGATGCAGATCAGCAAAGACCTGTCCCATATCGCCGTGAAAACTCACCAGAGCACCGCCTTCAAGCTGCACATAAAGACTGTAGAACCGCCGAACTGCTTCCGCATAACGTCCCGTAAAGGTCACGGGCTGTCCTTTCAAAAGCCAATGGACGCGGGCTTTACCAAGGCGGTTTCTGCCCTCATGCACTACCCATGGCGTTTCGCCCTGCACCGCAAAGAACGCACCATCGGACGGATACCAATGGCCTTTAAACTCTCCGCTTTCACGGTACCAATTATGGGCATCATCAACGGGCGAGCGGTAAATGCCGCTCCCAATCAGCAAAACGACGCTCTCGGCAGGCTCTTTCTCGATCACGCCGATCAAGGCAGACGTATCAAGAGCACCACTACCCGCCAGTTCCTTCACAGGAGGTGTTTTGTCAAACCATATGACAAGCTGCGAGAGTGCGTCTCTCAACGGCGTCCTCCGCCCACGTATAGAGTCGTATTTTAAAGCGGGCACAATGAAGCGTGCTTCAACATTTCCACTCCAGCCATCAGCAATCGCAATCCGATCACCGGCTTTCGCGCCTTGAAGGATATGCTTCAGCAAAGCGGTGCGTACCTCCAACTTCTCAGCATCCGAAAGAAAGGGTGAGACCGCGATAAAAGTTGACCGCTCACCCCGCACTGTTGCCGCCATAAAAAGGACGGCACTCAAGATAATGATAAAGATTTTTGTATTCATAATTTGGTTGTTCCCCTTTTAGTTCTTCTTGGTTTTCGTGTCCGGCTCCGCGTTCAAAGCCGCCCAAGCCGCAGCAAATCTCTTCCGGCGGTCTTCCGCACGTTTGGCCTTTGCAACGGTACCAGCATAGGCCGTGATCTCCCGTAACCGCGTTCCAATCCCAAGCTTGAGTTCCTCAATCTTCGCTCGGATGTTTTCGATCTTCGCAGCCAAAGCCGTGTATTTCGGATTCGGTTTTTCGATTTTCAAATCCGCCATCCAGTGGCGAATTTTCGAAAACATTGCGTACGTAAAGGCCACTTCCGTTCCGATTTGTGAATACAGCATCTTCCGGTAGTCGAAGCCGCCCAGAAGTCCGCTGCCCAGATCATCCATCTTCCCGAATTCCTGGGCGAAACTATAGAGGTAAAAGCCCCCGCACAGCACAAAAATCCAGCCCATCAACCGATCCAGCGTCCGCCTGTTCTTTGTCAGTACATCCGCATACGCCTCAAGCCCGGCGGATATCAGTGCTAAAACACCCACGAACAGCACGGCACCCGTCATGCTTTGCACAAAATCGAGCGCATAACGGGCCGTATTGGCGATGAGCATACACTCGACAAAAGCGATAACGATCACACCAAGGCCGATCTTGACCTTGATTCCGATCCGGCGACCCGGAGGAAGGTTCCGGTTCATCTCCAAAAGCTGCCTTTCAAGATCAGGCAATTCCCGCTCCAGCTCAGCCAGCATTTTCTTCATCGTCGCAAGCTCCTCCTCTCGTAGTGCTTGCGCCCCCGCCTCCTCCGCTGTTGGCATCCGGCCTTCAAAATAGCCCGGCGGTATCGGGCTATAGCTCACATTCTCATTCATATCTCTCCTTTCGTTTAGGTTTTCAAAATCTCACCGCCGTCATCAGGACGACGCATCTTCATTTTGGCTCGTTTCACCACCGTGAAGCTCTCCATAGGCTGCCCACCATGCGTTCTCCCACTCCTCAGGCTGTCTTGGGTCTGCCCTGAGGAACTGCTCTACAGGATCTAGGGAATTTTCAAAAACCGGGCTCTTATTGGTATCGTTGCTCATGCTCATCCTTTGGTTTAGGTTCTCAGGCAGGCTAAAAAGCCCCGCCTGATTCCTTCGATAAAGACATCTTGCCATCCGAGAACCCGCTTTTCAGAACCGACTTAAAAGTCGATTTTGACTTCTGTGCGGACAATCCGCACGTTCCGCACATCATGGCGCGATCAAAGAAACGGGTTTACTATATCGCTAAAGATACGTCCGCCATTCGTGCCCGCTACGAAGGCATCCTCGCTCGGAATGCAGAGCGGAACACACTCAGCGATCCTCTTGTGCAGCTCGCCGAAGATCTTGGCATCAAGATCGGAGAAGATCTACAAAGCACAGGACCACTTCAAAACCTGCTCGAAGGCAAGCGCGTTACGGAAGAATCAAAAATCCTCTTCGAAACAAAGCTCGGCCTAAATTTCGTACGTGAACGCGTACCAATCACCGGACGTCCAAAGCGTATCTGCATCCTTGAGGACATGATTCAAAACGGCGCTAAGATTGGAATTATAGCCGAGCACGATCCTGCTATTGAAAAGCATTCGACAACAACAAAAACCGCTTTGGCAGTACAAGAGAAATTGATTTCAGAAGGTGTCAATTCCATTCAAATAAAATGGATGACGCACACAGAATCGATAGGCGCCTTCGACAACGGCTTACATCTCCTAATCGGTTCTGCAATATTAGATAAAAACGCAAAGAACCTACTTTCACAAAAACACACTGAATCGATCGGTGTGATCCTCAACGAGAACGTAGACCCATCAGGCTCCATATTTATCCTCTCACAAACAGCAGAAGAGGAAGCCATCCGAAACCTCCCATTGGATTATACAAGAATTATCGCCGTAAGTTTTTACACGCCATTATCAGGATACAAAAGAATGTTTGACTGCGTCGAATCAGGCGTGTGCCACGCAGCAATTGCGAATAAAGCGGCCATTGAAGGGCGAATATGTCAAACCAATGGGAACACGAACATCAAAGCGATTACACAAATCGAAAAGGTTGACGTTTGGCTGCGCCAGACATGCGATCTCAAATTGCAAAAGCGATTCTCAAAACCCATTTTAAACACCGGAATACATATTCCAAATTCTTCTAAGGAATACAACTACGACAAGATCATAAAAATGACAAAAAGCATATAAATTATATTTTTATTGTAAAATAAATCCCAATGCAGTATTTCTACCAATCATCCAAGGCAAAACATGAGGGAAAAATGTCAAAGGAAGATTATATTGCTTATCTTAAGCTTGATAGAATATTCAACAATCAAATCTCGAAGATAAGAGAATCTGAAGAATACCAAGACTTCCTAGATCATATCTGTCGGTTTCATCTTCCGAATGGAACGGAAGTATTTTCCTTGCTCATGTCAGACTCGGAAACAAAGGCTGGCCTATCTATATTGTACTTAGATGAAGAGTGGGATAAGAGAGACGCTGAAGAAGCAGCGAGACTAGGAAAACGATACAGAGTTATCATAGACTTTGAAGAGGAAGAAGCAAAAATTACACTCGGTAGTTTATATCTCGGATCGCCCCACAAAAACGCCATGGATCAACTGATTCATCAACTAGAAGGATTTGAAGACCCAAATTTGCGGTTCAAAAGCGCCTGTTCAAATGATCCAAACCCATAAAACCCTTTCTACTTCTGCCTCCAAATTCCGAAAAAACGCAACACAGCGAAAGCAGAAAGAAGCGAATTATTAGAGAGATCTAATCGCTAATGCATGCGTTTTCTCATCTCTGTATATCTCATTCCAACCCGATACATGCAACATTGTTCGTGTCTTGTGAACTTTTAAAGCATGTCCTTTGTTGCGGTTACTCCTCTCATCAGAAAACTCAAAAACCACATTAGCAGTTTGATATGCCACAGATTGAATTTTTCCTCCAAATTCACTCGAAACGTCACAAACTATCAGCAAGGTAATATTTCTTTTTTGGCATATTTCCACGAACGTACTCATAAAAAAGTCACTCTTCGCCAAAAAAGGGCATCGAGACTCCCAAATGCTCGCATTATCTAGAACAATACGATCAATGCCTTTCCCGATGCTTTCGTGATAGTCCAGCAATCGAAGAAAACGTCCAAGCACAGCAGCCGGATGCAATGTTGTGTTCGCAAAATCATCAACTATTACAAGATCATCATCCTCTGTTCGGTTAATTCCATTGTAAGTATTAGAGTCATCAAGCCCGTACTCCTTTATCATTCCTAGCACGCCACTTTCCGGGTGCTTTAAACTAATCATCAACGATCTGGATTGGATGGCATGTTCATTTTTTTGGTCACTTCGAAATAATAAAAAAAGCAAGGCGAGTTGCAGCTTGTAACCACTAACGCCTTTGAATACGATAACGTCGCTCGAATAAAACGGATCACGCCCCAAAAGCTCATTGAGCTGACTCCAACCGAAACGATCAGGAGCACCCTTTTTCCAGTGCCTGTTTCTTAAAGTTGCACTAATTGCCGGCACCTCTGGAGTGATGACTAATCCACGCGTTGGCACTAGAGCAAACCCGTGACGCCCGCGATGATATCGCTGTAAGCGACACTTTTTAATCTCAAATATTCGTCGATGATATTCATCCGAGGACACATCCACACTCAAAGACAAAGAAATGTCTGACACCCGCCCAAGAAGTCCATTACCTTGAGCCCTCCCGGAATCCCCAATCTCACTTGTCATGACGATGTTGATGCCCCGCGATTTCCACTCTTTTACAACACTAAAAAATTCAGACCTTTTTTTCGGGTCAACCTGATCAATTGAATCTCCCTCAACAAGCGCATCCACAGGATCTATGACAGCCAGAACAGAGTCATATTGATCCAAAATCTTTCTATCAAAATTCGCAAATCGCACGAGAATTTCACTCAGAGACAGATCACTGCCATCAGAGATTACGAGCAGCCCTCTTTCTGTTTTCGTATCAGCACGTATCCTTAATTTCTCAACAACTTGCTCAGATGTCGTTGCATAATCAAATAACAAACCGGGCTGCATTCCCATCAATGAAAGACTAAGCAGCATCTCATCTGGCGATTGCTCGACTGACGTAATCCAGGCGAAGCCTCCATTCGAAGCGGCATCGGCAGCAAGCAGCGAAGACAGTGTCGTTTTGCCCGATCCGGGGGTCCCCTCTATACTAAGAAATCTTGAACGATAAGACGAGTAACCATGCAAGGCACTATCTATACGGCGCACCCAGTTTATCCCACCTCCACCAAACATGTCGTCCAAACCCGGTATCATAGAGGAAAAACCGAATAACTTGGACAAGAGAAACTCACTATCAATAACGGGCGATGCAATAGACACATTCAAATCGCCACCGGACTGACCTTGAGAAAGCGATAGAATTCTTGCCCTAAGACAACACTCAACGAATAAATCGCTCAGCAAAACAGATTCATTCGTTCGATCACCGGCAAATGAGTTACTATCCTTCTCTAAGCGGCAACGAAGTTTCGTAAGAGATCTGTAACGCTTACCTGTTTCATAATCTTGGGAAAGGCGTTTCGACAATCGCTGAAACAGCGTAACGAGTTCGGGCGTCCATGTCGCCGAATAAAAACTCCGCATTTCTTTACGAATTGCATTCTCGAAAATCGAGATTTGACCCTCTTCTTCAAAATCAATCAGCGAGTCGAAAAAAGCATTTCTCCTGAGTGCAATCAATGGGATTGCAACAAATCCGTTTCCCAAAGAGCGAACCGCGTTGTGCTCACCTCCTACACCTGATTTTAGTTTTTCATGAAAATCGAGCAGTATCGCACTACTGTTACCGATTTTTGAATTAGCCATATAGTACGTACCAAAACCGTCAAACCAGTCTTCACGCAAAAAAATGCACTTTCCTGCATCTATTTCAGGTAATTTCTTATTGTCTATTTTAGAATACAGATCTTTTCTAAATATTACATATCTGATAAATTTTTGTATAACATCTATATATTCGTAATTACTTTTTATATGTATTTCTTCTTTCACGATACTGAATTTTCTTTTTTCTTCACCCTCTCAATAATGCCATAAATCACTTCATTTTGATCAAAAAGAGAACTCAAATTTTTACATGTGAAATCTAATTTCGATTCTTCTTTTATTTTATTTATCAATTCATCGTAATCATTATATCCATATTTATTTCTATAACTCACCAAGTCGATTTTAACATCTCCTCTAAACTTTGATACACTTACAAGTATTGGATTCAATAAAAGCGAAGGACTGAAAAGATAATCACTTCTTTTTCGCAATCCCATATAAAGAAAATCTCCTTTCCTGTAGAAATCTCTTTTATCTAAAAAGTCATAAGGATTTTGAAGCTTTCTTCGACCTGCACTCAGAATATCAGAGAGCTTGTTCAGATCACCTTTTCCGAGGTGATCTGAAAACTCTTCAGAAACTTTTTTGAATATTTTATATGCTTCTTCGTTGCTTAGCGAATTTGAAGGGGATTTAAAAAACGTCCCCAAGTCTCTTATAATTGTAACACGCTCATGCTCTTCGATATCGTATTCGACGCAACTTGAGCTCGATATGTATTTTTCAAGCAAAACAACGAGACTAAACGAGCGACGTAATATCTGCGCCTCAGCCATGTCCAGTTCTTTAGACAAAGCCTCAAGACGCTCAGCATTCTCCTTAAGGATTTTAAACTTCTTTGGACTTCCTCTTTTCATTCCATAGCGATTATCCTCCGAAGCTTTATAATAGGGTTCAAAATCAAAGAAGAGCTCAGAAAACTGAGCCAATGAGTTCTCTATTTTTTGATCTAACTTATAAACAATCACAAATTCTGAGGATTTATAGCAACGTATCATCAAGGCAAAATAACGATACAGATTAACAGCCCTATCTGCCAACTCTCCGATAGAGCCAAATTTATAATTTCTCTTCAATTTATCAATTGCATCAATTTCGTCAGAAGACAATCTGATCGATTTTTCTACGATATTATTTTTCATTTTTATATTTAGTAAATTTGCGGGGGATTTAAGGCTTCCCGCAACGCCTAAAACAATTTTCGCAACAAGCTTTTTAGTATAGCTTCCTGTGTCGTATCCAATGATCCGAGACAATGCGGATAAATGCGAAATCGACCATCATAATCCCTCGGATCGAAGAATGGATACAAAGGACTTTCCTTTACCGGGAGGGGATTACTCCCTTCAAACTCTCGCCCGAGACCGTCAAGCAAGCAATAGCCTTCAAAATTAGGCAAGACGGCAGAAAGGTGCCCAACATTGAAAATTTCAACATCGGACGTAGACACCAGAATCGCATCCGAACGCATCTCACCAAGCAAATTTGCATCAATTAATCCCTTTGTCTTACCGTGCGCCGAGTCTTCGCTGTCGCACAAAGGTAGCGTATTCCAGATGACTTTCGGCTTTCGCAAAAATGCACGGCAGAGACCATCATGACCGAATTCCAAAGTGACGTTACACCCAACAGACCTAGCTGCATCCAAAACCCGCCGACGAGCCGTTGGAGAGGAATTGCTGTCGAGCCAAACCACAAAATCCTTGATCTTAATACGAGGATGCACAAAGGCCTGTCGCATAACCTCAAGACATTGCGTGCCATAACCCAGGATGAGCCAAAGCTCTGGCTCTAGAAGCGGCGAACTCACCACGTTAACGTCAGGATCGCCTCGCCCTGCCTGCAAGCTGACCAAGTGCCGATTTATCCCGCTGGTAATCTGCACCAACTCCGGAATCATCGCCTCGATGATCGTGCGGCCATTGCTATCGGGCAGAATAACTTTCGTCCCGTGTGCCTCAATTTTACGAATCGCCCTTGCGCTCAAGAAGCCGTGCCCGACTGAGACGTAACACAAAAATCGCGGCGGCCTTACCCCAGGAACAGAAAACACGCTCTCAAGGCCCGAAGCCTGATCTCTTTTCCTCACGAAGAGAATGTCATACTCCTGCTCTCGAAGTTTGCTTATCAACGCAGGGCGGAGATCCACTTCCCCGCCAATGTAGTCAGGATCAAAAACCCGATAACGCTTCATTGCGAGGTCCGGGAAAAACAATAAGACGCGCTCCATAACGCGGTCAGGCAGAGGGGTTAACTCTAACGCGATGAGAGTTTTTTGAGGCATGTGGGCACCTTTCAGTTGAGATTAAGCACAGTAGGAAAACGATACGGGCGATCCGCATTCAAATGTATTCTTTATAAACGGAATACATTTCAAGCCTTAATCTTTTAAAGACCGTACTCATCGATCAATTCAGAATTCGATTAGCAGCTAACTCATTGTTTTGTAGGTAATTATGTATCCTCCAAAGAGACCTCTTCTTTTTAGAAAGTATCCAATCACAACGCCGATAGCTAAACCCAATTTTAGGAAATCAGTTGCCAAGACACCGCATTACGATCGACCTAAACCCTACGAGGTCGAAAAGGAAATCCGCTGAGGCAGCCCCAGTGCGATGGCCTCCTTGAGACTGCGCCAGGCAAAAGTCCAATACGCATACAGGGGATAAAAAATCCGTATTGTTATTCGTGAAGAGCCGCGATCACACCGCCCCAACCAGAGCCATGATCGCTCGCTTGTGGCTATCGGGCAGCGCGCCCCACGCTTCGACAAGCCGCGACAGATCAGGATCAGCCCCGACTAAATGTTGTGAGTCTATGTGTGCGCACCCGCTACCTCTGCTTTTGCAAGTACTCTGCTGATCAACAATTTGAGGATTTTGACCGTCGCGTTCGACTCCCGCCACCTCCACCAGCCTTCGCCAAGGCTTCGGCTGGCTACGCCAGTTGGGGTCTTGGCGAAGGCTGCCCGCCGAAGTCCGCCGAAGCCTCAAGGCGAAGGCGGACGAAGGAGGGCCTACTGCAAATCGCCCTGTATTGACCAACTCGCCTCGCAACTCATCACATGTTCTTCGTCTACCAGCTCCAATCGATTGAACATCCACATGAGCGCTATACCGGGTTTACAGATAATCTCGAGCAGAGGCTCGCCGCGCACAACAACGGCCAATCAAAACACACTTCGAAGCATAGGCCTTGGAAATTGATAAACTACTTCGCCTTCTCGGACAAACAAACGGCAAAAGCGTTTGAAGCCTACCTTAAATCCGGCTCCGGACGAGCCTTCGCAAATAAGCGGCTCTGGCCCGAAGAAAAGTCTCACTCAAGTCTCTAGCCAGCCAACAAGCAAAAACCACGGCGTTCGGAAACTCCTAAACACGCATTCAGTGAGTGGATACACACAGAAGCGACTCAAGGCAAACCATAAGGCGACCAGTTCAATACACAGCCTGTCCGACGCAACCCTACTTCAACTTACCCTAGATCAAAGATTACGGTCCGTCCCCTTTTCGCATCCTCCTTTTCGCATCCCCTCATTAGAAGAGCCATGGGAATGATGAGTGCCACTGCGAATACCGAATGGGGCTCTGGAATAGTTGCCACGGCTAAAACTTCAGCATCGCTTAGAACTGTATTGTAAATGCGGACATCAAATTGCTCAACGAAGGCACATCCACCCAGTTTATTCGCCTCAACGCAGTTGCTCCCTAAGAGGGTGTCTAATAAGTCAGGTTCAGCCACGTAGCTTTATCGGTAATCGCCCCTGCGGGTGAGCTTCGCCCAAGAGCGCCCGAATCGCGCTGCGGACAGCGAGGCGCTCGCGGCTGTAGGTGACAATAAACGCGGCGCAATCGCGAGCGCGACTGCATTGGTAGGGCGCTCCGATGTGGGCGACGAAAACGCGACGGCCTTTCTGGCTGAGCAAATTGGCCAACTCGACGTCGCCCCAGCAGCTCGATTCCAGGATCACAGTATCGCCTTCCTTCGTCGCTGCGATAACCCGAACGGCTTCTTGCGGGCCGTATTCGCTGCGATTCAGGTCGAGCGGAGCGAGTAGCGCTGTGCGAGCCGGCTGCATGCCGAGTTCCTCAAAGGCATCGAAAAAGCGATCCCTTCGCGCCACGACGAGACTGGCTTCGGCTTGCGGGCGCGATAGCGGCTCCGATGGCGCTTGGGTCCACGTGAGCGCCTTTTCGATCCAGACGCTCATCGATTCCTGATCTGCGTCGCAAAAGCCTCTGGGATTCTCCAGTCGAGCGACCGATATAGCGGCTCGCTTCTTGAAAGCGACAATTCGCTCCAGCGACTCATCGATTCGCAACTCGCTAAGTCGCCCGGAGACGACCGCATCGCGTAGGGCAACGATATCCGTAGCATTGCTGCAAAGGACTAGATCCGCTCCCGCTTCGACCGATCGGATGGCGGCTTCTTCGCGGCTGCCCGCAGCAACCACCGCAGCTTCCATAAAAATGGCGTCCGTCATGACAAGCCCCTCGTAGCCGAGTTGCTCGCGCAAAACGTTTCGTATGATCCTTTCCGAAAAGGTTCCTATCGCGCCGCTCTCGTCCATTTGGGGATACGCGAAGTGCGAGAGCATGACGGCGTCGACACCCTCAGCAATGGCCGCCTTGGGAGCGAGCAGGAAGCGCTCCTCGAGCTCTTGCAACGAAACGTCCACAGATCCGAAGGCTCGGTGCGGATCGATCCCTATCGATCCATAGCCCCCCGGAAACACGCAGTACGTCGCCCCGACGCCCTCGCTCCGGATTCCCCTAGCGAGAGCGGCTGAGAGACGAGCATTGTACTCGGGGTAGGAACCCATGATCACGTTTTTAAACTCGCCCGGATCCGGCAGCTCTCTTTCCAGAAAATCCGCGTAGGGACACAGATTCAGATTGAACCCAATATCCGCTATGTCGCGGGCCATGGCGCCGCCGACTTCCTCGCCAAGCGTATCCACTTCGTCGAACATCGCGCACTGGGCCATCGGGGCCGGACATTCGACCGCGCCCATTTCCGGCATGAAGATCGTGGCGCTCCCGCCTCGCTGGTCGATGCAGCTAATCAACGGGTGTTCGCCACCCAGCTCGGCCTCGCAGGCCTGCAGGTCGCGCATGAAGCTGCGGACTTGATCGCGGTCCTTGATGCTATTCCGAAAAGCGATGATTCCGCCCGGGCGGAACGTTCGCATGAAGTTGCGCATGTTCAACCCCAACTCGCTTGGAGTACCGGGCTGCTCTTCATCGAGCGTAATTAAGCAAAGCTGACTGACCTTTTCTTCTATATTCATTTCAATCTATGCTAGATCATTGCTGCTGAACCTTGACGTATCCGTTCGGTCAGTCGCTGATGCCACTCGATATCATTCCAGATTCCAGGGAACTGTGGGTGCGTGAAATTGGAAGTGCAGATGAAAGCGAAGCCGTGCCTTAGAGCCAGGTCGACGCATACCTCTCCAGCTTCTTTCGTGAAGTTCCAATTGAGCGCCGGATGGTCACTCCAATTGATAGGGCCCCAACCTTCCGTATTCCCGCAAGGTATACCATATTGAAGCGCAAGGTCGGCCCGCTTTTTCAGCTCGCCGTCCATCCAATCGATTAAAGTCGCTCGATGTTTTGTCCAGCAAGCTTCGATCTCCTGGCAAACCTTTTCGTAACCACGGTCACTGGCAGAGGTGTGCACGTCAGAGTAATAGCTTGTGCACTCTCTGAAAAGTTTGTGGTGGACGAACCATATATGCGCGTCGAGGTGCGAGAAGCCGGTGAAATCCATGTTTTGCCAAGGCACTTCTGGGGCGTTGGATTGCGAAGTGAAAAATCGCAAGTGAGGCCACTTTGCTTTCAGGCCTGCGATGGCATCCTTCATGAACGTTTTGTAGAATTGCTGCTGCTCCGGGTTATAACGCTCTGTTTTAGCATCTTGAATATGAGCGTCGGCCTTGATTTTCATATTGCTGTCAGATTTCGATAACGCGTTTATTGCCTTCTTGAACCAATCGAAGCCATGCCAGAGCGGATACTCGTTGAGCAGGTCAACGTAGAGGATGTTTTGCAGCAGATCATGCCTTTGCAAGAATGACAAAGTCTCATCCCAGACACGGATAAAACCCTCCAGACCTTCAACTTGCTCGTTGCGATGCGTCCCATGGGGAGCAAACCAAGTGGCGAGACCGATCTGAATGCCGCGGTCTTGGCATTTGGGAAGGAACTCCAAAAGCGCTTCTCTGGGTCGAGAGCGTATCGAATACTGATTGCCCCACAATGCAGGGGTCCAGTCATCTCTCTTGTTGTAAAATTCATGTTCTACTTCACCCTTACCGTTTGTTGCTACCAGATGAGGAAAACAGTCAATACGAATAGCATTATAGCCGCGCTCGGCGAGGCCATCGAGCACTTGATCCCAGTCCTCGAATTCCCCCATCGGGTGGTGCCTTAACAGCCAACTGAAATCCCACATGGCAATCGCCACGGGATTGAGATGTTGTCGGCATTTATCATTCATCATTGTTGTTGCTGTTTTATTGGACGATTCTGTAGCCATAAGGTACTATGTTTATTGTGGAGCTTTCGAGTGCTTGGTTTTCAATAAGGTCCATTGAGGCAGCGGGTAGCTCTACCCAGCCAGGTTCACCAGATAAATTGATGCAAATCCAGAAGATACCCTCATCCTGTTTACGGGGCGCAACAACAGCGTGCGAGGAACTGGAAAAACGGTGTGGCAGTTGGACTTCGTCAGCATAGCGTTTTATAAGCGCGCCAAGAAACTCGTCTTCCAGCGTTGCGCCAACCGTAACGATCTTGCCTTGACCGAGTTCACGCTCAGCAAGGAAAGCAAGTCCGGAGCCAGGTCCATTTTCCACAGTTCCTAGGACCCGCGCTTCCTTGGCTTCAAAAAAAGCGCCCCACTGAGTGAGAGCCGTTCGTTGACCGAAGGCGTTTCCGAAGGTCGGCTCACCTTTTAAAGGGTAGCTGAATACTGTGTTGAGTCCAGTGTGTCTCTCTAGTTCACCTAAGGCTGCCATGGTGGGAATAGTGTGTTCCGAAGTACGATCGCCAGTGCGGGGTCCGAGGATCCAGATACCACCGTTGCGAACCCAATCGAGCGTTCTTTGCAAGTAACTTTCGGATACATAAGGCAGAAAAGGCGAACAGAGCATTTTGTAACCCTCGAGTGACTTGTTTTCAAAGATAAGATCTCGATGAATACCAATAGCGCGAATCGTTTCGTAGTAGCTAATGATTTCTTTCTGGTAGTTCAGTTTATCCAACGGCTCGGTGAAACAATAGGCGCGGGCCGAATCTGAATAGGTGATAGCAAGAGCGGGTTGCATCGGTTCGCTTTTGAGAAGAAAGGGCTCCAGGCGACGACGGGCTTGCTCGACTGCTTGCACGTTTTTGTAACCGATAGTGGGTTGACCCCAAGCGCTCAATATAGAGCCGTGTACCAGCTCGCACCCTGAACGTTGCTGGCGCCAGTGCCAATAAGAAAAACCTTGCGCTCCGAGCGCATAGGCGGCTACGGCCTCGGCAACGAGGAAACCGTCGGGATGCACGCTTTTCTGATCAATGGCCTTTAGGTGACCGTTGTAAGCGGGGCTGGTTTCCATGACCCAGAATGGTCTGCCAGGCTTGGTTGTTCTCCAAAGGTCGTAATTGAAGAGCATGCGGTGGTATTCCTCGCTCGCCGGGTAATGATCGAACGAAGCGAAATCCAAGCTTCCAAAGAGCTTTTCATTATCGTTCTGAAATCCTATAGAGGTGTTGTGAGTGATGGGGGCACTGGAAAACCGTCGGATGATCGCAAGCTGCTCGTCTTGAAACTCGACGATTTTATCATGAGAAAAGCGTCGATAATTGGTACTTAACGAGGCATTGTGTTGAAAAGGCGTGGCCAGTGGCTGAGGCACTTGGTCGAAACTTTGGTAGCGTTGACTCCAAACGCTCGTACCCCAGGCTTCGTTGAGCGCATCAATCGTCCGATAGCGTTTGCTGAGCCAGTCGCTCCACTGGGTCTTGCAGGTTGGGCATACGCATTCGCTTACATGGCACTTGAACTCGTTGTCAGTCTGCCAGGCGATGAGACCAGGCAGTTCTCCAACTGCCTTGACCACCTCTTCGACGATGATGCGAGACCGTTTCCGAAAGTAGGGATTATTGGTGCAGACATGCTGGCGAGCACCGTGGATCATGCGCTGCCCGTCTTTGTCTACATAAAGACATTCAGGATGATTATGAGTAAGCCAGATCGGAGGTGTCGGCGTAGGCGTACAAAAGATGGATTCAATGCCATTTGCATAAAGTAATTCAATCGTAGATACAAAGAAACCGAGATCGATATGGTCTTCATCAGGTTCCATTGTGGCCCATGCGAATTCACCCATGCGAACGACGTTAATGCCACATCGCTTCATTGCCTCGATGTCTTTTTTGATGGTAGCTTCGTTCCACAGCTCAGGGTAATAGGCGCTTCCATGGTATAGTTTTTGGAAGTTCATGTTCTCAATTGTTTGCAAGGTTAGTAGAGGGGCGCATCTTCAGGCTCTTTTGGGTGAATAGCAGCATTTTCTCAAAAAGGGGTTGAACTGTGAATGGCTGTGTGCTCCTATTTTTGTCTAGAATGAATATTATTGATCAAAAATGTCGCTATTCCTAGGGAAAAGCCGTCTACAGTGCTCTCTAAAATCAATTCCTCTATCTCGGCGGCATTCTCTAAAATACTCTCTGCCTCGCCTACATTCTCTTGTAGAATGCAATCTAAATCGACCCTTGTCAGGCTGTCGATCCTTGCAAGGGCCTCCCACTGGTCAGGCCAAGGCTTCAGCTCGTCATCCACAAAAACAGTAAAGCCCAAGTCTCGCTTTTTTGCTGAAGAGGAAGAGCTATTAGATTGCCGAAACCTCCTTTGGGTAGAGTATCTTGATTTGGGAAAAGACGGTCGTAAGAATCGAGTCTAGACTGAGATAGTTTCGCCGATACACGACATAATATCAAGCTACCGATTCGACGAGCCATAAACGCGGGAACGGGCCTCTTCTTGCCAACCCTCTCCGTCAAAATCCGCTGCGAGAAATAAACAAGAGTCATCACTTCTAATCGAATAGACTCCTATCGTATGCCGACCCATCAAATCCCCTTTGATGACCTCTTCCGAAAGATACTCGAACTTGCATGCAACATATTTCTCAAAGATCTCAGTCGCCTTCAATCTACGACCGCCATCCCAAACCCTTTCGCAAACAGGAGAATAGCCTTTCCTTGTCCCGTCATGGTTTTCCCAATACTTGGGAAACACATCTCTACGAGAGCACGGCATCGAGGCAAAAAGCTTAACTTTCTCCTCGGGGCTTTTGGGAAGTTCGCATCCACCAAGGGTAGACAGTCTATGCGCTTTTCGCTCCTTTTCCTTTCGTTCGCGAAGCTTATCGATTAGCTCGGCCCGTTCGAGATCAGTCGCTCTCAAGCGAGCTTCAATCTCCTCTGTCGAGCGTTCGTCCATTATCGTCCAGTAGTAAAAGGAGAGGTCTTACCCTCTTTCACGTATATGCAGGTATCGATGAAATAAAGCAGCCCACCAGCTCCGACGAGGACATTTTCTTCATGGAGATCTTGAATAAGCAGCGACTCGCTTTCGTAGTGGTCGTTTCCTACATGCCGAAAACCGAACTGCGCCATGTAGTCCATGACTTCGTTCCTGCTAGCTCCACGTATTGAGCTAACCGCTTTTTGAGACAAGACCGCATGAAGCAGTCCGTCGACTTCCATCAAGCCAAGGGAGGAATACGCTGTATCCAAAAATAAATTATTGTGAATCCGAATGGATTCGAAGAATTGAATCCAATCCTCGTAAGCTATGGTATTGTTCCGCTTGAGGCAGCATCCGCTCTGAGCATCATAGTAGACGTCGCATTCTTGGCCAGAGACACTTCCTTGAGAACGCCAATTCCTGGTAAAGCTTTACGGAGCCAACAGAAACGAATTGCACGCAGCCCAAGCCCTGAGATCAGAGGCTTGATGAGATTTGTTGATCCGAGCTAAACAGCTTCTCGCGTCTGCTGGCCGCGTGCCTGGCGGCGGTTGTAATTCGCGACGGCTTCGGCTGACGACATCTTCGGCTGCTTCGAAAGCGAGAGAAGCGCCTTCTCCCGATCTTCCTTCAGCCTTTGAAGATTCTTCTGCTCTTCCTTTCGTGTCGCAGTTGTCGTCATGCACGAACTGTAACGCGACAGTCAAGACGGCAGCGGGGCAAGAAAAAGAGCCCTCAAGCGTAGAGCCAACCTACCTGTGTCGAGAGGAGTCTACAGCCACTCCTCGCCATCACGGATCTGCTAGATATCTGCCGATTTTCGTTCACTTCGCTGCATCCAGCGCCATCTCGTCTCAATCTTCGATTTCCGTAAGATTCTCATAGAGAACACTAAATGAAATATAGGCAGCGAGGAAAGAAGCCTGCCCCGGCGTATGGAGCATAGCATGCGACAGGCATGCGCCGGCGTAGAGCGAAGCCGAAGACGCGAGCCAGGCAAAAACACGCCGAAGCCAAGCGCTCTCCAATACCCCCCGGGCCAGCCAGCTATGCAGCTCGAGCCGCAGGCCGTCTATTCGGAACCGAGAGCGTCGGGGTTGAGCGCGAGCCGGAAGAACTGCGCTTCGCCTCCGAGGGCGAGCGTGACTTGGATCCTGCCGCCGACCTCCACCAGGCTTTCCGCTCTCAGAGTCCATTCCCCGCCGTCCGAAAGCTCCCGGGTCTCTTCTATGGTAAACAGATTCTTCAGCTCCGGCGCCTCCCACGAGATCACGACCTCTTCGGGCCCAGAGGCTTCCACCTTGATCTCCGGCACCTCTAGTTCGTCCGAAGTTCTGGCCACGGAAAACTCGCTGGTCACGCCTCCCCGAGTCAGCTTCATCGTGTAGTTATTGGACGTGACGTAGACCGAATCGCTTGAAACGTCGTTAAAGCTCTTCAAGAAAGTCTTCGTGGGATCGATCTTCTCGCTTACGAGCAGGGTGCGGCCTTGGGCCTCTCCTGGGCTTGGATTGCCGAAAATCTCTATAATTGTTTCCGGCTCCGCTTCGCCCTCGCCGGCTACGGCCCCGGCGGGGCCGACGAAAAAGGCCACCGTATGCTTGCCCTCCTCGTCGGCTGGCGCCTCGAAGACAAACAGCTCGTCGGGCGGCGAGAAGGGAACGCTTTCATAAGCGATACCCGCCAAGCGACCGCTGTCTCCGTTGAGATAGATGAGATTGGACAGCATCTTCGTATCGATGGAGGATCCCACGAAGACCAAGCCGCCCTCCTCGTTTCGAGCTATCGTATTGTTTTCTATAACGTTCTCGAGAAGCGGATTTTCCGTTTCGCCCTCCGCGATGTGAATTCCCACCTTGTTCGGCCAAGCCAAACCTCCACCGGAGTTCGTGCCTATAAAATTTCCATGTATCCGCATTCCGGATGCAGTCCCGGCGACACTGATGCCGGCGGTCTCGTTTCGGGCGATCTCGTTCCTGGGTCCGACAACCGCTTTCTGAGCGTCTTCGATCAGGATGCCTACCTTGCTTCCGCGAGAGGTTCCGTCGCGGGTTCCAATCCTGTTGTCGTTCACTTCCGCGCCCTCGCCGTTCTTCAGCCAAATCTCGTTCATGGAGTGCCCGGCAACGATGTTGTTCGAGATTTTCACGTTCTTGGCGAGGCTGTAGATGGTGATGCCGACGCCCTGCTCTGCCCCGGAGGGAACTTCGCCGCTGGCGTTCAGGCCGATCGTGTTGCCATCCAGATCGATATCGTCGGCCAGCGGCTCTTCCTCTTCCGGAAGCTCGCTGGATAGAGGGTCTTCGAATATAAGCTCTCCACCCGACTCGGGCACGCCATCGTCGTCTTCGTCCACCTCGTCGGTTACGTAGAACTGGATCGCTCCCGCTACCAATACATTCCAAGGGTAGGCAGCCACGAGATTGTCTCGTATCGAAGCTCCCGATACGCCGTCGAGCCTCAATCCGTAGGCGTATTCGCTCTCGCCGAAGCCGTTCGGCAGCGCTCCCGAACCATCGAAGGCCAGGCCGATTTCGTTGCCGACGATTTCCAGGGATTTCAGGAAGTCGCCTTGCGCCGACGCGAATATGCCGATGGAGGAGCCCGCGATCTTGTTATCGACGATGCTGACCGTTTCCACCTGAGCCTCCTCCACGCCAAAGGCGACGATGCCCGCAAATCCTTTCGAGGACGTCGTTCCCGCAAAATCGAGCCCTATCCGATTGCCCGAAATCGACACATCCTCCACTGAACCAGGTTCCGTCCCCAACAGCACTCCAATAACGGCCGCAATGGAATTGCCCTGAGCGCCCGAGCCGCCGACTTCGGTTTGCTTCCCGCCCCCGACGAAAATGCCCGAAAGGGCAAGCGGCGTGAGAACGGAGCCGTTGTTTCCGATCCCGATTCGATTGCCGACTATCTTGTTCTCTTCCGCGCCAGCGCCGGAAACCTGCACCGCGGCGCGCTGCCCGTAAATGATATTGCCCTCGCCCGGGCCCACGCCGCCGATCTCGTTTTCCGAACTGCCTTCGATCAGAATCCCTATTCGATCCTCACTCGCTGCATTGCCAGAGCCCTCCACTCCTATCCAGTTCGAGAGCACCTTGTTCTTGCCTCCCTTCGAGAGCTTTATGCCCGCCGCGGCCTTCCCTTTGAAGCCGTTCAGGATAAGCCCTTGTATCAGGCTGTCGCCCCCTTGCACATCAAGGCCGACAACGTTGAGCCCATTGCCGTCGACTTCGACCCTGCCGCCGCTCTGGGTGGTCGCGTCGATTTCGACCGGCACGGTGATGGCAGGCAAAGCCGAGAGGAGCGCAATGCTCGGGACGCTCACGTCCGGAACATCGAATTCGATGCGGTCGCCTCGTCCCAGGTTCACTGCCTCGATAGCCGATCTCAGCGTGCACTCCGGATCTCCGGACTCGATCGTTTGCCCCGTGTCGCAACCCGTCGAATCGGGATCAAGGCCCCGGTCGGCGATCGAGTTCACGACTATCTTGAGCTCCGGCGCCAGCGTCAGACGCCAGCCCACGAACTTACCCTCCGGCGACTTCCCGTTTCCAATCAGCCATTTGCCGTCATCCGAAACCGCGACGAAAAAGCTGCCCAAGTCCCAACCCTCCAAATCGTAGAGAAGGTCTTCCGTCAGGACATCCACCAGCCGCCGAATCCCGTCCCCTGGCGTCCACAAGAAAAGCCCCTGGTCATTGTAGCCCACAACCACCGTCCCGTCGCGGTTGATAGAGGTGGCGACTCCCGGGAAAGCGGACGTCTTCGTCCCGGTCTCCACATCGTAGACCTGAAACGTATCCCTTGGAGTGGCAAGGGGCTCGCGTAGGTTGATAAACGCCTTGGCTCCGTTCGACGAGATGCCGCCGGCCCGCGAAGACTGGGAACTGCCAACGCCGCCGGGACCGATAACCGTCAGGACGGCGTCTCGCCAAATCGCAGCCTTGGACTCGCCAAAGGAAAACGAGGGAGAGACGAAGCCCACCGCGATCGTACCCGTGGCATCGATATCATCCACCCCCGCATGATCTTCCCCGGGAAGCGTGACGAAACCCAAGCTCGGCCAGCGCAAGGCCTGCGAGCTCTGGGGGTTGACCTGCGACTCGAAAATCGCCCGCCCCCCGATCATCGTGCCATCCTGATTGACCGCCAAGGGCAAGATCTCGCCATCCGCCGCCGGAGCAGGAAGGGTCGTCAATGCCCCGTCCACCCAACGGTATCCCTGCCGGCTTGGAATTTCGCCCTTCGATCCCACGACAACCAGGCCATCCGCCGAAACGTCGTTCGCAGTGCTGAGCGGGGAAATCGTAGTGAGCTCGCCATCCTTCCAAAGAATCGCTTCGTCTTCGGAGCCCCGCCCCACCACCACGGAGCCATCGCTCGAAAGCGCCCGCGGCGAGACAAATTCTCCCAGGATTTCAACGGTCTGGGCTTCCGCCGCTCCAGGAAGCGAAGCCAGAGCAAGCGATACGCAAGCTAGCAAGTCTCGCAGCCGCCTCGAACGCCAAAGGCCGACAGCGCCAATCGCATTCCTAGACTGACAGGCAAAGGATCTACTTGCGGCAGTCACTCCTACGTCAGGGCTAATCATAGTTCCAAACAGGCCTGCTCCAGGCCGTATTCCCACGCGCTACGATTTCAAGAATATTTAAAAAGCTGTAAATCCCCAAAGCCGCCACCGCGCCAACGTCACACGAACGTAACAAACCCTCGGCGAGGGAATGTGGCACCGAGCGTAGCGACACTTGAGGAGCTTCGCGACGAAACATGAGGAATGCTTGAATGCCTCGTCACCACGTTCGCCACGCTAGGGCCCGATCGCGGTTCGACAGGCTCACCGCCCTGAGCAGAGTCGAAGGGCCGTGCGGGCCGCGAAGAATGGATCCTGCAACACGGCGAGCCAGCCCTACCCTACAAGGCAAAATCTTCGATCTACTGGACAGTCTCTCATAGGATTGGGTACTGCAGTACCCCTTCTACCGCTTTGCATATTTCAAAATCCAGCTAGTGTCGTGTCATGGGTGAAACGTAGCGCGGATCCCGCAGAGCGCATTAGCGTCAACTTAAGCCAAAAGGCGGTGGGCTGGAGGGCAATGCTCCGTCATTGCCGCAGAGCCTACAGAGGGAATAACCGGCGCGGCAACGACGGAGCATTGCCCTCCTAAGGATGCTTCTTACGTTAAGTTGACGCCTATGCGCAGAGCGGGACCGCGTCCACAGTGCGCAATCCAACCGACCGGGACGCGGTCCCGCTCTGCGGGATCCGCGCTACTCTTTGCGACATTGCATACGTGACACGACACTAGTGTTACTAGCTGGCTTCCGATTCATCGGCTTGGCGTTTTTCTGCGAGCGCCGCAAGACCGCCCACCGCTCCGAGATTCATGGAGTCCAGAGCGGAGCTAGGGACCATGATCAGGGAGCCTTTTTCCTTCAGGCCCTCGAAAAGCATATTCATGCCACGCAACTGCAAGGCCACTGGGTTCTCCGCGTAGTTCTTGCTCGCCGTTGCGAACTTCTCGGAGATCTCAGTTTCGGCGGTACCCAAAATGATACGCGCCTGGCGTTCGCGCTCGGCTTGCGCCTGCTTGCTCATCGCATCCGCGAGGGTCTCGGGAATAATGATATCCTTGATACCCACCGACTGGCAGGTGATTCCCCAAGGGCTGGTCTGATCATCCAAGGTTTTCTGAAGAGCTTCGGCGATCTCCTCTCGATGCTGCAAGAGCCCTGCCAAGTCATTTCGCCCGATGATATCCCGCAAGCCGGTCTGCGCCACATAGGACACCGCTTCCATGTACCTCTCCACCTCCAAGGCCGCTTTCTCCACGTCCCAAACCATCCAATACACAACCGCGTCGACGTTTACCGGAACCGTGTCTTTGGTCAGCGTTTTTTCCGCGTGAAAATCCGTTACTCTCACCCGCTGGTCGATGAAGCTATTCACTTCGTCGAGAATGGGTACGACGAAAAAGAGGCCCGGCCCACGCAGGCCGACGAACTTGCCCATGCGCAATACAACCGCGCGATCCCATTGGTTCGCGATTCTTACAGAGAACGCTAAGAAGATTCCCAGCGCAATTAGCGGAATGCCAACTACGGTCGAAAGCATCTCAGCCTGCATCAACAACGCCAGGGGAACGACAATCACCACTCCCAGCGTTAGCGAAACGACACTCAAGCCGCTTTCGGTTCTCACTCCAGTCCCATCGGGTATTCCTAAGTTCATTTTCTTCCTCATTTGCATTTCCTCAATTCTTCGATCAGCTGATCGGGCTTTATCCCGTATACAGCGGCGGCATTAACGAATTCCTCGCACAGGGATTTGAGCTTCGCGCGACGCTCCTTGGCGCTCACCTCCACTTCGACCGAGCCGATAAAAGTCCCCGTCCCTTGCTGGGTCTCCAAGATCTTTTGGATCTCCAACTCCTTGTAGGCCTTGGTCACCGTATTCAGGTTTACCTGAAGCTTTACCGCCAAAGCGCGAACCGTCGGGAGCTGCTCCCCGACCTTCACGCGCCCTGTCGCCATGCCAAAGCGAATTTGGTCAATTATCTGGCGGTAGTACGGCACCCCACTCCTCGCATCCAAATGAAAATCAAGCATGACCCCTCCCTATCCTTCTCCCAACAGTTCTGCGCTTTGATACATTGTCATATTTCTATAGTACAATGTTGTACTAGCTAACTTTGGCAAAGGTCAACCCCAATTTTTCTCAATCTCCTCGATTACGCGCCAAAGCCCTCGCCTCACCTCGGCGAGGGAATGTGGAATGGTAAATGAGGAATGTTTGAATTCGTAATTCCACATTTCCCCTTCATAACTCCTCTCCATGGAATCCATCGATATCACGGAAAGGACGTTCGAGTTTGCTACACGCATTGTTCGACTCTGCCAGAGCCTCGACAAAAAAGGTGGAATCTCCCGAACACTCCAAAATCAACTTCTTAGATCCGGAACATCCATAGGAGCGAACGTCGAAGAGGCTCAATCAGGCCAAAGCAAAGCAGACTTTGTATCCAAAATCTATATTGCCTGCAAAGAAGCTAGAGAGACGAGATACTGGCTCCGTCTCCTGATCGCCACCGACATCGTCCCGGCCTCCAAACTCGACCCCCTAACCAAAGAAGCAAGCGAGCTAGTAGCCATCCTAACCTCAATAACGAAATCCGCCCGGCCCAGGTAGACCCCATTCCCCATGTTTCGTCGCCAGGCTCCTCAAGTCTCGCTGCGCTCGGCACACCATTTCACATTCAAAATTTCACATTTCCCCTTCCGCCAGCTCCCCAACCAGTTTCGGCAACGCCATTCCCGCCGCAGCCTCCCGACAGTCAAAGCCCTGCAGTCCAGCCGAATCCGGTATTTCCAAATCCACTACGAATTTCCGAGCTCCCGGTGGAGCCATGTACGCCAGATTCGCCGCCGGGTAGACCTGCAGCGACGTTCCTACCACGATCAAGACATCCGCCGTCTCCACCAAAGCAGCCGCCCGTTGCAGCTCCGGCACATCCTCGCCAAACCAGACCACGTGCGGCCTCAGCTGGCTGCCCCGCTCGCAACGATCGCCCAGTTCGATCGGTCTGCCCTCCAGCGGATAGAGCAAGTCCGGATCCGCCGTGCTTCGCGCCAAGTCCAGCTCGCCATGCAGGTGCAGCACCGAGGTCGATCCCGCCCGCTCGTGCAGGTTGTCGATATTCTGCGTCACGATGCTCACCCGATGCGTCCGTTCCAGCTCCGCCAAGGCCCGATGCCCCGCATTCGGCTCCACCCGATAAAGCTGAGCCCGACGCTCGTTGTAGAACCTCAGCACCAGCTCCGGGTCGCGCTCCCAAGCCTCCGGCGTGGCCACGTCCTGCACCCGATGGTTCTCCCAAAGCCCATCCGCCCCGCGAAACGTCTTCAACCCGCTCTCCGCGCTCATCCCCGCCCCCGAAAGCGCGACCACATGCAACTGCGAATTCGAACTGCCCATAGCCTCGGCACCCTAAGGTGGCAAAGCCAGAAGCCAATAGGATTTTAGGCTGTCCTTCGACGGGCTCAGGATCTGCGATAGGAGTTTAGGTGGAGAAACACCCTTCACTATGTTTCGTCGCGAAGCTCCTCAAGTCTCGCTTTGCTCGGTACGCCACCCTGCCCTGAGCCCTGTCGAACCGGTCACCTGCCGGTTTCATGGCGTCTGATCGCTTCTCTCGCTTGAGCGTGGCTGAAGCGACCCGACAAGATGGCTTCGATGAGTTGGCGGTAAGAGCACGCTTCGTCTTTCCACAGGTGCAGGAGTTCGATGGCGTCCTTGAGCTTTTCCTCCACGGAGCCCTCTCGACGAACTTCGCTCGACTCCTCGTTTTTCATCAAAGTGACACTCAAACGACGCTCTGCCCTGAATGCGATTTTTTCAGACATTACAAAGTTGGTTTCTTGGGACTAGTGAAATTCGATTGGCGGGAGTAGGTTTTCAGTTGGAGTCTTTTTCAAAACGCCTCGATACGGTCACTCAAATCGGAGCCCAAGAGGGATAGCTTCTCCTCGTCAACAGATATGTCCGTTGCAAGATTTGGCATGGGCAAAAGTTTGATTTAGGAGCAACAGGGTCCGCTTCGCGGGCATTATCCGATCAGAGATCGGGCAGGCTTTTTTTGAGATCATTCTGCTTTCGTTCGATGGTCACCTAGGAGATTTTCAATGGTTGGGTCAAGATCAAATGCTACTCATAGTCTGTAGATTCAAAGTCATCAATTTTGCTAACTTCACTCCCAGATGGACATCGATCTGGAGAGAGCCCAAAAGCAACTTGGCGAAGTCATACGAGCAAAACGACTCGCACTGGGTTATTCCCAGGAAGCTCTCGCTCACGAATGCGGTGTACATCGCACATACATGGGCTCAATCGAAAGAGGAGAACGCAATCTCTCACTACTTAATATTCTCCGCATAGCAAAAGTCCTAGGCATCAAATCATCAAAACTACTCGATGTCGCTAAGCTGTAGTCGAGCAACAACACCAAGTTCATTTCTCTTAAACGCGGACTGAGCAATTTGACTTCCGACGTTTGACCACTTCCGCACTTCCCCAAGGAATGCGAGAAAGGTGTAGAAAATCGATAGTTGAAAACAACACCCTCACCAAACTCCGCGACACCCTCCTCCCCAAACTCATCTCTGGAGAACTCCGCGTCCCCGAAGCCAAGAAACTAGCAGCAGAGGCAACGGCATAAAATGAAAGCATGGGATCCATTCGAAGACCGGCCAAGACCAACTATCGACTGCTTGATGCACGAAGCTATCCTCGTCCAAGCATGGAAAAAGTCCCACGACTATATGCGTTCACACAACTGGTACGCTGATGTTCTCGAATTGGATATTTCGACAGCGACCCTACCAGGAATGATCCAGAAGTGGATCGTAGATTTCGACCAACAAGGATTTGAATCCCTAATACCGGATCCTTGCAGGGTCGTACCAGCACCCAAAACGCACCATTGGATTTTTTCTAAGCCTCAAAACGGTTTGAAAGAATGGCGTCCATCAATGTCTGAGAACGAAAAACAGTTTCATCTCCGACCTCTCGCCCATCTGGATATCAAAGCACAGTCACTGGCCTCCGCTGTCATGATCTGCTTAGCAGATCTGGTTGAGACCGTTCAGGGGAATCCCACACCCTCAAGGCTAGGAGAAGAATCATTTCACCATACGTCCAGCTACGGGAATCGACTGTTTTGCGATTGGGAAGGTGATAGTCAAAATGCGAGTTTCCGTTGGGGCAATGCAAACTGCTATAGAAAATATTTCACTGATTATCAGTCTTTTCTCGAGCGTCCCAAACAATATCAGAGCAGTACTACAGATTCGTCTGGATTTCGCGAGGCTATCGTGTCGCTCGACCTCAGTGGATTCTATGACAATGTAACTCCAATAGACCTATTAGACCGACTGCGCACTCTTTGCACTTCGAATTCAATTACAACTGACAACGATTTCTGGGCCGCTGCACATTCTATCATGTCATGGGCATGGCATGACGATGATTTGAGACTCTACCAGAATAGTGACGTTTTTAAAAACGGCATGCGACTTGGACTTCCCCAGGGACTCGTCGCAAGTGGCTTTTTCAGCAATGTTGCTATGTTGGATTTCGATGCACAGTTTCACCCCAGCCACAACCATCTAGTAGCAGTTCCCAAAACCAACTCCGATTTACAGATTGTGGATTACTGCAGGTATGTCGATGATATGAGGCTAGTCGTACGCCACTCTGACAATGACAAAGTAACTTTTATTAAAAAAAAGATAACTGAATACATTAACAACCAACTCACGAAACTAGGCACCAATCAATCCTGCAACGAAGGCAAAACAGACTATTTGCTTCTAAAGTCAGTTGAAAGTAGAGGTAGCGACGCCATCTTGATGAAATCCATTCAATCTACAATGAGTGGACCAATGGACACAAGCCTAATGGAGGAAGTATCCATTGTGCTTAGTGGCTTGATGAACACTATCGATGATTCGTTACTCAGAGAGTCAGTAGAAACCGATTATACCCCAAGCCTGAAACTGGCTCGTGTTCACTTGCATTCAAGAGAAGTCCGTGACGACACAATCATTCGATTCGTTAGCTACCGGCAGTTAAAACTACTGAAAGAACGAAGAGAGCAACTTAGTGCAGAAAGCTCAAAGGACGAGATCGAGTCCATAGATGCTGAAATCGAATTGGCCGCAAGAAAGATGATACAGCTCTGGTCCAGAGATCCATCGCTCTGTATAGTCCTGAGACATGCCCTAAAGCTCTTCCCAAGTCCTGAGATCCTAGATCCTGTAATTCATGCATTGAGCCTACATTTCAATGACAACTTGGATTATCCTACACCGGAACAGCTGGTCGTAATCTTCAACTTGGCAGAAATTTTTAAGACCTTTTCGATAGACTCCCATCTGCAGCCGAATCCGGAATACCTACCTCCGGGCTGTAGCTTGAAAGCTCTGAATAGCACCATAAAGAAATTGGCTAGAACCGTAATTCAAAGAGGCGATCTACCTTGGTATCTCCACCAGCAAGCATCCCTTGCCTTAATTTCAATGTCAGAGGGCTCGGAGGTCTACGAGGCCCTACCGATTGCAGAATCTCATGAGCTGAAAAACTACCGCAAGGTGGCTTCTGCTCAACGAGGCATTGGTTCTGAAAATCAAAGATCGGAGCAAGAGATATTCACAACAATAGCGAATCAGTTTGCGTCAGAAAACAAACCAACTGGAGACAAACCTTTTACTAGCTTTCTTGAAGAAGATTCGTGGATAAAGCTATCCGATTCGATAAGTTCAAACTCAAATCCATTTGCCCACGAGCACTCTTGCCTACGACTTACAGAGGAACTCCTAAAAGCGTTAACTGAATTAGAGATCTCCAAAACCACACTCACTCCTGACTCAATTTGGGTGAAATGCTCTGCCTGGGATGATTTAATTAATCCTGCGAGAGATACACTTATTGAGATCAAGTTCTCGATAGATCCGGATTCCGAATACAGAGCGATCTACACTCTTCCTGATTGGGTGGAAGAAAAACGACAATGGAAAATGCGAATCGGCATGATTGCGAGAGCCTCATT
This sequence comes from Pelagicoccus sp., assembly GCA_028284635.1. Lineage (GTDB taxonomy): Bacteria > Verrucomicrobiota > Verrucomicrobiia > Opitutales > Opitutaceae > Pelagicoccus. The sequence continues at coordinate 143,187 of JANQRJ010000021.1, forward strand.
TATTGGAAACTGTGACTACACAGTTCCTTGGCGAGACCCATCCATTGAGCCCAAGGCAGGATATAGTGGGATTCGAACTAGCTGGGCCAAAAGACGCTTCGGACTATTTCAACGCTCAGACGGGCTAGCTGGGCCAGCGGCCAATTGTTCCTCTTGGTTCTCTGACCTTCTGTCTTGTTTACTATCATGGCCTGGAGCAGTAAATCGGCTATCTTCCATTCCTAGAATTGATTCACCCAATGAATTACTCGAACTAATTGCAGTTCAAAAGAAAATCCTACGCAAGGAATATGGGCAGGCTTCAGATCTCCCAATTTACACACACGAAATAGGGCAAGAGCTATTGGGAGAATCAAAACTCACAGTAGTTATGGTGCAAACAGCTTTCCCAAGACAGAAAGATCTGTCGGAACATAGAAAGCTTGGTGCTCCTACCCACAGAAAGACTAGACGGGATCACCTCGCAACAATGCTTCGACTTGCCGAAGCATCGTTAAGTGTACGCAAAACCTACCATAAAGCGAAACGGGCCCACATTACTTTACTCCCAGAACTCTCAGTTCATATCGATGACCTAGACCTAATCGAAAGGTACGTCGATAGAACGAAGTCCATTTTGTTTTGTGGATTAATATTCCACGCACATCCCAAGCTACCTAATAAAGTGGTCAACTCAGCTCGTTGGATCATACCTGATGTGAAACCTTTGGGGCGTTCAATTCGTCACTTTTATCAGGGAAAAAACACCCCAATGAAAGAAGAGGAAGCACTAGGAATCACCGGATACCGACCGAGCCAAATAATTCTTTCCATAAAAGATCGTTCAAGTGCACATACCTACAAATTAACGGGTAGTATTTGCTTTGATGCTACCGATCTAAATCTCGCAGCAGATCTCAAGAACCTGACCGATTTCTTCATTGTATCCGCAAACAACAAAGATGTGAGCACATTCGACGGAATGGCGGCATCACTGAATTACCTGATGTACCAGCACTTCGCCATAGTGAATACTGGCGAGTTCGGCGGGACTCTTATCAACGCTCCCTACAAAGAACGTCACGAACGCGTCCTGACTCATCAGCATGGAGGAGAACAAGCTACCGTATCGATTGCAGAAGTAGATCTAGCGGATTGGGTAAACGCTCCCAACAAGCAAAAAGACCGTGACGACAACTCAGATTCTAAGTCGTTGAAGAGAGAAATGAAGTCACCACCTGCCAACTACAACCGACGCACACCTCAACAGAATTACTAGAAGGGGTGAAAAAGGGGTCAGGCTGTGCTTCTTGATTTTGGACTCAGGAAGGCGTCAGTTGCTAGGGACTGAGGAAGAGTTTGCGGCGAATGAATCGACAGAAGGCAAATAGGACGGTAGCGGGGGCAAGAAAAGGGGGTCAGGCCATAACGCTTTAATCCCTAAGCTCTTCTCGACATCCAAGCCAACTTCCCTATCAAAGAACACTCCAATGAGCCACAGTCGCCGCAACACATCGCACACATCACCTCTCTACATATAGCGTACTTCTATGTTCGATGTTCTTAAAACATACGCAGATGTAGCAGGAATCGCAGGAATCGCTTTGGGGATTTTGCTGTACTTATATAAACGCATCGAGCTCCCAAGCGCGACCTCTCGGCAGCTGACATTTATTCTCTGGAGCTCCTGTCTAGTTGTTCTCGTTGCACTGCTATTTTGGTTTATTCTGAAGTATTCTGAATTACAGGGAACTGAAAATACGAATCTTAATGATAGCTTCAGCAACAGTGATACCCAAACAAAGGAGGATGAGCGCTCGCCAACCGATGAACAAATAATGCGACTGGTGGAAGCCATGGGTTTCGAAGACAAAATGGCCAGGCATTTGCCGATGCACTTAACATCCACCACATCTTATACCAAAAGCCAAATAGAAAATAGTTTGCCTGGCGATTTCACTATAGAAGTATTTACGATCGAAGATTTGATAAAAAGAGATAATCGTTATGCTGTCTTGAAAGATTATGTAAGAGAATTCATCTTCGAGATCGTACAAGCAAGCACTCAACACACGCTTAACAGAACAACAATCGAGACTGTAATTAAGTCTATTCTCTCACCATCCATTCCCGAAATAAGGAAGAAAGTTCAACTCGCTGAAGATGCTTTCTCCGATGACTGGTTGGAAAATATCGGTCGCACTTCCGAGCAATTGCTAAAAGATCCTTACTTGTACTTTGATCGCGAGCAGACCCTGATCCCGTTGTGGAAGGAAACAAAAGCGTTTATTCTGAACGATGAACATCTTCAGCAACTAGCCAAGGAGGAGCAAAAAGCACTGGAAAGAACACCAGAGAACGAACGAAGCGACGAAGACATCGTCGTGATTAGATCGCTTACAAACTATTCGCTCTTGAAGCAAGGACTCGCGATCCAATCGCAACTGACAAAAGAGGAGTTAAAAACGATACTTGCACACAACCATAATAGCGAAGATACGGTTGCTAACAAGCTTGCTGACAAGATTTTGAAAATCACTGAAGGACCAGCTCAAAGCAACCCAGCATATAGAAAACTGGTACAAAGAATAGCCGAACTGGAAGAAGATATCGAAGCTAACCCGATAGTCGAAAGCAAATAGCTCACCAAATCGAGATAGCTGTGTTCATCGGAAGTCTTGCAACTTCCGCTACGGGAGAGAAAAGACAGCCGAATGGGTCGAACGTCAAAATTCTAAGGAAAAGCAAAACAAACATAATATGTTAATGGAGCACAATTGTGATTGCTATCTCGACACACATCTCTTTCCGAGATGTCCAGACTCTTTACCTATTGCGTTTTGTCTACATTCGAGCATCGCACTTGGCACTTAGCCCTCGATGATCTATAAGTCAATGAAAAGAGAATATGCGGAAGCCTTAGTCAGCAAGGGTCAGCTTCGCATCGGCACATTGTACGATTTTCGAAAAGAAGAGCTCTATGGTTCTGAGATCGGTGACAAGTCGAAGGATGAAAAAGGGGTCAGGCTGTGCTTCTTGATTTTGGACTCAGGAAGGCGTCAGTCGCTCGGGACTGAGGAAGAGCTTGCCATGGAATCTCCATTTTGAGCGAATTGCAAAAAGCCCTTTCACCTAGCCTCAAATGCCCGAATCCCAACACACCGAATGGAAAGCGATCTGGAAGGATGACTACCTGAAATGGATCTGCGCCTTCGCCAATACGGAAGGCGGCACGCTACATATCGGTCGGGACGATTCGGGCAAGGCAATCGGTGTAGACAAACCGAAGAAGCTCCTGGAAGACTTGCCCAACAAGACACGCGACGCATTGGGGATACTAATAGACGTCCATCTGAAACGCGAAAATGGAAAATCGTATTTAGAAATCAAAGTCGAGCCACACCCCAACCCCATTAGCTACAAAGGCCACTACTACCGCCGCAGCGGCAGCACCTTGCAGGAATACAAGGGCGCTGCGCTCGATCGATTTCTCCTTAGACGTCATGGTCGCACTTGGGACGGCGTACCCATCCCTGGACTACGAACTGACGATCTTTCTTCTAGAGCTCTAGAGCGTTTCCGTGAACTGGCAGCAGAAAGCGGAAGAGTAGACTTGGGAGATCTTAAAGGTTCCGACTCTAGCTTAATTACCAAGCTGAAGCTTACCGATGGCGACTACCTGAAACGCGCGGCTGCCCTCCTCTTCCACGACGACCCAGAGCACTTCGTTACAGGAACCTTCGTCAAGATCGGGTACTTCCGCGACGAATCGGATCTCGTCTATCACGACGAATTGCACGGCAACCTTTTCGATCAAGTCGCCCAATCCGTCGATCTGCTCCAGACCAAGTACCTCAAAGCGGCCATCAGCTACAAGGGCCTGCAACGAATCGAACGCTACCCCGTACCCAGGGAGGCCCTACGCGAAGCTCTGCTCAACGCCCTCGTCCATCGCGACTACGGCATCGCCGCTCCCGTGCAAATCCGCGTCTACGAAAACCGCCTTAGAATCTGGAACCCCGCCGAACTCCCCGAAGGCTGGACCATCGAAACGCTTTTAAACGAACACCCATCCGTCCCCTACAACCCTGCTATCGCCAACGCCTTCTTCCGCTCCGGCGAGATAGAAACCTGGGGCCGAGGCATCCAACGCATCTTCACCGCCTGCAAGAAAGCGGGCACTCCCACACCCAAGTTGACTCACCAAGGCAACGACCTCTGGCTAGAGTTCCCGTTTGCCAAGGAATACCGTGAAGCCATCACCCAACCTGTGTTGGGTGAAAAGGTGGGTGAAAAGGTGGGTGAAAAGGTGGGTGAACAACTCTCGAAGAATCGCCAACAAATCCTGCTGGAAATGCTCAACAATCCAGAGGTATCGCAAAAAAACTTAGCCGAAACAATCGGGATAGCTCTTAAGAACGTGGAATCTAACGTCAACTACCTGAAAGAAAACGGTTGGATAGAACGAATAGGCCCAGCACGCGGCGGCCATTGGAAAGTTCTCAAAAGATGAAGTTCACCGAATCCCAACAAAACGAATGGAAAGCGACCCGCAGGGCTCGCTAAATTTCACAAAACGGCCTTTCAATTTGTGAAGTTTTTAGCCAATTTCATAGCATGAAATCCATTGAAGATAAGATAGTTAAGCGGATTTATTCCAAGAAAAGGGGTTGGGCATTTTCTAGAAACGATTTTTTGGATATTGGAAGCGATGACTCAACCCGCAAGGCATTGACGAGCCTAGAAGCCAAGGAGACGATTCGAAGGGTAATGCGGGGCCTCTACGACTACCCTCGAAGGAGCAAATTGATCGACGGTCCCATGGAGCCAGATATGGGACAAGTCGCGCAAGCCTTAGCACGCAAATCGGGTTGGCGCATACAGCCGTCGGAAAACACGGCGCTGAATATTTTGGGACTCTCCACTCAGGTTCCCGCGCAAGCGGTTTACCTTTCCGATGGGCCGAGCAAAACTTTTTCTGTAGGGAAACGAAAACTGGTTTTCAGAAAGCGCACCCTAAAAGAATCCGGATTTAAACACAGCGAGAGCGAACTGGTCGTGCAGGCCCTCAAGGCCCTAGGCCAAGATCGAATCACTCTAGAAATTCGAAAGAAGCTTCAAGAAGCAATCCCTGTCTCCAAGTGGGAACAAATCCTCCGGGACACGAAGACAGCCCCCGCCTGGGTATCCGACATCATTCGAAGCCTAGCCAAAGAAAGCGCGTCATGAATCGAGTCGCCGCCCTCCCCCCAAAAGATCGCAACGAGCTTTTCGCAGTGACTTCGGAGCAGCGCGGCATGGGGACGGTCGCAGTAGTAGAAAAAGACTTCTGGGTCTGCTGGACCCTGAAACGGTTGTTTGAGCACCCGGAGCTCTCCAAGCAGCTCATTTTCAAAGGCGGCACCAGCCTGTCGAAGGTTTACGGACTTATCGACCGCTTCTCCGAAGACATTGATTTGATTCTGGATTGGAGAGTCGTGAGCGGCGAGCAGGACCCCATGCGAGAACGTTCGAAGACCAAACAGCAGAAACTCAATGAGGAACTAAACGAGAAGGCGCGAGAGTACATCAGCCAGAGCATGTTGCCTCGCATGAAAGAAGTTCTCGGCTCCCATTGCGAACTGGAAGTCAAAGCCGACGAAAAGGATCAAGGGCGTGTCGTACGCGTCACCTATCCCCAAACAACGGATACAGCTGGGCTCTTGCCCTACATCCAACTCGAGATTGGCCCTCTGGCATCTTGGCTGCCGCACTCGCGGCATACGATAACTCCCTACGCCGCGGAAGATTTTCCGGACCAATTCGACGATCCAATCTGCCCCGTCCGAGCAATCGACGCCGAGCGCACCTTCTGGGAAAAGGCTACCATACTGCACCACGAGGCCCATCGGCCTAAAGCCTCAGTCGTCCCCGAACGCTACTCCAGACACTACTACGATCTTCATCTGATGGCATCGGATCAGAAACTGAAAGCCAAAGCCCTAGGCAACTTGGATCTGTTAGCGGACGTGGTTCTCTTCAAGAGGAAGTTCTATCCTCGAAACTGGGCGAATTACGGCGACGCGAAAACGGGCACCTTCAAGCTCGTACCTCCATCCCACGTTCTCGGACCTATGAAAAAAGACTACTCCGCGATGCAGGATATGATTTTCGGCCGTCGCCCATCATTTGATGAGATAATCGCGTCCCTAACCGAGCTTGAATCGGAGATAAACAGATCGTGAAAGGCATTTGGATGGGTCGAACGTCAAAAGTAAAATCACTGACTATGCGTTTCACATGAAACCCCATACTCGACTACTATTTGCTGGACCCATCCGGAAGCGCTGACGAATCTCTTCCTGTGAACGCGGAAAAATATCAGCAACTCATTATCCGGCGAACAGTCAAAGCTGCCAACAAGAAGAATCGACGCACCCCGGACAATCTCGACCTCGAAACCCTGCGAGATCTCAAAGTGGCCAACGTCTATTTGCAGGAGTACTTGGCAAAAGGCTTTACCATGGACGATTAGCGCCTCCAAAAATTGGCCGCCGAACTAACCGAAAAACTACGCCAAAACACCTCCACAGACTGGCAAGTCCGCGAAAGCATGAGAGCCAAAATGCGCCTTTCGATTAAGCGTCTCCTAAGAAAATTCAAATACCTCTCCGACGACCAGACTGAAGCCGCAGAGAGATCAATCCAACAAACTAAATCCATTCTCTAGCGAATGGAATGCCTGAAAAAACACGAAATCAAAAAACGGGCCCAAGATACCGAGACCATTTAGAATCAACTAAACCAGATCATCATTCACGACCTATCCATCATATGCACTCCAGTCGAACTAAACTCACTCCCATATTAACAAGAAAAAACCCAGAAATCTGGTTTTCTATGATTTCGACTCTTTTAGCTATAACCAGTACAATAATAGCATTTAAAGAATATCAAGGTCAACCTGTAGATGCATCGGTTGTTGCAATCAAAGACCTTGGAATTTTCGGAACACTTCTAATACTAACTTTAGTGTTTTTCCTTTCGTATCGCAGACACAAGCATCGATGTGACCGACTACAACAAATAAGCGAAGATCAGACCCAGGAATTCAAGAAAATAATCGAAAAGCAAATAGGCTTATTTCAAAGCCTAATGATAAATACACGAAATTCGTTCTACGAAAAGAGTGCGGATCTCTCCTCCTATGTGACTTTCATCTACGAATCCCAAGAAGTTAAATCGTTATTCAATGACATCTTAGACTCCATCACTACTTCCCTCGCTAGAATAGTCTCAAACGGACAACGAATGTCTCTAGTTGGCGGAAGCTACACCGAAGAATTTGTATCGATAGCAATCAAATTAAGAGTGAATGGCTCTACCGCCAAAAAATTGGTCAAGTCCTCAAACAATGCAGGTTTTGACGACAATGACGATTGCGTGATCACACTTGCTCGAGATAGTTTGACAAAAAATGATCATCCAGATCGAGAGATAAGGAAAAACATCTACGGCATAGGTTCAAACACAGCCTATATATCGATAGCAAAGTCGAATTCGGCTTACTTTATAAGCAACGATCTAGCTTCAGACCCAAACTACAAAAATGAAACTCAAAACTGGAGAGACTACTACAACGCTACACTGGTTGTACCGATCTGGTATACAGAAAATAGAAGCTCCCAACGAGAAATTCTTGGGTTTCTCGCCGTAGATAGTCTCAACAAAAGCGGAAATCCTAATCTTTTCAATTTAGAGGAGACCAAAAAGATCCTCGATTTCGGTGCCGACCTCTTATCATTGTTATTTCTCAACCTAGAAGTCCATGATGCGTGGAGACGATTTACAAAGGAGAAAGAGGAATGAAAAAGGGGGCAGGCTGTGCTTATTGATCTTGGACTGGAGCCTCAGAAGACAAAAACTCTCATCGCGGTCTAGGAGTACCCCGGTAATCCGGAAAGTCCGTGAACACTCCGTCCACGCCGTCTGGACCGGCTAAGAAGGCCATCATTTCCTCCATGGAAACGCCTTCCGGCAGAGTTTCCTTGCGTACGGTGTAAGGATGTAGGGTCAGCCCCTGCGCTTGGATCATCGCCTTCAAGGGCCGCCACGTCAGCGCCCCGTCACGATTCTCCACAATCCGCGCCAGCGGCAAGCCAATCCCATCGGCATAGCTCGCGATCTCAGCAAGACCGTCCGCCGTGCGCATCGCATCGTAATCATCCGAGGATTCTTCCCAGGCATTCTCGCCTATCAGTTGAATGAGGCTTAAGTCTTCCCCGTAGTCAGCCCGTATGCGCTTCAGAGTCCCCGCATGAAAGCACTGAATAAAACACGGCCTTTGCCCCTCCAGGGCGCCCGCTGCCTCTAGTGCAGCCATGAATAGCGGCACCGGATCCAGCCCGTTTTGAAGATAAAACTCGGGACGCTTAAGTTCTGGATAAAGGCCTGTAATCCGCCCCGCACTCGCATCCATGCCCGCAATCAGAGCGATTCCCTCTCCCAGCGTCATCAAAGGGAAATCGAATCTCCCTACAGGGTAGCGCTTCGGGTAAACCGCCGTGCCATCCGAAATGTTGAAACGCTCCCCTTTGCGCAACTCCCGAACTTCCTCCATGGTAAAATCGATCAGGTAAAAGCGTCCGTCCGCGCGTGCTCGATCCGGGAAGCGCGCCGCCACGTCCGTGGTGGTATCCAGAACGATGTCGTGAATCACCACTGCTACCCCGTCACGCGTGAAGGCCACATCGTGCTCGATGAAATCGGCCCCCATCCCATGGGCCATAGCGCTCGAAACCGCCGTATGCTCTGGTAGATAGCCGGAAGCCCCGCGGTGAGCTATGTTGTCAAAACCTGAACACACCTCAACGGCCATCATAATACCCAAGAACTGGATCAAACTCCTTTTCATAGACCTGAACTGAACCCCTGCAGCCTCTGTTTGCCATACTGCAGCAAGCTGTCAATTAAAGCTGATCGCCGTGAGAGCCTGAAGATGACAGGGGAGCAGTTGTCAGTCGTGAGGCATCACGCAAACGGTTCCCGTGTATGAAGCAGTCCCGAGCAAAGCGACACACTCAACCTGCCACTCCCAAGTCGAACAACCAAGATCAACTTGCCCCGCCAAAGGCGGGATCATGCCCGCGACTTGTCTCGCCGTAGTTGAACGAAGGCGGAAGCGGATCTAGCGAAGCGATGTTAGAATCCAAACTATATCTGTAAGCAGAAAAACGGAAAAGGGGGCAAAATGAAAAACGGCTAGATAACGAATACCGCCCTCGTCTTCTCGCTGAGTTTACTCGGACTCTTGCTTGGGATAGAAGTAGTTCGACGATTTTTTTGTCACAGCGCTGAGCTGGGCAGTTCGCTCTCCAATCGCAAACAGAGCAGCCTTGCGTCGAACGTGGACGGACCGTTATCTGCTGGACATTGACTCATGCCTCTTACAACCGTCCTACGCCAAAGCCTCTTCACCCTCGCAGCGCTTTTCGGAGTCTCAGCAGTTCAAGCCGAAATCGAACATGGCACCTTCTCCGTGGATCCGAACGGCGGCTCGCCCCGCCTCACGCTCCAAGAAGGTTCCTCGGAAAACACCACCGTCGCTCGCACCAACCCAGGCGATTACCATATAAAGCTGGGAGTCGACGACGCTTACTTGAGTGGCGTCATGATGGCCAGCCTTCCCAAGAATGGCACCTCCCAAACGGTGCACGCGTCAGTCTCGTTCGACCATGTGAACAGTCCAACGGAACCGGATGACATCCATCTGGAGTACTTCTTGTCGTTGCATCGATCAACCTCCGGCGCCGAGACGGATATCGACGTCGCATTCGCTTATTTCCCGTACGATGAGTTTATTGGCGGATACGCCCACAATACTTCCAACAATGGCAACCTAAACACCTTCCAAGGATCCGAAGGCCTCAGACTGGGAAGCGGCATTTTCACAGACTCTTCCGGCACGACCGGCCAATACGATCTTAACCTTCAGATAGTCAATCCGAGCTATAGCTCAAACTCGGGCATCCTGCTGGTAACAGCGGGAAAAAACGACGACAACTTCGGCATGTCTTCCGCCCGACCAGACGGAACCTTCCTCCTGCGAGTAAAGGACAACGGAGCCGACGACGATCTCTTCGAAAACGATGGTATCGGATTCGTCTACTTGCCCCAGGACCTTCGCCACCCGCAAATTCCCGCCTTCGGTCGCGTCACCGGCACCGGAAACAAAGTCGTTAGCTACGGAAATTTCTTTGTGGAGAAATCCGCCACCGAAGGCATTTGGTACCTCACCATCCCAGGCCATACCGCAGATACAGGTACTCTCATCATCAGTCCAGACTTCGCCCCCACCGGCGGCGCCACCATAGACAATCTCTGGTCCTACCAGTGGAACCCCACCAACAGCCGTTGGGAAATCGAAGGCCGCGACATCGAACCTAGCACCGTCCAGCCGCAAAACATCGGCAACGTTCCCATTTTCAGTTTCGCCTTCATCACTCGACCCCGTCTCTACGTCGACCAAAGCGCCTTTGGCGACAACAACGGTACATCCTGGGCCCACGCCTACACCAGCTTGGTCACCGCTTTGAACGCCGCCGAGGAAGGAACGGAAATCTGGGTGGCCGCAGGCACTTACCGAGCCAGCAATACCGACGACCGCGACGACTCCCTCACCCTCAAGAAAGGCGTAGAAGTCTATGGCGGATTCGACGGTACGGAACTTACGCTCGATCAACGTAACCACCGAGCCAATACAACCATCCTCACCGCCGACAACGAAGGCACGCCTGAAACCAGTACAGACAACAGCTATCGAGTCGTCACGATGTACGACAACACTCGGCTTGACGGATTCACCATCACCGATGGCTACAATGACCGGACCGCCGCGTTTGCCGATGGAGGTGGCGCTCATGTATCCGGCAGTGAATCCGCCACGATCGCCAACTGTCGTTTCATCGGAAACACCACCCTTGAAGGCAATGGCGGGGGACTCTACGTCGGTCCGGGCATGAGGGTAAACATCCTGAATTGCTCCTTCAAAGGCAACCAAGCGAAAGCCGGGGGAGCTGCTTACATCGATACGGGCCCTGGGTCATCTGCGTCGAATAGCGAATTTCAGGGCAACTACGCTGTCGAATCCGGCGGAGCCATTCACACCCTGCGATTCTTTGAGATGACAAATTGCTCTATCCAAGGCAACCGAACCGATGGCGAGGGCGGCGCGATCATCTACGGAGCGCAAGACGGCATTGTCCAAGAAATCCGAAATTCCATTATTTGGGAAAACCAAGACGGTACCAACTCAGGCGCTCAATTTGCCTTCCTCTCATTCAATTCCATAAATGTATTCTCTTCTAGAATACAAAACGGCATCACCTCCGACGGCAAATTCAAGACCGGCGACCCTCGCTTCGCTTACCCGATTGATCCGACGCTAGCCCCCACCACCGAAGGTTCCCTCATCCTGCGAACCACTTCGCCCTTTATCGACGAAGGCGACGAAGATGATCGGGTCGGCGATACCGACGTATCAGGCTTCGCGAGAGTCACCGGAGACACTATTGACCTCGGCGCCCACGAACACGTTGCTCCAACGGAAAAAGTCGCCAACATCGGAGCAACGGACGGGAGCCCCACCGTTGCTAGCAACTGGATACAAAACATCCTAAGCGACGGCTACTCTCAGAGCATCCACCTCGCCGAAACAACCGGCGATATCGCGTTCGACGCCCTTCCCACGGTCAACACCGAAACCGGCGATCTCAGCTTCACCCTCACGCCTGGCACCACCGGCTTTGCCACATTCACGGTCTTGCTAACGCCTAACGATGCTAGAGAGCGCCTCCAAGCGGTCGATTTCACGGTCAAGACTGCGGGCCAGACTATCTACGTGGATGCCAACACTGAAACCGGCAACCGCAGCGGTTCATCCTGGTCAAACGCCAATCCCACGCTCGCCACAGCCTTAGAGTATGCGCAATCTGGTGACACGATCTACGTTGCGCAAGGAAGGTATTACCCAGGCAACGCCGCCATCTACGCGACCAATGATCGAAACGCCACCTTCCAGCTCAAATCGGGCGTAGCCATTTATGGCGGCTTCCCGACGGGAGGCAGCTCACTCGAGGAGCGCAATTATTCCGAGCTTCAGAGCACCCTCGAAGGCGACGCCATTCTCTACCACGTCGTAACGGGCTCTGGCACCGATGCCACCGCCATTCTCGATGGCTTTACCATTCGCGACGGTTTTCCCGGAACCGACGCCGCCAACCCAAACGGCGTGGGCATGCTAAACGACGCCGGTTCCCCCACAATTCGCAATTGCATTTTCAAAGGAAACATTGCCCTACCCTCCGCTCGAGGAGCCGCCATTTGCAATATGAACGGCTCCAGCCCCACTATTACAAACTGCACCTTCTTGGACAATCGAGGCCCTGGCGCGGGTATCGCCAACTTAGAGAACTCGAATCCAATTGTTACCGACTGCGTATTCGAAGACAACTACGGCGAAGAATTCGGCGGAGCCATTTACAATCTCAACTCCAACCCACAATTCATCAATTGCACCTTCCGCAACAACTCGGCGGATCTCGGAGGCGCGGTCCACAACCTCAACTCGAATCCTACCTTCTCTAATTCGCGCTTCATCGCAAACCAAGGCACCACCTATGGGGGCGCAGTTTACACAGCAGACTCAGAACCCATATTCGACAACTGCGAATTTCAATCAAACAACGCCAGCCGGAACGGCGGAGCATTCTTTGTTTCCGACTCGGGCACCGTCACCCTGAAAGACTGCAAACTGATCCGCAACCAGTCGAACAGCTCCGGCTCCGCTATCTACAAAGTCAACGATGCCACCCTTGATGTCTCCGGCACTCTCTTCGAGTCGAACTTCAACGACACGAGCTCAGGCGGCGGGATTTTCATTTCAGCCGGTTCCGCCAACTTCGATGACGTTGAATTCGTAGACAACTCAGCCGGCTCTGGCGGAGCCTTAAATGCATTTTTCTGTGAGGTCGTCATAAAAGACTCTACTTTCGCCCGCAACTTCGCCAGCAGAGCGGCAGCCGTCTTGGCCGATCAAGCCACCATCGACATCCAGTCCACTCGCTTCCTCGGAAATCGAGCCCTGAGCAGAGGCGGTGCTATAGAGGCCATCAAATCCACCGTCGACATCACCAATTCCATTTTCGTCCACAATCGAACTTCATCTGGCTCCGGCGGAGCGATCGTCATAGACGAAGAATCGAGTGTTTCACTTCTGAATACAACCGTTACCGAAAACCGCGCCGAACAAGGAGGAGCGATCTGGACCGAAAGCCCTGTTGCCCTAACGAACTCTATTTTCTGGAACAACAAACGCTCGCAAGACAATGCCCCCTCTCACGTCGATGGCCCCGGCGGCTTCGCTCCCGAAAGCGCCAACAACATCATCCAAGGCCTACCCGGCGGTTTCGACCCGCTCTTCATCCACGCCCCCACTCCCGCAGAATCCGACACTCCCGAGGACCCCGAGCTCATCAACTACGGCAACCTCCGCCTCAGCCCCGACTCCCCCGCTGTGGACGCCGGCGCGAATCCCGCCGAACCCACCACACTCGATCTCGGCGGAAATCCCCGTATCCAAAATGACACTATCGACATCGGAGCCTACGAAGGATTCCGCGACGACTACTTTCATCTTTTCGGCCAATTCGAACCCGACGACGACTATAACAACAACGGCTACACCAACTGGGAAGACTACGCCCACGGAGCCGATCCCACCTCCAAGCATAATCCGATCCGCTACGGACGCGTATTCGTCCATAATGGAGTAATGAAACTCTCCTTCATGCACCGTCCCGACCGAGAAGACGTATTCACCATCTGGGAACAATCCACCAGTCTCGAGCCCAACTCCTGGGAACCCCTCGAGCGCAACACCCACTACGGCAACCGAGACATCCTCAATGGCAGCGGCTACCAAGAACACCGCTTCCACCTCAAGCCCCTCCAAGGCCCGAGAATCTTCTACCGCCAAACTCTCCAAGCCACCCAGCCATAGGTAGGGCTCGACCCCGCAGTTGCGCAGGAGGGCAATGCTCCGTCATTGCCGCGGAGCCTACAGGAGGAATAACCGGTGCGGCAACGACGGAGCGTTGCCCTCCAAAGGATGCTTCTCACGTTAAGTTGACGCCTATGCGCAGTCGCGGGATCAGGATCTGCGATAGGCATTTAGCTTTTTGAAGCTGCAGACTAAACTGCTACGGACTAAAAAGCTCTCCTTGGATGTCCATCCTGGAACGCTCCCTCCAGAATCCTATCCCCCAACGCTCGCAACAGCAACAAAGGCTAAATCGCCTCCGGCTTCCATTCGTAGAACAAACGCCCGCCTCCTATAACCCAAATCACCATGACACGCGATAGTTGGGAACCTCTCAGCGAAGACAGTTGGTACAAAGTCTTCCCTCTTAAAGTACTGGGAGCCGATTTCAATCGGACTGTTACCGTCGTCCGCCTCGACGGTGTAAACGTATTGGTACATTCGACCGCGCCCTTCACGGAGGAGGACTATAGGTTCTTCCATTCGCTGGGGTCCCAAGTTCACTTCGCGGAGGCCACCTGCCTACATGATACCTATACGAAGCAGGTCTTGCAGAACCCGGCGGTCGAGAGAATCTACGCCCCGGAGAATTTCCCAATCAAAGACAGCCGCATCCGCCCTCTAGCGGAACTGGAGACTGCGCTAGGAGAGGCGGTCGAAATGATCCCCCTCCGCGGTATGCCTAAGATCAACGAAGTGGAGTTTTTCGATACGCGGCACGGAATCCTCATTATCGCGGATCTGCTCTTCAATTTCGCTCCCCACTCGACTGCTTGGACTAAAGGAGTCCTTCGCATATTCTCAGGGATCAGCGTCTTTCCTGACATGAGCCGCTTATTCCGCATGATGATCAAAGACCGGAATGCCTTTCGCAAAAGCGTCGGGCAGCTTAAGAATTTGGAATTCGACAAGCTCGTAGTTGCCCATAACCAGGTAATCACGGAAGAAGCCAAGGTCTCGTTCCTCGATGGACTCAAGAGACACGGATTCTGAGAAAACCCGGCACCCAGTCGCTATGCGCAACCAAGCTTTGAAGAGTCTAACTGCCATCGCGCTTCCTTTCGTTCTTCATCTGACTACAGTTAGCCAAATCAGCGCTCAGACGCTGGTGGGCTATGCATCGCTTCCGGCGGATACATTCGCCCCCGGCCCGACCGCAGGCCAATTTATCGGCGGCGGAGCCAATGGGCGAACCGCGCCGTTCGTCGACAAGCAGCCGGTGCAAGGATTCTCCGCCATTCTCGACAATGGAGATGGCACTTTCTGGATGCTCTCAGACAATGGCTTCGGCTCCAAGGCCAACAGCCCGGACTACGCGCTTCGCTTGTACAAGGCGCGTCCGAATTTTCGAACCGAGGTTGGCGGCGATGCCAGCGTCGAAGTTCTCGAACACGTTTCCCTCAGCGATCCTAACCGGCTTGTCCCCTTCAAGGTGATCGCAGACTTGAAGAACTACCCAGCGGCCGATGGCGCCGACTCGGGAATACCCGTCCACTCCGCTATCACGCAAGACCGCTTGCTGACTGGATTCGACTTCGATGTTGAAAGCATGCGACGGGATGCGTCGGGGAACATCTGGATCGGAGACGAATTCGGCCCCTTTCTCCTCAAGTTCAACGCCAAGGGCGAACTGCTCCGGGCGCCCATCCCAATCGAGGATATAGCCAGCCCTGACGATCCGCTTGGTCGAAAGGCAACCCATCCTCGCAGCGGCGGCTTCGAGGGAATGAGCGCCAATCTGGAAGGCACTGTACTCTACCCCATGCTGGAAAAGCCAACCCACAGCGACTCGGAACTCGGACTGAGACGCCTCCGTATCATGCCCTTCGATACGGTTTCCGAGACTTACTCCGGCGATACGTTCTACTACCCGCTGGATCCGAAAAGCTCAGCGATCGGCGACTTCAGCCCGATATCCGACAATCTGCATCTGGTCATTGAACGGGATGGAAAATCTGGCTCGGAAGCGGAGTTCAAGAAGATCTATTTGGTCGATTTCGGCGTACGCGATGCCAACAATCAGCTCGTCAAGCGCGAGCTCGTCGACTTGCTAAACGTCGCCGACCCCCACGACTTGGACCAAGATCGATCCCACGTCTTTACCTTTCCCTTCGTCACGATCGAAGACGTGGTGGCAATCGATGCGAATACGATCGCCGTGGCCAACGACAACAACTACCCCTTCAGCGCAGGACGGGCCCCGAAGCCAATCATCGACAACAACGAGTTCATCCTCATCCACTTTGATGAGCCTCTGGCGAAAATGACGATCGAATAACCTCGGATCGAGAGCCACAATTTTGACTCAAAAGCCCCTCGACGAAGCGAAGCGTAGATGGCGTAACAAAAGGCTCGTTCCGCAATTTGTCCACGCGGCCTAAAGCTATCTAACGTAATCGTTTTCCGGATACATCAAAAAAACTGACTGGGACTTGAGCTAGTCGCAACTCAGTCTTCGTCTTTGCCGTCTGCGCTAATCACGAAGTCAGCGATGTAGTGCAGCAACAGGTCGCGCTCGTCATCCGAATAAAGATCGCCAAAAAACGGAAACATGGTGCCTTCAGATTTTCCTAGAGAACGAACTTCTGCAAAAATAAAAGGCCGATCTCTTATCTCCGCGATCTTGATGTCCAAGCAAGCTGGATTGCCATGGTAGTTCCGAATAATCGTTATCGCAGCAAAGCCATAATGGTCCTCTTCTTCGCACGAGGAATAACTGAAGGGTATGCCGGCGCCTTTAAGCGCCGCCTTCAGCCATTGCGAAGATTCCGACACCACATCTAGGGTGCGAGAGGGAGAACTCCGCTTGGTCGCCATCACGAGCGACAAATCACTTATTGGTTCCGGGTCACCACTTTTCATAACGCACTGTTGTTGTGTTTTCTGAGACGATTGAGAAACTGCCTAGCGTCAGCATTGATTTCAGTCAAATCCCAAGAGAAAATTGAGACCACGAAAAACGGAAGAAACCTCAATTTGTCCACGCGGCCTAGTCCCGCGTTGGCAAGGGGGCTCGTTTCGAATCCTGCCGCGGAAGGCGATGTTCCAGTTCCCCTTGGACCCGGTCCGTGGTGAATCTGTCGCGGTGCTCGGCACTGCGCTTCGCTGCGTTGAGTGTCTATGCGTTCGGTAGTCGGCTGCGCCTCGGAACTGCCCGTGCCGCCTAGAGCATTTTTCATATAGAAAGTCGCATATGGGTGTGTCAGTCCAGATCTGAACCCGGATCAACATGCGGCTTGAGGTAGGGCCCGATCGCCGAGCGGGCCGCGGGGAATGGATCCTGCAACACGGCTCCCGCATTTGCGCATTGGCGTCAACTTAAGCCAAAAGGCGGTGGGCTGGAGGGCAATGCTCCGTCATTGCCGCAGAG